>JAZTWX010000001.1:0-86535 GCA_045636125.1 Bacteroidaceae bacterium
GCGCCGTTATACGGGATACAAAGATATGCCCAGAGTGATTAATGGATTGGGTATCGCTATTTTGTCGACATCCAAAGGTGTAATGACAGACAAAGAGGCTGCTGCTGAGAAAATCGGTGGTGAGGTTCTCTGCTATGTCTACTAATAGAGGAGGATTGAGCAATGTCTAGAATTGGTAAATTACCTATTAGTATTCCCGCTAACGTGACAGTTACTGTAAGTAACGACAACGTAGTTACTGTAAAAGGTCCTAAAGGTGAGCTTTCACAGGCTATCGACGCTTCTATCGCAGTTGTAGTTGAGGATGGTGTTGTAACAGTTAAGTATGCCGATGTTGAGAAATACGACGAGGCTACAAAGCAGCAGCACGCTTTCCACGGCTTGTACAGAGCGCTCATCAACAATATGGTTATCGGTGTTTCTACCGGTTTCAAGAAAGAGCTTGAGCTTGTTGGTGTAGGTTACCGTGTCAACGACAAACCCAACAACGCCATTGAGTTGTTACTTGGTTTTACTCACCCTATCTACATGCAGTTCCCTGCAGAGGTTAAGATTGAGACTAAATCTGAGAGAAATAAGAACCCTCTTATCATTTTGGAGTCTTGCAACAAAGAGTTGCTTGGTATGATTTGTGCAAAAATCCGCTCATTCCGCAAGCCTGAGCCTTACAAGGGTAAAGGTGTTAAGTTTGTTGGCGAGATTATTCGTCGCAAGTCTGGTAAGTCGGCTGGTGCAAAATAATTCAGTAAAATCGTAAGTATATGACAACAAAAATAGAAAGACGTACCAAGATTAAATATAGAGTGCGCAACAAGATTTCAGGTGTTGCCGAGCGCCCTCGTATGAGCGTGTTCCGCAGCAACAAGCAAATCTATGTTCAGATAATTAATGACCAGACAGGCCGTACATTGGCTGCTGCATCTTCTCTCGGTCTTGAGGCTATGCCCAAGAAAGAGCAGGCTGCAAAAGTAGGTGAGTTGATCGCTAAGAAGGCTCAGGAGGCAGGTATCACAACCGTAGTCTTCGACCGTAACGGTTATCTTTACCATGGTAGAGTTAAAGAGGTAGCTGATGCTGCACGTAATGGTGGTCTTAAATTCTAATTGAACTATGGCAATTAATAATAGAGTAAAAGTCGCAAACGACGTAGAATTGAAAGATAGATTGGTTGCTATCAACCGTGTAACCAAGGTTACCAAGGGTGGTCGTACATTCAGTTTCTCAGCAATCGTTGTTGTTGGTAACGAGAATGGTATCATCGGCTACGGTCTTGGTAAAGCCAGCGAGGTTACAGCTGCCATTGCTAAAGGTGTAGAGGCCGCAAAGAAGAATCTGGTTCGCGTACCCGTTCTCAAAGGTACTGTTCCCCACGAGCAGTCAGCTCGTTTCGGTGGTGCTGAGGTTTTCATCAAGCCTGCATCACACGGTACAGGAGTGGTTGCCGGTGGCGCGATGCGTGCCGTTTTGGAGAGTGTTGGTATCACCGACGTACTTGCCAAGTCAAAGGGTTCTTCTAACCCCCACAACCTTGTTAAGGCTACAATCGCAGCTTTGAGCGAGATGCGCGACGCGCGTATGGTTGCTCAGAACAGAGGTATTAGCATGAGTAAAGTATTTAACGGATAAGGAGGATAAATAATGGCTACAATTAAAATTAAACAAGTTAAGAGCCGCATTGGTGCTCCTAAGACTCAGAAGCTCACACTCGATCCGCTTGGCCTTACAAAGATGAATAAGGTTGTTGAGCGTCCCGATAACGCTTCAATCCGTGGAATGGTAAAGAAAGTTCAGCATTTGGTTGCCATTGTTGAAGAGTAATTAATTAAAAAAAGATTTGGCTATGAAATTAAATAACTTGAAGCCTGCCGAAGGCTCTGTCAAGGCTCGCAAAAGAATTGGACGTGGAACCGGTTCGGGTAGAGGTGGTACCTCAACCCGCGGTCACAAAGGTGCCAAGTCACGTTCGGGCTACTCTAAGAAGATTGGTTTCGAGGGTGGTCAGATGCCTTTGCAGCGTCGTGTTCCCAAGTTCGGCTTCAAAAACATCAATCGCGTAGAGTACAAAGCTATCAACCTTGCTACTCTCCAGGCTCTTGCAGAGAACAAGTCTTTGGAGACTATCAACATTGAGGTTTTGGTAGCTGCAGGTTTCATCTCATCTACACAGCTTGTGAAGATTCTTGCTAATGGTACTTTGACAGCAAAATTGACCGTAGAGGCTCACGCTTTCTCACAGAAAGCTATCGAGGCTATCGAGGCAGTAGGTGGAACAGTAGTAAAGCTTTAAGAGATGGCAAATAAACAATCAAACCGTAAGTTCATCCAGACTATCAAAAATATCTGGAAGATAGAGGATCTGCGAGTGCGCATTGGCATTACATTGCTTTTGGTCGCCATTTACAGATTTGGTTCGTACGTGGTGCTTCCTGGTATCGATCCCGCTATGCTCACACGTTTACAAGAACAAACAAGTGGTGGTTTGATGTCTCTGCTGGATATGTTCTCGGGTGGTGCATTCTCAAATGCATCTATCTTTGCCCTGGGTATTATGCCCTACATCTCGGCTTCAATCGTAATTCAGCTTTTGGCTATCGCTGTACCTTATTTCCAGAAGTTGCAGCGCGAGGGTGAGAGCGGCCGTCGCAAGATTAACCAGTACACACGTTATTTGACTGTGCTGATTCTTCTTATCCAAGGTCCCTCATATCTCCTCAACCTGCGTTACACTGCAGGTGCGGCCTTGAGCAGTTCGATTGACTGGAACGCATTTATGATTACCTCTACCATTATCCTTGCGGCAGGTAGTATGTTCGTTCTATGGTTGGGCGAGCGTATCACCGACAAGGGTATCGGTAACGGTGTATCACTCATAATTATGATAGGTATTATCGCACGTTTGCCGCAGGCTTTCATTCAGGAGTTCACCTCCAGAATGAGTGCTGCGACAGGTGGCGGTATCATAATGTTCCTCTTCGAGGTGGTATTCCTGTTCTTTGTAATATGTGCCGGAGTTGCATTGTTGCGCGGTACCCGCAAGGTGCCTGTGCAGTATGCCAAGCAGGCGGCAGGCGGTGCCTCTTTCAGCGGCGCACGTCAGTACCTGCCCCTCAAGGTTAACGCAGCTAATGTGATGCCCATCATCTTTGCTCAGGCAATTATGTTCATCCCCTTGGCATTTATGCGTTACGGTGCCGACTCTGAGCCCTCTGCATTCGTGCAGTTGTTACAGGATACAACAGGTTGGTTGTATAACCTCATATTTGCGTTGCTCATCATATTGTTCACCTATTTCTACACAGCGATTACCATTAATCCTATGCAGATGGCCGATGATATGAAACGCAATAACGGTTTCATCCCCGGTATCAAACCCGGCAAGCCCACCGCAGAATATATTGATACGATTATGTCGCGCCTGACCCTTCCCGGCTCATTATTCCTTGCAGCGATAGCAATATTGCCCGCATTTGCAGGAATATTCGGAGTTCAGCAGGAGTTTGCATCATTCTTTGGAGGAACATCGCTCCTCATCCTTGTAGGTGTTGTCCTCGACACACTGCAGCAGGTAGAGAGCTATCTCCTCATGAGACACTATGATGGCTTGCTCAGCTCGGGCCGCATCAAAGGTCGTATAGGTTAATTTGTAGAGCTAAGAATGATATTTCTTAAAACATCAGACGAAATTGAGTTACTTCGGCAGGCCAATCTGCTCGTGGGTAGAACGCTTGCCGAAGTTGCTAAAATAATTGAGCCGGGTGTAACAACCGCGCAACTCGACAGAGTAGCCGAGGAGTTCATCCGCGACAACGGAGCAATACCCACGTTCAAGGGCTATCCCAACTACGAGGGCACTCCCTTTCCGGGCTCCATCTGTGCATCGGTAAACGATGTTGTGGTTCACGGAATACCCAACGACATCCCCTTGAAGGAGGGCGATATAATATCGGTCGATTGTGGTACCCGCTTGAACGGTTTTTGTGGCGATTCGTGCTACACTTTCTGTGTAGGCGAGGTCGACGAAGCAACAAAGAAATTGTTGCAGGTGACAAAGGAGTCGCTCTATAAAGGTATTGAACAGGCAGTTCACGGTAAACGCCTCGGAGACATAGGCAATGCAGTGCAGACTCATTGCGAACAGAACGGTTTCGGAGTTGTACGTGAATTTGTGGGACACGGCATAGGCCGCGAAATGCACGAAGCTCCTGAGGTGCCCAACTACGGGCGTCGAGGAAACGGCTTGCAGTTGCGTCAGGGAATGTGCCTCGCCATTGAGCCTATGATAACACTTGGGAAACGCCAGATATTTATGGAGCGCGACGGTTGGACAGTGCGCACCCGCGATCGCAAGAACGCAGCGCATTTCGAACACACCGTAGCAGTAGGAAAGAACGGAGCAGACATACTCTCCTCTTTTGAATTTGTTGAAGAGGTTTTAAGAAAAAAAGGATATTGATATGGCTAAACAAAGCGCTATTGAACAAGACGGTACAATTGTAGAGGCGTTGTCTAACGCAATGTTCCGCGTAGAATTGCAGAATGGTCACGAAGTGATTGCGCACATCTCAGGTAAGATGAGAATGCACTACATTAAAATTCTGCCCGGTGACAAAGTGAGAATAGAAATGTCTCCCTATGATTTAACCAAAGGAAGAATCGTATTCCGATATAAATAAAAAACAATATAATATGAAAGTTAAAGCATCTATTAAGAAACGCACTCCCGACTGCAAAATCGTTCGCAGAAACGGTCGTTTGTATTTGATTAACAAGAAGAATCCCAAGTTCAAACTGCGTCAGGGGTAATTAAAGTAGTAATTAATAATATATTCGTATATGGCTATAAGAATAGTTGGTGTAGACATCCCTCAGAACAAGAGAGGTGAGATTGCGTTGACATACATTTATGGTATCGGACGCAGCAGTGCAGCCAAAATCCTCGATAAAGCTGGTGTAGACAGAAACATGAAGGTTCAGGAGTGGACCGATGATATGGCTGCAAAAGTTCGTGAGATTATTGGTGCAGAGTTTAAGGTAGAAGGTGACCTTCGTTCAGAAATTCAGTTGAACATCAAACGATTGATGGATATTGGTTGCTATCGTGGCATTCGTCACCGTAACGGTTTGCCCGTTCGTGGCCAGAGCACAAAGAACAACGCTCGTACACGTAAGGGTCGCAAGAAGACGGTTGCTAACAAGAAAAAAGCTACAAAATAATAAGTAAGTAAATATGGCAAAGAAAACAGTTGCAACAAAGAAAAGAAATGTGAAGGTAGGAGCCAACGGTCAGCTTCACGTTCATTCGTCATTTAACAATATCATTGTTTGCCTTACTAATGACGAGGGCCAGGTTATCTCTTGGTCGTCTGCAGGAAAGATGGGCTTCAGAGGTTCTAAGAAGAACACTCCCTACGCTGCTCAGATGGCAGCAGAGGCTTGCTCTAAGATCGCATTCGACTTGGGCTTGCGCAAAGTAAAAGCATATGTAAAAGGACCCGGTAACGGTCGTGAATCAGCAATCCGCACTGTACACGGTGCAGGTATCGAGGTTACAGAGATCATTGACGTAACACCGCTGCCCCACAACGGCTGCCGTCCTCCCAAGAGAAGAAGAGTATAATCATTTTAACAAGAAATTACAATGGCAAGATATACAGGACCTAAAAGCAAGATTGCACGTCGTTTCGGTGAGCCCATCTTCGGTGCCGACAAAGTGCTTTCTAAGAAAAACTATGCTCCCGGTATGCACGGAAACAACCGTCGTCGCAAGACATCGGAGTACGGCGTGATGTTGGCCGAGAAGCAGAAAGCAAAGTACACTTACGGAGTATTGGAGCGTCAGTTCCGTAACACATTCGACAAAGCCGATTCAGCTCCCGGTATCACCGGTGAGGTGCTTTTGCAGTTGTTGGAGTCTCGTTTGGACAATATCGTTTATCGTTTGGGCATTGCTCCCACCCGTGCAGCTGCACGTCAGTTGGTAAGCCACTGCCACATCGTTGTTGGCGGTAAGGTTTGTAACGTTGCTTCACGCATCATCAAAGCAGGTCAGATCGTAGGTGTTCGCGAGCGTTCTAAATCTCTCGAGGTTATCCAGAACTCATTGGCAGGTCTCAACCACAGCAAGTATCCTTGGTTGGAGTGGGACCAGTCTTCAATGGCAGGTAAGTTCTTGAACATGCCCGAGCGTTCAGAGATCCCCGAGAATATCAAGGAGCAGTTAATCGTTGAGTTGTACAGCAAAAATTAATACTAAGTAATGGCGATATTAACATTTCAAAAACCTGAAAAGGTTGTAATGTTGGAGGCAAACGACTTTTATGGAAAGTTCGAGTTTCGTCCCTTGGAACCCGGTTTTGCAACAACCGTAGGTAACGCATTGCGCCGCATCCTTCTCTCTTCATTGGAGGGTTTTGCAATCAACACCATAAAGATTGCAGGTGTGGAGCACGAGTTTGCCACAGTTCCCGGTGTGAAGGAAGATGTTACCAACATTATCCTCAACCTCAAACAGGTACGTTTCAAAAGAATTGTTGAGGAGTTCGAAACCGAAACTGTCTCAATCAATGTAGAGAACACAGAGGTATTTACCGCTGGCGAAATAGGTAAGTATTTAACCGGATTTGAAGTGTTAAATCCCGAGTTAGTCATTTGCCATTTAGACTCATCGGCTAAAATGCAGATTGAAATCAGCATCAACAAGGGTCGCGGTTACGTGCCCTCGGATGAGAATCGTGAGTATTGCACCGATCCTATGATGATTCCAATCGACTCGATATACACTCCTATTGTAAACGTAAATTACCGTCGTGAGCCCTTCCGCGTAGAGCAGAAGACCGACTACGATTGCTTGGTAATTGAAATTACAACCGATGGTTCTATACACCCGAAGGAGGCTTTGAAAGAGGCCGCAAAAATCCTTATCTACCACTTCATGTTGTTCTCTGACGAGAAGATCGCTATCGAATCGGCAGACATCGACGGCAATGAAGAGTTCGACGAGGAAGTATTGCATATGCGTCAGTTGCTCAAGACCAAGTTGGTTGATATGAACCTTTCAGTTCGTGCACTCAACTGCTTGAAGGCAGCCGATGTAGAGACCCTCGGTCAGCTTGTACAGTACAACAAGACCGACCTTCTCAAATTCCGTAACTTCGGTAAGAAATCGCTCACTGAGCTTGATGATTTGCTCGAGAGTCTGAATCTTTCGTTTGGAACCGATATTTCAAAATATAAATTAGACAAAGAATAATTATGAGACATAAAAAATCTTTTAACCACCTGGGCCGTACTGCATCTCACAGAAAAGCTATGCTTTCAAATATGGCTATCTCGTTGATCATGCACAAAAGAATCACTACGACCCTCCCCAAGGCAAAAGAACTCAAAAAGTTCCTTGAGCCCCTTATCACAAAGTCAAAAGACGACACAACCAATTCTCGTCGCGTAGTGTTCAGCTACTTGCAGAGCAAGGAGGCCGTTACAGAACTCTTCAAGGAGATTGCTGTAAAGGTTGCCGAGCGCCCCGGTGGCTACACACGCATCATCAAGCTTGGTACACGTCCTGGTGACGCAGCCGAGATGTGCTTCATCGAGCTCGTTGACTACAATGAGAATATGGCTAAGGCTCCCGCTAAGAAGACACGCCGTCGCCGTTCTACAAAGAAGGCTGATGCCCCCGTTGTAGAGGAGACAGCAGTAGCAACTGAAGAGCCCGCTACTACAGCCGTTGCTGAATAAAAAATTACTTACTTAATAGATGTGAGAGGATGCCGTGAGGCATCCTCTCATTTTTTTTGCCGGTGGAGTGGTGTGGCTGCTCTCTTTCAAATAGTTGCCTGCCACAGCTTTTTCTTGTTGTAAAAATAGTTTGTACACGTTATTTTGTATTAAAAAGTTTATAAATACAGAAAAAAACTGTAAATTTGTGGCGTATAATGTACTAACGTAACTCAATTTATATGCACAGAGTCGTAAAAATTTGTAAAGGATTGGATATCAATCTCAAAGGTGCTCCCGTTGCAGAATTCACAACAGTTGCCGATGCTAAGCTCTATGCTTTGCAGCCGGCCGATTTCACACGCGTAACTCCCAAGGTGGTAGTTAAGGCAGGTGATAGCGTGAAGGCAGGCGAGCCTTTGTTCGTTGATAAGAATTGTCCTGAAATGCAATTCGTTTCGCCCGTTAGCGGAACTGTTGCAGCGGTTAACCGCGGTGAGAGAAGACGCGTACTCAGCGTCGTAGTAGAGTCGGACGGCAAGTTCGAGTCGGTGGAGTACAAGGCAAAAGATGTTCTTTCGCTTTCGGCCCAGGAAGTAAAGGCCGACCTGTTGAAAGCCGGTATCTTTGCATTTATGCGCCAGCGCCCCTACGATGTAATTGCCAGCCCCAGTGATTCACCCCGTGCCATCTTCGTGTCGGCATTCGACTCGAAACCCTTGGCAGTGGACTTTGAGGTTGCACTCAAAGGCAACGAAGAAGACTTCCAGACAGGTCTCGATGCACTTTCCCGCATCGCACCCGTATACTTGGGAGTATCGGCAAGCCAGAAGGCTGCTGCGTTGAGCGTTGCAAAGAACGTGACAACCACAATCTTCAAAGGTCCTCACCCCGCAGGTAACGTAGGTGTACAGATCAACCACGTCGCTCCCGTAAACAAGGGCGAGATTGTGTGGACCATCGGTGCCGAGGAGGTAATCTTCATCGGTCGTCTCTTCAACAAGGGAAAAGTCGATTTCACACGTACCATTGCACTTGCAGGTAGCGAGGTCAAGAATCCCTCTTACAGCAAAGTAATTCTCGGTGCACAGATAAGCAACCTCGTTGCAGGCCGCTTGAACAACGAGAACCCCTTGCGCGTAATCGACGGCAACGTGCTCACCGGCAAGCCCACAACAATCGACGGCTTCCTTGGCGCGTTCTCAACCGAAATAACCGTAATCCCCGAAATTATGGGCGGCGACGAAGCATTCGGTTGGATAGCACCCCGTTTCTCAATGTTCAGCACCAGCCGCAGCTATTTCAGCTGGCTCACCCCCAAGCGCAAATACACCATCGATGCCCGCATCAAGGGTGGCGAGCGCCATATGATCATGTCAAACGAGTACGGCAAAGTATTCCCCATGGACATCTACCCCGAATACCTCATCAAAGCCATCATCACCGGTAATATCGACAAGATGGAAGAGCTTGGTATCTACGAGGTTGCGCCCGAGGACTTTGCACTCTGCGAGTTTGTCGACTCATCGAAACTTGAATTGCAACGCATCGTGCGTGAGGGCTTGGACAAGCTCCGTGCCGAAATGTGCTGATACGGATAATCGCCCCGCAACACCCCGCGGGCGGTGCTAACAAATAAAGCAAACAAAAAAACACATCTTATGAAATTTTTGAGAAACTATCTTGATAAGATTAAGCCCAATTTCGAGAAGGGCGGCAAGCTGCAAGCTTTCCGTTCGGTATTCGACGGAATGGAGACTTTCCTTTTCGTGCCCAACGATACATCGAAAAGCGGTGTTAACATTCACGATGCGATAGACAGCAAGCGCATTATGTCGCTTGTAGTTATTGCACTTCTTCCGGCACTCTTGTTCGGAATGTATAACTTGGGTTACCAGAATGCACTTGCAGCAGGTAAACTCGCCGAGACATCAATGTTGCAAATGTTCCTCTTCGGTCTTGCCATCACTCTCCCCAAAATCATCGTAGCCTACCTCGTAGGTTTGGGAATCGAGTTCACCGTAGCACAGTGGAAGAACGAGGAGATTCACGAGGGCTTCCTCGTTTCGGGTATCCTCATCCCTATGATCGTTCCCGCAGGCTGCCCCCTTTGGGTGCTTGCAGTAGCAACAGCCTTCTCGGTAATCTTTGCAAAAGAGGTATTCGGTGGTACAGGTATGAACATTGTAAACGTGGCACTCATTGCCCGTGCGTTCATCTTCTTCGCCTATCCCTCGGTAATCTCGGGTGAGAATGTATGGGTAGCCACCGACTCAATCTTCGGTCTCGGCTACGACCTTCCCGACGGTTACACCTGCGCAACAGCGCTTCAGTTCATGAACTCCGGCCAGGAAATCCTTGGTGCAACAGGCGCTCAGCTCTCGCTTTGCGATATGATAAGCGGTCTTATGCCCGGTTCAATTGGTGAGACAAGCGTCATTGCCATCGCCCTTGGTGCCGCTCTCCTCTTGTGGACAGGCGTTGCCAGCTGGAAGATTATGGCAAGCGTGTTCGTAGGCGGTATCGCAATGATTCTTCTCTTCACAGGTCTTGTACCCGAGAACCCCGCATTGCAGCAGCCCTTCTACACACATCTCCTTCTCGGCGGTTTCTGCTTCGGAGCAGTCTTCATGGCTACCGACCCCGTTACAGCAGCCCGCACCGAGACAGGTAAATACATCTACGGCTTCGGAATCGGCGCAATGGCAATCCTCATCCGCGTCTTCAACCCCGGTTACCCCGAGGGTATGATGCTTGCCATCCTTCTTATGAACGTAACAGCGCCCTTCATCGATTATTGCGTAGTTCAGTCAAATGTAAAGGCACGCGCCAAACGTCTAACCAAAAAGAACTAATGAGATATGGCAGCAAATAAATATGTATGTAAAGTGTGCGGATACACACACGAGGGCGACGCGGCACCCGCAGTTTGCCCCCTTTGTAAAGCCGCTGCATCGGAGTTCGAGCAGGTAGGCGGTGCAAAGAACGAGAAAAAGGCAAAGAAAGGTTTCAACACCGGCAGCGACTCTTATGCAATCATCTACGCATCGGTGGTAGTTGTAATCGTAGCTTTCCTTTTGGCCGGCGTTTCATCGTCACTCCGTCCCTTGCAGGAGGAGAACATCCGTCTCGACAAGAAAAAACAGATACTTTCGTCACTCAACATCAAGAACGTTGCCGACGCAGCAGCCGAGTACGACAAAGTAATCAAGAGCGACCTTATTATAGACAACGCAGGTGCGACAGTAAAGGAAAACGGTGGCTTCGATGTTGCCAACGATGCAATCAACGACAGTAACCTCCCCCTCTACGTAGCCGAAATTGAAGGTGAGAAAAAATACGTTATCCCTATGACAGGTAACGGCCTCTGGGGCGGTATCTGGGGTTATGTAGCTGTTAACAGCGACGGTAACACCATCTACGGAACCTATTTCTCACACGCCAGCGAGACCCCCGGTCTTGGTGCCGAAATTGCCAGTGATAAGTTCCAGAGCCGTTTCCCCGGCAAGAGCATCATTGCCGACGGCGCAGTGGCACTCGGTGTAACAAAGAAGGTGGCAAACGAGGACAGCGAGGTTAACGCAATCTCAGGCGCAACCATCACCTGTAACGGTGTGAACGATATGTTGCAGAACACAATGAACAGCTACAAGGCCTATCTCGTAGCATTGCAACAGCCCGCAACACCCATTGTAGAACAAGAGCCTGTTCAGGAGGCAGTAACAGAGGAAAAATAACTATGGGACTATTTTCAAAGAAAAACATTGAGGCGCTTCAAACGCCCCTCTTAAAGGAGAACCCTGTAACCATCCAGGTGCTCGGTATCTGTTCGGCACTTGCTGTTACAAGCAAATTGGCTCCTGCAATTGTAATGGGCCTTTCTGTAACAATCATTGTTGCTATGGCCAACGTTATCATTTCACTCATCCGTAACACCATCCCCAGCCGCATCCGCATCATCATTCAGCTTGTGGTAGTAGCTGCGCTTGTAACCCTTGTGAGCGAGGTGCTCAAGGCCTTTGCCTACGATGTAAGTGTTCAGCTCTCGGTATACGTGGGACTCATCATCACCAACTGTATCCTCATGGGACGTTTGGAGGCCTTTGCAATGCAGAACAAGCCCTGGCCCTCGTTCCTCGACGGTATCGGTAACGGTCTCGGTTACGCAATGATTCTTATTATGGTTGCCATCGTGCGCGAGATATTCGGTTCGGGTACATTGCTCGATATCCCCGTAATACCCCAATGCGCTTACGAGGCAGGATACATTAACAACGGTCTTATGCTCATGGCACCTATGGCATTCTTCCTCATTGCCATCATCATCTGGGTTCAGAGAGCAAAAGACAAGAGTTTGCAAGAATAATAATTTAGATACAGAAGAATAGATTATGGAACATTTTTTTAGTTTGATTGTCCGTTCGATATTCGTGGACAATATGGTATTTGCCTTCTTCTTGGGTATGTGTTCATATTTGGCTGTATCTAAGAGCGTGAAGACAGCTATCGGCCTCGGTGTAGCCGTTATATTTGTGCAGACTATCACCCTCCCCGTGAACTACCTGTTGCAGACAAAAGTACTTGCCAACGGTGCAATTCTCGAGGGCGTCGATTTGAGCTTCCTTGCATTCATCCTCTTCATTGCCGTTATTGCAGGTATTGTGCAGTTGGTCGAAATGATTGTGGAGCGCTTTGCCCCCGCGTTGTACAGCCAGCTCGGTATCTTCCTTCCCCTTATCGCTGTAAACTGTGCCATCATGGGTGGTTCACTCTTTATGCAGCAGCGCATCGGTATGGAAGCCAACAACCCCCAGGCAATTCTCAATTTCTGGGATTCGGTAGCCTTTGCAATCGGTTCGGGCTTTGGCTGGATGGTAGCAATTGTGCTCTTTGCAGCCGTTCGTGAGAAAATGGAGTACTGCAACATCCCCAAACCCTTGCGTGGCCTTGGTATTGCTTTCATCACCGTGGGTCTCATGGCTATGGCGTTTATGTGCTTCTCGGGTATTAAAATGTAATATTGAATAACTATGGATATACAATTGGTATTAGCAAGTATAGCAGTATTCCTTGTAATCATCCTTTTGTTGGTGATTATCCTGCTGGTGGCAAAAAAATATTTGTTGCCCTCGGGAAATGTCAAGGTTAAAATCAATGGCGAGAGCGAGGTTGAAGTTGCAGCCGGTGGCACCCTCCTGGGTACAATGGCCGAGAACGGCATTTTCCTCCCCTCGGCTTGTGGTGGTAAAGGTTCTTGCGGACAGTGTAAGGTACAGGTTCTTGAGGGCGGTGGCGAAATCCTCCCCTCCGAGACCGGTCACTTCTCACGCAAGGAGCAGCAGGCCCACTGGCGTCTGGGTTGCCAGGTTAAGGTCAAGAACGACCTTGCCATTAAGGTGCCCGAGTCGGTAATGGGTGTTAAAGAGTGGGAGTGCGAGGTTATCTCTAACAAGAACGTGGCAACCTTCATCAAAGAGTTCATCGTTGCGTTGCCTCCCGGTGAGCACATGGACTTTGTTCCCGGTTCTTATGCGCAGATTAAGATTCCTACATACGATATGACATACGACAAGGATATCGACAAGAGCCTCATTGGCGACGAGTATCTTCCCGCTTGGGAGAAATTCGGTCTTCTCGGCCTCAAGTGCAAGAATACCGAAGAGACCATCCGCGCCTACTCAATGGCCAACTATCCCGCCGAGGGCGACCGCATTATGCTCACCGTGCGCATTGCGACACCTCCCTTCAAGGCCGACCGTTCAGGCTTTATGGATGTACCTTGCGGTATAGCATCATCGTACATCTTCACCCTTAAACCCGGTGACAAGGTTATAATGAGTGGCCCTTACGGCGATTTCCACCCCATTTTCGACTCAAAGAAAGAGATGATGTGGGTAGGTGGTGGTGCCGGTATGGCTCCCTTGCGTGCACAGATTATGCACATGACAAAGACCTTGAAGACAACCGACCGTACAATGACCTACTTCTACGGTGCGCGTGCGCTTAACGAGGTGTTCTATTTGGAGGACTTCTTGCAGCTCGAAAAAGAGTTCCCCAACTTCACCTTCCACCTTGCGCTCGACCGTCCCGACCCCGCTGCCGATGCAGCCGGCGTAAAATACACTCCGGGCTTCGTACACCAGGTAATCTACGAGACATATTTGAAAGACCACGAGGCACCCGAGGATATCGAGTACTATATGTGTGGTCCCGGACCTATGTCAAAGGCAGTTGTAAATATGCTTGTTGACCTTGGCGTTGAGGAGAAATCAATTATGTACGACAACTTCGGCGGATAATCTGTTTCCTTCGAAATACAAAAGAAAGGGTGGGGCACGCAAAAAGCGTGCCCCACTTTTTTGTTTCCCCTCGCAAAATAGCTATCTTCGCAGTGTAAACAAAGCAGCAATGTTCCTTTCGATACTCATACCCACACATAACTACATCTGCGCCCCGCTGGTAGCCGCTCTAGTGGAGCAGGCGAGCCGCCTGCCCGCGCTGCAATACGAAATTATTGTAGCCGACGACGGTTCCACCCGTGCCGATGTTCTTGCCGCCAACCGCGCAATAAACTCAATGCCGTGTGCCGAGTATTGGGAATTCGGGGAAAATGTAGGCCGTTCGGCGGCGCGCAACCGCCTTTTCAGCCGCAGCCGCGGTACCCACCTTCTCTTTTTGGATAGCGACGGCCTGCCCGCCTCTTCCGCTTTCCTTGGTAATTACCTTGCGGCGCTTGCGCAGCAGCCCACAGGCGTGCTCTGTGGTGGAATTGTGCACCCCGCACAGCTCCCCTCGCCTGCAGTGTCGCTTCGCTGGCGTTACGAGAAAAAAACCGAACAGCGGCTCACACGTGAGTGGCGTAACGCTCACCCTTACACCAATTTCCGCTCCTTCAATTTTTTAATAGACAGGGAGAGTTTCGCAGCCGTGCGTTTCGACGAAAAAATACGCCATTATGGCTTCGAGGACAACCTCTTCGGCAATGAATTGCGTCGCCGTGGTGTGCCCGTGTTGCACGTGGATAACCCTATGCTGAATGTCGATATAGAGCCCAATGCCCTTTATGTGAAAAAGAACGAAGAGGCGCTGCGCACCCTTGCCGCCCACTATGAGGCGCTTGCCCCGCTTGTGCGCATTTCGGGCTTTGTCAATAGGGTTGAGCGCTTGCGTTTGGGGTGGCTTTTGTCGTTTGTTTACAGCGTTTTACGCCCGCTGTTGCTGCGTAATTTGTGTGGCTCGCGCCCTTCTGTTTCTTTGCTTAATTTTTACAAGGCCGGCTATTTGCGTTCGTTGCTTGTTGCTCGCAAGCAAGGGTGAGGGTAGTGTTTTGTTTCATGGTGGCGTGGGAGCTGCTTACTATAAAGTTCTCGGTGTTATTTTGCGGCTATTCTCTCAATTAAGTATTCTTTTTGTTCTTCTTTCTGTGCGACAGAAAGAAGCAAAGAGCTCGGCACAGAATTCGCGATTCAAACAAAGCTTTGCGTTCCGGTCGCTTTGTTTTCGCCGTTGTTGTCTTTACGCGGCAAATTCGGGAACGGGGCAACTCGCTGTACACGTTTACCGTGCAACGCTGCTTTCCCAACGCTCAAACATTCCCCGTTCTTTTTCCTCGTTTGTCGCTAACAACAACTCACGCTCATACAGTGCCGTTTTTAGGGGATTACTCTTGCTGTGGTTTTCCATTGCAATAGTGATTTCTTAACTCCGCCACTCTGTTTACAGAGGGGAGGTGTCACAAACGTAGTGCTGTGACGGAGGGGAGTGAATGTACATTCTATAAACTCCTCGGTGCTATTTTGCGGCTATTCTCTCAATTAATTGAGTTTCTTTTATGTTCTTTCGTCACGCGAAAGAACCAAAGCGCCGGCACAGAGATTCGCGATTCAAACAAAGCTTTGCGTTCCGGTCGCTTTGTTTTCGCCGTTGTTGTCTTTACGCGGCAAATTCGGGAACGGAGCAACTCGCTGTGCACGTTTACCGTGCAACGCTGCTTTCCCAACGCTCAAACAAGCTCCGTTCTTTTTCCTCGTTTGCCGCTAACAACAACTCACGCTCATACAGTGCCGTTTTTAGGAGATTACTCCCGCTGTGATTAACCATTGCAAGAGTAATTTTTTAATCCGGCACCGTTAAAAATTGAATGAGACACCGAGAAATTAAAGCGCGCATTTATTAAAAGATTCAATGCTTATCGCTAAAATATGAAGGCAAATTCGTAAAAACATAATTGGGGCACCAGCTATATATTTTACCCCTCAACTTTTGGAGTTGATCCCAGAATTTTACGTTGGTCCTATTGAACCCCGTAGAGTGAAAAAAAAGAAAAGGAGCTTCATTTGAAGCTCCTTGTGATCCCGACAGGATTCAAACCTGTAACCTTCTGATCCGTAGTCAGATGCTCTATTCAGTTGAGCTACGAGACCGTGTCGTTTTTTGACATTGCAAAAGTACTACAATTATTTTAACCTGCAAAACATTTAGAACTTTTTTTTCAAAAAAATATCATTTTAATCGAAAAATCTCTCATTAAACATAAACCAACCCAGTCTGAGGCCAACATTTATGCCGTTTGTGTGCGCTCCGTAGTAGTTTACAAAGCCGCTGATGCTAACTGTAGATATATTGCCCACGACATTAAGCTCGGTGAAATATTCCATTGTACTGAATTTTTTCTTGTTGTAATAGGCGGTTCCGTCGGGGTTTTCTTCTATTTTGCGGTAGGGCGAGAACACATAGATACTTGGGCGCAGCTGTATGAAGCCGCTCAGTCTTATAATAGGTATAATGCCTGCGCCCACAAATTTATTGGAACGGAAACGCGGGTCGTAATTGAAAAGGCTGTTCATTGTGGGTGCAAAGACACCGGCCTGCATCATTGTTGCCTGATAGGTGTTGGAAAGCCCACGGGTGGAGTAGTAGGCCTGTATGTATGTTCCAAGCGAGAAGTGGCGCGACATTTTGAAAATGTCGTTACGCACATAGTTTATTTGCAACCACGACTTTTTCTCCTCTTTCTTTACGCCCATTTCGCTGCTCTTGAAAATTTCTTTGCCCGTGTAACATTGTGTGGAGAGCATTTCGTATGAGCCCTCTGTGGGGAAGGCCATGTGGTCGAGTGTGTTGCCCTTGAGGTTTACAAACATCCCGAAGGCTCTTGTCTTGTTCTTGTCGAAACGTGGGTTGTCGAGGTCGAGTATGCTGGTGGGCATATATTCGTCGGTAATTTCGGCTGCTCCTATTCCAATTTCGGTTTTTTTGCGCATTAGGAACGGGAGTGATATTTTGATTTTTGCAAATGCCTCGCGTTCGTGGTTAAGGGCGATTGAATTCTCTTGCGAGAAGAGGTATTTCATGTTGTAATAGTCGATGGTGGAATAGGAGACTATGAACTTGAACGACACGGGGAGGCGGCTCGAAAAGTCGGTGCGGTTACTCAATTGTATATTGTTGTAGACCTTTCCGAGCTGTCCGTCGAGCATATACTCTTTTGAGAAACGGTTCATATTGCGGTAATGCACGCCGAAGTATATCTGGTTCGATATTTTTGTTGAAACGCTACCGCCTATCTTCAGGTTGATGGCAGGGTTGAGTTCAGCGTCGAGGTGCAGGGTGTAGAGGCTGTCGGCTTCGTTGTACACTGCGTGGGGGAGGAGCGATGCGACACTATTTCCCGAAAGCACACGGAAATAGGCTTTCTTGCAATCGTTGTAGGAAAAAATCTCGTCGTTCAATTGGAATTCTCTTTTTACGGCAAGCGCCTGGTCGGCGTTAAGGCCGTTTACCACCACTTTGTTGAAACGAAGAGCAGGCTTCTTGGCGTTGAATTCGAGGCGTTTCGCGGCAAGGGCGGCACGGCTTTGCCTGCGTTGCACGCGTTGCTTAACCGAGTCTATAAGTTCGTATGTGCGGCGGTAACCTATCTCTACAACCTTGTCAAGCTTGTGAAAATCGAGCAGAAGCACATCTTTTATGTCCATGTCGAGCAGAATGCCATCCTCGGCCGGCAGGCTGTAGTCGCTCTTGTTCATAATTAGGTTTTTCACTTGGCTCTTAAGGTCGTCTTCGGCAGGGATGGGGGCGTTCTCGCTTACCACGCTGCCGAATATGAAGTCGGGCGCAAAGTCGTTCTGCATTACATCGCGCGGAAAATTGTTGTATATTCCACCGTCGTAGAGCAGTATGCTGTCTTTTTTTATGGGCTTAAAAACGAAAGGGAAGGTCATTGATGCGCGCACAGCGTCACCCAAGTCTCCGTCGCGGAATATTATCTGCTTTTTGTTGTACACATCGGCCGCTACGCAGCGGAAGGGTACCATAAGATTGTCGAAATTTCCACGACAGGCTGCGGTGGACGATGAATATATCTCCAAGAATCCCATATTCATCGGAGTGGGGTTTATTAGCTGGAGTGGGGGCTTGACAAGGCGTATGCTGTCCTTGATGTCTATGTGCAGGCTTACAAGCTCGGGAGCCTCGGCGTTTCGCTTGAAGTAGAACATATAGTTCTTGTCTATTGTACCGGTGTACCACCTTTGAAAATCGTCCGATGCTATTGAGGCTAGCATCTCGTCGGGGGTATATCCCATTGCGTAGAGCGCAGCAACAATTGCTCCCATTGATGTTCCGGCAACGTAGTCAATGGGAATTTCATTCTCTTCGAGTGCTTTTATTACGCCAATGTGGGCAATGCCTCTTGCGCCGCCGCCGCTCATAACAAGCCCCACCTTCTGCGCAAAAAGCAGCGAGGGGAGAAGCATTATGGCTGTAATTAAAGTTGCTATTCTTTTCATTGTTGCTGTTTATGTTGTGAGTTGCAAACAAACAATGCAAATATAGAGTTTATTTTTGGTAAAAAATACTACTATTTGGTGGATTTAGTTTCCAAAATTGCTTTTTCTCTGTTTTTCTTTCATAGGGGCATAAAAAACAGCAAGGATGGAAGCCACGCTTCCATCCTTGTATGTGTGTTGGGAGTGGGATTACTTCAAAGCGAAGATTTCGTCCTCACCTGCGATGCAAGAGAAAATCTTGTCCTCGCGGAGCAACCAACCAAGGCCGAGGTAGAGCTCTTTCTCTTTGAGCTTAGTCTTTGTTTTGATCTCTTTCAAAGTCAAACCCTCTGTCTCGTTGAGAGCTGTCCAAATGCGTCCAGCGAATTCGCCAGCCTGTTCTGTAATCATCATAATAGTATCTATTTTTTTAGTTAATAATCGTCAGCCTTTTTTAGTGGCTCTGTAAAAATCGGGTGCAAAGGTATGTTTTTTTTTCTTTCTAACAAAATGGAATATTGTGATTTTCAACAATTTTAATAAAAAATATTGTTTTTATCCCTTTGCGTCGCCTGTTTTTGTTGCCAACGGGCTGTTTTTGCTATAAACAGAGGAACTATTTGCGTGAAAATCCGTTACCCTTGCTTGTTACTCAAATATTCGCTCCATATACGCGCGGCCTCTTCTACCATCTTTACACAGGGGCGTTTCTTGTAATATTCGGTTGTGCGCGCTTCGGGTGTTGCAGGGGTGGGGGCGCTCTTTTCGAGACCTAGAAGTTCGGCGCAGGTTATTGAGCCGTTGCGCAAGCGGAACTCTTCGGCAAGCTGTTGAACGAGCTTGTAGTTGGCCTCTTTTGCTGCGCTGTCCTTGCCGTCGGTGCAGCCCGTTTCGAGGCCTGCGAGCATAAATAGCCCGCAAGCTGCTCCACAGGTTTTTCTCATTCGCCCTATGCCACCACCGAAAGAGGCTGCCATTTTGAGTGCCTGTTCACGGGTGAAGCCATAGAGGTCGGCATAGGCGGCAACAACCGCCTGGCTGCAGTTATATCCCTCTTTGAAGAGCGCTGTGGCTCTTTCTATTCTCTCTTCCATAGGTTTTGCTATACATTATTAAATAAGACCTCTTGTGCGCAGTAGAGCGGCGGGGTCGGGCTCGGCACCGCGGAAACGGCGGTACTCACGCATGGGGTCCTTGCTGCCTCCCATTTCGAGCAATTGCTTGAAGCTTTTTGCTGTTTCGCTGTCGAATATACCTTTCTCCTTGAAAAGCTCAAATGCGTCGCAGTCGAGCACTTCGGCCCACAAGTATGAGTAGTAACCGACCTCGTAACCGCCGCCAAAGACGTGCGAGAAGTTTGTGCTGCGGTAGCGGTACTCAATCTCGTCGATGAAGCCGAGTTCTGCACGCAAGCTCTTTTCAAATGCGTTGCAGTCGAAATTGTCGTAGTTGTCGATGAGGTGCATCTTCATATCGAGCAGCGCTGCGGCAACAACCTCGCCTGTTTCAAAGCCCGAATTGAAGTGAGAGCTGCGCTGCATCTTCTCTATGAGAGAGTCGGGGATAATCTCGCCGGTCTTGTAGTGCTTTGCGTATGTGCGCAGAACCTCGGGGTGGATTGCCCATTTTTCGTTAACCTGCGAGAAGAGCTCAACAAAGTCGTGTTTCACGCTTGTACCGCTCACGCTAGGGTAGTGAGCCTGTGTGAGAAGGCCGTGGAGACCGTGGCCGAACTCGTGGAACAGTGTGCGTGTCTCGTCGATGTTGAGAAGAGCAGGAGTGTCGCCCTGGGGTGCTGTGAAGTTGCACACGTTTACAATAAAGGGACGGATGTTTTCGCCGTTGATATTTCTCTGGTTTACGAAATTAACCATCCAGGCGCCCTGGCGTTTCGATGCGCGGGGGAAGAAGTCGGTGTAGAAGATTCCAAGGTGATTGTTGTCGGCGTCGAGCACCTGATAGGTCTCAACTCCCTCATAGTAAACTGGGATATCGGTGCGTTTCACGAAGCTTACGTTGTAGAGCTTCTTGGCGCAGTCAAATGCTCCCTGCAATACGTTCTCGAGCTGGAAATAGGGCTTTATGTCCTCGTCGTTGAGGGCATATTTCTCTTTGCGGAGCTTTTCGGTGTAGTAGAACCAGTCCCAGCCCTCGATTTTGTGGCCGGCAATCGCTTGCAATGCTGCCGATTCTTCTTTGGCGCGTTTCATTGCAGGCTCCCAAATGCTGTTGAGCAGTGCAAGAGCTGCCTCGGGTGTTTTTGCCATCTTCTCGTCGAGCACAAAATGGGCGTAGCTCTTGAAGCCGAGGAGCTGTGCTTTCTGCTGGCGCAACTTTAACATTTTGGCAATGATTGTTGTGTTGTTGTTGGCGTTGTCGTTGTCGCCGCGACCATAGTAGGCCTTGTATACCTGTTTGCGGAGCTCGCGGTTGTCGGCACACTGCATAAAGGGTATGCAACTGGGCTTGTCGAGCGTGAACACCCAGCCCTCTACGCCCTCGGCTTTTGCTGCGTCGGCAGCAGCGTCGATGCTGCTCTGGGGCAGGCCGCTGAGGTCTTCTTTATTGGTGATTACAAGCTTGAACGCCTTGTTGTCGGCCAAAAGGTTCTTGCCGAACTCAATGCCTGCAAGGCCTAGCTCTGTGTTTATCTGCAATAATTTTGCCTTATCCTCTTCGTTGAGCAATGCGCCGCCGCGAACAAAGGCGTTGTAGTAGTTCTCGAGCACAATTGCCTGCTCCTCGGTGAGTGAGAGGCTCTCTTTTGTGTCGTACAACTTACGTATGCGGGCAAAGAGTGTATCGTTCATGCAGATGTAGCCGTTGAGCTCGGTGAGCAAGGGTACTGCGTAGTTCTCAACCTCGGTCATTGCGTCGCTGTTGTCGCTCTCGTTTAGGGTGAAGAAGATGTTCGACACCTTGTCGAGCAATTTTCCGCTACACTCGAGCGCGTCAATGGTGTTGGCGAATGTAGGCTCGCTCTTCTCGTCTATAATCTTTTTGATGTCGGCTCTCTTTTCGGCTACTCCTTTTTCAAAGCCCTCGCGGAACTGCTCCACGGTGTAGAGTGAAAATTCAGGTGCACCGAAGGGTGCTTTACTGTCGCGCAACAGGGCGCTTGTGTTGTCGCTGCAAGATGTACTTGTGAGCATAGTGAGTAATGATAATAAATAAAATACTTTTTTCATATTGTGTGTTGATTGTTAATATTTTACCTTTTTTTTGAGTATCTGTTCTGCAGTCTATTATTCTACAAAAATACTACAAACTGCCCAATTGCCCAACAACTTTGTGCGTTTTGCAACAAAACTACCTTGTTTATATTATAAATTAAGGGGCAACGATTAATTTGCTCACTGCGGCGCAAGGTGTTGCCTGTGAGAATAAAAATGCTTATTTTTGCAGGCACAAATACAGAAAATCTTATGGACAAGGTATCGGAAAACCCTTTCAAAAACCGAAAAGATGGCGATATGCCTCTAATGGTAGTCACTGCGCTTTTTGTTACGCTCTATCTGGTGTCGAACATAATGGCGGTGAAAGTAATTGGAATCTTTGGACTTTTTTATTTCGACGCGGGAACAATAACCTTCCCCTTTGCCTATATGTTGGGCGATGTGCTCACCGAAATTTGGGGCTATCGCACGGCGCGCAAGGTTATTTGGGTGACGTTTATGTGCAACATTATTATGGTGGCGTGCACGCAGGTGGGTGTGTGGCTGCCCTCGCTCGATTATCTCGACGCCACTGCCAATTCTTACAACACAATTTTCAGTTATGTCCCGCGCATTGTAATTGGTTCGCTTGCAGGCTTTTTGCTGGGTGAATTGTCGAACGCGTGGTTTATGGAGCGCATTAAAAAGATAACACGTGGCCGTATGTTGTGGGTGCGTACTATAGGTAGTTCGGTGGTGGGCTATCTGCTCGACACGCTGCCCTTTGTGCTCATTGCGTTCTTGGGTGTTTTGAGCACGCGCGACATCCTTATGATGATTGCTTTCCAGTATTTGATGAAATTGGGTATCGAGGTGGTGTTCGGCACACCGCTTGCCTATGTGGTTATTCTTGCGCTCAAACGCAGTATTCTAAAGGTGCGCCACAATGGATAGGTACTCGCTTATACACACAAAAATGCCCCGGGAATTTGTGCTTTTGCAAGGCACCGGCTGCCGTTGGGGGAAATGCACTTTCTGCGACTATCACAGCGACACAAGCAGCAATCCTTTTTCTGTAAACGAGCCTGTGTTACAACGCGTTACGGGCGTGTATGGCGTGCTCGATGTTATAAATTCCGGCTCGGCAATGGAGCTTGACGGGGAAACCGTTGAGCTTATAAAAAAGGTAGTGCGCGAAAAGAATATTCACACTTTGTGGTTCGAAGCGCACTATATGTACCGCCACCGTCTGCAGGCTTTTGCTGCGCAATTTGCGCCAGCCGAGGTGAAATTCCGTTGCGGGGTTGAAAGTTTCGATGCTACGTTGCGCAGCTCTTGGCAAAAGGGGGTGCCTGCAAACGTGACAGCAGCCGATATTGCGCGTTATTTCCGTGGTGTGTGCCTGCTTTGTTGTACTTGTGGCGACAGCCGCGAACGTATTGCCGCCGATATTGAAACGGCAAAAAAACATTTCGAATATTTCAGCGTAAATGTCTTTTGTAATAACTCCACCAATGTGAAGCGCGACGATGAGCTTGCGCAGTGGTTTGCGGCCGAAATGTACCCTCTCATTAAGGACGATGAAAAGATGGAGGTTCTAATGGAAAACACCGATCTCGGCGTGGGGTAGAGCCTTGCTATTTTGCGATAAAAAGAAAGGCAAAAAGATAAAAAAAAGGTAATAATATAGCAGTTGACCCATTTTTAGAAAACACTGCGTATGTGTCATATCGAACGTATGTGAGATATCTCATATATAGTTTTTAGAGATCCCTCGTCGCTACGCTCTGTCGGGATGACATCGACGGGTCAACATCTATATTATTGCTTAAAAAAAAATAAAGCACCGAAACTATTGATTTTCAGCGCTTTATTTACTTGTGGAGCATACGAGAGTCGAACTCGTCACCTTTTGACTGCCAGTCAAACGCTCTAGCCAGATGAGCTAATGCCCCGTGATTTTCGGCTGCAAAGGTACGAAAATATTTTCACGTTGCAATATTTTGCAACAAAAAATATGTGCTGATTTTGTAAAAAGTGTAAACAGGGAATGTTGATTATGTTAAAAGCGACATTTTTATGCTTTTTGTGGTGTAAGCTTGGGTATAAATGGGCGTGAAAAACATTTATTTAATAATGTATGGCAATAATCAACAAAATTCTGTATATTCGCAAAAATTTTGCAAAATGCAATATTATACCCCTTGAGGGGCGAAAAAAGTGAAAATAAAAAGAATAAAAATTAAAGAATAATGGCAACAGTAGACGACAAGAAAATTATCTTTTCGATGGTTGGTCTCAACAAGACCATCCGCCAGAACAACAAACAGGTGTTGAAGAATATCTATCTTTCATTCTTCTATGGTGCAAAGATTGGTATCATTGGTATGAACGGTTCGGGTAAATCTACCCTTATGAAGATTATCGCAGGCCTCGACAACGACTATCAGGGCGAGGTTGTGTGGTCACCCGGTTACACTGTGGGTTATTTGCCCCAGGAGCCTCAGATGCAGGACGGAAAGACTGTGAAGGAGGTTGTTATGGAGGGTGTGCAGCATATTGTTGATGCTCTCAACGAGTACGAGGAAATAAACAATAAATTCGGCCTCCCCGAATATTACGAGGACGAGGACAAGATGAACGCTCTTTTTGCGCGTCAGGCCGAATTGCAGGATATTATAGATGCTACCGACGCTTGGAACATCGACAGCAAGCTGGAGCGTGCGATGGCTGCTTTGCGTTGCCCCGCTGCCGACGAGCTTGTTGACCACCTGTCGGGTGGTGAGCGCCGCCGCGTGGCTTTGTGCCGCCTGTTGTTGCAGAAACCCGATGTGCTTTTGCTCGACGAGCCTACCAACCACTTGGATGCCGAGAGCATCGACTGGCTGGAGCAGCACTTGAACCAGTACGAGGGTACTGTTATTGCTGTAACTCACGACCGTTACTTCCTCGACGATGTTGCGGGCTGGATTCTTGAACTCGACCGTGGCGAGGGAATTCCCTGGCAGGGTAACTACTCTTCGTGGCTCGACCAGAAGACAAAGCGTATGGAGCAGGAGGAGAAGAGCGCAAGCAAGCGTCGCAAGACTCTTGAGCGCGAGCTCGAATGGGTGCGTATGGCGCCGAAGGCTCGCCAGGCAAAGGGTAAGGCGCGTCTTAACTCATACGAGCGTATGCTTAACGAGGACCAGAAGGAGCGCGAGGAGAAACTCGAGATTTTTATCCCCAACGGTCCCCGTTTGGGTAACAAGGTTATTGTAGCCGACAAGGTTTCAAAATCGTTCGGTTCAAAAACCCTCTTCACCGACCTTGAATTCATGCTTCCCCCTAACGGCATTGTGGGTGTTATCGGCCCCAACGGTGCGGGTAAGACAACGCTTTTCCGTATGATTATGGGACTTGAGAGCATTGACAGCGGTACATTCGAGGTGGGAGAAACTGTGAAAGTTGCTTACGTCGACCAGACTCACAAGGATATTCAGCCCAACAAATCGGTTTACGAGGTTATGAGCCAGGGTAACGAGCTTATGCGTTTGGGCAACAAGGAGGTGAACGTGCGTGCCTATCTTTCGCGCTTCAACTTCACCGGTGCCGACCAGGAGAAGAAATGTGGCGTGCTTTCGGGTGGTGAGCGTAACCGCTTGCACCTTGCAATGGCTTTGAAGGAGTGTGGTAACGTGCTCTTGCTCGACGAGCCTACCAACGATATCGATGTGAACACATTGCGTGCGTTGGAGGAGGGATTGGAGAATTTCGCCGGTTGTGCAGTTGTCATCAGCCACGACCGTTGGTTCCTCGACCGTATATGTACACACATTATTGCATTTGAGGGTGACGGACAGGTATTCTGTTTCGAAGGCTCTTACTCCGATTACGAGGAGAACAAGATGCGTCGTTTGGGCATTGAGGAGCCTAAAAAGACCCGTTACCGCAAGTTGATGGAGGATTAAGAAATATAACAAGGAGATAAGTGATGAAGACTGTTATTGAGCCGTCGGTTATTGACGGCATAATGAAGGAACTGGAAATTACCGATATAAAGACAGCCTCAATCAGACAGGTGGGTGCAATTGTGCGCGCTGCCGAGGCTGCAACCGGTACCGAATTCATACATTTTGAGATGGGCGTGCCCGGCCTTCCTCCCTCGGCGGTGGGAATAAAAGCCGAGTGCGAGGCATTGCAACGTGGTGTTGCGTCGGTCTATCCCATTATCGACGGTATTGCCGAGGTTAAGGAGCAGGCGTCGCGCTTTTTGAAAGCTTTTGTCGACACCGACATTAAGCCCAGCGGTTGTATCCCCACCGTGGGTTCTATGCAGGCCTCTTTTGCATCGTTGATGCTTGCTTCGCAGCTCGATGAAAAGAAAGACACTGTGCTCTACATCGACCCGGGTTTCCCTGTACAGAAGATGCAGGCCAACGTTATTGGTGTAAAGATTGCTTCGTTCGACATTGCCGACTACCGTGGCAAGCGTCTCGAAGAGAAGATAGAGAGCTATTTTGCACAGGGTAACATTTGTGCAGTGCTCTATTCGAGCCCCAATAACCCCACCTGGATGTGCCTGAACGAGGAAGAACTTGAAATCATCGGCCGCTTGGCTACAAAATACGATGTTGTGGTTATTGAGGACCTTGCTTATATGACAATGGATTTCCGCCGCGACATGAGCAAGCCTTTTGAGCCTCCCTTCCAACCGAGCGTGTCGAAATACACCGACAACTACATTATGCTCATGAGCGCATCGAAGATATTCAGCTACGCGGGACAGCGCATCGCAATGGCCTGCATTTCGGACAAGCTCTATGAGCGTCACTACGATAGCTTGAAGGAACGTTACGGAATTCCCCGTTTCGGTGCTGCGTATGCCTATATCTTCCTTTATACATTCTCGTCGGGCGTGTCACATTCGGCACAGTATGCAATGGCGGCAATGTTGAAGGCTGCCTGTGACGGCGAGTATAATTTTGTGGCAGACATAAAGGAGTATGCCGACCGCACAAAGCGTTTGAAGGAGATTCTCGAGCGCACCGGCTTCAATGTGGTTTACGACAAGGACGACGAGGAGCCTGTGAGCGATGGCTTCTTCTTTACAATAGGTTACAAGGATATGGACGGAGCCACACTCTTGCAGGAACTTCTCTATTATGGCGTGAGCGGTATCGACCTTTCTACAACAGGCAGCACACGCAACGGTATACGCGCCTGCTCGTCGAACATCAAGCCCCACCATTATGCAATGCTCGAGGAGCGTCTGTCGCTTTTTAACGAAAATCACAAATAACAATCCATAAAACAGAGATATAAAATGGATAACAGATATTTTGAACCGCAGATAGAGACAATGTCGCGTGAGGAGCTTGAAAAATTGCAGCTCGAGCGACTGAAAACGACTATAGAACAGGCTGTAAAATCTCCTTTCTACAGCAAATTGTATGCCGAAAAGGGCATTGATGCAAGCACTATTACAAGCATCGACGATATTCGCAAGCTTCCCTTTACCACAAAGCAGGATATGCGCGACAATTACCCCTTTGGTTTCCTTGCCTGCAACCAAAGCGAGGTAGTGCGCCTTCACTCATCCAGTGGAACAACGGGTAACCCCACTGTAATTTGCCACACAAAGCGCGATATTGAAACCTGGGCCAACCGTGTTGCACGCAGTTTCTATATGGTAGGCCTCCGTAACACCGATGTTATTCAGAACTCATCGGGCTACGGAATGTTCACAGGTGGTCTTGGTATGCAGGCCGGTATCGAGGCTTTGGGCGCAATGTCAATTCCTGCGGCTGCGGGTAACAGCTTGCGACAGATAAAGTTCATTATGGACTTTGGCACAACGGCAATTCACGCTATTCCCAGTTACGCTTTGCGTTTGGCCGATGTGTTTGAGGAGGTTGGCATAGATCCCAAGACACAGACTCACCTCACCACCTTCCTCATTGGTGCCGAGCCCCACACCGAGGAGACACGCCGCAAGATTGAGGAGCGTTTCGGCGTGAAGGCATACAACAGCTTCGGTATGACCGAGATGAGTGGCCCCGGCGTTGCTTTTGAGTGCCAGGAGCAGAACGGTATGCACATTTGGGAGGATTCTTACCTTGTTGAAATTGTTGACCCTGACACACTGGAGCCTGTGCCCGATGGCGAGATTGGCGAGCTTGTGCTCACAACACTCGACCGCGAGGCAATGCCCCTTATACGTTACCGCACACGCGACCTCACCCGCATTCTCACCGAGAAGTGCCCCTGTGGCCGCACACACCGCCGCCTCGACCGTATGAAGGGCCGCAGCGACGATATGTTCATTGTTAAGGGCGTGAACATATTCCCTATGCAGATTGAGAAGATACTCATGCAGTTCCCCGAGCTTGGTACTAACTACCTTATAACAATTGAGCCCATTGACAACAACGACGTGATTTTTGTGGATGTGGAGCTTGCGAGCCTCACAACCGATAATTACATTGAGTTGCAGAACTTGGGAAAAGAGATTACCCGCCGCATAAAAGACGAAATTCTGGTTACTCCCAAAGTGCGTCTTGTGTCGAAGGGTAGCTTGCCCCAGTCCGAGGGTAAAGCTGTGCGTGTGAAAGATTTACGTAAAAAATAAAACAGCATATATAAGATTATGAGCACTGTAAAACAGATATCAATTTTTTTGGAGAACAAGTCGGGCCGTTTGTATGAGATAATGGAGATTCTTGCAAACGCCAACGTGGGAATTATAGCTGCAACGGTTTCCGATACTTCGGAATTCGGAATTTTGCGCCTTATTACCACAAACAACGAAAGAGCCCACAAGGTGTTGCTCGAAAACAATGTAGCATCGAACATGAGCGATGTGATAGTTATTTCGTGCGGAAAAGAGATTGGCGGTTTCTACGAGAAAATAAAGAAGCTCTCGCTCTCGAACATAAGCATAGAGTATATGTACTGTTTCTCTTTTGGCGAGAACTCTTATGTAATAATTAAGGTGCCCAACACCTTGAAGGCTGCCGACGCTATGCAGCGTAACGGCATTGAGTCGTGCACAATTGAGGCATTGCTCGACAATATGGTACAATTTGAATAAAAGGTTGGGTTGATAAGATGAAGAGGAATGATTTTGTTTTTGCAGCGGTTGTGGCTGCTCTTGTGTTGCCTTTCTTTTTGAGCGACACTATGTACGATGCCTACAAATGCACAAATGCCGCACATCCTTATTTTATGGCATTTGTAAAATTTATGATACTCTCGTCGCTGGGAGAAATGATGGGCCTGCGCATTAAGCAGGGTGTCTACAGCTATAAGGGCTTTGGAATTCTCTCACGCGCAGTGGTTTGGGGTTTCCTGGGTGTGATGATTGCCGTTGCTATGAAAATTTTCTCAATGGGTGTTCCCGTGATGCTCGAGACCTGGGGCCTCAAAGGAATGGTTGCTGCTATGGGTGGCGGCCTTTCGTGGGCAAAATTCATTGACGCATTGTGCATTTCAACAGCAATGAACTGTTTCTTTGCGCCTATGTTTATGACATTGCACAAGGTTACCGACACTCACATTCTTGCTTGTGGCGGAAAGCTTTCGTCGCTTGTTACTCCCATAAAATTTGGCGAGACACTCGCTTCACTCAACTGGAAGGTGCAGTGGAGTTTTGTATTCAAACGCACAATCCCTCTCTTCTGGATTCCCGCGCACACAATCACTTTCCTGTTGCCTGCCGATTATCAGGTGCTTTTTGCAGCACTTTTGAGTGTGTTCCTCGGCCTCTTCTTGAGCATCGCAGCAGTAATGTCACAGAATAAAAAATAAGAATAATTATGAAAAGATTTCTTCTTTCACTGCTCAGTATTGCAGTACTTTCGCTTTACGCAAATGAACTTTCGCTCATTCCGCAGCCTGCAAAAATGGTTGTGGGCGAGGGTAGTTTTACATTCGGCAAAAAGGTGAAAGTGTTTGTTCCCCAATATGCGGGTGACAGCGTGGCGGTGGTTTTTGATGCTTTTGCCAATGACCTTAAAAAGGCAACCGGTATTGGCGTGAAAAAGACAAAAAAGGGCGCAAAGGCCGCTTTGATGCTTGCTGTAGACAACAGCATTGCTGCCGAAGGTTACAAATTGAATGTTGAAAAGGAGAAGATTACGATTCAGGCATCGCGCCCGGCCGGTTTCTTCTACGCTTTGCAGACACTAAAGCAGCTTATGCCGCGTAACGTTATGGCTGCCGTTGCCGCTCCCGAAGTGAAGGAGTGGAGCGTTCCTTGTGTTGCAATTGACGATGCTCCCCGCTTTTCGTGGCGTGGTTTTATGCTCGACGAGGGCCGTCACTTTTATGGCAAGGAGGAGATAAAGAAGATTATCGATGTTATGGCAGCCTACAAGATGAACCGCTTCCACTGGCACTTGACCGAGGACCAAGGCTGGCGCATTGAGATAAAGAAATATCCCAAACTTACCGAGGTTGGCGCTTGGCGCGACAGTAAAGTGCTGGGCTGGGGCGAGGTGAAGCCCGACGGTGTGCGCTATGGCGGTTACTACACAAAAGAGGATGCGCAGGAGGTGGTGGCTTATGCACGCCAGCGCTTTGTGGAGATTGTTCCCGAGGTTGATATTCCCGGACACTCGCAGGCAGCCGTTGCTTCGTATCCCGAATTCCTGGCTTGCGACCCCGAAAACAAGCACGAGGTGTGGTTGTGGCAGGGTGTGTCGGGTGATGTAATCAACGTGGCCAACCCTGCAGCCGTGCAGTTTGCAAAGGATGTCATTGACGAGCTTACAGAGATATTTCCATTCGGCTACATTCACTTGGGTGGCGACGAGTGCCCCACAAGCAAATGGGAACGCAACGAGGCCTGCAAGGCGCAGCTCGCCGAGATTGGCTCGAAAAACTTCCGCGACCTGCAAATCAATTTCTACAAGCAGTTGAAGGATTATATCGCACAAAAACCTGCCGACCAGCAGCGCAGCCTCATTTTCTGGAACGAGGTGCTGCACGGAAACACTGCATCGCTTGGAACCGATATTACAATTATGGCGTGGATTGGTGCCGACAATGCTGCAAAGGATGCCGCTGCACGAGGATTCAACACAATTCTCTCGCCGCAGATACCTTACTACATTAACCGCCGCCAGTCGAAACTTGAAACGGAACCCCGTTCGCAGGGTTACGGCGACGAAACTGTGGAGCGTGTCTACAACTACATTCCAATGAACAATGTTCCCGAAAATCTGCAGCCTAAATACCTGGGCGTGCAGGCCAATTTCTGGACTGAATGGGTTGAAGAGGCCGACATTGTGCAGTACCTCACTTTCCCCCGCCTTGCAGCAGTTGCCGAGGCCGGCTGGACTCCGCAGGCACAGCGCGATTACAAGAGCTTTGTAAACCGTTTGCAGGCCGATGCCGAGTATTACCGCCTGAAGGGTGTTAACTACGGCAAGCACGTTTTTAAGTAAGAAATAACAGAAAACCAAAATTCAAATGGGCCTTACGCTCTTTTGTCTTTTGGTTTTTTTGATAGAAACATTAAAAGTACCACTATGAATAAATTTTTGAAAATTACACTCGCTACAGTGGGAGTAATATTCCTGCTGCTTATGGCCCTGCCAATGCTTTTCAAGGGCAAGATTGAGACTCTTATCAAAGAGGAGGGTAACAAACTGCTGAATGCACAGTTCGACTTTGGAAGCCTCGACATAAGTCTTATACGCAATTTCCCCAAGGCTACAATTTCGCTCGAGGATTTTTACCTTAAAGGAGTTGGCGTTTTTGAGAACGACACCCTTGTGAGCGCCGACGAAATTTCAGCATCGGTGAACCTTGCTTCAATCTTCAGCGACGAAGGTTTTGATATAAGCAAAATTCTGCTCGACGAGGTCTCTTTGAAGGCTATTGTGCTTGCCGATGGAACCGTGAATTGGGACGTTATGAAACCCGGTGACACTGCCGAGGAGGTGGTTGTTGAGGATAGCACAGCTGCTGCATCGCCCTTCCGCATAAAACTCCAGGAACTTGCGATAGAGAGCCTGAATCTTATCTACGACGACCGTCAGGCGGGAATGTATGCTTGCATTGACGACCTCGACGCTACACTTTCGGGCGACTTTGGCAGCAGCCGCACAATGCTCGACCTTGATGCGGGTATCAAGGCGCTTACCTTCAAAATGGACAATGTACCGTTCTTGAGCAAAGCAAAGATTGGTGTTGATATGAAGGTGGATGCCGACCTTGAAAACAGCAAATTTACACTCGACAAGAATACTATAAGGCTGAATGCAATTGAGGCTGCTGTCGATGGCTGGGTGGCACTTACCCCCGAGGGCGTAGATATGGATGTGAAACTCAACAGCAACAGCATCGGCTTTAAGGAGATTCTCTCGCTCGTGCCCGCAATGTATACACAGGATTTTGAAGGCTTGCGCGCCGACGGACAGGTAACTCTTGCAGCCGGCGCAAAAGGTTCGTTGATTGGCGAGGATATTGTGCCTGCGTTCGATGTTACACTCGATGTCAAGGATGCAATGTTCCAGTATCCCGCGTTGCCCGCCGGTGTAGAGGGAATAAACATCACTGCCAAAGTGAACAACCCCGGTGGCTCGCCCGACAACACTGTTGTTAACGTGAATCCCTTCAAGGTTGTTATGGCCGGTAACCCCTTTGCGCTCACAGCAACAGTTAAAACTCCTATGAGCGACCTTGCTTTCGATGCTACTGCAAAAGGAAAGCTCGACCTGGGTAAAATAAAGGATATATATCCGCTGGAGGATATGTCGCTCAATGGTCTTGTTGATGCCGACCTGTCGGTTAGCGGACGTATGTCGCAAATTGAGAAAGAGCAGTACGATAAGATAAAAGCGCAGGGTAGTGTGCGTCTCAATAATATGGTTCTTGCAATGGAGGATATGCCCGATGTTGACATTAAGAAGGCGTTGCTCACCTTTACTCCCCGTTACCTGCAGTTGAACGAGACCACTGTGAATATTGGCAAGAACGATGTGACCGTTGACAGTAAATTCGAGAATTATATTGGCTTTGCACTCAAAGGAACAACCCTCAAGGGTAACCTTAATGTGAAGAGCAACTATTTCAACCTCAACGACTTTATGACTACTGCCGATGCTGCAGCTACAGAGGCTTCTACTGAAACTTCTACAGAGACCGTCGCAGCTGCCGACACAGCAGCAATGGGTGTTATTGAGATTCCCGACAATATAGATTTTACAATGCAGGCTGCCTTTGCAAAGGTGCTTATGGACAATATGTCGTTCAATAACATTAACGGTTTGCTTGTTGTAAAAAACAGCAAGGTGGATATGAAGAATCTCTCGCTTGGTACAATGGGTGGAACAATTGTTGTGAACGGTTCATACAGCACTCCTAAGAACGAGCAGCCCCGCTTTAAGGCCGGTCTTAAAATAAATGAGATTGCCTTTGCCGAGGCTTATAAGGACCTTAATGTAGTGCGCCAGCTTGCACCTGTCTTTGAGGACCTTTCGGGTAATTTCTCGGGCAGTGTGAACATCGATTCAAAGCTTGACGAGACAATGAGCCCTGTGCTTTCTACACTCACAGGTGACGGCTCGCTGTCGACAAAGGATTTGAGCCTTGCAAACGTGAAAGTTATTCAGACAGTTGCCGATATCGTGCAGAAACCCTCGCTCAAAGAGGCTCGTGTGAAGGATATGAAAATTGACTTTACAATTAAGGACGGCAAAGTGAACACAAAGCCCTTCGACATTAAACTGGGCGACTACAAGATGAATCTTTCGGGTAGTACCGGGCTCGACCAGACAATTGATTACAAGGGAGAAATAACAATTCCCTCGTCGGTGGGCAAGCTCTCGAAATTGGGCACTGTGGATATGCTCATTGGCGGTACTTTCACTTCGCCCAAAGTGAGCATCGATATGGCTTCGCTTGCTAAAAAAGCTGCTGCCAGTGCTGCCGAAAGTGCGCTGAACAAGTTCCTTGGTGGTGAGAAGAGCAGCGAGAGCTCTTCGAGTGAAACAAACAGTGCTACAGATATCAAGACCGAGGTTACAAACAAGGTGATTAACAAGGCTTTGGACTTTTTCAAAAAGAAATAACGAGGCTTCGTTCCCAGTTACAGGAACCGGGTGGTTGCAGAAATGCAGCTGCCCGGTTCTTTCGTTGTGGGGGTGCGTTGAAATTTAGTGCGCGCGTTTGTTATAATATATATATTTATATATTAAATTAATTTATTATCTTTGCGGATGTCTTTGCGGGCGCAGCCTGCACAAGGCTTTGGCTAAATGAAATCAATTACCTATGGATAAGATAAGAAACTTTTGCATTATTGCACACATTGACCACGGAAAGTCGACTCTTGCCGACCGTCTGCTGGAAACAACAAAAACAATCAATATTACCGAGGGGCAGATGCTCGATAATATGGATCTTGAAAAAGAGCGCGGTATCACCATTAAGAGCCACGCTATTCAAATGGAATATATTTACGAGGGCGAGAAATATACCCTCAACCTCATTGACACTCCGGGACACGTCGACTTTTCTTACGAAGTGTCGCGCTCAATTGCTGCTTGCGAGGGTGCATTGCTTGTAGTGGATGCTACACAGGGTGTGCAGGCGCAAACAATTTCGAACCTCTATATGGCTGTTGACCAGGGCTTGGAAATTATCCCTGTAATCAACAAATGTGATATGATTAACGCAATGCCCGAGGAGGTTAAGGACGAGATTGTAGACCTTATCGGATGCGACAGAGAGGATATTATTGAGGCTTCGGGAAAAACCGGTATGGGTGTCGAAGAGATTCTGCGCGCTGTAGTTGAGCGTATTCCCGCTCCTGTGGGTGACGAGGAAGCTCCCTTGCAGGCGCTCATTTTCGACTCGGTGTTCAACTCGTTCCGCGGTATCATTGCATATTTCAAAATCACAAACGGTGTTCTGCGCAAGGGCGACAAGGTGAAGTTCTTCAATACAGGCAAAGAGTATGACGCCGACGAGATTGGTGTCCTGAAAATGGACCTTTCGCCCCGTAACGAGCTTCGCACCGGCGATGTGGGTTACATTATTTCGGGTATAAAGACATCGCGCGAGGTGAAGGTGGGTGATACCATTACCCACATTGCCAACCCTTGCAAGGCTGCCATTGCCGGTTTCGAGGAGGTTAAGCCCATGGTGTTCGCTGGTGTTTATCCCATTGAGGCGGAGGATTACGAGGACTTGCGTGCCAGCCTCGAGAAATTGCAGCTCAACGATGCTTCGCTCACATTCTCTCCCGAATCGTCGGCAGCGCTTGGCTTTGGATTCCGTTGCGGTTTCTTGGGCCTGTTGCATATGGAGATTGTTCAGGAGCGTCTCGACCGTGAGTTCGATATGAGCGTGATTACCACCGTACCCAACGTTTCATATATGGTGCACGACAAACAGGGCAATGTGCTCGAGGTGCACAACCCAGGTGGTATGCCCGACCAGACATTGATTGACCACATTGAGGAGCCTTACATAAATGCCAGCATTATTACCCGTGCCGAATATATCGGCCCCATTATGACACTTTGCCTTTCGAAGCGCGGAGAATTGCAGAAGCAGGAATTCATTACCGGTAACCGTGTGGACATCCGTTTCCTGTTGCCGCTTGGCGAAATTGTGATTGACTTTTACGACAAGCTCAAGAGTATTTCAAAGGGATACGCTTCGTTCGATTATCACCCCGCAGGCTTCCGCACATCGAAACTCATAAAGCTCGATATTCTGCTCAACGGTGAGCCTGTAGATGCGCTTTCGACACTTACTCACGTGGATAATGCCTACGGCCTCGGCCGCCAGATGTGCGAAAAGCTGCGCGACCTCATCCCCAGACAGCAGTTCGACATTGCTCTGCAGGCTGCGATAGGTACAAAGATTATTGCCCGCGAGACTATTAAACAGGTGCGTAAGGATGTTACAGCAAAATGTTACGGTGGCGACGTATCGCGTAAACGTAAGTTGCTCGAAAAGCAGAAGAAAGGTAAAAAACGTATGAAACAGATTGGTAACGTGGAGGTTCCGCAGAAGGCCTTCCTTGCCGTTCTTAAACTCGACTAAACAATTGACTAAAGAATATGGGAATATTCAGTTTCTTTACTAAAGAGAAAAAAGAGGTGCTCGACAAGGGATTGTCGAAGACCAAAGAGAGCGTGTTCGGCAAAATTGCCCGCGCAATTGTGGGAAAGACACAAATTGATGATGAGGTACTCGATAACCTCGAAGAGGTGCTCATTACATCGGATGTGGGTGTTGAGACAACACTGAAGATTGTGGAGCGTATTCAGGCTCGTGCAGCACGCGACAAATATATGAACACAACAGAGCTCAACAACCTCCTCAAGGACGAGATTGCAGCTCTGCTTATGGAGAATAATTCCGAGGATAATGGTTCGTTCGATTTCCCAACAACGCCCGGTGCCCCTTACGTCATTATGGTGGTGGGCGTTAACGGCGTGGGAAAAACCACAACAATCGGCAAGCTTGCCCACCAGTTCAAAAAGGCAGGTAAAAGGGTATATCTTGGTGCTGCCGATACTTTCCGTGCAGCGGCTGTGGAGCAGCTTGTGGAGTGGGGACACCGTGCCGATGTCCCTGTGATTAAGCAGGGGATGGGAAGCGACCCCGCATCGGTTGCCTACGACACTCTCTCGTCGGCCGTTGCGAATAATGCCGATGTTGTGATAATAGACACTGCCGGCCGCTTGCACAACAAGGTGGGCCTTATGAACGAGCTTACAAAAATAAAGAATGTGATGAAGAAGATTCTTCCCACTGCGCCCAACGAAGTGCTTCTGGTGCTCGACGGCTCTACAGGGCAGAACGCTTTTGAGCAGGCAAAGCAGTTTACAAAAGCAACTGAGGTTACTTCGCTTGCAATAACTAAACTCGACGGTACAGCCAAGGGCGGTGTGGTCATAGGTATAAGCGACCAGTTCAAGATTCCAGTGAAATATATTGGTTTGGGCGAGGGCATCGACCATTTGCAGGTATTTAACCGTGCCGAGTTTGTCGACTCACTTTTTGGATAAAACAAAAGTAGATGAAAAAGAATTGCGTAGATGTTATAACAATGGGTTGCTCAAAGAATCTTGTAGATTCCGAGCAACTTATGCGTCGTTTACAGGCTTGTGGCTACGAGGTAACACACGACAGCGAGAACCCCGAGGGTGAGATTGCCGTGATAAACACCTGTGGCTTTATCGGCGATGCAAAACAGGAGTCCATTAATATGATTCTTGAATTCTGCGAGCGCAAGGAACGTGGCGAGCTTGAGAAACTGTTTGTTATGGGTTGCCTTTCGGAGCGTTACCTCAACGAGTTGCGCGAGGAGATTGCTCAGGTTGACAAATTTTACGGAAAATTCAACTGGAACGAGCTTATTGCCGACCTTGAAAAGAGTTACGACCCCACAATTGCGAACGAGCGTGTGATTACAACTCCTTCGCACTACGCATTCCTTAAAATATCGGAGGGTTGCAACCGCCGTTGTGCCTACTGCGCAATTCCCATAATAACCGGTGCGCACAAGTCGCGTCCTATGGAGGAGATTCTCGACGAGGTGCGTTACCTTGTGTCGAAAGGGGTAAAGGAGTTCCAGCTGATTGCACAGGAGCTTACATTCTATGGCGTCGACCTCTACAAGAAACAGAGCATTGCAGAGCTCGTGGAAAAGATTTCGGATATAGAGGGCGTAGAGTGGATACGCCTGCATTATGGTTACCCGTTGCATTTTCCCGAAGACCTTTTGCGTGTGATGCGTGAGCGTGACAATGTGTGCAAGTATCTCGACATTGCCTTGCAGCACGTGAGCACTAAAATCCTTAAAAAGATGCAACGCCACGTAACAAAGGAGGATACATATGCTCTCATTGAAAAGTTGCGCAGCGAGGTTCCCGGCATATGCCTGCGTACTACAATGATGGTTGGCTTCCCCGGCGAGACCGACAAGGATTTCGAAGAACTGATGGATTTTGTAAAATGGGCAAAATTCGACCGTTTGGGAGCATTCGCATATTGCGAAGAGGATGGCACTTATGCAGCCGAGAATTATCGCGACAATGTGTCGAAAAAGAAAAAACAGGAGCGACTCGACCGCCTTATGGAGGTTCAGCAACGAATTTCCACACGCCTGAACGGCGAAAAGGTGGGCAAGTGCTACAAGACAATAATCGACCGCATTGAGGGCGATTACTACATTGGTCGCACCGAGTTCGATTCACCCGATGTGGACACCGAGGTGCTCATACACACAGCCGAGGGCGAAATGAAGATTGGAGAATTCTATAATGTTCTCATTACCGATGCCACGGAATTCGACCTTATGGGAACAGTACAAAAATAAATAACCTCTATGAACAACAAAGAATTTATCAACAAGATGGCAAAGCGCTGCGGCATTACTCCTGCCGAGGCTGCTGCAAATGTAGAGTCGTTTGTTGCGGTGATTACCGAGCGGTTGAAAGAGAATGACCAGCTCAACATTTCGGGATTCGGAGTGTTGGATGTGAAGATGCGTAAAGAGAGAGTGTCGGTTAACCCCAAGACCGGGCAGCGTTTCCTTGTGCCGCCCAAAGTGGTGCCCTCGTTCCGTGCAAGCAGCAAACTGAAAGATAAATTCAACGATTAAGGCAAGGGAAAAGGTATGGATGCAAAACTGAATCACTCCGAATTATCGGCTATGCTGGCCAAGGTGGCCGGCCTCTCCAATGCAAAAGCCGAAGCGTTTACTAAAGCCTTTTTCGACATTATAATAGAGGGGCTCGAAAATGATGGTAGCGTAAAAATCAACGGGTTGGGAACATTCAAGATTACCGACGTTGCCAGCCGCGAGAGTGTCAACGTGAACACGGGCGAGAAGTTCGAAATCAAAGGGCATAAGAAACTCACTTTTACTCCGGCCGATGCGCTCAAGGAGAAGGTGAACCAGCCTTTTGCAATGTTCGAGCCAGTGGAGATTGACGATAGCTACGTTGAGGAGGAAGAAGAGAACGAGGAACCTGCGGAAATTGTTGAAACAGAAGAGGCTGCCGATGTTGCTGCTCCCGAAGCAACCGAGCCTGCAGTTGCGGCCGAGCAACAAGAAACTGTTGCCGAAGAGACTGAAATAGCAGAGGTGGAGCAAGCTGAAGAACCTGCAACGGCCGAAGAGTGTGAGACTCCCGCAAAAGAGGAGGAGGCACCCGCTGTTGGCGAGCAGCCTCAGGAGGCCGTTGCTGCGCCTGCACCTGCACAAAATGAGCCTGCACAACAGCCCGCGGTTGAAAAGAAGAAAAGCTATGCGGCACTTTATATTATCCTGGCGGCAGCTTTAATTGCCGTGTCTGTTTATTTGCTTGCACCTTATATATATAATAATAACACAAGCATCAAAAATGCAGAGGCGGTGCTTGCGCAGCCCCTTCTTTCGGCTGTTCACGACACTGTGCCTGCCGACACTGCAACTGTTGCAGCCGAAGAGCCCAAGGTGGAAGAAAAGGCCGATGAGCCTTATGTCTTTGTTCTTGTAGATGAACTTGCGGCAAAGAGTGTTGCAGCAGTGGGTGTTGAAGATACTTTGCTCTACACAGCATCGGCATCAATTGCTACCCACAAGGTTGCCGAAAATGAGACGCTGACCCGTATATCGCTGAAATATTATGGTGACAAGCGTTTGTGGCCCTATATTGTAAAATACAACAATCTGCACGACCCCAACGGCCTTTCGCGTGGGATGTCACTCGAAATTCCGCGTCTTGTGCCCGCAAACCGTTAAAGTATCTTTAATATAACAGAGGTTAAATCTCTTTTAGGAATATTAACACACAAAAAGGGACAAAAGCCGTATTTTTGGAAATAAAACAAACAAATAAAGACATACAACTATGAGTGGTGTAATAAACATCAGAGAATTGAATGAAATGATAGAAAAGCAGAGTGGCTTTGTTACCAACCTGCTCACCGGAATGGACCAGGTAATTGTGGGGCAGAAGCACCTTGTGGAATCTCTGCTTATTGGACTTCTGGCCGATGGTCACGTATTGCTCGAAGGTCTTCCCGGCCTTGCAAAGACACTTGCAATAAAAACACTTTCCGAACTTATCGATGCAAAATTCAGCCGCATACAGTTTACTCCCGACCTCTTGCCAGCCGACGTTGTGGGAACAATGGTATACAGCCAAAAGGAGGAGGAATTCAAGCCCAAATGTGGCCCCATCTTCGCAAACTTCGTACTTGCCGATGAGATTAACCGTGCTCCGGCTAAAGTGCAGAGTGCATTGCTCGAAGCGATGCAGGAGCGCCAGGTGACAATTGGTAAAGAGACTTTCCCCTTGCCCTCGCCCTTCCTTGTGCTTGCCACACAGAACCCCATTGAGCAGGAGGGTACTTACCCCTTGCCCGAGGCGCAGGTTGACCGTTTTATGCTCAAGGTTATTATCGGTTACCCCGAACTTGCCGAGGAGAAGAGAATCATCCGCCAGAATATAAGCGGTGAGAAGATTAAGGTGCAGCCCCTGTTGAAGCCCGAGGAGATTATTGAGGCCCGCAAGATTGTGCGTCAGGTGTATCTCGACGAGAAGATTGAGCAATACATTGCCGACATTGTGTTTGCAACCCGTTTCCCCGATAAATATGGTATGAAGGAACTGAAAGAGATGATATCTTTCGGTGCTTCGCCCCGTGCATCTATCAACCTTGCTCTTGCAGCCCGCGCCTATGCGTTCATTAAGCGTCGCGGTTACGTTATCCCTGAGGATGTACGCGCCGTTGCTCACGACGTGTTGCGTCACCGCATCGGCCTGAGCTACGAGGCTGAAGCAAGCAATGTTTCGGCCGATGAAATTGTAAGCCAGATACTTAACCGAGTAGAGGTACCCTAAACTATGGAAACGAGTGAACTCATAAAAAAAGTTCGCAAAATAGAGATAAAGACACGCGGCCTTTCGCACAATATTTTTGCGGGGCAGTATCATTCGGCATTCAAAGGACGAGGAATGTCGTTCAGCGAGGTGCGCGAATATCAGTATGGCGACGATGTGCGCGATATTGACTGGAACGTCACAGCCCGTTTCAACAAACCTTTTGTAAAGGTTTTTGAGGAGGAACGTGAGCTCACCGTGATGCTGCTTGTCGACCTTTCGCAGAGCCTCGACTTTGGAACCATAAAGCAGACAAAGCGCGACATGCTCACCGAAATTGCTGCAACCCTTGCTTTTGCGGCAATACAGAACAACGACAAGATTGGAGTTATTTTCTTTACCGACAAGGTTGAGAAATTCATCCCGCCGCAGAAGGGCCGTAAACATATTCTCTACATAATACGTGAGCTCATAAACTTTGAACCGGAGGGCAGAAAAACCGATATTACCGTGCCGTTGCAGTTTCTCACAAACGCAATAAAGAAAAGATGTACGGCCTTTCTGTTGAGTGATTTTATTGCCCCTGCCGAGTATAAGAATGCGCTCACTATTGCCAACCGCAAACACGACGTTGCAGCCATTAAAGTGTACGACCGCCGTGTAGCGGAACTCCCTCGCATTGGTCTTATGAAAATTAAGGATGCCGAGAGTGGGGAGGAGATGTACATAGACACCTCGTCGGCAAAGGTGCAGAAGGCACAGCGCGAGTGGTGGAGAGTGCAGAGTGCGACAGTGGAGGATATTTTCAAAAAGAGCGGGGTTGACGCAGTGTCGGTGCGTACCGACCAAGATTTTGTGAAGGCGCTTATGTCGCTTTTCGCAATGCGTGCCCGATAATTATTCTGTTTTTGCAATGAAAAAGATACTACTTGTAACATATATACTAACAGCTCTTTTGTTTACAGCTGCCGCGCAGAGCGTGTCGGTGAATGCCGAAATAGATTCCTGCCAGCGTTTTATCGGTGAACAGGCGCGCATTAAACTTAAAGTGGGGGTTGATGCAAAGAAAAGAGCGCTTTTGCCTATATTCGACAAAGAGATTGTTGAGGGTGTGGAGATTGTGGAGAAACTGCCCAACGACACACAGCGATTGAACGACGGCAAGCGTTTCCTCATTACCGAGGAGTATATTGTGACCTCTTTCGACAGTGCGCTTTATGTTATCCCGCCTTTTGAGGTGATTGTCGACGGCGAGCCATTTTATTCCGAAGAGCTTGCTATGGCTGTTTATATGGTACCTGTCGACACTACAAATCTTGAACAGTTATTTCCTCCGAAGGATATTCGACGCGTAGACCTCACCTGGGACGACTACAAAAGCAGTGTAGGCTATTCGCTGTTGCTTGTTCTGCTTGCAGCGGCTCTTGTGTGGGTGGTTGTGCGTTATGTAAGCAACAAACCCATTATACGCATTGTAAAGATTAAGCCCAAAATGCCTGCACACGTTGTTGCTCTTGGGGCTTTGGAGAGTATAAAGAACGACAAGACCCGTTACACGGCCGATAGCAGTAAAGAGTTCTACACCGCTGTAACCGATGCGTTGCGTGTGTATATGCATGAGCGTTTCTCGTTCAATGCCACCGAAATGACAACCGATGAGATTGTGGCGGCTCTGCTGGCAATAAAGGACAAGGAGAGCATTGCAGAACTGCGTGAACTGTTGCAGACAGCCGACCTTGTGAAGTTCGCGAGATTCAACCCGCCTACAAACGAGAACGACCGCAACCTTGTGAATGCAATGGAGTTTGTGAACAGCACAAAGCCCGCCGAGGGTGAAATTCCTGCAGGACCCACCGAGAAGAGAATTGTGAACAGGCGTTCGCAGCGTTCAAAGAGAATGCTCCTTGCCGGAATTGTATTATTGTCGGCTGCGGTTGCAGGCACGCTTGCGCTGCTCATTTGCGACCTTTACTATTTGATAAGTTAATTTGTTAGTTATGTTTTTTGCAAAAATAGGATACTTGCTTCTTTTTATTCCTCTTGCAGCATATATAATATGGTATATACTGAAAGGGCGCAGGCTCGACCCCTCGATGAAGGTGTCGACAGCCGTTCCTTTCCTGAAAAAGGAGATAAAGAGCTATAAGAACTATATAATCGACCTGCCGTTTGTGTTGCGCGTCATAACACTTTCGATGGTTATAATTGTGCTTGCCCGGCCACAGAGTACCAATCGTTGGCAGAATACCGAGGTTGAGGGTATTGATATTATGCTTGCAATGGACGTTTCCACAAGTATGCTTGCAATGGATCTTTCCCCCAACCGTCTCGAGGCTGCAAAGCAGGTGGCTGCCGAATTCATTAACGGCCGCCCCAACGACAATATAGGCCTCACTATATTTGCCGGTGAAAGTTTCACGCAGTGTCCTTTGACAATTGACCACAGTGTGTTGCTCAATATGCTCAACGGTGTAAAGTGCGACATTGCCGCACAGGGTATCATTGAGGACGGAACAGCCATTGGTATGGGTGTTGCAAACGCTGTGAGCCGTTTGAAGGAGAGTAAGGCAAAATCGAAGGTTATTATTCTGCTCACCGACGGTTCGAACAACCGCGGAGAAATATCTCCCGAAGCTGCTGCCGAAATTGCACAGAAATTCGGTATACGAGTATACACTATCGGCGTGGGAACAAACGGCACAGCCCCCTATCCCTATGGCGGCAGAGTGGTGAATGTTCCTGTGGAGATTGACGAAACAACGCTCAATAAAATTGCTACAATTACCGACGGAAACTATTACCGTGCCACCAGCAATTCAAAGTTGAAAGAGGTGTACGAGAAAATCGACAAACTCGAACGCACTAAATTGAATGTCAAAGAATTTAGCACGCGCGAAGAGGAATTTCAAATATTTGCATTTGTGGCGTTCGCCGCGCTTTTGCTTGAAATTTTGTTGCGTAACACCATTTTGAGAAAAATACCTTAAACGTATTTGCCATGAAATTTGCCAACCCCGAATATCTATACCTTCTGATACTTATTCCCATACTCCTGGGAGTATTCATATATGCCGGATACCGCAGAAAAAAGAATCTGCGGCTTTATGGCGATGTAAACCTTATAAAAGAGCTTATGCCCGATGTATCGGCCTATCGCACTGCGGTTAAATTCTGGCTATCTTTGGCTGCTTTTGCTCTCATTACAATAGCGCTTGCCCGCCCGCAGTTCGGTTCGAAAAAGGAGACAATAACCCGCCAGGGAATAGAGACTGTAATTGCGCTGGATATTTCGAATTCAATGTTGGCCGAGGATATTGCGCCCAACCGACTGGAAAAGGCGAAGAAAATAATATCGCGCCTGATAGATAAATTCGAGAATGACAAGGTGGGGCTCATTGTGTTTGCCGGCGACGCTTTTGTGCAGTTGCCCATAACAAATGACTTCATTTCGGCAAAAATGTTCCTCGAAACAATAAACCCTTCGCTCATTTCGCGCCAGGGAACCGATATAGGGGCAGCCATTAACCTTGCAATGAAGAGTTTTACTCCCAACGAAGAGGTTGGCAAGGCTATAATTGTAATTACCGATGGTGAGAACCACGAGGGTGCGGCCGAAGAGGCTGCAAAGGCTGCCACAGAGAAGGGAATGAACGTCTATCTGCTTGGTGTGGGCTCGCTCGAAGGTGCTCCCATCCCCATTGAAGGTACAAGGGATTACCGTCGCGACAAGGATGGCAATGTGGTTGTTACAAAGCTCAATGAGCTTATGGCACAGGAGATTGCAAAGGCCGGCAAGGGTGCGTACATAAGAGTGGATAATACTAACAACGCGCAGCGCCTTCTCGAAAGCGAGCTTGACAAACTTGCAAAGACCGACCTCTCGACCGAGGTGTATACCGAATATAATGAGCAATTTGAATTTATTGCGCTCATTGCTTTGCTATTGCTTGCAATTGAGGCTGTTATACTCCCCGGCAAGAGCCGTTTTACACGCAATATAAAACTTTTTAACCGATAGATTAAAATGTTGAATATAAAATATATACTTCTGCTGCTTGTGATAGTGTCTTCGCCTGCGGCTGCACAAAAAAGCTACCGCGAATATATGCGTAGCGGCAATAAATTGTATGCCGACAGTGTGTACGACAAAGCAGAAATTGAGTACCGAAAAGCTGTTGAGCTGAACCCTAACGGCAGCGAAGCGCTCTATAACCTCGGCAACGCCCTGCTTTTCCAGAACAAGGCACAGGAGGCTATGGACCAGTATCAGATGGCCGAAAAACGCGAGAGCGACAAGAAGAATCTTGCGCAGATACACCACAATATGGGTGTTCTCTGTCAGGCGGCAAAGGATTACGGCAAGGCGGTGGAGTATTACAAACAGTCGTTGCGCGAGAATTCTACCGACCACGAAACACGCTACAACCTTGCCGTTGCAATGAGACAGTTGAAGGATCAACAGCAAAATCAGGGCCAGCAACAGGAACAGCAGCAAGATAAAAAGGAGGAACAGCAGGAGCAGAACAAGCAACAACAGCAACAACAACAACAGCAGCAGGAACAGGACCAACAGCAGCAACAGCAAAAGCAGCAAAATGAGAATGAAATGTCGAAAGAGAATGCCGAACAGCTGTTGGAGTCGGCTATGCAGGACGAAAAAGATGTGCAGGAGAAGGTGAAGAAGATGATGCAGGTGCGTGGTCGCAAACTCGAAAAAGATTGGTAACCGAAGCATACATCAACACAAAAAACATAGAACAGATATATGAAAAAAGTACTTTTCACAATAATACTTTTTACAGCCACGTTGGCAACGGTATTTGCCGACGAAATAACATTCACGACATCTGCGCCCAATGCTGTTGTCGTGAACCAGCGTTTCAGGCTCAAATACACCATAAACCGCCGCAATGTGCGCGAGCCGCTGGTGCCTGCAATTGAGAATTTCAATGTACTTGCAGGCCCTTATCGTTCGGAACAGTCGAGTACACAAATTATCAATGGCGAGGTAACATCTACCCAGGCGGTAACGTTCACATATACACTTTTGGCCGAAAAAGAGGGTGCGTTTACAATTCCCGGTGCAACAATAAAGGTCGACGGTAAAGAGTATACATCGAACCCGGTGAAAGTAAAGGTGTTGCCCGAGGACAAGAGCGCAAATGGGGCAGCCAATGCAAGGCAACAACGCCAAGCGCAGCAAGCCGGTAGCGGCAATGAGATATCGGCCGACGAACTTTTTATGACTGCCACCGTAAACAAGACAAAGGTTTATGAGCAGGAGGCCGTGCTCCTTTCTTACAAGGTGTATTCGGCAGTGAACCTAACCTCGCTCAATGGCAAGGCTCCCGATTTGAAAGGGTTCCAGATTCAAGAGGTGGAGCTTCCTCGTAACAAGGAGTGGCAGATTGAGCACTACAAGGGCCGCAACTACCGCACGTTGCTGTGGCAGCAATTTGTGCTTTTCCCCCAGCAGAGTGGCGAAATTGAAATTCCGGCGACAACGTTCGAGGGAGTGGTTACACAACAAGTGCGCAATTACGACGATATTTTCTCGTTCTTCGGCGGTAACAACTATGTTGAGGTGAAGAGAGAGTTGCGTACTCCCAAACTTAAAATAAATGTTCAGAAATTGCCCGCGGGAAAGCCCGACAGCTATTCGGGAGCGGTTGGAAACTTCAAGATATCTTCTTCGGTAAGCACCACCGAGCTTAAAGCCAATGAGGCGGTAACTTTGCGTCTGGTAATATCGGGAACAGGAAATATGAAACTCATTAAAACCCCCGAGGTTGCCTTCCCCGAGGATTTTGAGATATACGACCCGAAGGTTGAAAATAAATTCACACTCAAGAACAATGGCTTTTCGGGCAACAAAATCATAGAGTATCTTGCAATTCCCCGTTACGGCGGCAGTTACACAATACCTGCCGTAAAATTCACCTATTTCGATATAAATGCGCGTGAGTACAAGACTGTGGAGACCGAGAGTTACACTCTGCAGGTTGAAAAGGGCAAGGAGACGGGCGGAGCTGTTGCTGCATATGTGAGCAAGGAAGAACTCAAGATGCTGGGGCAGGATATTCGCTATATTAAGCGTGGTGCCGCGGTGTGGGGCATGCGTGGCAACTATTTCTATGCCTCGCTGCAATATTACCTGTGGTACGCTGTTCCGTTTGTTCTGTTTGTGCTCTATATCATTGTGTGCCGCAAGCAAATGAAGGAGAATGCCAATATTGCCGCAATGCGCACAAAGAAGGCCAACAAGGTGGCGGTGAAGCGCTTGAAGGTTGCAAAGAAACTTATGCATGAGAACAAGTCGGGCGGTTTCTACGACGAGATATTGAAGACTCTTTGGGGATATATGAGCGACAAATTGAATATTCCTGTGTCGCAATTGTCGAAAGAGAATATAGCAGCCCGCCTTGCCGAAAGAGGAGTGGAGGAGTCGCTTGTAAACGAATTGCACAATCTGCTGAATGAGGCGGAATTTGCCCGTTACGCTCCCGGTGATGCAAATGCAACTATGGAGAATGTATACAAGCAGGCAATGAGCGTGATAAGTACAATGGAAAATAGTATAAAAAGATAATGAAATGAGAAAAGCAATATATTTCCTGTTATTATTGTTGCCTTGTGCGGCTTTTGCAAGCGGACAGGCGAAAAGCACCGGCGACAGCCTTTACATTGCCGGCGATTATGCGGCCGCCATTGAGGTTTATGAGGGAATAGGCGCTGGGGGTACGGAGTCGCACGCGCTCTATTACAATTTGGGCAATGCATACTACAAAAGCGGTAACATTGCAAAAGCTATTATAAATTACGAAAGAGCCTTGCTCATTTCGCCCGGTGACGAGGATAGCCGTTTCAACCTTGCGCTTGCAAAAAGCAAGACCGTGGACAAGGTGCAGGAGCCTTACACTTTGTTTATCACCGAGTGGATAGATGCACTTGTAAACGCATTCAGCCTCACAGCGTGGGCGGTTACTGCAATTGCGGCATTCATTGTGTTGTTGCTTGCGCTCATCGTCTATCTTTTCGGCAAGTGCGTGAGAGTGCGCAAGCTCGCGTTCTTTGTTGCAATAATATCACTCCTTGTTACCGTTGTTGCCAATTATGCGGCAGCGCAGCAGAGTGAGAGGCTCACCAACCGCACAGCGGCAATAATAATAGCGCCCAGCGTAACTGCAAAAAGCACACCCGATAATTCGGGAACCGACCTTTTTGTGATACACGAGGGACGAAAAGTGCAGATTTCCGACGACACAATGAACAGTTGGAAAGAGATTAAGCTCGAGGACGGCACCGTGGGCTGGATACCCGCAAACGCGTTGGAAAAAATTTAAGAAACTCTGCAAAACACAAGCACAATGGACAAATATTCACAATTGTTGAACAGTGGACACTCTGTATTCATAGAGGGTTGTGCCGAGGCGTTTACGTGGCCCGTAGTGTGGTTGCCTGCAACGCTCATTTTGCTCTATATTCTGCTGAAGAACAGCGGCATAAAGAATTTTCTTGTGCTTGTGCTTGACTTGGCTGCCCTTTGTGGTGCGACATATGTTGCGAGCACATATCTGTGCCGACCTATTATGGAACTGCTTTTTCACGAAACAACTGTATATGCATCGGCTGCAACATGCGTGAACACTGCGTGTGCTTTTGGAATTGCAACGCTCCTTATAATGGTGGTGCGCCACAAGGCACTTTTCATAACATTTACTCTGCTGGGGATAATTACAGCCTGCGTTGAATTCTACAAAACAGCACACTCGGTTACCGAGGTTACCGTGGAAGCTGTTTTGGGTGTGTTGTGCGGCGTAGTGGCATATAGAATCTATATGGCCTGGTTGAGGAAAAAACGCACGCGCCGCGACTGGATTTCGGACAAATACACAAAGAGCGGTTACGAGGTTTCCGATGTCTTTTTCCTCTCGGCTGTTGTCTTTGCAACAATGGCTGCGTTGCCTTTTATCTCATTCTTCCTTGCTGCCGCGGCTCAGTAGAGCGTTATAAATTCGTAGCTGTTGCCCACCGTGGCAAGATAGCGCATAAATTCTCCCTGCGAAATAACCACCGTCGCGTGGTTGTCGTTGGGGTGGAAGCTCAACGAGGCTTCTTTCTTCAGGTTTTCATCGATGAAGAGATGAACGTGATTTTCGGTGTCATTTATAAGGCCGAAAGGCGAGACGGAGCCGGGTTGCAGGCCCAGATAACGCTCCATTCTTTGCGGTGATGCAAAGGTGAGCTTGCCTTGATGCAGGCGTTGCTCAAGGTCTTTTATCGCAAGGTCGCACTCGCAGTCGAGCACCACCAGATAGTGCCTGTTTCCTTTGTGGTTCCTGAAAAACAGATTCTTGCAATGTTTCGAGCCGTCGGCTCTCCACTGCGTGCGGGCAATCTCAATTGTGGGTGCCTCTTCGTGGGTGTACCAGCTATATTCAAAGTTGTTGCTGTCAAGGTAGTTGAGAACCTTTTGTATGCGTCCGTTATCCATAATGCAAAATAATGTGCTTGCGAAAGTAATTCATAAAAGAGAAACAACAAACTGCACGCTGCATAAAATGTGCTAAAAATTATATAATTATGGCTGCAGTGTCGCAGGTAAGTGAATTTTATGTAGTATCTTCGCAAATTAGAAACAAAACTTAAAAACAATATGAAAATTAAACAATTTCTTTTGCTGTTGCTGGTACTTGCAATTGCATTGCCCGCAGTAGCACGAAAAAAGGCCGAAAGCCTGCCGCTCGATAAGGCGGTGCGCATAGGAAAACTGAGCAACGGCCTCACATATTATATCCGCCATAATCGTGAGCCCGAGAACAAGGTGAATTTCTATATTGCCCAAAAGGTTGGCTCCATTCAGGAGGAGGACAACCAACGTGGTCTTGCACACTTTCTCGAGCATATGTGTTTCAACGGTACAGAGCACTTCCCCGGTAAGGGCCTTATCAACTACCTCGAAACAATTGGTGTGAAATTCGGCGTAAACCTCAATGCCTACACATCGATAGAGGAGACCGTATACAACATCAACGACGTGCCTGTGAACACTGCAGGAGCAATTGATTCCTGCTTGTGGATATTGCGTGACTGGGCCGACGGACTCACACTCGATGGCGAAGAGATTGACAAGGAGCGTGGAGTTATTCACGAAGAGTGGCGCGGCCGCTCGAGCGCAATGACCCGTATGCTTGATGTTGTTCTCCCCATTGCTTATCAGGGCGAGAAATATGCATACCGTATGCCCATCGGTACAATGGAGATTGTCGACAATTTCCCCCACCAGGCTTTGCGCGACTATTACGAAAAATGGTATCGCCCCGACCTGCAAGGTATTATAATTGTGGGTGATATTGATGTCGATGCAGTGGAAAAGAAGGTCAAAAAGATTTTCAAGACAATTAAAAAGGCAAAGAAACCCGCCGAGCGCATATATTACCCTGTGTCGGATAACGAGGAACTTATTTTTGCCGAGGGTAGCGACGAAGAGCAGCAGGCCTACGCATTACAGTTATACTATAAGCACGAGGCTACACCCCGCGAAAAGATGAACACACGCGAAAATATGCGCACTGAATATCTTCAGCAGACAACAATGTCCTTGTTCAATGCCCGCATAGCCGAAATTACCCAAAAGGAGAACCCTCCTTTCCTTGGTGCTGGCATTTCGTATGGCAATTTCATTCTCTCGAGCACCAAAAACGCTTTTTCGGTGTCGGTAATGTCGGCAACCGAGAATATTGACGAAGCGCTTGCCTTTGCTTACTGCGAGGTGGAGCGTGCGCGACGCTACGGTTTCACAGAGGGTGAGCTTGCGCGCCACAAAGCATCTTCACTTGCTGCGCTCGAAAGCTGGTATGCCGAACGTGAGAAGATTACAAACAATAAATATGCCGACGATTATATACGCCACTTCCTCGATAACTCTCCAATGCTGTCGGCAGAAGATGAGTACAAGATAATGAAAGAGATTGTAGAGAAGACGACAATTGAGGATATAAACGCTGTGCTTCCCTCGCTCATAAGAAAAGAGAATAGAGTGGCTATTTCACTTGCCCCGAAAAAGGACTCGGTTGCTTACCCCACAAGGGAGCGACTCGTGGCTATGCTCGATGCTGTTGAAAAACTCCCCCTTACACCTTATGTCGACACAATGAACGACTCTCCTCTGCTCGAGAACGAGCCCGAGGGTAACGCCATCATTGCCGAAGAGGAAGGCGAGTGGGGCACCACCGTATGGACACTCCCCGGTGGCATCAAAGTGGTTGTAAAGCCCACCGACTATGCAGCCAATCAAGTGATTCTGAAAGGTTACAGCTACGGAGGAACAGGCCGCTACCCCGACAGCGACCGTGTGAACCTTAACGTGCTGAAAGCCTTGTCGAGCATTGGCGGCGCAGGTTCATTCGATGCAATGCAGTTGAACAAGAAACTTGCCGGCAGCACTGCAAAGGCGAGCGTTGATATTTCAACATACCTCGACCAGGTATCGGCAACTTGTGCCCCCGATGATATTGAGGATATGTTCCGCCTGCTTTACCTTAAATTTACAGCCCCACGCCAGGATAGCGCTGCGGTAGAGAGCTACAAGAGCCGCCTCAAGACATCGTTGCGCGACCGTAGCCTGTTACCCGCAAACGCACTCAACGACACAATAAACGTTGCGCTCTACAACCGCCACCCGCGTATGGTGCCTATGACCGAGGCCGATGTTGATTGCATAGACTACGACCGCGTTATTGAAATTTACAAGGACCGCACAAGTGATGCAAGCGACTTCCTCTTTACCATTGTTGGAAATGTGGATGCTGCAACCATAAAGCCTCTTGTGGAGAAATATATCGGTGGCCTGCCATTGAATGGCCGCAAAGAGACTCTTTACGACCACGGGCTGGGCGTGCGCAAGGGTATATACCGCAACAACTTTGCAAGAAAGATGGAGACTCCCACCGGCACCGAAGTTATCTTTATATCGGGTGAGATTGAGCCTACATTGCGCAACAGCGTTCTAATGAGCTATCTCTCACAAATACTGAGCCTTGTGTACACAAGCGAGGTACGCGAGAAAGAGGGTGGTACTTACGGCGTGGGCGTTTATGGCAACGTAACCCGTTTGCCCAAGGGAGAATTCGACCTTTCCATACAATTCAATATGGAACCCGAGCGTCGCGAAGAGCTCACAAAGATAATTCTCGACCAGCTCCAGAAAGTTGCCGACGAAGGCCCGCAAGATGAGTATATAGAAAAAGTGCGCAGCTATATGCTCAAAAAGATGGATGAGCAGGAGAAGAAGAACGAAGCTTGGAACAACTGGCTTTTCCAGTATTACTTCCACAATGTCGACAACTACACAGCCTACCGCGATACGGTGAACAGCATCACAAAAGAGGATATCAAGAAATTCCTTACTGCAATTCTTGAACAGGGGAATTTGATAGAGGTGAGTATGGTTCCTGAAAAATAAAGTAAGAGAGGATGACCCGCTCGGGTCATCCTCTCTTACTTTTAGAATGCCAGGCCGAAGCGCAGGCCGAAATTGTTCAACCCGTCCTGTCCGTAGCTCATAATGGAGCATTTGTTGGTGGAGTAGCTGTAATACATTGCAAAGTGTACGCCTATACCGTTGGCCCACGGGTAGAAGTTGAAACCCACCTCGGGCGACATATAGAAGCCCCAACGCTTCTGTTTGCTCAGGAATATGTAATAATAGTTATTGAATTCCGAGTAACAGGCACCGGCCTTTGCAGCAATATAAGGCTGGAAGTCGGCCTCTACAAAACGGTAACGCACAAGCAAGCCAAAGGGCATTGTAAACATCTGGTGCTGCTGGTCGGTGTTTATCGACTGGTTACCGCCGAGCTTTATTGTGCGGCGCGACAGATATTCGTTGTTGGTGTGGAAACTCAAGAAACCGCCCACCGCTATTTCGGGCTCCACATAATAGCCACCCTCAAAGTTCATACCCCAGCCGCTTGCTACGTTCGAGAAGCTGTTGTTCAGTGGTATGTTGAATTGCCAGTCGATATTGTAATAACTGTCGAGCGATATTTGTGCATTTGTTCTGCTGTTAATGCCGAACAGGGCTGCCACAAGGCTCAAAAGGAATATTTTGTTGACACGTTTCATAATACACGGGAATTAAATGTTTGTCTATTTCTTGAGATAGGGCGACTGCTCAAAAGCCTGGTTTATGGCCGCCATTGTGCGCGAATAGCTCAGATTGCTACCGTTTAGAAGACCACAAATGTAAGAATTCCATATAACGGTTAGCTTGTTATCCTTTTGCGCATTCCTGTTCACAAGCTCGGCTATTATGGAGCCGGTGGAGTAGCTGTAATAGAAATTGAAGGGGTAGTACCAGCCACCGCCGCCCCAGTTCCAGTAACCGGGATAGTTGTTCCACCAAGGGCCGGGCATACTATTGAAATAGTATGTGGTGTTTATGTAGCTCAGTTGCAGGACAACGTCGGCCTCGTCGCTTGTGGCAGCCATTGTGTAGCCTCGCGAGTTTAGATTGTCGCTGTAGGCATTTACAATCTTCTGCGAATTTTCGTTCTTCCAGTATGTTGGCTTCGTGTGGTCGTCTATAATTAGAATGCTGTCTATTACAAAATAGCTGTTGATGGAGCTGAAATCGGTACCGGTATCGTAATTTGTGAGCACAAGATAATTGTTGTCCAATTTGTCGGTATCGGGGTCTTTCTGACACGACATAATGAGCGTGCCCAGCAGAAGCAATGGGAATAACAGTTCTCTTTTCATACGCTTATTTTTTTGATTATTGTTTCTTGCGGAGAAGTTTATGTGCGCTATTTTTCGACACAGGCTGCATCTTGTCATTCAGTTTCACAAGTGAGGTGTCGCTGTCGAGCATAAAATTCATTTTGGGGTTGCCGTTGGCCGATACAAACTCGTACACAATTGCGGTGCTGTCGTTGGGCATACCTATGAGCACAAGCATTTCGCCATTGTCCTTCTCGGTGGCAAGAGCTTCGTCGACATAGTCGGTGGTTATGGTGTAAGTGCCATCGTCGTTAAGGCTTATGGTGCTCATTGTGACAATTACGTCGCCTAGGTTGCCGTTTTTCATCGGGGTTGTCCCTTCGAACACAAACGTCTGCAGGTCGCCCATAGTGGAGTCGTTGATCATAAACAGGCTGTCGCTCTCAAATGCTACGCCGTCAGGCTGTGAGCCGCAAGAGTTACACGATGCATAGAATAACGGGCACATTGCCGCTGCCAGGATAATTACTTTTTTCATTTCGCTCAAATTTATGGTTATTTTGCAAAATAACACACCGGGAGCAGGTGAGGTTCCGGCCGGCAGCGTTAAGAAAATGAAAAAGTAGAATAAAAAAACAAGGAGCAGACACTTTATGAAATGTTTGCTCCTTGTAATAATTGTGCAATGTGATTTATTGCGGTAATTGCCCGTTGTTTATGAGGTGGCAAATGTTCTGCAACATATATTCCTGCTCGTTTCCAAGTTCGTAAATAGCTGTGTAGCCATCGTACTCCTGTAGTTCATAGTGCGGTGTAATGGCGTTTGCAGGCTCGCCTAGCGGCGTGTATATGAAGGCTGTTGCAGGGTTTATGATGAATTTATAAGGTGAAGCAAAGCTCTCGGTAAGAAGCTCGCTCCCTGCGGCCACCGTACCAACTATTGTAACATTTGCGCGCGATGCAGCAACGGCATTTACAAAACAGCTCGCAATACCCTTTGTGCGGCCGGTGGTAATTATATAAAGATTCTTTTCGGTAGTTGCTGCTGCTTGCGGGAAGACTACATCAACCTTTTCACTATACAAGGGATCTTTGTAGAGTGTGGCAAAAGGTGTCCCGGCCTTGTCGGCCGACACAAATGCTGCTGCTACGGCTGCTGCATTCTCAATTGAAGAACCGTCGGCGTAACGGAGGTCGAGCACTATGTGCTCTGTTCCCTGTGATTCAAAATTACTTATTGCGCTGCACACCGCATCGGCCGCATTCTCGTCGTCGAAATTATTGAAAAGTATGTAACCGGCCTTTGTGCTGCCACAATCAATTGTCTTTTCAACTGCCACAGCTGCTTTTGCTATGCTTGTGGCTGCGGGCAACAGAATGGCCGCGCTCTCTTCCCAGCAGTATTTCTCGGTCTCGGCATTGTATACCATTTTGCTTGTCGAGAGTTCCACGGCGCTGCCGGCTGCAAGTACATTGTTGTTCATCTGTAACGCTTCGCCGTTTACTGCGGTGAGCCACATTCCTCTTTTGATACCCGCAGCGGCAGCCACGGATTGAGGCTCTACAAACTCCACAAGTGCGTAGGTCTGCGAGGGTACAATGCGCAAGGGGTCGCGCATGAGCGAGTATGTCATACCATATGTTGCAACGTTTGCCGAATCGGCTACCCACGATGCCTTGTCGCCACCGTTAAGCAGTTTCTTGAAGAATTGCGACACGGTGTTGAAGTAGGTCTGTTGTTTTGCGTCACTTATTGATTCGCGCCACAAATAGACCTCTTTCATTTGGTCCATAACCCAATGATTCTCTTTTGTGAGTTCGTAATACTCCTGCGAGCGATCCTCGCCGCAACTGCAAAGAGCTGTTATTGCTATTGCTGTCAATATTATTCCTGTAAATCTTTTCATACCTACAAATTTACGCCATTTTGTATTATTTACAAATGAAGCGGAGCACTTTTTAATGGAAGGGGGAACGTGGAGTAGGGTGCAATTGCAATGTGCAGTGCACAAAAAACAAAAGCAGACAGTTTGTAGCTGTCTGCTCTGTTTTTGAACTTTCGCTCGTAGAAACTATTAAGCCTCTGCGGGAGCCTCTGTCTCAGCGGTAGCCTCGCCCTCTGCAGCTGCAGCAGCCTCAGCTTCAGCCTTTGCAAGAGCCTCGGCAGCCTTCTTGTCGGCTACTTTCTTTGCAATAGCTGCGTTTACCTCTTTCTCAGCCTCCAAACGTGCCTTCTTAGCGTCACATTTAGCCTGCTCCTCAGCGCTCTTGATGCTGTTCAAAGCGTTAGTCTTTGCATTTTTCCAAGCCTCGAATTTAGCCTGTGCGGTAGCCTCGTCAAAAGCACCTTTCTTAACACCGCCCTGCAAGTGTTTCATCATATAAACACCCTGCGAAGAGAGAATGTTACGAACAGTGTCAGTGGGGATAGCACCGTTGTTAACCCACCACAAAGCTCTCTCGAAGTTGATGTCGATAGTAGCGGGGTTTGTGTTGGGGTTGTAAGTACCGATCTTCTCGGTGAACTTTCCATCACGTGGAGCTCTCGAATCTGCAATCACAATAGAGTAGAATGCGTAGTGTTTACGACCTCTTCTCTGCAATCTGATTTTAGTTGCCATTTCTTAAATGTTTTTTATTAGTTAAAGATTTGAGTTATCCGACATCTCGTATCGGCGGCGCAAAGGTAATACTTTTTTTTGAAACTGCTTAATAATTACGCCACTATTTTGGCTTTTGAAGAGCTTTTAGGCAGTATATCCGGTGTTATTCGGCAAGCAAGCTGTCGATTGCCGCCACAAGGCCGCTGAATTCCTGTTGGTTGAAGAGGCGGGTGAGGCGCACGATGCGTCCGTCGCGGCCTATAAGCACGTTGCGCGTAATGCCCGAATTACGCAGGGCGTAACTTGCAAAAACATCGGCAACGGTGTCGAGTGCCATAGGGTAGGTGGTACCCACTGTGGCAGTGTAAGTGTCCACAACCTCTTTTTTCTCTTCGCGGTCTACGCCCACAAGCACAAAGCCGGGGTTGCTGCCGTGGCGTTGCCATATCTCCTTTTCAATGTGCGGCATTTCGCGACGGCACACTCCGCACCAGCTGGCGGTGAACTGCAGCATCACAACTTTTCCTTTTTGTTGCGACAGCGTGAAAATTTCTCCGTTTGTAAGCGGCAAGGTGAAATCGGGGGCAAGGTCGCCCACCTTCACCAAATATTCGTTCTCGTATACCTGCGGTGCGGCTGCAGTGGAAGATGCCTTTTCGGCCGGAGTGTTTGAGCAGGCTGCAAAGAGCACTGCAATTGCTATTGTGAATATCTTTTTCATATTGTGTTCGGGTTATTTCTTTTCGGGTACCTGCGGAAAGGCTTTTCCGGCCTCAAGAACCTCCACGGCACGCAGCACAGTGGGGTCGCTGAGGTTAATGTATTTTACATACTCCTGCATGCCCAGAATATTATATATAATGTGTGAATTTAGCGACTGTTGCAGTATTTCGCGCGTAGCGGCAATCTTCTCTTTTGGCGCAGGCACTCCCTTGTCGGTTGCGTATGCAATGAATTTGTCTATAAGCGACAATTTTGCAATGTAGTCGGTCATAGCCTTGTGGATCTTGAATTTTTCAAGTTCGTGACGATGTTCCTTGCAATATTTCATTGTGAACATTGCCGGCAGTCGCTTTGTGGTAACCGCCGAGTAGTAGGGGGTGAAACGGGTGGTGTCGCTCGACACGAAAATGTCGGGCATAATGCCGCCTCCACCGTGAACGGTGCGTCCCATACTTGTCTGGTACACAAGAGTGTCGTTCTCGTGGATGCTGTCGCGCGAGAAGAACTCGCCACGCTCGTAGCGGTAAATTATATCTTTGGCATACTCGTCGTTCTCGCCTTTGGTATAGGGTTTCTGTATGCAACGCCCCGACGGAGTATAGTAGCGCGCAATTGTGAGGCGCACAGCCGAACCGTCGCTGAATTCGTGGGGCTGCTGCACAAGGCCTTTGCCGAAAGTGCGGCGGCCGATGATTGTTCCGCGGTCGTTGTCCTGTATTGCACCCGCAAGAATTTCGCTTGCCGACGCTGATGTCTCGTCGGTGAGGATGACAAGAGGTATGTTGGGGAAATTGCCGCGACCGTTGGCGCGTTCAATGCTACGCGGTGAGTTTACTCCCTCGGTGTACACGATAATGTCGCCTTTGTGCAGGAATTCATTGGCCATTTGGATGGCAACGCCCATGTAGCCGCCACCGTTCCCGCGTACATCTATTATAAGTCCACGGCAGCCTGTCTGCAGGAATTTTGCAAGTGAGATAATGAATTCGGCAAAGGTCTTTTCGGCAAAGCGCTCTACTTGAATGTATCCCCATTTGCCATCGATGAGATAGGCCGCTTCGATACTCTCCATAGGGATGTCGCCGCGTACAATATTGAAGTGCAGAAGGTCCTTTTCGCCGTAACGCTTGACACTCACCTTTACAGTGGTGCCTTTGGGGCCCTTGAGCTTTTTCATAGCATTGTCGTTGGTGCACACTTCGCCCACAAAGAGCGTGTCGTTCACCTTTACAATGCAGTCGCCTGCCATAAGACCAATTTGCTCCGATGGCCCACCCCTGATAACATCGGTAATATTCACCGTGTCATCTTGAATGACAAACCTTATTCCAATGCCGCTGAAACTGCTCGCAAGGTCGGCATTTGTGGCCTCCATCTCGTCGGCAGGGATGTAACGGCTGTGCGGGTCGAGACCGTTGAGAATTTTGGGCATCGTCTCCTCTATAATTTCGTCGACATTGAGCGAGTCGACATAATTATAGCGCATAAGCTGCATAAGCTCGTCTATTTTGCTGGCCCCGCCTTGCGATATTATGACTGTCTTTTGCCCGCCCGAAGCGATGCATATTCCCGCCAACATACCTATGAGAGTGAAAAGAACGAGCAGTGTGGGAAGAAATTTCTTCATAATGAATTACTCTTCGTCAAATTCAATGTGAACGGTTTCAACCCCGGCTCTTTTCAAGAGGTCGATGCCGTCGGTTACACGGTAGAGGTTCGAGAACACGACACGTTTTATTCCTGCCTGAATGATGAGTTTTGAACACTCGATGCAGGGAGAGGTTGTAACGTAGAGTGTAGCACCCTCGCTATTGTTGCCCGAGCGTGCTATTTTTGTGATTGCGTTGGCTTCGGCGTGCAGGACATAGGGCTTTGTGAGGCCATCCTCGTCCTCGCAAATGTTTTCAAAACCTGCGGGTGTTCCGTTGTAGCCGTCCGAAATAATCATTTTGTCCTTTACTATCAATGCACCCACTTTACGGCGCTGGCAATATGAGTTCTCGGCCCATATTCTTGCCATACGCATATATCTCATATCCAAATCCCTCTGTTTTTTGTCGTTTTCCATAGCTTTTTATCGATTATATAATTGAATGTACTCTTTATTGCGTAATTTGTTTATTTTCAAATAATGCGAGTCGCCCTCGTACGATTTTGCATTCTGCAGAATATCGTAGACAAGCGAGGCGATTGCATCGGTTGCAATGTTGTCGGTAACCATAATGTTGCTGCAACGGAACTCGCGCGAGCTTGCCCCTGCCTCCCAATTGCCGCCGATGATTGCTCCGCCGGGGGTGACGATGCGGAAGGTGGTGTCGTAAAAGGTGAATTTGTATTCTCCCTTTTCGGGCACCTCGCGTGTTGTGCCGTTCTGCACGAACGACAATTTCCAGTTATTGCCCACGAAAATTTCATCGAGGTCGTCCTCCTTGCTGCACGCCGCAAACAACAGAGTGAATGTGGCGAGAGTAAAAAGGCGCACAATGTTTTTAAGCGCAGTTCTTTCCATAATTAAAAATGCGGACAAATAGTTTTTATTCCGTCGCGTTCAAGCAGGGGTTCAAGCTGCGGACGGTGTCCCCTGAAACGCATATAAAGTTCCATAGGATGCTCGGTGTCACCTTTTGAAAGGATATTGTCGCGGAACGATTGTGCAACTTTCATATTCAACACTCCCTCTTCCTTGAAGCGCGAGAAGGCATCGGCATCGAGCATTTCGGCCCATTTGTAACTGTAATATCCGGCAGAATATCCGCCCGACATTATGTGACTGAACTGCGGAGTAATGCCCGTCTCCTCAATTGTGGGCAACAATGCAAGCGCGGCGGTGGATGCGTGCTCGTAAGCAAGCACATCTCCCTCGAAAGGTTGTGAAATATTGTGCCAAGCCTGGTCGGTGAGTCCCAACCTTACTTGTCTTATACATTGGTAGGCTGCATTGAAATTGCGTGCAGCGATAATCTTTTCGAGAATATCCTGCGGTATGGTTTCACCTGTTTCGTGGTGGAAAGCAAAGGCTTTGAGGAACTCCTCTTCCACGGCAAAATTCTCCATTATCTGCGATGGCATTTCTACAAAATCCCATAATACATTAGGGCTGCAAAGGCTGGCGTATGTAACATTTGAGAGTATACCGTGCAGGCAGTGACCGAACTCATGCAACAGAGTATTCATCTCGTCGAAATTGAGCAAGGTGGGCTTGCCCGGCAAGGGCTTGCGGTAGTTGGTCGAGAGTGTCACGTGCGGGCGATGGTCGGTGCCGTCGCTGTCGCGGTACTGCATTTTGAGAGAGTCCATCCAGGCGCCGGCGTGCTTGCCCTTGCGTGCATAGAAATCGCAGTAGAGCAGTGCAAGGTATGTGCCGTCGTAATCGTACACCTCCCACACTTTAACATCGGGGTTGAAGGTGGGGATATTGTGGTTCTGCTTGAATGTGATGCCGTAGAGACGGGTAGCAAGATAGAATGCGCCGTAAATCACATGGTCCAGATTAAAATAGGGGCGCACAGTCTCGTCGCTCAAGCTATATTTTTTCTCTTTGAGTTTTTCGGAGTAGAAAGCAAAATCCCAGGGCTGAAATTCAAAATTCTCCCCCTCGAGCTCTGCCGCAAAGGCTTTAACCGCATCCACATCGGCGCGTCCGGCGGGCAGGTAACTCCATGTGAGCTTGCCGAGCATTGAAAACACGGCATCGGTTGTCTGCGCCATACGGTCGGCAAGCACATAGTCGCTGTATGTGTTGTAACCGAGCAGACGGGCTAGCTGCAGGCGGGTGTTTACTATCTCCTTTACAATTTCGCGGTTGTCGTGCGCGTTGCCCTTTGAACCTATTGTATTATAGGCCATAAACATTTGTCGGCGCAATTCGCGGTCGCGGCAGAATGTGATGAAAGGTAGATAGCTCGGGCGGTGCAAGGTAAAAATCCACCCGCTCTTGTCGCTCTCTTTTGCAGCTTTTTCAGCCGACTCGATGAGGTCGGCAGGGAGGCCTTCAAGGCTGGCTGCATCGGTTACGTGCAGGGTATACGCATCGGTGTCTTTTATTATATTCTCCTGGAATTTGAGCGAGAGGGTTGTAAGTTTCTTGCTCAGGGCGCGATACTCGTCGCGACCTTCTGCAGGGAGGTTGGCACCCGAACGTACAAAGCTTGTATATATCTCTTCCACCAAACGTTTGTCCTCGGTTGAGTGAGAGGCTGGCAAGGTTTCGCGCACGGCCTTTATGCGGGCAAAAAGCTCCTCGTTCAGGCTTATATCGTTGCGGTGCTCGGTGTATAGTTGCTGAATTTCTTCCTCCACCGCCACAATTTCGTCGTAGCTGTGCGAATATATCAAAGCGTTGAACGCGCACAGAACCTCTCCCAGCATTGTTCCGCCACGCTCATAGACCAAAATGGTGTTTTCGAATGTGGGCACAGAGCTGTCGGCACAGATTGCTGCAATATTCTCTTTTTCTCTTTTTATACCCTCCTTTACGGCGGGGATAAAATGTTCGAGTGCAATACGGTCATAAGGAATTGCATCGAACGGTGTTCCGTAGGGCTCAAAGAAGGGGTTCTTCCCGATTGTATTTTTATTATTGCTCATATAGTTCGTAGGATTTTGAATATTTTGCGAAGATAATTATTTCCTTTTGCATTGCCGCTTTACGCAAGCATAATATTTATTAAATATTTATTTTAATAGTAAAACAAACGGGAGGAGTATACTGTTCGCCAACAAGTAAAAAAAAAGAGGCCGCGTTCAAACGCAGCCTCTCAGGTATTTCAATAACAGGTTGATTACAGAGTGTATGTGCCCTCAACAAGTTTACCCATTGCCCAAACGGCGCGGATGTTCAAAGCCTCGTCGAGAATCATAATGTCGGCATCCTTGTCCTTTTGCAAAGAACCCTTGCGGTCGTAAACGCCCATAATCTTAGAGGGTGTCTCCGAAGCCATACGGATAGCATCTTCCAAAGGAATTTCAGCCTTCTGGACCAATGTGCGGATGAGACGGTCCATTGTTGCAACGCTACCTGCAAGAGCTGTGCGGTCGGCAAGTTTACAAACACCGTCCTCGATGATTACGCGGGGGTCGAATGCTGTGTTGCTGTCGCTGGCTGCACAGGCAAGAGCGTCGGTGATTACACAAGCACGCTCAACACCCTTTATGCGATGAACAAGACGCAGGATTGTGGGAGGAACGTGGATGCCGTCGGCAACAACCTCCACGGTCATATCCTCGTGCAAGTAGATACTCTCTACCGTACCCTCGTATTTATACTCGCGGCGTTTGTGGAAACCGGGCATTGCGTTGTAGAAGTGTGTTGCGTGGGTATAACCATTCTGGTATGCAACGTGAATATCGTCATACTCGGCCTGTGTGTGTGCAACCGAGGCAAGAATTCCTTTTGATGTAATGTATTTACCGAACTGCATTGCACCGGGGAGCTCGGGAGCTGCGTCCCAACGCTTGATGCAGTTCCATTTTTCAACCAAGGGGATGTACTCTTTAGGATCGGGGTCTTTGATATTCTCGGGCAACTGACCACCGGCCATTGCCATATTGAGATAGTGACCTTCCAAGTGCAAACCGAGCACGGGGCTGTCAGGCTCGGCCATCAACTTTGTACAAGTTTCGGCAGCAGCCTCAATCATAGGAACGGTTGAAGATGAAAGGGTGGGGAAGATACTTGTTGTACCGTGCTTCATATGAGCGTTCACCGCTGTTCTGAAAGCCTCTTCGGTACCCTCCATAAAGTCGGCACCGCCACCACCGTGAATGTGAATTTCCACACCACCGGGAACAACATACATTCCCTTGGCATCAACCACTTCGGCACCAATTACTGCAAGGTCGCAGTTGGTAACCTCCAAAATCTTGTTGTCTCTGATAATTACAGAACCATCCTTCAACCATCCTTGGGGAGTAAGGATTTTCGCATTGATAATTTGCGTCAGCATAATATTTGTGTGTTAAGTAAGTTTTTTCAAGCACAAAGCCCCTTACGCGGCATTGCAATTACAAAGTTATCTAAAATTAATTGTCTTTGAAAAACTTTTTGCAAAAAATATTACGAAAAAAATGCGCTATGCGGCAGATATCGCATTATGCGGTAATGATTGAGCAGAACATTCTTTCACCGAAATTCAAAAATTTGCCACAAATAAAAACATTTTGTAAAGAAAGAACTTGAATTTACTTACATTTTGTAACAGCTTTCAAAAAATCCGATTTCTGCAAAAGCGGGTGGTTTTTCGAGTAAAAATCAAAAATGAGATAAAAATTTTTAGAAAAGTGCTTAAAATCGCTTCCAAAATTAAAATTACGACGTGCTTTTCCTTGCATTTCTTTTGAAAATAGACGACGTAAGGATATTTTTGCAAAAATTTTTATTTTTTACAAAAAGCAAGCATTTGCACATTATTCTACAGTAAACAAAAAACACTACAATATGTCAAAGCTCAGATTCGAAGTTATAACAGCCGCTTTTGGCAAGAAAGCCGTGGAGGTGCCCAACAAAGAGGAACGTCCATCAAATTACTACGGTATAAACGTATTCAACCGCGAAAAGATGTACAAATATCTCCCCAAAGAGGTGTACACAAGCCTTACCAACGTTATTGACAACGGCTCTACGTTCGACAGCTCGCTTGCCGACATTGTTGCCGAGGGAATGAAGCGCTGGGCAATAGAGAACGGTGCGACACATTATACCCACTGGTTCCACCCGCTCACCGAGACAACTGCCGAAAAGCACGACGCCTTCATTGAGCACGACAGCAAGGGTGGTGTGCTCGAAGAGTTTTCGGGCAAGCTGCTTGTGCAGCAGGAACCCGATGCTTCGTCGTTCCCCAACGGTGGTATACGCAGTACATTCGAGGCACGCGGTTACAGCGCCTGGGACCCCACCTCGCCTGCGTTCCTCATTGGCAACACATTGTGCATCCCCACTGTATTTATATCGTATACGGGCGAGGCGCTCGACTACAAAGCTCCCTTGCTTAAATCTCTGCGCGCAGTGGACAAAGCTGCAACCGAGGTGTGCCGTTATTTCGACAAGAATGTAAAAAAGGTTACCACATACCTCGGTTGGGAACAGGAGTATTTTCTCGTCGACGAGGGTATGTTGCTTGCCCGCCCCGACCTCTTGCTCACCGGCCGCACCCTTATGGGACACGACAGCGCAAAAAACCAACAGCTCGAGGACCACTATTTCGGTTCAATCCCCGCGCGTGTGGCTGCATTTATGAAAGAGCTGGAAATTGAGGCTATAAAGCTGGGAATACCGGCAAAGACCTGCCACAACGAGGCTGCGCCCAACCAGTTTGAGCTTGCACCCATATATGAAGAGTGCAACCTTGCCGTTGACCACAATATGCTCATAATGGCACTTATGAAGGATGTTGCCCGCCGCCACGGCTTCCGCGTACTGTTGCACGAAAAGCCCTTCAAGGGGATAAACGGTTCGGGCAAACACAACAACTGGTCGCTTGGTACCGACACTGGCACACAGCTTATGGCACCGGGAAAAACCGACAAGGACAACCTGCGTTTCATTACATTCGTGGTGAACACCCTTGCTGCAATCTATCGCCACAACGGTCTTTTGAAAGCCAGCATAATGTCGGCTGCCAACTCGCATCGTTTGGGTGCAGCCGAGGCGCCTCCCGCCATTATTTCGAGTTTCTTGGGTTCGCACCTCTCTTCTATTCTCGACCATATGGAAACAACCGACGATGTTGTGAAAATATTGAGCAAAAAGGAGTTGCGCCTAAATATTCCCGCGCTCCCCGAGCTTATGATAGACAACACCGACCGCAACCGCACATCACCTTTTGCCTTCACCGGTAACCGTTTCGAGTTCCGCGCGGTGGGTGCCGAGGCCAACTGTGCATCGGCAATGATTGCGCTCAACACAGCAATGGCCGAACAGCTCACAATTTTCAAAAAAGAGGTTGACACACTCATAGAGCGTGGCGCAGGCAAGGAAGAGGCAATTGTAAAAATCATACGCAAATACATAAAGTACAGCAAGCCCATTCGTTTCGACGGCAACGGATATTCCGAAGAGTGGCGCCGCGAGGCATCGAGCCGTGGCCTCGACTGCGAGGCAAGCGCACCCATTGTATTCGACCGTTACCTCGACAAGGAAAGCGTTGAAATGTTCCGCAAAATGGAGGTTATGACCGAAACTGAACTTCGCGCCCGCAACGAGATAAAGTGGGAGATGTACACTAAGAAGATTCAAATTGAGGCCCGCGTTCTTGGTGACCTTGCTCTCAACCACATAATACCCACAGTCACAAAATACCAGAGTTCACTGCTCGACAATGTGATTAAAATGGAGCAGGTGATGGGCAAGGAAGAGGGCGACCTCCTGTCGGCCGAAAACATTTCACTTATAAGAGAGATAGCAACAAGCACAGCAGAAATACGCCGTCTTGTGAACCAGATGGTGGAGCGCCGCAAAGTTGCCAACCGCATCCCCACAGAGCGCGACAAGGCTATTGCTTACCACGACACCGTAGCGCCTATGCTCGAAGAGATTCGCAGCCACATAGACAAGCTCGAGCTTGTGGTGGACAACGAATTGTGGACCCTGCCCAAGTATCGCGAGCTGTTGTTTATCTGCTAAAAACATTTTACAATGAGAGCTAAGACACTTGGAAAAGCATTGCTGGCAATTTCGCCCATTATAGTAATGCTCACAATATACCTTGCGGGCTCGGTTATTGCGGGAGATTTTTACAAAATCCCCATAAGCGTGGCTTTTCTTGTAGCTTCGGTGTATGCCATATTGATTACCCGCGGGGCGAGCCTCGACCTGCGCATCGAGACTTTCTCGCAAGGAGCTGCAAACCCACGTCTGCTGCTTATGACGTGGATTTTCATCCTTGCAGGTGCTTTTGCAGCTCTTGCAAAGGCTATGGGTGCGGTTGATGCAACAGTTGCCTTCACCCTGCATTTTGTGCCGGAGAACTTTTTGCCTGTGGGCATTTTCCTTGCAGCCTGTTTCATATCGGTTGCGGTGGGAACATCGGTGGGCACAATCGTTGCGCTCACGCCTATAGCCACAACACTCTCCGCGCAGATAGGGTATGACACTGCGTGGCTTGTTGCAGTGGTTGTGGGAGGTGCATTTTTCGGCGACAACCTTTCATTTATTTCGGACACGACAATCGCTGCTACACAGACACAGGGCTGCTCTATGCGCGACAAATTCCGCACAAACTTTCTGCTTGTGCTGCCTGCAGCCCTCGCCACAATTGCAATATACCTTTTTATGGGCATTGAAACGGGAGTCACCGGGAATAATGCCCTCGTTCCCGGCGATATTATAAAAATGTTGCCTTACCTGCTTGTAATTGTAACCGCTCTTGCCGGAGTAAACGTGCTGGTGGTGCTCACTATCGGAATTATTACAACAGGAATTATAGGTGTGTGCACACAGTCGTTCGACATTGTGAGTGCTTTCACCGCTGCTGGTGGTGGAATAAGCTCAATGGGCGACCTTATAATAGTTACACTGCTTGCGGGTGGCCTTTTAGAGATGCTCAACAAGGGTGGTGGTATGGGTTATATCATCCGCCTTGTGACCTACCGCATACGTTCGAAGCGCTCGGCCGAATTTTCTATCACGCTGCTCACAGCGCTGTCCAACCTCTGCACGGCAAACAACACAATTGCCATACTATCGACCGGGGAAATTGCCAGCAAGATATCAAAGGAATTCGGTATTGCACCGCGCAGGGTTGCCAGCCTCATGGACACAACATCGTGCTTTGTGCAGGGCATTATCCCTTATGGCGCACAGATTCTTATAGCGGCCGGCCTTGCGCACATAACCCCCGTGGCAATAATCCCAAACCTCTATTACCCGGCCTTCATTGGAGCAATGGTGGTGGTTTCAATTCTGCTACAATTACCTAAATGCAACAAATAGTTTACGTTGCAAGTTTTGCAAAACGGAAGATATAGGCTATATTCGCAAACCAAAAGAAATAAAATAAAAAAAGAGATATTATGTTTTCAGGAATAGTTGAAGAATTCGCAACAGTAACAAAGCTTGTTCGCGAGCAGGGCAACCTGCACCTCACCCTCACCTGCTCGTTCGTAAACGAGTTGAAGATAGACCAGAGCGTGTCGCACAATGGAGTGTGCCTCACCGTTGTAGACATTACCGGCAACGAATACACCGTTACCGCTATGCACGAAACGCTTGAGCGTTCGAACATAGGCCTTCTTGAGGTGGGTGACAAGGTGAACGTTGAGCGCAGTATGATGATGAACGGACGTCTCGACGGACACATTGTACAGGGACACGTGGATGACACCGCGGAGTGTGTCGATGTAAAGGATGCCGACGGCAGCTGGTATTACACTTTCCGCTACAACTACAGCGACGAGATGGCAGCTAAAGGTTACCTCACGGTGGACAAAGGTTCGGTAACGGTAAACGGCGTGAGCCTCACAGTGTGCGAGCCCACAAACGGCTCTTTCAAAGTTGCCATAATCCCTTATACATACGAAAATACCAATTTCCACACCATTAAGGTGGGCACAAAGGTTAATCTCGAGTTCGACATTATTGGCAAATATATTGCCCGTATGATAAACAAATAAGCAATGAACACCTTTTTGGAGCTTGCACAATCCAGGCAGAGCGACCGCTCCTTCGAGCCCGGCCGCTCAATTGAGCCTGAAAAGCTGCAGCGCATTCTTGAAGCGGGGCGCATAGCTCCGTCGGCCTGCAATGGGCAGCCGTGGCACTTTACCGTTGTTACCGACAGCGAACTGCTGCCTGCAGTGGGCAAGGCCACGTCGAGTTTGGGAATGAACAAGTTTGTCAAAGATGCTTCGGCGCTTGTTCTCATCACTCACGAGCCAACAAACTTTACTTCCAAACTGGGTTGCGGCATTAAGGATAAGGATTTTCCAATGATGGACCTGGGCATCGCATCGGCCTACATAACCCTTGCCGCCGAAGACGAAGGCATTGGCAGTTGCATACTCGGGTGGTTCGACGAGAAGAAGATTAAACAGCTCACGGGTATTCCCGAAAAGCGCCGCCTTATGCTCATTATAGCTCTTGGCTACGCAGCAAAGCCCAAACGCAAAAAAGTGCGTAAAGAGTGGGATAAGGTTGTTTCATTTGAAAGATACAAAGGGTAAAGATTTCCCTATAATGAGTCACGCGCATCCAATGGGTGCGCGTGACTCATTATATATAAGATATAGGGCTTTACAGCACCACTTTCCTTCCGTTTATAATATAGATGTTGCCCTTAACGGGAGTGGTTACAGGGTTGCCCTTAAGGTCGAAGATGTATTGTTGGGAGGGAGAGGGGGTTATTTCTTCTATCGCGGTGTCTTCGGTTTCCACTATTGTCTTGAAGTCTTTCCAGCCGCTGCTGGTGGTGTAGGTGCTGCGGCTGCCTATGGGGACGGTGAGCGTGCATTTCTTCTTGCTTACATTGAGGAAGGTATAGCTGTCTACGTTCAGCGTGGGGAGGGTCTCGCCGGGGAGGTAGCTGGTGAGGGAGGTGAGGCCGGTGCAGTCGTAGAAGATGTATTTTCCCATTGCGCTAACGGTGTTGGGGATGGTGGCTGTGGTGAGGTTGCTGCATCCACGGAAGGCGTTTTCGCCTATTGTGGTGAGGCCGCGGGGGAGGTCGGCGGTTTCGAGGGTGGTGCAGTTGTAGAAGGTGTTGTTTTTTATCTCGGTTATTGTTGTGGGTATAACCAGGGTGGTGAGGGGTTCGTCGTTTACATAGAGTTCTTGTGCGTAGAAGAGGGGGTTGGAATATGGGTTGGCGAATTCTATGCTGCACCAGGCTTCAAGGCTGGGGGTGTGCACGGAGGTGAGTTTGCTGCATTTGTTGAAGGCGTACTCTTCTATTGTGGTGGTGTGGCCTTGGAGGGTTACTGTCTTTAGGCCGGTGCAGCTTTCGAAGGCTTTGGTGCCGATGGTGGTGACGGCGGCGGGGATGGTTATGGTGGTGATTTTGGTATTGCTCTTGAAGGCTTCGTCGGCTATAGTGTATGTGCCGCCCTGGTAGTTGGCGGGGAGGGTGAGGATGGTGCTGCTGCCTATGTAATAGCTTAGTGTGGGGGTGCCGTCGATGGTTGTGAAGACGTAATCGCCTTCGATGGTGCCGCCGGGGGCGTTGAAGAGGGTGCTGGCGTAGTAGGCTACGTAGCCGTGGCTCTTGGAGCTTTTGGTGAGTTTGATGTTGGAGAAGTTGTATACGCTCTTCAGGTTTGTGCAGCCGCGGAAGGCGTCGCTGCCTATTGAGGTGACGCTTGCGGGGAGGGTGACGCCGGTGAGCGAGGTGTTGCTCTTGAAGAGGTTTGCGGCAATTTTATATTCTTTTCCGTCGTAATCGGCGGGGAGAAGCAAGTGGGGTGTTATCTGCAGGCAATGAACCAGAGTTGCTGTGCCGTTTGTGGTTGTAAAGACAAAATCTCCTCTTCGCGAACCACCTGGAATGTGAAGTATATTTTCGGCATAATATGCTACGTAGCCGTTGATGCTTGACCCTTCGGTTAATGTGATATTGGAAAAATTGTACAGGGTTTTGAGGTTGTTGCAACCATAAAAGGCATACTTGTCAATATTCTCCAAACTGAGTGGTAAGTCTATCTCTACTAGCCCCGTGCAATTGCGGAAAGCATAGTCTCCAATACTTGTTACGCCTTCGGGTATTACTATATCGGTAATGTCGGAACGGTATTCAAAGAGCCTTTCACCAATTGCATAACCGGCGCCCTTGTAATTTGCAGGAAGAACAATATTGCTTTCATTTCCCAAATAACCAATGAGAACAGCGTTGCCGTCGACGAGGGAAAATGCAAAATCGCCCTCAATGGAACCTCCGTACAAATTGTAGACTTTATCGGCATAACACGCCGCGCATCCATAGTTTGAGTTTCCTTTCGACAATGTTAAATTCGAGTGGTTAATTACGGTTTTAAGGTTATTGCAACCTTGGAAAGCCTGCGCGCCTATGCTATTGATACTGGAAGGCAAGGTTATTTTTTCTATCCCTTTGAAATAATAGAAAGCATAGCTGCTTATGGCGGTAACCCCTTCGGGGATTACACACTCCTTAAGAGGGTTCCCATTCAGTGAGAATTCTTTGGCATAAAGAAGCGGGTTTGAATAACTGTCGTTGAAACTAATACCGCACCACGCTGCAAGGGAGGTTATATTCACCGCCGAGAGTACCGAGCAGTTGCAGAATGCATAATTGCCTATTTCTGCCACGCTTGCAGGTATCGAGATGCTTTTAAGCCCTATGCAGCCGTAAAAGGCGTAATCGCCGATGGCTGTTACTCCCTGAGGAATTATTATATCTTTGATATTTGTATTGTTCTTGAAAAGATTTTCTCCAATTGCATAATTCGCGCCTTTGCAACTTGCAGGGAGTGTTATTTCTGCCTCGTCTCCCATATAACCGACAAGCGTGTAAAGGCCATCGGATGGGGAGAATATATAATTGTTTTGAACAACTCCGTCGGGAGCATTTATTACTTTGCTGGCATAGGCCGCCACATATCCATTATTTGAAGAGCCCGTAGAGAATGTTTTTGACGACAGGTTGTACACGGACTTCAAATTGGTGCAACTATAGAATGCATTGTTGCCAATTTCAACACCTTCTTCGGGGATAAGCACACTTTTCAATGCTGTGTAGTAATTAAAAGCATATGGTTTTATAAATTTTACGCCCGACGGAATTACAAGGCCAACAACCTTTTCTCCGTTCACAATTAGATTTTCGGCATAATAGAGCGGGGTTGCCAGAGAATTTTCAAATTCCACAGAGCACCACGCTGCAATATCTGTTATGTACACATCGGAAAGAGCGTTGCAATAATTGAATGCGTGGCGGCCTATTGATGTTACACTTGTGGGTATTGAGATACTTTTGAGCCCGGTGCAATTGCTAAAGGCGTATTGGCCTATAGACGTTACTCCTGCGGGAATTTCTATATTTTCCAGCGCCTTGCAGTTATAAAACAGACTATTGCTTATTTGAGTTATACCACGTGGAAGAGTAAAGGATGTGAGTGAAGAACAATCGTAAAAGGCTTCGCTGCCAATTTCTGTGACGTTGCCGGGTATTGAAATTGCTGTAATCTTGCAATAAGCAAAAGCATTTTTTCCTATTTTTGTTACACTTGTGGGAATAGTAATATCTGTGAGGGAACGGCAATAGTAGAAGCACCACTCATCGATGCTTGTTACGCTGTAACTACTCCCGTTATAGGAAACTTTTGATGGTATTGAGATAGCGCCGCTGTACTCTTCGTACTGGGAATAATATGAACCCTTATATGTAACAGCAACTGTTTTTGCGGCACTGTCGGTAATTTTGTAATAGATACCACCAACCTCAAAATCGTGGGCTGTGGCCGCTGTGCTGCACATAAGCAGTTGTGCGATAAACAGAATTTTTACAATGTTTTTCATATTGTGTGGCGTTTTTATAACAGGATTATATACGTAACGAGCACAAAAACACTTCGGGGAAAGATGAGAAGATTTTTAAGCACCCGTGCTTAATTATCAACCACTCTCCCCGGCAATTCGGAAGCGGGGAGAGTGGTTTTTATATGTAAATTTATTTTACCACAGATATAACGCTTGCTTTAATATTTTTCAAAGCGTGTGCAGTATATATCCGATTCTTTCAAGCATCTTGTGTTTAGCTGAAAAGTTCGTCACGTTGCAGGTATGCAATAACCTCGCCACGGTTCACACGACCGCCTTGCGGAACACACACCTCAACGACACGGCCTCCCAGGCCTGTAGCAACCTCCTGCAGCTGGCCCCACGGGGTGATAATGGTGCAGAAGGGCTCGTCTGCCGCAAAACGCTTGCCCACAGCCGGTGCCACCGACTCGCCTTCGGTTGCAATTTCCCACACAAGCTGGCCTTTTTCAGGCGCCACAATAGCATCGGCCTTTGCGCGTTTGATAGCTTTTATCTCTTCGGCACTTACACCGTTCTTTGCCATTTCGCCCTCTTTGGCCTTTTCAATGTCGGCAAGGAAACGCTCTTTGGCAACGCCGCTCTTGTAATCGCGGTATTGGCGCTCGTGCATTGCAAACTCCCATAGCTCCTCGTCGTCCTCGCCTTTGTCCCAGCCGAGTTCTTCCATCTCCTTACGGTATTTGTCAAGCGCATCGGGGTAGAAACTCTGCGGGTCGGCGGTTGTGAATTCGTAACCTTTTTCTTTTGCAAGCTCCACAATTTCGGGTGCAAGTTCACCGGGGAGACGGCCGCTCTTTCCAAGAATCATTCCCCACATACTCTCGTCCATACGGCTGAAACGGGGCTCGTCCTGCGCACGGCTCAAAAGGTTCATCAATGCGATGTTCTTAACATATTGGCTGAAGGGGGTAACGAGTGGGGGATAGCCCACGCGCGGCCACACATAAGCAACCTCGTTGAAGAGCTCCACCATAAGCTCATCGAGCGTGTAGGTGGGTTTTCCCTTGCTTTGCAGAATTCCGTTTATTCCTTTGTGCACACCGGCAAGGTCGGACATCATTGAACCCATCATACCGCCGGGCAAGCCACTGGTGAGCAGCAATGAGCTCATAAGCTTGTTGTTGTTGTCCATAAAAAGGCCCAGCCACTCATCGATGAACTCCTGTGTGAGGCTGCGTGCCTTCATATAGGCGTTCATATTTATTTCGGGAACGTCGAAGCCTGCGTCCTTGAGCATTGCCTGAACACTGATAATATCGGGGTGTACTTTTCCCCAAGAAAGAGGCTCAATAGCGGTATCGATAATGTCGCAACCGTTCTTGCACACTTCGAGTATCGATGCCATAGAGAGGCCGGGGCCGCTGTGTCCGTGATACTGTATGATTATTTCGGGGTGCAGTTCCTTTATTCTCTTCACAAGGCGACCGAGGAAGTCGGGACGGCCTATACCAGCCATATCCTTCAAACATATCTCCTGTGCTCCTGCAGCAATGAGCTCGTCGGCAATGTTACTGTAATATTCAACGGTGTGAATGGGGGAGCTTGTGATGCAAAGGGTTGCCTGGGGGATCATTCCCGCCTCAAGCGCATATTTTATCGAAGGTATAATGTTGCGTGTATCGTTAAGGCCACAGAATATGCGGGTAATATCCACACCCTGGGCTTTCTTTACCTTATACATAAGCCTGCGCACATCGGCAGGTACCGGGAACATACGCAACGCATTTAGTGCGCGGTCGAGCATATGTGTCTGTATGCCGGCTTCGTTGAAGGGCTTTGTGAACGCACGCACCGCCTTGTTGGGGTTCTCGCCTGCCATAAGGTTTACCTGCTCAAATGCACCGCCGTTCGTTTCAACGCGTGCAAAACAGCCCATCTCAATAATTACCGGCGCTATTTTTTCGAGCTGCGCGGCAAGTGGCTGGAATTTTCCCGACGACTGGAACATATCGCGGTAAAGCAAACTGAATTGAATTTTCTTTCCCATAATTGTAGTTAGTTATTTTCTTATAGGGTAGGGCTGCGCTCTATCCATTGTGGTATTGTTTTTCTACTTGTTCTGCAAAGTTAGTCGCTTTAATGAAATAAACTAATTTTTGCACACAAATATTTCTTTTTGCTAAAAAGAGTTCGTTTTTTATCTTTTTTCCCACAAAAAATAAACGACCGTATTTTCGCTCTCTCACGGGGTGTTTTCTGCCATATTCTCCATTTCATCGGCGATTTTACCACCGAATTTCACCCCAAAATACAAAATTTTACCCCATATAAAGTGCTTTAACCACAGCTGGCAGCCGTATGTGGCAAAAATTACTCAAATTGAAAAGTTCGTGCGAAATTTGCAGCGAAAACAATGAAAAACTGTATTGCGGAACAAGTGAAGAAACGGTGCACCGATGGGCATTTGCGCCATTAAGCAGTGCTACTTTGCAAACGACTTTTTGCGTGACGCACATTAAACAACATTTTAAAGTAACATTATTATGAAACATTACTTAACCTATGTAGAGGAGGTAATCAAAAGAAACTGGAACCGCCCGGCAATTTCCAATTACGGTGCAAACGGCTTCACTTATGGTGAGGTAGCAGCCGAAATAAAGAAATTGCACATCCTTTTCGACAAATATAAAATAGAGAAAGGCGACCACATTGCCATTTGTGCTCGTAATTCGGCCGAGTGGTGTACAACATTCTTCGCCATAACATCATACGGCGCCGTCGCAGTGCCCCTGCTTGCCGATTTTCTCCCCCGCAACATTGCCGAACTTGCCAATATTTCCGACAGCCGCCTGCTCTTTGTAGACAAGAACATCAAGGCTGCACTCGAAAGAGAAAACCTCGTTGAAGGCTTTGCAAAGTTCGAAAAGATTGAGGGAATAATAGACATTGTAAACGGTTCAACAATAAACGATTGCGGCAAGGCTATTAAAGTAACGGCCGAAGAGCTGAAAAACGAGTTTGACACTCTTTACCCCAAAGGACTTTCGGCAGAAACATTGAAAATTGAAGCCGGCTCGCTCGAAGATATCTGCGTTATCAGCTACACATCGGGTACAAGTTCATCGCCCAAGGGTGTTATGCTCCCCGCAAAATCACTTTCGGGTAACCTGGAGATGGCGCGCAAGCTTGTTCCTATTAAGGAGGAGGAGCAGAACACATCGTTGTCGATTTTGCCTCTCGCACACATCTTCGGCTTGGCATTCGACTTCATTTTCCTCTTCTCATGTGCGTGTCACATTCACATTTTCACCGAGCGTCCTGTGCCCGCACGCCTCTTGAAGGCTCTTGCCGATGTAAAACCCGTGATTTTCCTCACCGTGCCTTTGTTGATTGAGAAGATTTTCCGTTCGAAGGTCATCCCCACACTCAACAAGCCCGCAATGAAATTCCTCACTGCAATCCCCGGAGTGCGTCAGGCTATTTTCAAGAAGGTTCGCAAGACAATTCTGAACTCATTCGGCGGCAACTTGGGCAAATTCGGTTTCTTCATTGGTGGAGCAGCAATAAGCCGCGACGTGGACAGCGTTATGCAAAAAGTAAAGATTCCCTACGCCGTTGGTTACGGTATGACAGAGTGCGGCCCCCTTATCAGCTACAAGGGATATGCTCACCCAACATTGCACGAGGGTGGCGGAGTGACATCGCCCACACTTGAGCTGCGCATAGACTCCGACTCTCCCGCACGTGTTCCGGGTGAAATTCAGGTACGTGGCGACGTTGTAACAACCGGCTATTACAAGAACGAAGAGGCCACAAAAGCATCGTTCACAGCCGATGGCTGGTTGAAGACCGGCGACATGGGCGTGCAGGACCGCGCAGGCATAGTATATATAAAAGGTCGTTGCAAGAATATGATTCTCACCGGTAGCGGACAAAACATCTACCCCGAAGAGATTGAAGACCTCATAAACCAGATACCCCTTGTGCTTGAATCGTTGGTAGTGGGCCGCAAGCACTCCATTGTTGCGCTTGTAGTTCCCAACCCCGACGCCGTAAAGGCTGCGGGATTGAGCGAGCAGGAGGCACAGGAGAGCATCGAAAAGAGCGTGCTTGCACTCAACGACAGGCTCCCCGCTTACAGCCAGATATCACGCTGCGAAATTCGCAAAGAACCTTTTGAGAAGACTCCCAAATTGAGCATCAAGAGATTTATGTACAATTAATCGACCACATAACAGTAACACTTAAAAAATAGAATTGAAATGAAACATTATTTGTCTTATATTGACGAAGCGATCAAAACCAACTGGAGCAAACCCGCTTTGACAAACTATGGTGCCAACACTATCACCTATGGCGAGATTGCCTCGGAAATTGAAAAGTTGCACATCCTTTTCAAAAAATGCGGTATTGCCAAAGGCGAAAAGATTGCCCTTTGCGCTCGCAGCCAGGCAGAGTGGTGCGTGGCCTATCTTGCAGTTGTTACATACGAAGCAGTTGTAGTACCCTTGTTGCCCGACTTCTTGCCCAAGAACATTGCCGACCTTACCAAAATGTCGGATAGCCGTCTCTTGATGGTCGACAAAACCATTATTGCAAACCTCACACGCGACAATATCATTCCCCAGTTTGCCGAAATAGAGGATTTCTGCGGTATTGTGGATGTTGTGGGCATGCAGGTTCACCATGATTTCAGCGGTAAACTTAAAGGTATCAACGAGGCTGTTGCAAAGGATTTCGCAACACGTTACCCCGCTGGCGTTACTCCCGAAATTGTGAATTACGCTAAAGACAATTTCGACGCGTTGGCCGTAATCAGTTATACATCGGGAACAAGCGCATCGTCAAAAGGCGTTATGCTCTCTTCTCGTTCATTGTCGGAGAACGTGGAGTATGCACGTGTTCACATCAAGGCTTACAACACCGATTCACTTTTGTCGATACTCCCCTTGGCTCACATTTTTGGCCAGGTGTTCGACTTCCTGTTCCCCATCTCGTCGGGTTCACACGTGAACATCTTCACCGAAAAGCCCATCCCTGTGCGCTTGTTGAAGGCTATTGCCGAGGTTAAACCTTTTATGTTCCTCACAGTGCCCTTGCTCGTGGAGAAGATTTTCCGCTTGAGAGTAATGCCTCAGTTGAAGAAACCCGTTATGAAGGTATTGCTTGCAATTCCCGGTATAAGGAACATCATCCTGGGCAAGGTACGCGCCAAATTGGTGGAAACCTTTGGTGGCAACATTGTTCGCGGTGGTATCATTATCGGCGGTGCGGCTATCAGCAAGGATGTTGAAGCAGTGATGAGAGCAATTAAATTCCCCTATACCGTTGGTTATGGTATGACAGAGGTAGGCCCCCTTATCAGCTACAACAGCTGGAAGAAACACGTTCCCCGCTCTTGTGGTAGAGTTGCAGTTCCCGGTGTCGATGTACGTATCGACTCTGAAAACCCTGCAAAAATCCCCGGAGAAATTCAGGTTAAGGGTCCCTCGGTTATGGAAGGATACTACAAGAACGAAGAGGCTACAAAAGCTACATTCACTGCCGATGGCTGGTTGAAGACCGGTGATATGGGTACAATGGACAAAGAGAAGCACATCTTTATAAAAGGTCGTTGCAAGAATATGATTCTTACAACAAATGGCCAGAATATATACCCCGAGGAGATTGAGGAGCTTGTAAACCAGCTTCCTATGGTTATGGAGTCGTTGGTTGTTGGCCGCAAGCACGGTCTTGCAGCGCTCATCGTTCCCAATCCCGACGCTGTTAAAGAGGCCGGTATCACACCCGAGGAGTTGCAGAAGACAATGGAAGAGAACCTCTTCGCTCTCAACGCAGACCTTCCTTCGTATGCAAAACTCACAATTTGCGAGCTGATGGACGAGCCTTTTGCAAAAACACCGAAACTCAGCATAAAGAGATTTATGTATAAGTAATATTTATTTGATTGTAGATTTTAACGAGAATGGACGAGTGGGCAACTGCTCGTCCATTTTTATATATAAATGTTAACAAGTATTAATTTATCACTACTTTTGTACCGAATGTATTAGAAAAATTGCACAAATGGCGTTAATTTGTGCAAAACATATTGCGTTTATTGAAAATTATTGAGATATTTGCACCCGAAATAGAGCAAGTAGTGCATTTTTTTACAAAAATTATATACATTTTAACTACATTGAACTATTTTCGCAATGTTAAAATATAATCTACAATCAATAAATATAGTATGAAACATTTTCTTAGTTACTTCAATGACTCTATCAAGAGTAATTGGGACTTGCCCGCTGTAACGAACTTTGGCGGTGCTACATACACTTATGGTCAAATGGCTGAGGGTATTGAGAAATATCACATACTCTTTGAAGAGGCCGGTGTTAAAAAAGGAGAGAAAATTGCAATTTATGCACGCAACTCGGCCGAGTGGGCTATTGCTTACTTTGCAACACTTGCTTACGATGCAGTAACCGTTCCTTTCCTTCCCGATTTTCTCCCTGCAGCCGTTGTTGAGCTTTCCTGCTTCTCCGACTGTAAAATCATCATTGCCGACGACATTGCAGTAAACGCAATCAAGGCCGACGAGAACCTTATTTCTCAGCTGGAGACAATTGATGGCTTTGCAGGTATTATCAATGTAAAGAACATAGCAGTGGAGCACGCAGCAAGCAAGGAACTTGCGAATGCTGCCGAAAATATTGAAAAGATATTCTCTTCGCGCTTCCCCGAAGGAATTTCAGCCTCGCTTGTAAACTATTACAAAGAGGAGAAGGATATGGAGGCTGTTGTTGAGATAAGCTTCACATCGGGTACAACAAGTGCTACATCAAAAGGCGTTGTGTTGCCCGCACGTTCACTCTCTGTAAACCTCGAATTCGGTCGTAAGGAGATTCCCACGTGCGTCGGTGGACACATTTTCGCAATTCTTCCTATGGCCCATATGTTCGGTCAGACATTCGACGTGCTTTTCCCCCTCACAAGCGGTTGCCACGTTTATGTGATGCCCGGAAAGCCCACCCCCGCACGTTTGCTCGGTGGCCTTGCAATTGTCAAGCCCTTCATGTTCCTCACCGTGCCTATGGTAATTGAGAAGATTTTCAAATCGAAGATATTCCCTCAAATACGCAAGTTCCCCGCCAAGTTCCTTTTGAAGGTTCCCGGCCTCGACAAAATTGTGCTCAACAAAGTGCGCAAGGCGTTGCTCGATGCATTCGGAAACGGATTCTCAACAGGACTTATCATTGGTGGTGCAGCGCTTAACCGCGAGGTTGAAGACCTGCTCAAACGTATGAAATTCCCCTATGTTGTGGGTTACGGAATGACAGAGTGCGGTCCCCTCATCAGCTACCGCGACAAGAGCGAGTTCGTAAAATACTCTTGCGGTACACTTGCTCACCCCATTGAGCTCCGCATAGACTCGGCTAACCCCCGTCGTGTACTCGGCGAGATTCAGGTTAAGGGCGACGCAGTGATGCTTGGTTACTACAAGAACGAAGAGGCAACAAAGGCCGCGTTCACACGCGACGGCTGGTTGCGCACAGGTGATATGGGTATTCTCGATGCTAAACAGAACCTCTTTATCAAGGGCCGCTGCAAGAATATGATTCTCACCGCCAGCGGACAGAACATCTACCCCGAGGAGATTGAGGACAAGATAAACAATCTTCCTTATGTTGTTGAATCTTTGGTTGTTGGCCGCAAGAATGCAATTGTAGCGCTTGTTGTGCCCGACTATGATGCCGGCAAGAAAGACGGTCACACCGAGGAGGAGGTTAACAAAATTGTTGACGCCAGCGTGCTTGCACTCAACAACGAGCTTGCTGCATACAGCAAAATCGGTTACACCGAAATACGTCGCGACCCGTTTGAGAAAACTCCCAAACAGAGCATCAGACGATTTATGTATAGCTAATAGGCATACACAAATAATTCACAAAAGCAGGGCACTATATAGTGTTCTGCTTTTTTATTTCTATTTGCTGGAGGGTGTAAAATAAAATTACTATGCGAAAGGGGAATTGCTGCCGCGGGCGTCCAGAAAAAAAGTCCACCCGCTTTCTGCACCTCGGGATTCGCTAAAGCGCATCCCTGCGCTGCCGCGGGCGTCAAACAAAGGCCACCCGCTTTTTGCACCTCGGGATTCGCTAAAGCGCATCCCTGCGCTGCCGCGGGCGTCCAGAAAAAAGTCCACCCGCTTTCTGCACCTCGGGATTCGCTAAAGCGCATCCCTGCGCTGCCGCGGGCGTCCTTGCATAATTTCATAGAAAAAAGGCCTCAAGCGAGCTTGGGCCTTTTTTCTATGAAATTATGCGGAAAGAGTGGGATTCAAACCCACGGTACACTAAAAGCGTACGCCGGATTTCGAGTCCGGTCCATTCGATCACTCTGGCATCTTTCCGTGTGCAAAATTACAACATTTCATTTTTTCTGCAAGGGATTCGCCTCTTTTTTTATAAAAAAAATATTACGCCGAAAGCAAAAGCGAGTAAAAAGCCTGACCTTGTTTTGTATACTGATAACTTTGGGTATATTTGTGCACAATACAACGTTTTATTGGCGCCAACAACAACATAACGCCGTGAAATTTATTTACAAACAATTGCTTATGAAAAGAACTTTCGCCGGCCTATTCCTGTTCGCAATACTTTTGTATGCCTGCACATCTCCTGCAAACCGCAAACAGAGTTTTATAGAAAGTTTCAATGCCCGCTGCCCGATATCTATTGAAGAAAAAGGAGTGGATATTTCCTGCGTAACCCGCGACAAGAATGCGTACGCGCTATATATTACGTTGAACAGCGGCTGCGCAACCAGTGTGCCTGCTTTGCGCAAAATTGATTCGCACTATTCAATGGGGTTCAACGGAGTGGGCAGCCGTGCGTTCCTATATCACCTGGAAAATGAGTCACAGGAATTCGGCAAAGCCATTGACGAGATTAAGAATTTTATATACACCAATGACTATAATGGTGAGAGCACGCAAGGGTTCCTGCCTCTAGAAATTGTCATAAAAGATTGCGACGCAACGGCCGACAGTATAGTTTTTACATACAACGAACAATATGAGACTGATGACACAGAGCCGTTGAACGCAATTATGCCGCCTGCTTTTATTCGCTTTTTTGGCGGGAAGAGTGGGGAGCAGCTACCGGGTGAGATATTATTTACGCGAGTTCCGCGAATAACCGACGGTTGCCTGAATATATTCTGCTATTATTATCCGTTATCGATTAACCGCAAGGATGGCAAGAGCATAAGCATTGGAGAGGTGCGCGAGAAATATATGAACGAGGACGTTCTGCTACGAACAATAGAGACTCTTATGACGCGCGACAATGCCACCCGCCGTTTTATAAACGCCTGCATTGCCGATGGAATTACATTGAGGTGCGAAATTGATGACACAAAGGATGTTCTTGATTATGACCTTGCCTCACCGGAGCTTGTGCGTGAGTACAGCAATTGCGGCGGATACGGCGAATTTTACGTGAGTAACGAGGCTTTTGCCACAATTCGGCAAGGCACTGCCAAGAATTAATGAAAAATATATATCTTTTTACCTTATTAATATAAAAAAGTTTTCTATTTTTGCATTCCACCGCCGGCGACAACACAGGCGCGGGGTGTAACAGAATGAAAATTACAGTAATACAACAAAATATAGTTTGGAAAGATGTAGCGGCCAACTTGCGACAGATGCAACGCCTGCTGCGTAAGGCCGAAAAAGCCGACATCTACCTTTTCCCCGAAATGTGCTCTACGGGGTTCTGCATGCAACCGCACGAAATTGCCGAAGAGCCCGACGGCGCAACCGTCACAAAGTTCAAGGAGTGGGCAAGAGAGTACGATGCTGCTATTGCCGGCACAGTGATGATGCGCGAGAGCGAGAACGTGTTCCGCAACAGAATGTACTTTGTAACCCCCGACGGCAATGTGCAGTATTATGACAAATGCCACCTTTTTGAATACAGCGGCGAAGACAAGGTATATACCCCCGGCGACAAAAAGGTAATATGGGAGTGGAGGGGAGTGCGTGTGCGCCCGGTAATATGTTACGACATACGTTTCCCGGTCTTCCTGCACAACACCGGCGACTATGACGTGTTGCTCGTGTCGGCCAATTTCCCCGAAAGCCGTATGCTCGCTTGGGACACGCTCATTCGCGCCCGCGCAATTGAGAACCAGTGTTACCTTGCCGCGTCGAACCGTGTGGGCAGCGACGATTATGGCAACTACGTAGGGCACAGCGTCATCCTCAACCCCTATGGCTACTGCATTGCAGCCTGCCGTTCGGGCTATCAGGGAAGCGCGACAGCCGAACTGCAATGGGAGATGATGGAAAAGCTCCGTCGCAATTTCCCCATACTTAACAAAGATAAAGCATTATAAAAAAGATACAGTAATGAAGAAACTACTATTGGGCGACCAGGCGATAGCCCTGGGAGCATTGAATGCCGGAATAAGCGGTGTTTACGCTTACCCCGGAACACCTTCTACCGAAATAACAGAGTTTATACAGGCCTCTCCCATAACAAAAGAGCGCAATATCCACTCACGCTGGTGCACTAACGAAAAGACCGCTATGGAGGCGGCTCTGGGAGCATCGTATGTGGGCAAGCGCGCGCTTGTGTGTATGAAACACGTAGGCCTTAACGTGTGTGCCGACCCCTTCGTGAACTCTGCAATGACAGGCGTTAACGGCGGAGTGGTGGTACTTGTTGCCGACGACCCCTCGATGCACTCTTCGCAGAACGAGCAGGACTCACGTTTCTATGCAAAATTCGCGATGATTCCTTCGTTGGAGCCCTCGAACCAGCAGGAGGCTTATGATATGATGAAATATGCCTTCGACCTTTCTGAGGAGCAGGGCCTTCCCGTGCTTATGCGCGTAACGACACGTATGGCCCACTCACGTGCGGCTGTGGAGATTGACGAAACTCCCCGTGAGCAGAACGCTCTTGCCTTCCCCCAGAAAGCAAAGGACTGGGTGCTGCTGCCTGCAAACGCAATACGCCGTAACAACGAGGTTACAAAGCAGTTGCTGTTGCTCGAGGAGCTCTCTTGCACATCGAACTACAACAGACTTATTGTACCCGAGGAGGGCAAGCACTACACAAAAGGTGTAATTACCTGCGGTATCGCCTACAACTACCTCATGGATGCTTTTGAGAGCAAAATAGATTTCCCCGTACTCAAAATAACACAATATCCCATCCCCAAAAAGCTCATTAACGAGCTCGCTGCAATGTGTGACGAGATTGTTGTACTCGAGGAGGGACAGCCCATTGTAGAGGAGCTTGTACGCGGAACATTGCCCACCCCCGTAACCATTAAAGGCCGCCTCACAGGCGAGGTTAACCGCACAGGCGAGCTCACCCCCGACGGTGTCAAGGCCACATTCGGCCTTCCCTGCAAGGTTGTGTATTCAAAGAGCGAGGTTGTTCTTCCCCGTCCTCCTGCATTGTGCCAGGGTTGCAGCCACCGCGATGTTTACACTGCGCTCAACGATGTAATCAAAGAGTATCCTGCAGCAAAGGTGTTCAGCGACATCGGTTGTTACACACTGGGAGCATTGCCTCCTTTCCGCACAATTTCGTCGTGCGTAGATATGGGTGCGTCTATCACAATGGCAAAGGGTGCTGCCGATTCGGGCCTCTTCCCCGCAATTGCCGTTATTGGTGACTCCACATTCACACATTCGGGAATGACAGGCCTCTTGGATGCCATCAACAGCCGTGCAAATATCACCGTAATCATTTCGGACAACCTCACAACCGCAATGACCGGTGGACAGGACTCGGCAGGTACAGGTCGTATAGAATCGATATGTCTGGGATTGGGTGTTGAGCCCGAGCACCTTAAAGTTATGCTCCCCATCCCCAAAAACCACGACGAGCTGTGCAGCATAATACGCAACGAGATTGAGTACAACGGCGTTTCGGTTATTATTCCCCGCCGCGAGTGCATACAGACAATGAACCGTAAACTTAAACAGAAAAAAGCCAACCAGGCATAAAGTGAATATATGAAAACAGATATAATTCTTGCAGGAGTAGGCGGACAAGGAATCCTCTCCATCGCCACAATCATTGGCGAAGCGGTAATGAACGAAGGTCTCTACATCAAACAGGCCGAAATTCACGGAATGAGCCAGCGCGGCGGCAGTGTAGAGTCGAGCCTGCGCATTTCGTCGGAGCCCATCTATTGCGACCTCATTGCCGAGGGTACAGCCGATGTAATCATCTCGCTCGAGCCTATGGAGGCACTGCGCTACACACCTTACCTCTCGAGCGAGGGATGGATTATTACATCGAGCAATATTTTTGCCAACGTACCCAACTATCCCGAGGCTGAAACATTGAAGGCCGAGCTTGCAAAGTACCCCAACGTAATACAGATTGATGTTGAGACACTTGCAGCCGAGAATAATATGCGCAAGAGCGGCAATATGATATTGCTTGGTGCAGCATCCAAAGCCCTCGGGCTCGACTATGCGCTCCTTGAGAAAGCTATTGCCACCGTTTTCGCCTCAAAAGGCAGCGAAATTGTGGACATGAACATAAAAGCGCTTGCAATAGGCCTTGAAAACGCAAAATAATGCTCCCTTTTTTCGCATTTATAAATTAAAAAGTTATATTTGCCGTAACGGTAAAGTAAAACAACGAAAATACATTAACCATTAAAAACATACTCCAATGAATGCAATTGTTTCTCACTTCAACATTCAAGGCAATGTTGTAGAAGTTGCTCCCCTTGGCAACGGTCTTATTAACACCACTTATCGCGTAAAAACCGAAGGCGACGCGCCCGACTATGTGTTGCAGCACGTAAACAACGCCATCTTCCCCGACGTTGATATGTTGATGAACAACATTGTGGCAGTAACCAACCACATCTACGGCAAGTTGGAAGCAGCCGGTACAGCCGACATCAGCCGCAAGGTGTTGAAGTTCGTTCCCGCTACCGACGGTAAATACTACTATTTCGACGGCGAGAAATACTGGCGTGTAATGGAGTTCATCCCCGAAACAGAGTCGATGAGCGCCGTAACACCCGAAACATCTTACATTGTTGGCGAAACATTCGGTAATTTCCAGGCTATGCTTGCCGACATCCCCGTACAGTTGGGCGAGACAATCAAGGATTTCCACAATATGGAATTCCGTTTGCAGCAATTGCGCGACGCAGTTGCCGAGAACAAGGCCGGCCGCCTTGCCGAGGTTCAGTGGCTTGTTGATGAGCTCGAAAAACGCGCCGAGGAGATGTGTAAAGGCGAGCGCCTCTACCGCGAGGGCAAGCTCCCCAAACGCATTTGCCACTGCGACACAAAGGTTGACAACATCCTCTTCGACAAGGAGGGCAACGTACTTTGCGTAATCGACCTCGACACAGTAATGCCCAACTTCATCTTCTCCGACTTCGGCGATTATCTCCGTTCGGCAGCAAACACAGGTAAAGAGGACGACAAAGACCTGGACAACGTAAACTTCAACATGGAGATTTTCAAATCTTTTGCGAAGGGTTACCTTAAATCGGCTGCGTCGTTCATCACTCCTTTGGAGGTTGAGAACTTGCCCTATGCAGCAGCTCTCTTCCCCTACATGCAGACAGTACGTTTCTTGGCCGACTACATCAACGGCGATACTTACTACAAGATTCAGTATCCCGAGCACAACCTCGTGCGCTCAAAGGCACAGTTCAAGCTGTTGCAGAGTGTAGAGGCTGCACAGCCCGAGATGCAGGCTTTCATCGCCGAGATAGTAAAGTAAGAATTAAAGGCTTATAAAAATTGAACGCAGTTGGTCGCCGACCAACTGCGTTTTTTTTGTTTGCTGCCAAGCTGTTAAATTACTCACCTACAATCTCTTTGTATGCGGGAATTTCACTCAAAAAGGTATAGCTGTTCTTTTCGTAATCCATTTTACAGCAATAATGTTGCAGGCCGTTGCTCACAATTAAGTAATCGACGCGAAGAACAATATTGTAACGTGCAATCTGTGCAAAAACCTTTGCATCAATCTTCACGCTTGGCGCCTTGTACTCAACAATCACTCGCGGGCGCAAAGCCTTGTCGTAAACAACCGTGTCGCAACGTTTTTTAGTGCCATTGAGCTCTATGGCAACCTCGTTGGCTGTGAGAGCGGCAGGGTAGCCCTTAGAGGTGAGCAGCATATTCACAAAATGCTGGCGCACCCACTCCTCGGGGGTGAGGGCAACATAACAGCGGCGCAACGGGTCGAATATCTGCTGCTTGCCGCCGGTTGTTGTTATCTTTGCCTCGTATGTGGGGAGATTGAGTGTGGGCATAGTGTGTTTTTGTGCTGCGTTGTTACTTTTTTGTCTGTCGGGAGTGAAAAACAATTTTATATTCGCCCATTTGCATTATCTTTGCAACGAGCGCAATTATTTGTGGTATCAAAGATAATCGAAAAGCATTATATGGCAAAATATACATACGATTCAATATTTACCGAACTTAAAAAAGGTGTCTACCGCCCCGTTTACTATCTTATGGGCGAAGAGGCTTATTATACCGACCGCATAACCGACTACATTGCCTCGCACGCTTTGAGCGAGGATGAGCAGGGGTTCAACCAAACGGTGTTTTATGGCCTCGACACGAACATTGACACTATTATCACTGCGGCAAAGCGTTTCCCTATGATGGCCGAAAGACAGGTTATTATTGTGAAAGAGGCGCAGATGTTGAAGAACATCGATAATCTCCTGTATTACCTGCAGGCGCCGCAGCCATCGACAGTGCTTGTGTTTGCCCACAAGAACGGCTCGCTCGACAAAAGAAAGAAAGTCACTGCCGAGCTCGAACGTTCGGCCGTGTTGCTCGACAGCAAGAAATGCCGCCAAGAGCAGCTGCCACAGTTCATAACATCGTATATGCGCGAGAAGGGGCTCACTGCCGACAACAAATCAATATCTATGCTGTGCGAGAGCATAGGTGCCGACCTTTGCCGCATTGCAAGTGAAATTGACAAGCTCTCTATTGCACTGCCTGCCGGGAACACCGCCGTAACACCGGAGCTTATAGAGGAGCACGTTGGCATAAGCAAGGAGTTCAATAATTTTGAGTTGCAGAATGCAATTGTACACAAGGATGTGTACAAGGCCAACCGCATTATAAATTACTTTGCGCAGAACCCGAAGAACAACCCCATACAGATGACACTGGCAATACTTTTCAGTTTCTTCTCCAATGTGATGATGGCCTACTATGCTCCCGAAAAGACCGAGCGTGGAGTGGCAGCCTTCCTGGGGCTTAAATCGACGTGGGGCGTGGGCGACTATATCACCACAATGAAAAACTACCGCGCCGTTCACATTATGGAGGTTCTTCACCTCATACGCCTTGCCGACGCACAGTCGAAAGGTGCCGAAGGTGCCACAATTCCCAACAGCGAGATTATGCGGGAGCTGCTATACAAGATTATGCATTAAAAAAATAGGTAATAATATAGCAGTTGACCCATTTTTAGAAAACACTGCGTATGTGTCATATCGAACGTATGTGAGATATCTCGTATATAGTTTTTTGAGATCCTTTGACAATCCTTGCTTGTCGCAACCCACGCGGCAACACTTTTA
>JAZTWX010000002.1:0-10406 GCA_045636125.1 Bacteroidaceae bacterium
TGGCCGGAATTAAAGTACATCAAATTATTTGACGGTTCGTTTTTCGTTCCTTACTTATACTTAAATCTTTCGCTGCATAAAAGCAGCAAAAGCACGTTGTACTGCTTGTCTGTATGGAATGTTTTCAAGGATCATCTTGCTTCTCGTTCGGCGTTGCTTGTGCGTTGCTTCCCGAAAGCGAGTGCAAAGGTAAGGCGATTTTTTGAACTACAAAACTATTTCAAGGAAAATTTTTGAAAAAAATCGCACTATTTTCAAACAGCACTCATTTCCAATCACTTACAAACAAACTTTTTTTTCAACTTTTTCAGCCCTTTTTCTTGATGCTCAAAAAAGCCGCTGTTTCGCAAGCGAAGGGAATGGCAAAATAAGGCAATAAATTCAATAACGCAACATATTTTTTCAATTAAATTTCATATTTAACATTCTTTCACACTTAAACAGTGATTTAGGGTACAAAATTCAGAAGAAGGAATAGCAGCGTCTTGGTTTTTTGAGTAATTTTGCAACGCACTATATATATTATATATAATAAGGAACACAATGATTAAAAGAATACATATATACATTATATCATTACTGCTCACCACCCTCTCGCTTGGCACACAAGCTCAAAGCGATAACAAAGTGCGCATACACGGGAAAATTACCGACCGCGTAAACGGCGAAGCAATCCCCTATGCATCGGCGCGAATAAGAAACACCTCGCACGGATGCAGCAGCGACAACCACGGTTATTTCTCCTTTTACACCCACGGTCTGCGCGACACGCTCATTGTAACAAGCCTGGGCTATAAAGATGTGCGCCTGCCGCTGAATGCAAAAACCAGCCTGCCGCTCACCATTAAAATGAAGGCCGAGAATTACGAACTCAGCGAGGTTACCATAAAGCCAAAAAAAGAGAAATACACAAAGAAAAACAACCCGGCAGTAGCCCTTGCACGCAAAATAACCGAGCGACGCGATGACAACGCCCCAGAAAGAAAGCCTTTCTACAGCCGCAACCGCCACGAAAAGCTTAATGTAGCACTGAACAACTTCAGTTCGTCGACCGACAGCCACTTCGGCAAAGGCTTTTCGTTCCTCGACCAATACATCGACACCTCGCTCGTGTCGGGCAAGCCAATTCTATACATTTCAGCGCGTGAGCTCATAGGCACAGACTACCACAGCAACGACCCCAAACGCAGCCGCAAATATGTAAAAGCCCGCAAACGCAACGGTATAGACGACCTTGTATCGGCCGAGACACTCGAAGCACTCTACGAAGAGAGTTTCAAGGACATTGACATTTTCCAGGACAACGTTTCGCTATTCGGAAACAAATTCGTGAGCCCGTTATCAAAAATAGGCCCAAGTTTCTACCGTTACTACATACTCGACACCCTCGACATTGATGGCGAGCAATGCTACGACCTTGCATTTGCCCCATTCAACTCCGAATCGTTCGGCTTCACCGGACACGTGTATGTAACAACCGACTCGACATACTTCATAAAGCTCGTGCAGATGAACGTGCCCCACGACATCAATATGAACTTTATAGAATACATGAACATAAAACAACACTTCGACCGCCTGCCCGACGGCACCCGCATCCTCAACACCGAATCACTGGTAACGGAATTCAAGGTTGTTGACGCCGTGAACGGCTTTTATGCCCACAGACAGGTTGAATACCGCGACTATTGTTTCGAAAAAGACAGCCTTGCCGAAGTTGTGCTGAAATTCCCGGGCGAGACAATGGAAGACCACCTCTCCACCCGCCGCAACGACGAGTATTGGGCACAGAACCGCATAGCCGAGGTTATAGGCAAAGAGCAGACGGTTGAAGAGATGATGCGCGAGCTGCGCAACAACCCCGTGTACTATTGGCTGGAAAAAAGCGTCACTTTCCTATTTACCGGCTGGATACCCATACGCGAGAACGAGCCGCCCATCTTCTACGGCCCCGTGAACACAACATTCAGCACCAACGACCTCGAAGGCTACCGCCTGCGCACAGGCGCAATGACATCGGCCTACCTCAACCCCCACCTTTTCGGCCTCTTCTACCTTGCATACGGAACAAAAGACGAGAAACTCAAATATATGGGCGAGGTTGAATACTCCTTCAAAAAGAAGAACGAGCACCCCAACGAGTTCCCCATCCACTCGCTGAAGGCGCGATACGAGAACGACATTTTCCAGTATGGCCAGAAATACCACACCAACAAGGACAACATTTTTTTGAGCCTGAAACGAAAGGAAGACAACAAGATAGGCTATGTAAAAAAGGCAGAATTCACATACACCCGCGAATTCTACAACCATTTTTCCTACGCCCTCACACTGCGCAACCGCAAAGACATTGCGTCGCACCTTGTGCCCTTTGAGCGCACCACCATTATAGACGGCGCCACCGTAACGAACAACGTGAAGGAGATATCACAGTCGGAGGCAGAAATAAAACTGCGCTGGGCACCAAAGGAAAAATTTATGCAGACAAAGTGGAACCGCCACCGCGTAAACCCCGAAAAACCGGTGTTCACCCTCACCCACACATTCAGCAAAAAAGGAGTGCTCGGCAGCGACTACGACTACCAGCACACCGAATTCAGTTTCGAGAAGCGCTTCTGGTTTTCGGCCTTCGGACACACCGACTGCGTTATAAAGGCCGGAAAAGTGTGGAACAAAGTACCCTTCCCGCTGCTCATTATGCCCGCCGCCAACCTTTCGTACACCATACAGAAGGAATCGTTCGACCTTATGAACGCAATGGAGTTCTTCAACGACGAATATGCTTCGTGGGACCTCACATACTATATGAACGGACTCATTTTCAACCGCCTGCCGCTCATCAGGAAGCTCAACTGGCGCGAAGTGCTCACATTCCGCGGAATGTACGGGCGACTGAGCGAAAAGAACCGCCCCGACCCCGCAAACACAGGCGACCTTTTCAAGTTCCCATACGAGAACGAGGATTATCACTACCTCGGTAGCAAACCATATATGGAAATTGGAGTGGGAATTGAGAATATCTTCAAGATTTTACGCGTGGACTACGTGCGCCGAATAACCTACCGCGACCTCCCCGGCATCGACAAAGACGGAATAAGAATACAGCTGCACGTGCAGTTCTAACAAAGAACAGCAAGCTACCACCCCACCTCGTTCCAGCCGGCAGCCTCGTACCACTCGAGCAACCTGAAGTCCTCGTTCAGGCCGATGTAACGTGTATCGCTCGAAGGCAGATAAATTGAAAGAGCACCACAAGCATCGTTGAGGAGCACATCTAAACCCTTTATATAGCTGTACACAAGAGCATTGCGAGAGATATAAGGCACAGCCTTTTCAAAAGCCTCGCGCCAGAGATTGTATGCATCGGCCTGCAGACAGGCGCGCATAGCGTGATTAATATCGTGAAAACAGGGGAATTTCTTGCCATAATAGAAATACCCTCCGGGGAGATAAGAAAACAGCGCTTTATGGTCTATCTCCTCGAGGCTTCCAAAAGCCGAACGCAGCGCCACCGCCGTAGCGCGCGCAAATTCCTGCATAACACCCAACCTCACCGCCGACAAAATGACACCATCGGTGCCACCCTCGTAGCAAGCAACATAGGCATCCATAATATCGGCAACAGAAGCCGTGGAATTAAAGAAAAGAGGGATTATCACTTCGTAAGGAGCACCGGCACCAGGAATTTCTGCAGGCGAGCCAATAAGCCACTCGGCGCAATCGCGCATAGCATATGCCACCTCGGCACACTGCATAAAACAAGCATCGAACATCACCCTGCGCGGCTTTGCCGAAAGAGAGCCAAGCAAGGAGGCAAGCTCTTCAACATACACCTTCCCATTTGCGCCGCCGCTTGCAAGCACACCATCATCGCCGAAAGAGAAAAGCTGAGGCCTGCGATTGCCATCGTCGAAAAGCCAACCGCTCCCGTGCGAGCCAAAAATCACATCGAAAACTTTAGAAGGATATTCACGCTGCACAATATCGAACACATCGCGCATTTCCAACGTATCACACGACGACATTTCACGCTCGAAATTATAGACCGTTTCATAATTACCCTCACCACCATCATTAAAAAAGCGAATCAAACGCGGCGAATGATAGTCGTCGACATAAGCAAGCATAAAACAATCACCCGGAACACGGGAAGCCGCGCGGAGCACCTCGGCAAGATCACCTTGAAAATCGTCACTCAAATTATTGTCGCCCACAATATAGAGCAACAAAGTTTGCGCCGCCGAATCGCCTGCCTGCAAAAAAGAAGAGTCGTCACCCCCATCGTCGGGCAAACGGAAATCATCGCGGCACGACACAAACGAGAGCAACAACAGCAGAAACAGAGAAAAACGACGCCCGCCGAAATACATACTTACGGGCGTGTAAACTTGAACTTATCGCCCAGATAGCGCACATCCTTGCCACTGCGCAACAACCTCTTCTTCACCTTCGCCTCCACTTTTTGCATTTTGGAACGTTTCTTTGAAAAGAATATCACCGACGTGCGGTTAGGCATACCCTCCTGCAGGTTCATGTAATCCTTCAGCTCATAAGCATAATGCTGACGGTCGGGCAACGCCTTTGCCTTACCCACAAGCGACACACCCTCAATGGGCATTATTTCGGTAAAATAGGCAGTTGAGTCGGAATAACTTATTGAAACACCGAGAAGATACACAACATCCTTCTTATCCTTTGCCGACACCGCCGACACCGCAAAAAGCGCAATCAAAAGCGCTGATATAAATACTTTTTTCATTACCAGTTCATTTAAGCCCGCAAACAACCCGCGCGGCAATCAAATGCAAAATTATAAAAATATCACAAGCAGCGAAACAAAGCAACCACTTTTAACAAAGAAATATTGTCAAACAAAAAAAGCGGGCCGCGCATCAATTGCGCAGCCCGGCAGCTATAACCTACTGAAAACGTACTATCCGAGGTACGATTTCAAATGAATGTTACGATGATTCTGTTTCAAACGGCGAATGGCTTTCTCCTTAATCTGGCGTACACGCTCACGTGTGAGGTTAAAACGATCACCAATCTCTTCGAGTGTCATCTCCTGCATACCGATACCGAAGAACATCTGAATAATCTCCTTCTCTCTGTCGGTAAGTGTTGAGAGCGCACGGTCAATCTCGCGTGAGAGCGACTCGCTCACAAGGACATTATCTGCCATTGGCGAATCGTCGTTCACAAGAACGTCGAGCAAGCTATTGTCCTCGCCGTCAACAAAGGGAGCATCAACCGAAATGTGGCGTCCCGAAACCTTCATTGCTTCAATGATCTTGTCAACCGGAAGGTCGAGCTGGTCGGCCAACTCCTCTGCCGATGGACGACGTTCATTCTCCTGTTCAAATTTTGAGAAGGCCTTGGTAATTTTGTTAAGAGAACCAACCTGGTTCAAAGGCAAGCGCACAATTCTCGATTGCTCGGCAAGAGCCTGAAGAATAGATTGTCTAATCCACCACACAGCATAACTGATGAACTTGAAACCACGTGTCTCGTCGAATTTCTCGGCAGCCTTAATTAATCCCAGGTTGCCCTCGTTGATAAGGTCGGGCAGGCTCAATCCCTGGTTCTGATACTGTTTTGCTACGGAAACTACGAAACGCAAGTTAGCGCGGGTTAGTTTTTCCAACGCACGGCGGTCGCCTTTTCTAATGCGCTGGGCAAGTTCAACCTCTTCCTCCACGGTGATAAGGTCTTCACGTCCAATCTCTTGCAAGTATTTGTCGAGTGAAGCACTTTCGCGGTTTGTGATACTTTTTGTAATCTGTAATTGTCTCATTATGCTTCTTGGTACAATTTCAATTCGCAAATATACACTTTCTCATTGAAAAATACAAATTTTCGTGGCAAAATGTTGTTAAAAAGGGAGAGATACTTCGTTGCACTCAGCATAACTGAATACAATGAGCCAAGCGCATAAAAAACCGGTTATTGCAAAGAGACTGTAAATTTGAATACCGACAGGCGATAAACGGCAACTCAATGCCGCAGAACGAGACAAAAGGGAAAGTAGAAAGTATCTATCTCAAACTATCGCCCCGAGCGGAACACAAACACAAAAGCAAGTTTTATTCCACCCTCCTCATCGAATTAAAATTTTACAGAACCAACGCAATAACCGGTCTACTTAAAAGGGAATTACACTTATAAGAGCCGAGATTTCATCAAATCCCGCAAAATAATTCCTTAAAAAGTGTTAATAACCAGTAATATTCTAGAATTTCACTAAATTCTCTGCAAATATACACTCTGCAAGTGAGAAAAACAAATATTTCACCCCACTTACAGAGTATAATTTATCAATTACCCGCAATGAAAGTAACGATTCACCAATTTAAGCATCTCATCGCGGTTGTCGGCAATTTCGCTGCGCAACGTTCTGTCGCCATATGAACGCAGTTTTTTAACCACACCGTCAATCATCGCGGGGCTGAATACATTATATTTCTCGAACGCTGCACGCTGGCTCTCCAGGCAGTCGGCCGAAGCCTCGCAGCTGTCGGGCAAGCAAGCAAGATTCTTGAGCTTATCCTCATTCTCCTTTTGGTGAATATTCACGTTAACGTATGTCTTTTCAGCAATCTCAAAGCCATTTTCAAGTTCAAAGCCGTAACGGCAAGCTACTGCAAGACCTGCAATGAGCTGGTATATATCGGCCGAACCGTCGGGCGAACGCATCTCTACAGTCTGTTTCTGTGTTGTATCGTAGTTGCTTTCGGGCTCAAGCGGGTTGGCCAAACGGCACATATCGCTCTTTGCAGCCCAGCCAAGAGGAACACGCACAAGAACCGAGCGGTTTCTGTCGCCCCAGCAAATATTTGTGGGAGCCTCCTGGTGAGGAACAAGGCGGAAATAAGATGTAGGGTTAGTATTTCCGAAAGCCGTAATTGAGGGAGCAAGCTCCATCATACCGGCAATAGCACGACGCGCGGTTGAGGAGAGCACGCCACCGTCGAGCATCATATTGACACCATCTTTCACTATGCGCATATGCACGTGAAGGCCCGAACCTGCTTTTCCCGCAGTAATTTTGGGAGCGAACGTGATATCGTAACCCATACGATAAGCAAGGTTGCGGATAATCCATTTTGCAATCATAAGTTGGTCGGCAGCATCGCTTGCATCAACAGGCAAGAACTCAATTTCGTTCTGTTCGTAGATAAGGCCGTCGATGGTGAAGTTACCCACCTCGGAGTGACCATATTTTATTTGACCGCCCGCCTGCGCAATGTATGCCATACACTGGGTACGGAACTCATTGAATTTCGCATAGGGAGCCGACTCGTGGTAACCCTTCTGGTCGGTAGCGGGGAAAACACCCTCGTCGGGAGCAATAACATAATACTCGAGCTCACCCATAGCCTGAAAAGTCATTCCCGTAACATCGTTAAAAGCCTTGCAAGCCTTGCGCAATGTATTTTCGGGAGAACTTTCGAGCGGCTCGCCATCCTTATTAAAATAAGAACAAAGCATCGACAGCGTGGGAAGTTCGGCAAATGGATCTACAAACGCAGTGCTGAAACGGGGCAATACATAAAGGTCGCTGCTACCCGCCTCAATAAAAGGAAAGAGGCTCGAACCATCGACTCTCTCACCACAGGTGAGGATAGCGTCGAGATAGGCCGCATTGTTAATCACAAAGTTCAAAGTCTTCAAACGGCCGTCGGCTGCCGGATACATAAAGTTAACCATCTTAACATCGTTCTCCTTTATATAGCGCACAATATCGGCCTTTGTAAATTCCTTGCAAGGCTTGCCAAGATAAGCAACCACCTTGTTAGGGTTCATTTCAAGTTCTTTATTCATAGTCTATTATTTTATATCGGTTTACAAAAATCGTGGAGCCGCACTCCACGGCTGCAAAAATATAAATATAATTGAAAAACAATGGCAATAGTACAATAAATTTACAAACAGCCCAAAAAAAAGCCGCAAGACACCGAACAATAGACCCTAAAAACAATTGCCGTTCGAGCAAAATGGAGTAACTTTGCAGCAAAATTGGTAAAAATGAGCAAGGAGACGGTTAAATTAACAACAAAAAGCGGGCTTGTACTCGAAGGCGGCGGAATGCGCGGAGTATTCACCAGCGGAGTACTCGACAACTTTATGGACCGCGGCATACGCTTCCCCTACACCATTGGCGTGAGCGCAGGCGCCTGCAACGGCATCTCATATATGTCGGGGCAACGCGGCCGTGCAAAATACTGCAACATCGACATACTTAAAGAGTACAAATACATCGGCCTCAGGCACCTCATAACCAAAGGCTGCATAATGGACTTCAAGTTGCTCTTTCAATCGATTCCCCAGGAAATATACCCATACGATTACGACGCTTTTGCCGGCAGCAACGAAATATTCGAGATGGTAACCACCGACTGCAAGAGCGGCCAGCCCCGCTATTTTGCCGAAAAGCACAACCCCGAAAGAATAATAGAGATTGTGAAAGCGTCAAGTAGCCTGCCCTTTGTAACACCCATCGCGTATGTCGACGGCGAGCCTATGATGGATGGCGGCGTTTCCGACTCAGTGCCACTACTGCGCGCCCGCTCACAAGGGTTCACCGACAACGTGGTAGTGCTCACCCGCAACAAGGGCTACCGCAAGCCCGATAAGGCCACACGCGTACCCTTCCCGTTTTACCGCAAATACCCCGAACTACGCCAGGCCATTGCCACGCGCAACGCCCACTACAACAAACAGATGGAGCTCATTGAAGAGCTCGAAGAGAAAGGCGAGATAACCGTTATACGCCCCATTAACCCCATAACAGTGGACCGTATGGAGCGCAACACACAGAAACTGCTCGACCTCTACAACGAAGGCTATAACTGCGCGGCACAAATAGAATTCATTAAGGAATAACACACAAACATCGCGAGATGGAACAAATACAACATATTATAGACAGCGTAGCCTCGTGGCTGTGGGGTTGGCCCATGATTATACTGCTTATAGGCACCCACATATATCTCACACTGCGCCTGCGTCTGCCACAACGCAAAATTCTCACAGCAATTAAACTATCCTTTCAAAAAGAGGAAAAGGAGAGCGGCGACATAAGCCCGTTCGGCTCGCTCGCAACCTCGCTTGCCGCCACCATAGGCACAGGCAACATCATAGGCGTAGCGACAGCCGTGTCGTTGGGCGGCCCGGGAGCCGTCTTCTGGTGCTGGGTCACCGGAGTATTAGGCATTGCCACAAAATATGCCGAAGGCGTTCTCGCCGTAAGATACCGTGTAAAAACCGAAAACGGCGAAATGATAGGAGGCCCCATGTATGCCCTTGAACGCGGCCTCAATATGCGCTGGCTCGCAGTGCTCTTTTGCATCTTCACAGCCATTGCCGCTTTTGGCATAGGAAACACGGTGCAGGCAAACTCCATTGCAACACTTTTGAACGAAACACTCAGCGTGCCCACATACGCAACCGGTGCAGTCATTGCCCTCCTGGTTGCACTTGTAAATTTCTTTGGAATAAAAGGTATTGCGCGCGTGTGCGTTATACTCGTGCCCTTTATGGCACTATTCTACTTATTAGGATGCACCATAATATTATGTATGAACGCACAGTACTTGGGAGCATCGTTGAAGGCCATTATCGAGAGTGCATTCTCCTCGCAAGCAGCCAGTGGAGGCTTTGCAGGCAGCACAATAATGATAGCCGCACGTTACGGCATTGCCCGCGGACTGTTTTCCAATGAATCGGGGCTTGGTTCGGCGCCTATAATTGCCGCTGCCGCACGCACACGCAACCCGGTGCGCCAAGCGCTGATATCGTCGAGCGCAACCTTCTGGGACACCGTCGTAATATGCGCAATAACAGGCCTCACCCTCGTGAGCAGCATTATAGCCCACCCCGACATTGACTGCGCACAAGGCGCCGTGCTCACAAACAGCGCATTCAGCAAAATACCTTATGCCGGAGAAGCCATACTCACCGTGGGAATTTTCACATTCGCCTTTTCAACCCTTTTGAGCTGGTCATACTATGGCGAGAAGGCCATTGAATACCTCGGCGGCAAAAAATGCACGAAATACTACCGCATAGCGTGGGTTATTGTGGTATTTATAGGTTCGGTAATGAACCTCGGCCTTGTGTGGGGAATATCGGACTGCATGAACGCCCTCATGGCAATCCCCAACCTTGTTGCCCTGCTGCTCCTTTCGGGCATTGTAGCCAAAGAAACTAAGAAATACCTGTGGAGCGGAAAGCTCGACGAATACGACGACAACAAACAATAAAGCAAGAGGCTGGGTCAAAAGTAATTTTGGCTCAGTCTCTTTTTTTGGAGTAATTTCCCGTTTTTACCTTCAGCTTCGAATAAATATCATTTTTGTACGCATAAATCCTTTATGCAGCCCGACAACATTCTAAATATGCTCCAA
>JAZTWX010000003.1:0-41249 GCA_045636125.1 Bacteroidaceae bacterium
GGAACGCAAAGCTTTGTTTGAATCGCGAATCTCTGTGCCGGCGTTTTGCTGCCCTTTTGCGCGACAAAAGGGCAATAAAGAATTTAATTAATTGAGAGAATAGCCGCAGAATAGCACCGAGAACTTTATAGTAAGTAACTCACGGGTCACCGAGAAATTAAAGTGCATATTTATAGTTCAATAGCTGCAAAATAACACCGCACCTCAACTTTTGGAGTTGATCCTTTATTTTTGGATCATAAAATCTGCAATATAAAACGTAGGGTATATAAACAAAAAAATCCTGCCGAATCTTCGACAGGATTTTGTTGGGCTACCCGGACTCGAACCAGGAAAGGCAGGACCAGAATCTGCAGTGTTACCATTACACCATAGCCCAATGCTCAAATGCGATGCAAAGATACAACAATTCTCGTTAATACAAACATTTTTCCCACTTTTTTACACAAAAGATTGAAAAAAAAGTTCGATTTTGCATTTTTAGGGCAAAAAGAGCTATCTTTGCATAAGACGCAGGCATGCCATAATAAACAAAATGCGACATTTTGACACACAAATACACAACAAAAAATAATGGCACGCTGTTTGCTCCTATTATAAATATAAAAAGAACAAAAAACACTATGCAGACCAACAATAACGAAAGCAAACAGATTATAGACACTATAATCGACGGCATACAAGAGAAGAAAGGCAAGGCAATAACAGTTGTAAATATGGAGAAACTGGGAAACAGCATCTGCGATTATTTTGTTATATGCCAAGGAAACTCACCCGCACAAGTGGGCGCAATAACCGACTCGGTGGAGGAGTTCCTGCGTCGCGAGCACAAACGCAAGCCCTACGCAATTGACGGCCTGCGCAACGCACAATGGGTTGCAATGGACTACGGCGACATTCTGGTGCACATTTTCCTGCCCGACACACGCGCCTTCTACGACATCGACCACTTGTGGGCCGATGCTGAAATAAAAAACATCCCCGACCTCGACTAAAATTATGGCAACAAACAGAAATACAAAGAAACCACAGTTCAACTTCACCTGGTTCTACCTCATAGCCGGTGCGGTGCTTGTGTTCGTCTACCTTTTTGGCGGCGATGGCGAATCGCTCACCAAAGAGGTGAGCTACTCACAGCTCAGCGAATATATAGCCAAAGGCTACGTATCGGACATCACCGTTTATGACACCGACGAGGTTGAGGCTGAGATTATACCCGACTCGGCGAAATATATTTTCAAAGGGAAGGTCGACCGCGTGGGCACAAAACCCACAGTGCAGTCACTCATAGGCTCAAAAGATAAATTCGAAGAGTACCTCACCGCGCAGGAGGCCGAAGGCCACTTTAACGGCACACTGAAATTCAGCAAAAAGCCCGACTATCTTAACGGCTTTTTGTGGAACATTCTGCCGCTTGTGGTTTTTGTTTTCCTGTGGATGTTCATAATGCGCCGTATGAGCGGCGGTGGCGGTGGCCAGGGCGGCGTGTTCAATGTGGGAAAATCGCAGGCAAAATTGTTCGAAAAAGGCAATAACAACCACGTTACATTCAAGGATGTTGCAGGGCAAGAGGGTGCAAAGCAAGAGGTTCAGGAGATTGTGGACTTTTTGAAAAACCCCGGCCGTTACACCGAGCTTGGCGGTAAGATACCCAAAGGAGCACTGCTTGTGGGCCCTCCGGGAACCGGAAAGACACTGCTTGCAAAGGCTGTTGCAGGCGAGGCCAATGTACCGTTCTTCTCACTGTCGGGTTCAGACTTTGTAGAGATGTTCGTGGGCGTGGGCGCATCGCGCGTACGCGACCTCTTCCGTCAGGCTAAGGAAAAAGCCCCCTGCATTGTGTTCATCGACGAGATTGACGCTGTGGGACGCGCCCGCGGCAAGAACCCCTCGATGGGCGGCAACGACGAGCGCGAGAACACCCACAACCAGTTGCTTACCGAGATGGACGGCTTCGGCTCGAACAGCGGAATTATTGTTATGGCAGCTACAAACCGCGCCGATATTCTCGACAAGGCCCTGTTGCGTGCCGGCCGCTTCGACAGGCAGATACACGTAGACCTGCCCGACCTCAACGAACGCAAAGCCATTTTCGGCGTGCATTTGCGCCCGCTCAAGCTCGACGCATCGGTCGATGTAGATATACTCGCCCGCCAGACACCGGGCTTTTCGGGTGCCGACATTGCCAACGTGTGCAACGAGGCTGCACTCATTGCGGCCCGCCACAAGAAGAACGCCGTTGACAAACAGGATTTTCTCGATGCCGTTGACCGCATAATAGGCGGTTTGGAGAAAAAGACAAAAGTGATGACCGAAAAGGAGAAACGCACCATTGCCATCCACGAGGCAGGGCACGCAACCCTTTCGTGGTTCCTCGAACACGCCAACCCCTTGATAAAGGTAACGATTGTGCCCCGCGGACGCGCATTGGGCGCAGCGTGGTATATGCCCGAGGAACGACAGATAACCACAAAAGAGCAGATGCTCGACGAGATGTGTGCCATTCTTGGCGGACGCGCCGCCGAGGAACTTTTCACCGGCCACATATCGACAGGAGCAATGAACGACCTTGAACGCGTGACCAAGCAGGCATACGCAATGATTGCCTACGCAGGAATGAGCGAAAAGCTGTCGAACCTCTGTTACTACAACAACGAATCGTACACGTTCAACCGCCCATATAGCGAAAAGACCGCCGAGCTCATTGACAACGAGGTCCACGCAATGATAAAAAACCAATACGAGCGTGCGAAGCAGTTGCTGCAAGAGCATAGCGAGGGACACGCCGAGCTTGCCCGCGTGTTAATGGAACGCGAGGTTATTTTTGCCGAAGATGTTGAAAAGATATTCGGCAAGCGCCCGTGGGCATCGCGCAGCGAGGAGATTATTGAAGCCAACACTCCACAGGAGCCGCAAAGCGAGCCCGCTGCAAGCGAAAAGCCCGCTACCCCTGCCGAAAACACAGAAGAAATAAAATAACAACCAAAAAAACGACAGAACTATGAACACAATGCTTGTACGCATACTCACAGGAGCCGCATTCGGCATCATCCTGCTGGGTGCAATCCTTTACGGGCACACATCGTTTGCAGCCTTGTTCACGCTCGTATCAATGCTGGCCGTGAACGAAATGAGCAACCTCATCCACGAGTACAAAAAAACCACTTTCAGCACATTGATTGCTGTTATTGGCGGTGGATACCTGTTTTTCACACTGTACGCAATAACCCACTTGGGCATTACAAACTACACCGCCCTTTTTGCTCCCTATCTTTTGCTTATGGTATATACCTTTATACGCGAGCTTTACAAGAAAGAGGGTAGTTCACTCGACAATTATGCCTATTTTGTACTCACACAGCTCTACGCTGCATTGCCCTTTGCACTGCTCAACATTTTGTCGACAGTGGGAGCCGAGGGAGGCACTTACAGCCATATGCTGCCGCTTGCAATATTCGTGTTTATATGGTGCAACGACTCGGGCGCATATTTCGTGGGTTGCTCTATAGGCCGCCACAAAATGTGGGAGCGCGTTTCTCCCAAAAAGACTTGGGAGGGCACCATCGGTGGTGTTGTTGTGGCTATGATTGCCGGCTACGTGATGTCTATCTTCTTTACACAGATGAACGTGTGGCAGTGGATGGGGCTTGCAGCAGTTGTTGCTGTTTCGGGCACATACGGCGACCTTATAGAGTCTTGCATGAAACGCGAGATGGGGATTAAGGATTCGGGCAAAATTCTCCCCGGGCACGGTGGAATGCTCGACCGTTTCGACAGCACAATCCTCGCAGTTCCCTGCGCACTCATTTATTTGTCTATCATTTGATTCACACAAACAGCACACATAATGGGGTTGGCTCAAAAGCCCCGTTTAAGAACAAGCAAACCCTGTCAGAATGCGCTCTGGCAGGGTTTATTCTCTTTGCAAAATGACTTTTGGGTCACCCTCATTATTTTTTTCACACAAATGTTTTGCGTTTGAAATTATTTTATATATTTGCGCAAAACATACATTATAAATACATAAACGACAACGCCTTATGAAAAGATTTTTCATACTTGCCACAATCGCACTCTTTTGCAGCACGGGTAGCATAAATGCACAAGATTTTTTAATTGATAACACATATATGACACCGTATGAACCTGTAATTCCCACATACACTCATATAAACAAACGTTTCAACAACGGAACAAGGTTCGAAGGACAGGAGGAGAGAGTCAAAAACAAAGTCACCGGCTACCGTGGAGCACTATATATGGCCGACGGAAGCTACTTTTACTGTATGTTCGACGCACATCTGCGCCCAATAAACAGCGGGTGGTATGTAAAAGACAATATCCCCTACTACAATACATACGACAAATTTGGCAACTGCATAAGGTCGAAGCGCATCGAAACAGGCGGCAACCGGTTCTATATTGCCGATTTTAGCGAATATGGGTTAAGATACTACGGCAGCGATTATAGCACCGGCAGCAGTTACGACAATGGTAGCTACAATAGTGGTAGTTACAACAGCAGCAGCAAAAGCAGCAGTTCGTCGTACAAGCAAAAAACCAGACACCCAAAAACCTGTACAAAATGTGTTGGACGCGGAGTGTGCACAACTTGTAGCGGGCGCGGAATTTATAAGCCAAACTTAAACGGAAGTTATATGAATTGCTCCATTTGCAGTGGCACAGGAAAATGCAGTCTGTGCAACGGTACAGGAAAACACGGATGGGACTGGTATTAAAACACCACTCGTAAAAAAAATAACGCCTTCGGGCGTTATTTTTTTTACTTCTTCAACAGAGCGACCATCTTTTCGGCAGCGTGCGACGAGGCACCGGGCTCACCCAAAATATCTATCATTCGGTCGTATCCCTCTAGCATCTGCCTGCGTCCTTCGGACGACGACGGGAGGATTTTTTCGAGTTCGGCAGTAATGTTTTCAACGCTCATATCGGCTGCAACAAGCTCACGCACAACCTCGCTGTCGGCAATAAGGTTTACAAGTGAAATGTATTTCACCTTGAGGAACAGATGCTTGAACTTCGACACCACCCAACGCATGGGAGTGTTGTAACACACAACCTGCGGCACACGGAAAAGCGCAGTTTCGAGCGTTGCCGTGCCCGATGTGACAACTGCCGCGTGGGCGTGGTGTAGCAGACGATAAGTGTCGCCGTATATGATTTTTGCACCCGCCGCAAGGAAGGGAGCATAAAAATCCTTGTCAATGCCCGGAGCTCCCGCAATCACAGGCTGATAGGCCGGGAATTTCTCCATTGCTGCAAGCATTTGCGGGAGATTGTCGGTTATTTCGTGCTTGCGGCTGCCGGCAAGAAGCGCAACAACAGGCTTTTCGCTCAACCCGTATTCGGCACGGAAGCCAGCCTCATCGCGCACGTTGGCTTTGCAATAGGCATCAACTGCATCTACACAAGGGTTGCCAATGTAATTGATATTATAATTGTGCTTCTTAAAATAATCTATTTCAAAAGGCAGTATGGAGAACAGCTCGTCAACATCGCGCTTTATATTCTTTATTCTACCCTCGCGCGAAGCCCATATTTTGGGCGCAATATAGTAGTACACAGGGATTTTGGTCTTTGCGTGTATGTCGCGCGCAATTGAGAGGTTGAAGCCGGGATAATCCACAAGGATAAGCACATCGGGGCCCCAGGCCTTTATGTCCTTCTTGCACATTGACATATTGGCAAGAATTGTTCTCAAATTGAGCAGCACGGGCAAAAGGCCCATAAAAGCGCAGTCGCGATAATGCTTCACACACTCGCCACCCACCTGCGACATAAGGTCGCCACCAAAGAAACGGAACTCGGCAGCCGCGTCGCGCTCCTTTATCGCCTTCATAAGGTTCGATGCGTGAAGGTCGCCCGAAGCCTCACCTGCTATAAGATAGTATTTCATGTTTGCAAGAATGTGTGGGTTAGAGTTCCCAGTTGTTGTTTATTTCGTCGAGGAGAGAATAGTCGGTAAAATCTATTTTTGTGGGGGTGATTGTAACGAAGTTATTACTCAACGCCACACGGTCGGCACGCTCGTCGCTCTCCCGAAGAACAAAATCGCCGGTGAGCCACCACCACTCGCCACCCCTCGGATGGTTGTGCGACTCCCATTCGTTAACCCACTCACCCGACGCCTGACGGCACGCCTTAATGCCCGCATACCGGGGAGTATCGGGGAAATTCACATTGAGGCAGCTGCCCTGCGGGAGGCCGCGGCGCAACACCTCTGCAACAATTTTGCGTATATAGGGGAAGGTGGGAGAAAAATCGGCATCCTCGTCGTGAGAACAGAGCGAAAAGGCTATCGAAGGGATATTCTTCATACAACCCTCAATTACAACGCCCATTGTTCCCGAATAGTGAGCATTAACCGCCGAATTGTCACCGTGGTTTATTCCGCCCACAATGAGCGAGGGAGTGCGGGGCACAACGCTGTGGCAAGCCAGCTTTATGCAGTCGCTGGGGGTTCCCGTGCAGGCATATATCTTGAGACCGGGCTGTGATGACACCTCCCACACTTTTATGGGAGTTTCACTTGTAATGGCACATCCCTTGCCCGAACGACCTGTGTGCGGCGCAACCACAATTACATCGCCAAACTCTTTCAACACCCCTACAAGGCTATTTATTCCCTTTGCCTTGTAACCATCGTCATTGGAAACTAGTATCAACGGTCTTTCTTCCATCGTAAATTCTCTTTTAATTGAAATATCTGCGAAAATACATAAAAACGGGTGAAAGTTTTATAAGCGAGTGGGTAAAAATTAAATTTTTACACGCAAGGAGCGCAAAAAACAGGCAAAAGCGGGGCGCAGCACACAGCTTTTATAACATTTTTTAAGAAATTTTCCCGCAACCTGTTCATAAGTAAAAGCAAAATAAATGGAATCGATTCTTTTTTTTCGTATCTTCGCAAAATATTTCACACCACTATTATTATCTTTGATAATAAGTTAGGGGAAGAAACAACGCAATCAACTACAAAAAGCAAAAATATGGGAAAGATTATAGCACTGGCCAACCAAAAAGGTGGAGTGGGAAAAACAACCACAGCCATCAACCTGGCCGCATCGCTTGCTACATACGAAAAAAAGGTTCTTGTAATTGACGCCGACCCCCAGGCCAACGCATCATCGGGCCTTGGAATAGATATCCGCGAGATTGAATGTTCAATTTACGAGTGCCTCATAAACAAATCGGCAATTGCCGAGGGAATACACAAGACCTGCATAGAGGGACTCGAAATAATCCCCTCGCACATAGACCTTGTAGGAGCAGAAATCGAGATGCTCGATATGCCCAACCGAGAAAAGATAATGCGCGAGGTTCTTGCTCCCATAAAGGACAAATACGACTATATACTCATCGACTGCTCACCCTCACTCGGCCTCATCACAGTAAACTCGCTCACTGCAGCCGACTCGGTGATAATACCCGTGCAGTGCGAGTATTTTGCGCTCGAAGGCATCAGCAAGCTGCTCAATACAATAAAAATAATAAAATCGAACCTCAACCCAGCGCTCGACATCGAGGGCTTCCTGCTCACAATGTTCAATTCGCGCCTGCGCCTGAGCAACCAGGTTTACAACGAGGTAAAGAAGCACTTCCGCGAGCTTGTTTTCGAAACCGTGATACAGCGCAACATACGCTTGGGCGAGGCACCCAGTATGGGAATACCCGTAATTCTGTACGATGCCGACTCAACCGGCGCAAAGAACTATCTATCGCTCGCACAAGAAATAATAAACAGAAACAACGAATAATGGCACCAAATAAGAAATTCACATTAGGCCAAGGACTCGGCCGAGGACTCGACGCACTCATCTCCACCGACACCGTGCAAACATCGGGCTCACAGTCTATTGGAGAAATAGAGATAAGCCTCATCGAGGCCAACCCCAACCAGCCCCGCCGCGAGTTCAGCGAGGAAAGCCTTGCCGAGCTTGCCGAGTCGATAAAGGAGCTTGGCATAATACAGCCCATCACTCTGCGAAAGAGCGACAACGGACGCTACCAGATTATTGCCGGCGAGCGCCGTTTCCGCGCATCGCAATTGGCCGGAAAAACAACTATCCCCGCCTACATTGTGCGCGCCGATGAGGAGGAGACAATGGAGATGGCACTCATTGAGAACATTCAGCGCGAGGACCTCAACGCACTCGAAATTGCCCTTGCCTACCAGCAGCTCATTGAGCAGCACAACCTTTCGCAGGAGCAGCTGAGCAAGCGTGTGGGCAAAGGCCGCGCCACTATTGCCAATTTCCTGCGCCTGCTTAAACTGCCAGCAATAATTCAGGTGGCACTCAAGGACAAGAAAATTGATATGGGACACGCGCGCGCCCTTCTCTCGCTCGATAACCCTGCCGACCAGGTAAAGCTTTTCCACGAAATTGAGGAAAAGAAATATTCGGTGCGCGAGGTCGAAGAGATTGTACGCAACGCAAAAGATGGCAATTCCCCCGCTGCTGCCGCACCCCAGAAAGGTACTGCAAAACAGACAACCCCCGAGTTCCACCAACTGAAAAAACAGTTGACACACTTTTTCCAGACACCCGTGCAGCTCACCTGTTCGGCCAAAGGAAACGGCAAAATAAGCATCAAATTCAAGAACGAGCAGGAGCTCGAGAGAATAATTGCAATATTCGACAAATTGAACAACTGATAAACATAACCCACAATGCGCTTCACACACAACCATATTGCACTGCTGCTCACATTGCTTTTCACGGCAATGTGGGGAGTGGGCAATGCACAGGAGAACGCAAGCACGCTCCCGGGAGACAGCATCACGGCCGAAAGCCTGAAGGCCGACATCACCTCCTTGGACAGTATATGGAGAAGCGACAGCGCACTGTCGCCCGACAGCAGCCGCGCAGCCCTCAAACGCAGCAGCAACACTGTGCTGCCCACAATGGAGACCTTCAAGCCCAACCCCACGAAATCGACGTGGCTGGCAATTGTGTTCCCCGGCGGAGGACAGATATATAACCGCAAATACTGGAAACTGCCCATTGTGTACGGAGGATTCATCGGTTGCCTCTACGCCTACAACTGGAACACGCAGATGTACAAGGACTACCGCCAGGCCTATCTCGACATTATGGACAGCGACCCCAACAGCGACTCCTACAAGGACTTTTTCCGCCCGGGATACGATTTTGAGCAGAACAAGGAGTACCTCACCGAGGTATTCAAGAAAAGGAAAGACCGCTACCGCCGCTGGCGCGACCTGAGCATCTTTGCTTTCATTGGAGTATACGTTGTTTCGGTGATAGACGCATATGTCGACGCGCAGCTTGCAAGTTTCGACATAAGCGAAGACCTCAACCTCACCCTGCAACCCGAAATGAGACCATCGGGCATTGGCGGCAGCACAACAGGCTTCTACGGCCTCAACTGCAACATAACATTCTAAACACAAGAAAATGCGTAAATACACAACACACATAATAACACTCACACTCATCCTTTTTGCCACTGCCGTGCAGGCGCAAGAGACTCTCACCGCCCTGCCCGACAGTATCGACAGCACAGAACTTTTCGACGACACCCCCATAACCGACAGCGAAATTGCCCACCCCGACACGGCTGACATCTTCGCCGACATCACCCCCGCCGACAGCCTGCAGTTCATCTTCCCCGACGGGATGAATGCCGAAATTGACAGCCTCCTGAGTGGATGGCAGGCACGCAACCTCCTGAAAAGCTTCAACTGCGAGAGCGAGGGATGGGAAAACATCAAACTCAACGACACGGTGTACGCTACGCGCTTGCGCGACATACCATCGATAATAGATATGCCCTACAACAGTATGGTACGCCAGTGTATCGACCGTTACGCCACACGCCACCGCACGCTGGTCTCATATATGCTTGGCCTTTCGGAATTCTATATGCCTATGATTGAGGCCGAGATTGACAAGTACAATATGCCCCACGAGCTTAAATACCTCCCCGTGATTGAGTCGGCACTCAACCCCAAGGCCGTGTCGCGTGCAGGAGCAAAGGGCTTGTGGCAATTCATGTTCGCCACCGGCAAACTCTACGGGCTGAAATCGAACAACTACATAGACGACCGTTTCGACCCCTTGAAAGCCACTCACGCCGGCCTCAACTATCTGCGCGACCTTTACAAGTTCTTCAACCGCTGGGACCTTGCCATAGCAGCCTACAACTGCGGCCCCGGCAATGTAAAGAAGGCAATTCTGCGTTCGGGCGGCAAGACCGACTTTTGGGAAATATACCGTTACCTGCCCCGCGAGACACGCGGCTACCTGCCCGCGCTTGTTGCCGCGAACTACATAATGACCTATCACGAGGAGCACGGCATCTGCCCCATGGAGCCCAAAATCCCAATAGGAACCGACACTTTGCACATAACAAGCAACCTGCACTTCAAACAAATTGAAAAGTTCTGCGATATTAATATAGAGGACATACGCGCCATTAACCCGCAGTACCTCAAAGACATTGTACCCGGTGAGGCCGAACGCTACGTTCTGCGCCTGCCCAACGACGCGATAACAAAATTCATTGCCAACGAAGACAGCATCTACAGCTACAGGAAAGAGGAGTTCTTCCCCAAAAGCGACATTGCCAAAATGCTGAAACAGGCAAAAGCCAACGACGACGGACGCGGCACCCTGAAATACCACAAGATACGCAACGGCGAAACGCTTGGAAGCATTGCGCGCAAGTACCGCGTGTCGGTGAAGCAGATAATGCGCTGGAACAATATGCGCAACACCAATATACGCGCCGGGCGCAAACTTAAAATATATTGATAGTGAATATGGAGACCGAGGAGAAAATAATGAACGAAGAGGCTGCCATAAACGCCGCCTTCAACCACCTTCTTGACACTTATCTTGCATCGCAGCACCGCAAAAAAGTTGAGCTCATAACAAAAGCGTTCAACTTTGCACGACAGGCACACAAAGGCGTGCGCCGTCACAGCGGCGAGCCGTACATAATGCACCCGCTGGAGGTTGCAACCATCGTGTGCAAGGAGATAGGGCTCGGTTCCACATCAATATGCGCAGCACTGCTGCACGACGTTGTAGAAGACACCGACTACACGGTCGAAGACATAAGAAACCTCTTTGGCGACAAGATTGCCGAAATTGTAAACGGCCTCACAAAAATTGCCGGCGGAGTATTCGGTGCACACGCATCGGAGCAAGCCGAGAATTTCAAGAAACTGCTGCTCACAATGAGCGAGGACATAAGGGTTATACTCATAAAGATAGCCGACCGCCTGCACAATATGCGCACGCTGGAATTTATGCCCGAAAACAAGCAATACAAAATTGCCGGCGAAACGCTCTACATATACGCCCCCATAGCCTACCGCTTGGGATTGAGCAAAATAAAGACCGAGCTCGAGAACCTCAGTTTCCGCTACGAACACCCCGAGGAGTATGCAAAAATTGAGAAGAAGATTGAGCACACACAGCGCGACCGCGACATCCTCTACAACGAATTCACATCACCCATTTGCCGCGAGCTCGACGCAATGGGGCTCAAATACCGCATCATAGGTCGTGTAAAATCGCCCTACTCCATATGGAACAAGATGCAGAAGAAGCACGTTTCATTCGAAGATATCTTCGACATTCTCGCAGTGCGCATAATATTCACTCCGCGCGAGGGAAAGGACGAGAACAACGAGTGCTTCAACATTTACATTGCCCTCACAAAGCTCTACAACGCACACCCCGACCGCCTGCGCGACTGGGTAAACAAGCCCCGCACCAACGGCTACAAAGCCCTACACGCAACATTTATGAGCAAACGCGGCGAGTGGATTGAGGTGCAGGTGCGCAGCGAGAAAATGAACGAGATGGCCGAAAAGGGTATTGCAGCCCACTGGAAATACAAGAACCAGGGCGAGGACAGCGGCGACGAACAACTCGAAAACTGGCTGCACACCATAAAAGAGATTCTCGACGACCCGCAGCCCAATGCGCTCGATTTTCTCGACACCATTAAGCTAAACCTCTATGCAACCGAAATTTTTGTCTTCACCCCCAAAGGAGACATAAAGACAATGCCGCAGAACTGCACTGCGCTCGACCTTGCATACAGCATACACACCTTCCTGGGCAACCACTGCATAGGAGCAAAAGTTAACCACAAGCTCGTTCCGCTCAACCACCAACTGCAAAGCGGCGACCAGGTGGAGATTATAACCTCGAATGCACCGCGCGTCGAAGAGGGCTGGCTCTCCTTTGTAACCACAGCAAAGGCGCGCGCAAAGATTCTTGCCGCACTACGTCGCAAGCAACGCCTGCTTATGCGCGACGGCGAGGAGATCCTCAACCGCTTCCTTGAACAGGAGGGGCTGAGCAATTACAGCAACAACATAGAGAAGCTGTGGTCCCTCCACGAACTCAAGGACAAGGATGCGTTGCTCGTTGCCATAGGCGAAGGCAGCGTGGTGCTCGGCAGCGACGATAAAGACGCGCTGCTCGGCAACAAGAAATTCAGCCTGCAATCATTCTTCTCATTCGGAAAAGAGAAGAAAAAAGAGGAGAAGAAAGGTGAAGTTTTCGAAAATATCGACCGCAAAAAGCCCATTAACCTCACCGACGAGAATATAAAGAGCAGCTACATAATAGCCGACTGCTGCCACCCCATACCGGGCGACGATGTTCTTGGTTATTACGACGACAACAAGCGCATAACCATCCACAAACGTAACTGCCCCGTAGCCAACACACTCAAGAGCAGCCACGGCGACAAGATTCTTGCAGCCCGCTGGGACACTCACAAGAAACTCAACTTCATTGTGCCCATACAGATTACCGGCATCGACGACTTGGGCGTGTTGAACGAAATTACCGGCATTGTGGCACAGGAATTCAACGCAAGTATTCAGAAACTGCACCTCGAAAGCAACGACGGAATATTCGAAGGCACATTCTGGATTAACGTGCACGATGTCGACGATGTAAAGAATATGTGCACAAGCCTTAAGAAGATAAAAAGCATAAAGACCGTTGCCCGCATAGGGTAACCACTTTGCAGACACAGCAATTTTTTTTTCACAAGCAGAATGTGATTCAAAAAAACAGAAGCAAGGCTTGCGAAGTGACTTTGCAAGGGAGTTTACTGGAAGTAAACGACCGAGAGGAACACAAGCACAACGCAGTAAAAGACTTTTTAGTGAATTACAGCAAATCGAGCTGCGCTTTAATTTCAAGAAGTTCCTCGCGCAAGGCTGTCAGGCGGTCTATAACCTCGGCAGCGACATCGGCCTTTTCACGGTTGCCCGCACCCTTAAGGTGCTGCTTTGCGCCGGCAATTGTAAGGCCGCGCTCCTTCACAAGATGGTGTATTAGGCGCACCACTTTAATATCGTCGGCCGTATAACGGCGCACACCGTTGGAACCCTTGTAGGGCGACAGCTGCGAAAACACCGTTTCCCAGTAACGCAAGGTTGTTTCGGTAACGCCAATCTCGGCTGCAACCTCCTTTATAGAGTAGTACAATTTAAGATTCTTGTTCTTCGACAGCGCCATAATCAATCGTATACTTTTCCGTGGTTTTCGGCCATTTGGAGCATCTGGTCATAACCCTCGGCATCGAGATCCATAAAATAGTAGTTGATGGGGTTCACGTGCTTGCCCTTTACAATCACCTCATAATGCAGGTGAGGGCCGGTACTCTTGCCCGAGTTTCCACTCAACGCAATCTGTTCGCCACGCACAACCTTCTGCCCCGGCTTCACCATAAATTTGTTGTTATAGAGGTGAGCATACAGTGTCTGGATGCCGTAACCGTGGTCTATTTTCACCGTGTAACCGTAACCCGACTGCCATTTTGCCGACACCACCGTGCCATCGGCCGTTGCATATATGGGAGTGCGGTTGTCGCACGAGAAGTCCATACCGTTGTGTTTCTTGCGCACCTTGTACACAGGGTCGATGCGCCAGCCATAACCCGACGCAGTGCGTTTGAGGTCGCGGTTGGCAATTGGCTGGATAGCGGGCAAGTGGCGCAGATAATCCTCTTTTTCCTCGTCGAGTTTCACAAGCTCGTCGAACGATTTTATCTGCAGGTAAAGCTGCTTGTCGAGCATATCCATCTTTTGCGCGGTCTCCACCACAAGAGCCGAATTGTTCATCTCAACAAGCTCGTCGTAACGCGCCGTGCCGGCGTAACCCACCTTGCGCGCAGTTGCCGAAACGGGGTCGGTATTGAGCAACACACGGTAGAGGTTGTCGTCGCGCTGCTGAATATCCTCGAGCACCTCCATTGCATCGTTAAGGCGTTGCGACATAATGCGATACTGCGCAAGTAACTTTGAATTCTCCTGCTGCAGTTCGGCCATCGACGGGGTTTCTACGAGGAAATAGAAGACCAGGAACGAGAGACCGCCAAAAATAAAGAACAGCAATATGCGGCGCAGAATTGTGAGGAAACGCTGCGCAATGTTAGGGTACACGCGGTCGTAAGTGCGGGTAGCCGGATTGAATATGTAATAGACCTTTCGCATCGGGTGCTGTTTTAGCGCTCATTGAGCTTTATTTTGCGAAGATACTAAAAACGCGCGAAGAAAAGTAATTTTGCACAATTTTTTATACCCCGCGCAACACTATATTATACACCCGCAACAAACTTTTCCCTCGCGCGCACGATTATTATGTGAATATTCGTTTTTTACACACAATTGTTATAACTTTGCATCTTGGCTGCAAGCAGGCCAAAGAAAAATACACAACGGAACAACATAAAAAAATATAATATGCTTACATCAAAAGAGATTAGAGAATCCTTCAAGCAATTTTTCCAGGAGAAAGGCCACCTTATTGTGCCCTCGGCTCCTATGGTAGTTAAAGACGACCCCACACTTATGTTCACCAACGCGGGTATGAACCAGTTCAAGGACATCATCCTTGGCAACAGCCCCGCAAAGAGCAAACGTGTGGCCGACTCACAGAAGTGTCTTCGCGTAAGCGGAAAACACAACGACCTCGAGGAGGTTGGACACGACACCTATCACCATACAATGTTCGAGATGCTCGGTAACTGGTCGTTCGGCGACTATTTCAAGGAAGACGCCATCAACTGGGCGTGGGAGTTCCTCACAAAGGTTGCAAAACTCGACCCCGAGCGTATGTACGCCACTGTATTCGAGGGCAGCGAGGCCGAAGGCCTTGAGCGCGATAACGAGGCTGCCGAGATTTGGAGCAAACACTTGCCCGCCGACAGAATCATCAACGGCAACCACAAGGACAACTTTTGGGAGATGGGCGACACAGGCCCCTGCGGCCCCTGTTCCGAGATTCACATCGACCTTCGTAACGAAGAAGACCGCAAAGCTATCCCCGGCCGCGAGCTTGTAAACGGCTCACACCCCCAGGTAATAGAGATATGGAACCTTGTATTCATGCAGTTCAACCGCATGGCCGACGGACACCTCGAAGAGCTTCCCGCAAAGGTTATCGACACCGGTATGGGATTCGAGCGTCTCTGTATGGCATTGCAGGGCAAGCAGTCGAACTACGACACCGATGTTTTCCAGCCCATCATCAAAGCCATTGGCGAGATTAGCAACAAGAGCTACGGCAAAGAAGAGCAGACCGACGTTGCAATGCGCGTTATTGCCGACCACATACGTACAATTGCTTTCTCAATCACCGACGGACAGCTACCCTCTAACGCAAAGGCCGGATACGTTATCCGCCGCATTCTGCGCCGCGCCGTACGCTACGGCTACACATTCCTGGAGCAGAAACAGGCATTTATGTACAAGCTCGTTCCCACACTCATCGAGAATATGGGCGACGCTTATCCCGAGCTCAAACAGCAGCAGGAACTCATCACAAAGGTTATAAAAGAGGAGGAGGATTCTTTCCTTCGCACTCTCGAGACAGGAATGTCAATGCTCGACAAAATCATCGCAACTGCAAAAGCCGAGGGCAAGAGCGAGATAAGCGGTGTAGAGGCATTTACACTTTACGACACATTCGGTTTCCCCATCGACCTCACACAGCTCATTTTGCGTGAGAACTCGCTCACCGTGAATATGGAGCAGTTCGACGAGGAGATGCAGAAACAGAAGACACGCGCCCGCAACGCTGCCGCTGTAGAGAACGGCGACTGGATTACAGTGAACGAGGGCGACTGCACATTCGTGGGATACGACAGCACCGAGCAGGAGACAACCATCCTGCGTTACCGCCAGACAAAGCAGAAGAACCAGGTTCTCTACCAGATTGTACTCAAAGAGACACCTTTCTACGCCGAGAGCGGAGGCCAGGTAGGTGACACCGGTTACCTTGTATGCGGCGACGAGCGCATTGAGGTTATCGACACCAAGAAAGAAAACAACCTCCCCATACACATTACAAAGCAATTGCCCGCCGACGCAGCCGCAACATTCCTTGCAAAGGTAGATACAAAGAAACGCAACGCTTGCGCCGCCAACCACTCTTGCACCCACCTGCTCGACCAGGCATTGCGTCAGGTATTGGGAACACACGTTGAACAGAAGGGCTCACTTGTAACACCCGATGCCATACGTTTCGATTTCTCACACTTCCAGAAAGTTACCGACGAGGAGATTGAGCAGGTTGAACGCATTGTCAATGCACGCATACGCGAGAACATCCCCTTGACCGACCACCGCAACATCCCCATCGAGGATGCGAAGAAGCTCGGCGCCATCGCCCTCTTTGGCGAGAAATACGGCGACCACGTTCGTGTGGTGCAGTTCGGCAGTTCTATTGAGTTCTGCGGAGGAACACACGTTGCCGCAACAGGTAACATCGGTATGGTAAAAATAACATCGGAAAGTTCGGTTGCAGCAGGCGTACGCCGTATTGAGGCCATCACAGGAGAGGCGCTCGAGGCACACCTCTACAAAGCACAGACACTTATGAAGGAGATACACGCTCTCTTCAACAACGTGCCCAACCTCAAGGCTACAATCGCAAAATCAATTGCCGAGAACGCCGAGCTCAAGAAAGAGATTGAGGAGTACGCAAAGGAGAAAGCTCTTGCAATGAAAAACGACCTTGTAAAAGAGATTAAAGAACGTGGCGGAGTACGCTACATAAGCACACTTTTGCCCGTAGCTCCTGCAACCGTCAAGGACATTGTGTTCGCATTGCGTCAGGAGCAGCCCGAGAACCTTCTCATTGTAATCGGTAGCGTATACAACGACAAACCCCAGCTTACAATTTCGGCAAGCGCCGACCTTGTGGAGCGCGGAATAAACGCAGGCAAGATTGTTGGACAGGCAGCAAAAGAGATGCAGGGCGGCGGTGGCGGCCAGGCTCACTTTGCACAGGCCGGTGGCAAGAACCCCGCAGGCGTAAAGGCTGCAATTGAGAAAGTATTCGAGATTGCCGAAATCTAATAGAGATATTTCCTATTATAAAAGGAACAAGGTGCGCAGCACCTTGTTCCTTTTTATGTATGATATTATTCAACCACCTGTTTATCACTCCAATTCACCAGATAGAGCCGTTCCGATGCTCGGGTGAAAGCAGTGTAGAGCCAGCGATAATAGTCAGGGGTTGCCATTTCGGGGGTAACGTACCCCTGGTCGAGGAACACGCGCCTCCACTGCCCGCCCTGCGCCTTGTGACAGGTGACTGCGTAACCATATTTCACCTGTAACGCCGAAAAATAAGGGCTACGGCGCACCTGTTCCATACGTTTGCGACGCGATTTTATTTCGGGGTAATCGTCCCACACGGCAGTAAAGAGCGACTCACCTTCGGCACGGGTGAGTGATGGCGATTCGCTTGTGAGGGTAGAAAGGATAATTTTCACATCGAGCTCGCAATCCTCATAGTCGCCAAAAGATAGGGTTACATCGGCAAAGCGGAAGCCGTACATCTCCTCGGCCGAGCCCACACGCACCACTCTCGCGACATCACCGTTGGCAATAAAATCGAGTTTTTCAAGAACGGTCTTGTCCTCTTTCCCAAGCTCCTCGCGCCAATAGTAATTGTTTTTCACCACCATAAGAATGTCGCCGCGGTTAAGTTCCTCTTCGCGGTAGAGTATGCGGCGGCGCACCCCCTCGTTATAGACGTTGGCACGCTTGTTGGAGCGGCAGAGAATTATTGTATCGTCAACGCCCACAGACGAATAGCAGCTGTCAATAGCTTCAATAAGTTCGTCGCCCTGCACGCGGCAAATGTCGGCAAAGCCTTTCAGTTTTATGCCCGGCAACACACCTGTTGCACCCGACGAAATTACATTGCGCAGGTCGGTCGCATTCTGCAGAATACCCGAGCCGGCCAGTTGGCGCATCACCTGCGTCATTTCAACGCTTGTGACATCGAGCATCATAGAGCGCAGATAGTGAGCAGAAAGAGCGGGGGAAAGTTCCTCGCCCACAGGAGGGAGCTGCGCCGTGTCGCCGAGCAAGAGCAACGAACAGCCACGGCCCGAATAGACAAACTCCAGAAGGTCGTCGAGCAACGCGCCCGAACCGAAATTCGAAGCGCCGCCGTTGGCAATCATAGAGGCCTCATCGACAATGAACAAGGTGTTCACCGCCCTATTCTCCATAAGCAGGAAAGTGGAGCCGTCGAGAATGGACTTTTGCCTGTATATCCATTTGTGGATAGTGTATGCGGCACGGCCCGAATATTGCGAAAAGACCTTTGCCGCACGTCCTGTCGGGGCAAGCAGCACAGTGCGCCTTTCGAGCTGTTCCATAGTGTGCACAAGAGCTGCCACAAGAGAGGTTTTTCCCGTGCCCGCATAACCGCATAACAAAAACACCTTCCTCTCGTCACCCGACAAAATGAATTGAGCAATTTTATCGAGTGAAAATTCCTGCTCATTTGTTGGAACGAAAGGAAAATTTGATTTAATTTGCGAGACTAAATATTTATTTATCACAATTATTTAATAAATAACACACAGGAAAAACGAAAATTCGTTTTTTTATCTTATTTTTGCGACACGAAAATACATAAATTTAATATAGTAACAATGAAAAATTTCTTAAAACTATTGCTATTTATCACTGTTGTCGGTTTGGCGTACATCAGCTACCGCAGCATTATGGGCCCCATTGAGTTCTCCGAGGAGCGCGCTATGCGTGAAAAAGAGATTGTTGCCCGCCTCATCGATATCCGTACAGCACAAATCGAGTTCCGTAACAGACACGATGGTGCATACGCTCAGACATTCGACACACTCATCAGTTTCTTGAAAACAGCCAAAATGCCCATCGTAATGAAAGTGGGTGAGCTCGACGACGCACAGCTCGAGCGTGGTCTTACCGAGGACAAGGCTCTTGAAATGATAAAGAAAGCCGAGAAGACCGGCCGCTGGGGCGAGGTTGACAAAGAGGGTCTGCGCAATTTCCGCCGCGACACATCGTGGATTGCATTGCTCGACACCATCTATCCCAAAACCTTTGTTGCCGACTCAATTGCATTCGTTCCTTTCGGCAATGGCGAGAAATTTGAATTGTTGACAAGCTGCGACACCACAAAATCGGGTAGTGCACAGCACCTCTTCGAGGCACGTACACCCTACGAGACATACCTCAAGAACATCAACGACCAGGAGCTCCGCAACCTCATCTACCAGATGAAGAAGATGGACCGCTACTGCGGCCTCAAAGTGGGCGACGTTGAGAACCCCAACAACAACGCCGGAAACTGGGAATAATCACTCTTTTTTTAATGAAAAGAGAGGAACAGCCATACAACAAAACATTATCCATTCGTATAGACACGAATGGATTTTGTTTTTGCACCTACACCCCAAGCTCGCCCGGCTCAGTAGAATACCATTTCTACAACACCGACAAGGAGAAAAGCCTCTATGCCAACCTCTGCAAGGCCATTGAGGAGTGTCCGCTTGCATTGGAAGGCATAACACAAATAAAAGCCATCATCGCAACAAACAACTTCACCACCATCCCTGCCGAGCACGACAACAAGCAGAGCCACAAGGTTTTCTACCGCTATTGCTTCCCCAAGAGCGACACAAACACCGAAATAATAGCCAACAGGCTCACGGCACAGAACACCACCCTGCTCTTCCCTGTCGACAAGAACATATACAACCGCCTTGCGCAAATGGGCAACGTAACATACTACACCCCCGCAAGCATCCTTCTGGGCTACATGGCACACACGCCGTTCGAGGACGAGCGCTACCTGCTCGCCTACTACCAGCAGAACACATCGCTGCTCGTGTCGGTAAAAGGCGGAAAGATTGAACTCATAAACAGTTTCCCTTCGGAAAACGACCAGAACCAGTTATACTATCTGCTGGCAATATGGAAAGCACAAGGGTTCTCGCAAACCGATGATACGCTGTACCTTTGTGGCGACAAGCGCGTGGAGGAACTATCGCTGGCAATATCGCGTTTCATACGCAACCGCCGGCGCATAAACCCCACCGAGCGTTTCGCCCCCAATCTTCTCAACAAAATAGGAAACATACCATTTGACCTGCAAGCACTCATACTATGCGAATAATAAGCGGAAAATACAAAGGCAGGCACTTTGACGTTCCCCGTAATTTCAAAGCACGCCCCACAACCGATTTTGCAAAAGAGAACCTCTTCAACATCCTTTGCAACATTATCGATTTTGAGGAGACCGATGCGCTCGACCTCTTTTCGGGCACAGGCAGCATAAGCCTCGAACTGCTCTCGCGCGGATGCTCCACCGTCACATCGGTGGAAATGGACCCGCTGCACTTTTCCCACCTGCGCAAGCTGGGTACAACGCTCGGCGAGGAGGGGTGGAAGCTTGTGCGCGACGATGTTTTCCATTTCATACGCCGTTGCACCGCCCGCTACGACCTCATTTTCGCCGACCCCCCTTATGCGCTTAAAGGGCTTGCCGAAATTCCCGACCTTGTACTGCAGAGCAATATGCTCAAAGAGGGCGGTATTCTCATTTTCGAGCACGGCAAGGACAACAGCTTCAGCAACCACCCACACTTTTTCCGCCACATTGCCTACGGCAGCGTGAATTTCAGCTTTTTCAAGAAAGAGAAAGAGAACGAGGAGTAACCGCCCTATAACAGCGGTGAAAAAAGACGTGCGGCCGATTCCACACATCGGCGCGCAAAGGAGCGTTGCGAATATTCGCGCAATGTCAATGCGCGGCACGCCTTCTGGTCCTCAAGGAACTGCGCTTTCAGCGCAACAGCCGTTGCTGTGTCATACACAAAAGCGTTGCACTCGAAATTATAGAAGAAACTGCGGAAATCGAGATTCGTAGAACCCACCGTCGACACAGCATCGTCGCACACCACAGCCTTGCTGTGCATAAATCCCTTTTCATAAAGATAGACCTTTACACCGGCCTCAAGAAGTTCTCCGAGATAAGAGTATGTAGCATAGTCGGCAACACGGCTGTCGGCGCACAAAGGTATCATCAGGCGCACATCGACACCAGCAACCGCTGCATTCTTCAGCGCAAGCGCCACCGTATCGTTGAGCATAAGATAAGGTGTCTGCACATAGGCGTAACTGCGCGTAGCGGCAAGCATCATCACAAGAGCCGACATTATCACCCTGTTGCCGCCCACCGGGTTCGACTGCGCCACCTGCACCACAGCGCCACCCTTGCCGCTACAAGGCGGGAAATAGGCACCGCCGCTCACAAGCGACCCGTTGGCAAAATACCAGTCTATTAAAAAAGATGTCTGCAGGCCATGCACAGCACCGCCACGCAAGGAGAGCATAGTGTCGCGCCAGCTACCGCCGTTTATACCTTTTATATAACGGTCGGCAATATTGCAGCCACCCACAAAGCCCAGCTTGCCGTCAACAACAACCACCTTGCGATGGTTGCGGTAATTCACTCTGCTGCCAAAAACCGGGAAGCGTACCTTCAAAAAAGCCTCCACCTGCCCACCGGCAAAGCGAATCTCCTCGAAGAAACTGCGCGGCACGCGCCAGCTTCCCACACTATCATAGATTAAACGCACCTCCACCCCGCCGCGGGCCTTTGCAACAAGCGCATCGCGCACGCTGCGCCCGAACTCATCATTTTCAAAAATGTAGAATTGAATGTGCACGTGCCTCTCGGCTGCCTCTATTGCCGCCAGAAGCTCACGGGCAAAAAGCGTAGTATCGGCTATCACCCGCACCTCGCTACCCGGCATAGGATAGGCCGAGGCGCTGTTTTCAAGATACGCAACAAGCGGAGCATATGCTGCAGGCGTTTCTACACTCTCGTGCGAACGGTAATAAAGATGGCTGCGTTGCTGAATTTGGGTGAGCGAACGGCGGCCTATGTATTTGTGACGCCTCGTGTCGCGCCCAAAGAAGAAATAGAGCACAAGCCCCAAGAAGGGGAGAAAAAGCAGTACCATTACCCACGCAAGAGTTTTCACAGGGTTGCGGTTGTTGAGCACCACACGCACAACAAGCAGCAGCGAGGCAACACAATAAAGCCAGTAGAGGATGCCGGCCGAAGCAGAGGGTTGAAAAATATTTCCCATCGCAAAGATACTGTTTGCGCTAATTTAGTCATAAAAAAGAAAAAAGAGATAAAAACCGCAGTTTTTATCTCTTTTTTAACCTTTAAGGACTAGAAACCCCGGCCACCGCCAAAGCCTCCACCAAAACCTCCGCCGCCGAAGCCACGGCCGTAGCTACCTGCAGGAGGTGCAGGCCTGTCGCCACCAAAGCCACGCATACCGCCACGCTCTCCACCGCTGTTTGCGCCCTCCATGTGGTCAATCTTATATATAAGGTGGAACATACAGTAGCTGTATATTGAGTTGTCCTCGCTGTCGGTACGCGAAATTGCCGAAATCGAGCGCGACACGTTACTCTGCTCGTGCAGAATGTCGTACATTCTGAACGACAATGTGAGCGCGTTTTTCTCCAAGAAACTCATAGACACCTGCGCGTTCCACAAAAGCTCATTTGTATTGAACTGCGGGTCGCTGTAACCCCTGCGGCTGCTCATATTCAGGTTGGTCGAGAACTGCAGATTCTGCCAGGGAACGCGCACCGTGGTGCTGGGGCCGTACGAGAAGTTCCAGGTATCCATATTACTTTCGGGGCGCATACTGTATGTACTGTGCGAATAAAGCACGCGGCCATCGAGTGAAAAATCGAAATAGTCGGAACGGTACGATGCATTCAGGTTCTCACCCACGTTTGTCGTTTCGGCCACGTTACGCACCGAGCCCTTCACACCTGTCATACTTATGTAGCCCACATTGTGGCTGTAGCCCATTGTGGTTGAACTGCTGTAAGTATATTTCTTATTTTTTGGCAACGCCGAATTGAAATTGAAACCTCCGCTCACATTCCAGTTACCGTTAATATTTTCGGGACGGCTTATGCTTCCACCCGTCAAATCGTTGTATTCAACCTTGCGCGAAATACTGTTCGTTGTAAGGCCGAAACGCAAGTTTGCACTGATGGTCTGCTGCTTGTCGGTATTGCTTGTTGTAAAGTCGGCGTTCATATTGTGCGAGAAAGAGGGTTTGAGGCCCGGGTTACCCATTGTAATATACAGAGGGTTGCTGTCGTCGGTAATATCGGCAAGGTCGGTCATAGAAGGCTGCGACGACGAACCTCTGTATCGCATTGTGAGGCGTGTAGTCTTCGACCAACGGTAGCGGAAGCGCACGTTGGGTGAGAAATTGTGCACCGTGCGTTTGAGCAATTTATTCTCTCCCATGAACTTATATGTCATTTCCGACTGTTGCGGCATCCACGAAATTCCGGCGCTGAGGTTGGCTTTAGAGGTTATGTAACGCACCATAAGCTGTGCCTCGTGGCGGTAATTGCGATACTCCGAGAAGCGGCTCTCGTCCTTGTTCAGTTCCATATACTCTTCGGGGAGCAAGGGGCGGTTGTAGTCGCGCGCGAGCTCCAGAGCATACTCGTTGTTCACGTTGTAAGTGGAGCGGTCGCTGTTCTGATAGCTGTGAGTGAAATTGTAGTTACCCTGCAGGAAGAGGTTCTTTGCAACAGGCTCGGTGTAGCTTCCGCGCAAAGAGTAGCTCCAATTCTTGCTGGGGGTCGATGAGTAACGCTGACGGTTATCCTCTTCCCCGCCTGTAGAGTAATATTTCACATTGTTTATTGAGTAAGAGTCGCTCTCGCTGTTCGAGTACGAAACGTTTGCACGCAGGGTCACGTTGCGGCCGGGCTTTTCGAGACGACGGTTGAACATAAACATTGCGTTCACCGACTGGCTCTCACCCAGGCTCATACTCTCGCTGCGGTTGCTGTTCTTTGTAATCTCCTCGAGCTCTTCGAGCACCTCACCAAACTGGCTTTTGGGATAGGATGAAACGTAGTCAAAAGGATCCTCACTGAAGGTTGCCGAAAGGCTGCGCGACCAGCTGTCGTTTCTCGACACAGAAAAACCGGGAAGGAAGAGCACGCTTGTCATTGTGTCGGGCTTCCACTCGATGCGAAAATTACCGCCAATGTTCACATTATGCCCAAAAGCCGCGCGGCTACTATTCGAAAATTGGTTGCTGCCCGCACCCGACATAAATGTCTCGCTCGAGGTGTAGCTCTTTGAGTCGCTGTTGTTGTGGCTGAAGCGGATGTTACCGCCTGTTTCCCACTTCTCGCTGTCGGTTGCAAAGTTGAAACCGCCGTGCTTTGCGTTCACAAGTCCTCCGCCGCGGCCAAAGCCTGTCATTCCACGGTCGTTTATGTTATTGGCCGAAAGGATGAGCGTATAGCGCTGGTCCTCGGTAAAATAGTTGGCCATAGCCTTAGCTGTGTAACGGTCCTTTGTGCCGTATCCAAGGTCGACATTGGCAAAAAGTCCCTCGTCGACACCTTTTTTCATCTGAAGGTCGAGCACAGTCTCCTCCTCACCGTCGTCAATGCCGGTAACGCGGGTGAAGTCGCTCTTCTTGTCGTAGAACTTAACCCTGTCGACAACATCCACGGGAATATTCTTCAAGGCCATATCCTTGTCGTTGCCAAAGAAATCCTTTCCCTTCATAAGGATGCGCGACACGGTTTTTCCGTTAATCTTTATTGTACCGTCGTCGCCAACCTCCACACCGGGATATTTCTTAATGAGTTCTTCGAGCATAGAACCGGCAGGCACGCGGAAAGCCGCAGTGTTATACACCGTGGTATCCTCGTTTACGGTCACAGGGGGCACCTCAACCGAAATTTCCGCGCCCTTCAAGGCAATCGCATCGGGCTTAAGCTGAATTGTGCCTATATCGACTCTCTTACCATCGGTCACGGTAACCACTTTGTCGAGTGTGCGGTAACTAACGTAAGAGACACGCAAAATATACTTTGCCACGGGGGCAACAATGGTAAAACGACCGTCAACGTCGCTTGCAACACCGGCCTTGTACACAGTGTCGGGCAACGCCAACAACTGCAAGGTTGCCGACTGCAGAACCTCTTTGCTATCGGCGTCAACAACAACACCCTGCAAAGTTCCCTTCTTCACCTGCTCCTGCGCGCCCGCGAAAAGCGACACCGCAAGAAACATCATTACATAAAATATTCTCATATATACCGAATTTCAAAAAAAATGAACGTTCAATGCCTTTATTTGACAAGAAATATACAACAAAGTTTAATACTAATCAAAAAAAAATGTAACAGCACAAAAAAATATTGCAAAACAAGCTAAAAGTTAGCATAAAATGACTACATTTGCAGCAAATGGCACACAAAGCACAAAATTTACTACGTATTATAACAGGCAACGAGCCCCCCGAAGCGTTCGGGCACCTCTTTGCCGATGCCTTTGCAGCCACTTTCGGCACAAAGGCCGGCGACGACAGCTACACTGCCGCAGGAATAATATGTTCGCTGTTCCTCTCGGTCATACTCCAGGAGTTTCCGCAAGCGAAGTTAAGCACCTTCACGCACAACATAAAGGAGAGCTGCACGCTGTTTGCGTTCGACTGCAAGAGCTACGAGGCCATATATTCGGCAATGCAGGGATGCAGAACGGTGCTTCTGGACAAAGAGTGCAAGCCCGTTGAAAGAGATATTGACAAAAAAGAGATTTTCGAGGCATTCGATTTTATAACAAACACTTGAAAAGGGCAGCAGCACCTGTAGTCTACTTTTCAATTGATAAAATCGGCCCCGGTACAACAAAAACAGAAAAAACTATTATATATTGCAAGGGCACTCTTTTTTATAACGAAACAAAAACTCGAATGCAAGATTATTAATATTCCTGAATTTTTATTAAAATAGGAACGCTTTCCGAGCAATCTATAAATAAAAATAAGTATGTTTGCAAGAACTAACATTGAAAACCAAAAAACATACTGCTATGAACAAGACATTAACCGGTTTATTTATACTTTTTGCAACAACATTCTGCGCCTGCAGCAGCGACGACGACAACAAAGCCTTCAACCCCTACAAGGAGCAGATAAAAGAGGAGTTCTACCCCACCGAAATTACCATTCACAAGGAGAACAAGAAAAACTCCGTTACTGAAATCTGGAAACTTGCATATTACGGCGAAAACAGGTCGAAGGTGGAATACACCCACACCATAAGCGATATTACAAAGACCGACGACGGAGCAACAGAGCGCGAAGAGACAAGCACCGAGCAGGGCACGCTGCAATACTACCCCGCCGGCGAGCAGATTATAAACAAAATAAATTACACAAAAACCGGCACCGACAAGAACGGCAGCCGCAGCTACACCGAGGAGACTATAGAAACAGTCACCCTTGCAGACGGAGCCATTGAAAACATCAAGCGCAACACCACGCGAAAAGAAGGCAACAGCGAGGAGCTGCTGTCGGGCGAGTGGCTCTTTGAATACACAAGCGGAAAGTGCACCGAAGCGTCGTACACCGACAAGAACGACGAAGAGAACAACGCAACCTACATCTGCGACTGGAACAAGAAGTACAAAATAACAGAAATAGAGACCGAGGACAACAATGTACGCCGCACAAACATTGTATACAAATACACATACGGCGACCTTGCAAAAGACTACGGTTTCAACATAAACGCATTCATTTTCAATAACCTCCCCACCATATATTCGGCATTGGGATATTTTGGAAAGAATACCCCCTACGAAGTTCTAACCGAAGAACAGACCACCAAAGAGTGGAAGAACAACAAATGGCAAGAGGTGTTCAACGGCTCCGACACGAAATCTTTCGAAATTAACAAAGCCAACGGACAAATAAACATATACGTAACATCAGACAACTACAATATATATTATATTAATTTCAAATGAAACCCACTATGTCAAAGCGTAAGAATTTTGCAGAGTACACCGACCAGGAACTAATAAACGGTTTAATGGCATTACCTGTTCAAGAAGACCTTCACCACTATTTTTTCAGTGTCTCCTTCAGGTCCGTACTCAGCTATAACGCTATGGCATTCAAGAATTGGAACCCCAACGAGCTTTTGGGCGAGTTCTACGAATTTGTGTCGAAAAACAACTGGTATGTACTACGCAAGTACAAAGGAGAAGGCTCGCTGCGCGGTTACCTTTCGGTATGTTTCCAGCGTCACATTAACAAATTAATGGGCTATTGGGAAATACCCTTCGACATTGTTTCATTAGACTATATCAACGACCACGAAGAGGAGTACAACCTCTACGCCGAGCCTGAGGAAAAAAGGATGCCCATCGAACAAGCACTTATGCAGTTAAAAGAACGCGACAGACTGGTTATTCGCGAGATTTTTTACAACGGTAAAAGCGCACTGGAGGCTGCCGAAGTTTTGTGGGTACACGTAAAATCATCCGAAAAGGACTGGCGCAAGTTACCTGCAAAAACCGTGCAAAACACAATTTCTTCACTAAAATTACGTGCACTAGCAGCCCTGCAGGCACAGCTGTTGAAAAACAATAAATGCGACAATTAATCGCCAATCTTCATTGTATATACATTAGTCTCTTTGGGTGAAAAACCCGCAGAGCGGTAGAGTGCGTTTGCTGCAATGCGCGCAGGCTTCGACGTGAGCAGCAGCGAACCCTTGCCACACTCGCGTGCATACTCTATGGCATACTCCACAAGGCGGCGGCCGTAGGACTTTCCGCGGGCAGCAGAATCCACCACAACATCCTCAATCCAATATTTGCGGCCTGTGGGCGCAAGATAACTGCAGAGAGTGAGCATTCCCTGCAACTGCCCATTGTGCTCGATGAGAAAAAGGTGCGACGCGGGCGACTCCACTATTGCACACAACTCCTCCATTGTAAATACTATGGGCGACGACGACAGCTGCGCAAGCAACGCGTTTATGGGCTCAATGTAAGAGGCGCAAGGCTCGGTAAGTTCAAAAATTCTCTCTTCCATAGTATATTATAATTTAACTTTACATTTCACGCCCTTCGACTCGTTTTGCAGGCGGTCGAGCACCGTTACAATATATGTTACCTTGCCCTTTTCGTCGGCAGGTATTCTGTAATAACATTTTTTTGTAATATCCACAATGTTTGCAGCCGATGCTGTTGTAACCTTTTGGCCCCTCACAAAGCGGTAGACAACATACTTTGCGGGCTCGTTCATAACATTCTCCTGCTGCTCGGCAGGCAACCACACAAGCACCCGGCCACCGTCGGCCTCAATAACCTCGGCACCACGAACCTTCTTAGGTGCCTTTTTGTCGATAAAGGGCATCGATGGCATAAGCGCTGTATGCGACTGATACTCTTTTTGCAGAATATCTCGGTAACCACCCACGTTGTTGGCAGCCGAAGCTGCGTCCCACAAGCACGAGCCCTTTACCGCAGAGTAGGAACGCTGAATATCCATCTTCTGCACAAGCTGGTGGCGCTGCGGTTCTTTTGTGTCGGCAGCCTTTATGGTGCGGTTCACATCCTGTCCAATGTACAGCGGCCTCTCCTTCGCATATTTTGCCCACCAGCCCACAAGTGTCTCATAGTCGGCTGCCTTGTGACCAATCTCCCAATATATCTGCGGTATGCAATAGTCTACCCAACCCTGCTCAATCCAATGGAGAACATCGGCGTTAAGGTCGTCGTAGCACTGCAGACCATTAGTATTGCTGCCCCACTCCCAGCGGCTCGCGTTGCGGTAAATTCCAAACGGCGAGACACCAAACTTAATCCACGGTTTTTCGACACGCACACAGTTATGAATTTGCTCAATAAGCAGGTTCACGTTACCACGGCGCCACAAACCACGGTCATCGCAACCACTCTGTGCAAAGTGCTTGTCGTCGTTGAATTCCTTGCCTTTGACGGGGTAAGGATAGAAATAATCGTCCATATGAATGCCGTCTATGTCGTATCGGGCAATAATATCGGTAATTATTTTGCAAATATGGTCGCGGTTGCTTTTGAGCGCGGGATTAAAGTAGAGCTGACCTTCGTAAGCTATACAAGCAAAGGGGTTCACGCGGCTGAGATGAGTGGGCGCAAGCTCCTTTGTACCCTTTGTACGGGCACGGTAGGGGTTTATCCAGGCGTGCAGCTCCATATTGCGTTTGTGAGCCTCCTCCACCATAAAGGCAAGAGGGTCCCACCCGGGATTCGTGCCCTGTTCACCCGTGAGATAACGGCTCCACGGCTCATAAGGCGAGGCGTAGAGAGCATCACCCTCAACACGCACCTGGAATATTATGGCGTTTACATTTACCTCCTGCAAATTATTGAGCATAGTAACAAGATACTCTTTCATCTGTTGCTCGTTCATTCCCATAAACTGCCCGTTCACCGCCTGAATCCAAGCCCCGCGAAATTCGCGCTTGGGGTGCATATTCTCCTTAATTTTAACAGAATGCTTACTTGTGGAGCACGACAGCAACAACAATGCAAGCAATATTGTGGCAAAAAATCTCATCGTTCTTTGTAGGAAGTTGTTTCTATTTGGTAATAAATATACCGCGAAGATAACATTTTTCCCCTACTGCTACAAATCGCTCTCCACAATCTTTGCAAAAAGCCCCCACCCCGCACACTTTTGGTATGCAGCCTTTCTCAAATTCCTTTTTGAATATCAGCCTATAGTTAGGGTCGCTGCTGTATTGGCTACACAAGCGTTTCATAAAATAAGCCCTTCCCTCAATGTGCACCATATACGCCTCACAGGTGCCACCATCACAATCGAGACGTTCTATTTTGTCAAACGTTATGTCTTCGTCAAGGAATTTAGAATATTCCATTATTGCAATATTATATATCCGTGTTTAACACATTAGTTAAGATTCTGAATTTCACTCCCCCGCTTTGCCCACAAACATATCGTGTGAATGCTCCACCTTCGTGCACAAGACATTTAGGGGTGGTTCTACAAATTATTCACTTGATAATCAAGCAGTTACCCCCCCAAAAAAAATGCTAAAATTTTCGTAAAATTAGAAAAAGTTTTGCTAAATTTGTGAAAACAAAATCACATTAGCAGTAGCCTTAATGAGGTTCTGACTACTCGTTAATGAAAAATTGAATTTATAGAACCTCCCATAATAAACAACTAAATCTTTCGGGCTATTTAACAAAACCCTGATAGCCTGTTACGATAATAATCACTAAGGGTTTTCATAAATAATATTATGAGATACGAGAATATTCCAATAACTCACGATGATGTAAAGGCAAACAAATATGCACACGTCTCAGGAGGCTCGAATTTAACAGCAAAAATCCTAATCAAAGACAATGGAGAGATTGATGCAGATTTTTCTTATTCAGATAGTTATTGCCGAAAGCACAACTTAGGAAAATTTGCCAACAAGGGCGCATCATCAACCAAGACAAGCAGCGGAGGAAGTTTCTTTGGCGGAGGAAGTTCCGGCGGCGGTAGCAGCAGTAGAGTACAGAAAGAAGAGGAAGAAACCCAGCCGGAACCATTGTCAAGTGCAGAACGTGAACTATTGGAGCGTGACATAGAAAGCAACAAGCAATCTACGCCCAGCAAATATATTCTGAGAGTTATAAAGCACTACTCGTTGGTGATAAAACTGAAACCGGAATTGGATGAAGAAAAGGATTTGAAAAAGAGGAAAATCAAAGAGTTCGTAAACTTTATGATTAAATTCCCCATACCCGAAGATTCTATAGAATTCTTCTACACACTCGGTTCTCTTGAGTTTGGTTACAATGTATTGAATGACGATAAGTTGTTTAGTAATAGCAACGTTCTCTTGGAGAGAATGAAAAAGATGGCATACAACAATGAGGAAAACTCGCCATTGAACACAAAAGAGGTAATGAATGCCGTCAAAAAAATTGATGATGCATATTTCATGGGGACAAGAGCATACAGAACAACTTTAAAGAATCTTTACAAAGATATATCCAAAAGAGGCGATGCTGATGCTTTTAATGAACTTATTGAACTTCTTGTAAATAACTTCGCAAATGCGGAGAGTGAGGTTAAAAAATTCCGCTTGCCGACATCAAGCAAAAAAGAAATTATTGAGTTATGCAATGTACTTACCCGCTACAAAAACTGCACACGCTCTGCTCTCAATGTCAAGTTTAAAGAACTGAAAGAATTAATACTTGCCCAATACAGCAACGACGAGGAACTTATGAAGTTTGTTGCTATGCAAGGCGAACGCGAACTGCGCAAGCAGGCAAGAATATACAACAAAGTTAAATTCATTTCACTGCTTGCTTGTGTATTACTTTCGGTATTACTTTATGGTGCACCGCTTGTACTTTGGATAGTTCTGTACTGTACCAAGCTGCACGATAAAATAGGCTTCTTGAAAAAAGGCAAGGAAGCATTAAAAAATGTCTATGAATTGGACGGCGGAAAACCGAACATCTTTATGGAGTATTTGTATGCAATTGTACCTGGAGCAGGAGAGAAGAATCTTGCGGAAAACGCCACAAGTAAGATGAAAAAGGTTTGTGTCATCGACATAAAAATCAACAACCAGGGTAATGAATGACATTAAACAGTTTTCTTAAAATTAATTATTAGGAGAACTAATTAACATAAATTCGGTACCAGTTCATTATCTTGAATAACTACTATATAAATATGTCAGCACCGCGGTGCTGACATATTTGTATAGTTATCCCGGAGCCTTTTTCTTGCCCACCCTGCCACCCGCGTTTTCACTATTTTATTGCAACAGGAATAGAACTTGAATATTTTTTGTGTAAATTCGCGTTTGATTGTCAAAGGAAGAGTATATGGAACAAAAATTCATCACCATACAAGGAGCACGCGTAAACAACCTTAAAAATGTGAACGTAGATATTCCCCGCGGACGGTTGGTTGTAATAACCGGCCTTTCGGGCTCGGGAAAATCGTCACTTGCCTTCGACACGCTATATGCCGAGGGACAGCGCCGTTATGTGGAGTCGCTCAGCTCATATGCCCGCCAGTTTCTGGGGCAGATGAACAAGCCCGAGTGCGATTTTATCAAAGGTATTCCACCCGCAATTGCCATTGAGCAGAAGGTGAACAACCGCAACCCGCGAAGCACTGTGGGCACAAGCACCGAGATTTACGAATACCTTAAACTGCTCTACGCCCGTGTGGGAAAGACCTACTCACCCGTGAGCGGCAAGCTTGTAAAGAAGGACTGCCCCGAGGACCTCGTGCAATGTATGCAGGGCTACCCCGAAGGAAGCCGTTTCCTGCTGCTTGCCCCCATAACAAAGCGCAAAGGCCGCACCACCGAGGAACAATTGTCGCTCTACCTGCAACAAGGCTTCACACGCATATATGTGAACGGCGAAATAACCCGCATCGAGGATTACAAGCCCCAAAAGGGCGACACCCCCTACCTGCTTGTCGACCGCCTCACGGCCGGCAGCTCGCAAGAGACGGTGAGCCGCCTGCTCGACTCGGCCGAGACAGCCTTTTACGAGGGCAACGGCACCTGCATAATGCAATTTGTGGGCGAGGGAGGCGGCACACACACATTCAGCACCCGTTTCGAGGCCGACGGCATTGAGTTCGAAGAACCCAGCGAACAACTCTTTTCATTCAACTCCCCCATTGGCGCGTGCCCCTCTTGCGAGGGCTTCGGCCGCATTGTGGGCATAGACGAGGACCTTGTTGTCCCCAATAAAAGCCTCAGTGTGTACGACGGCGCAGTCTTCTGCTGGCGCGGCGAAAAGATGGGCGAGTGGCGAAACGAATTCTGCCGCCACGCACCAAAAGACGACTTTCCCATCTTCGAGCCCTACTACAACCTCACCCAAGAGCAGAAAGATTACCTGTGGCACAAAGGCCCGTGGATTGAGGAGTATGGCGAAGCCATAAACATCGACAACTTCTTCAAAATGGTGCAAGCCAACCAATACAAGATACAGTATCGCGTGATGCTCGCCCGCTACCGCGGAAAACCAATCTGCCCCACTTGCCACGGCACAAGGCTCAAGAAAGAGGCCACATACGTGAAGGTGGGCGGCAAGAGCATCACCGAGCTTGTGGAAACACCCATCGACCGCCTGAAGATATTTTTCGACAACCTGCAGCTCGACGAACACGACAGCGCCGTTGCCGCACGCATTCTCACCGAAATACGCAACCGCATAGACTGTCTGCAGGATGTAGGGCTGGGCTACCTCACCCTCAACCGCTTGAGCAACACCCTTTCGGGCGGTGAGAGCCAGCGCATCAACCTTGTAACCTCACTCGGCAGTGCGCTCGTAGGCTCGCTGTATATACTCGACGAGCCCAGCATAGGCCTGCACAGCCGCGACACCGACAGACTGATAAGCGTGCTCTACCGCTTACGCGATATTGGTAACACCGTGGTGGTGGTGGAACACGACGAGGAGATTATACGCGCCGCCGACTATATCATAGATGTAGGCCCCAAGGCCGGCTCCTACGGCGGCAACATTGTATACGAGGGCAATATGAAAAACCTCGAGAAGGGCAGCAACAGCTACACCGTGAAATACCTTTTGGGCGAGGAGAAGATTGACACCCCCACCCACCGCCGCAGCTGGAACAACCACATAACCATAAAAGGCGCACGCGAGAATAACCTCAAAGGCATAGACGTTACAATTCCACTGAACGTGCTCACCGTGGTAAGCGGCGTGAGCGGCTCGGGAAAATCGACACTCGTGCGCGACATACTCTTCCGCTCGCTCAAACGCCACTTTGGCGAGGTGTGCGACGCACCGGGACAGTGCACAGCCGTCGAGGGCTCACTCTCGCAGTTGAAAGGCGTGGAGTTTATCGACCAGAACCCTATTGGAAAATCGTCGCGCTCCAACCCCGCCACCTACCTTAAAGTATACGACGAAATACGCCACCTTTACGCCCGCCAGCCACTATCGAAACAGCTTGGGCTGGGTGCAGGCCACTTCTCGTTCAACGCCGACGGCGGCCGTTGCGACGAGTGCAAGGGCGAGGGCACAATAACCGTTTCTATGCAATTTATGGCCGACCTCCAGCTGGTGTGCGAGGCCTGCCACGGCAAACGATTCAAAAAAGAGATACTCGAGGTAACCTTCCACGGCAAGAACATACACGACATTCTCGAAATGACCGTGGGCGACGCAATAAACTTCTTCCAGGAACACGGCGAAAAGCACATTGCCGAAAGCCTGCAGCCGCTGCAAGATGTCGGGCTCGCCTACATCAAGCTGGGGCAATCATCGTCAACCCTCTCGGGTGGCGAGAACCAGCGCGTCAAACTCGCCTACTACCTCAGCCGACAGAGCGACCGCCCCACCCTTTTCATTTTCGACGAGCCCACCACCGGCCTGCATTTCCACGACATAAAGAAACTGCTTAAGTCGTTCGAAAGACTCATAGCACGCGGCCACTCTATTGTGATAATAGAGCACAATATGGATGTCATAAAATGCGCCGACTATCTCATCGACCTCGGCCCCGAGGGTGGAGAAAACGGAGGTACGCTTGTGGCTGCCGGCACACCCGAGGAGGTTGCAAAATGCGAAGAATCATACACCGGGCAGTACCTCAAAGAGAAATTAAATGAAGATTAGAAAAAGAAGAATAAAAGAAGGAGTAAAGAAAGAAAACTAAGGGTTATTAATGGATACCAAAGAATACTAAGGGAAACTAAAGCCTTAATAGCCCTTAATCACCCTTAATAGCCCTTAATCACCCTTAATCACCCTTAATAGCCCTTAATCACCCTTAATCACCCTTAATCACCCTTATAACCACCCTTAACCACCCCACCAGCTATGCCCAACCTTATACCCAATAGAGGAAACTACAGAAGTTTGCTTTGTTACCGCAAAGCAGAGGCTATATACGACATTACATTCTTCTTTACCAAGCAATTTCTTAATAAAGGAGACCGCACTGTCGACCAGATGGTACAAGCCGCCCGCAGTGGCAAACAAAACATCGTGGAAGGTTATGCAGCCGGTGCAACATCGGCCGAAACGGAACTAAAACTATTTAACGTCGCAAAAAGCAGTTTACAGGAACTGCTTATCGATTACGAAGATTATTTACGTACACGCGGGCACAAACGTTGGGAAGAAGAATCGGAGCAAGCGAAACGCGCACAACAATTGGGCCGCGCACACAACGACACCGATTTTTGGATGAACATAATAAGCACCCGCGATGCCAGCACTATTGCCAACATTGCAATAATACTTATATACCAAGAAGATTATTTACTCTACAAATACCTGCAATCGGCAGGAAAGCGATTTATAAACGAAGGAGGATTTAGAGAAAAGCTATCCCGTGCAAGGATACAACAACGCTCAAACAATAGCAAAGAAGGCTAAAGAAGACTAAGGGTTATTAACGGGAACTAAAGAAAACTAAAGGTTATTAATGGAAACTAAAGAAAACTAAGGGAAACTAAAGCCTTAATAACCATTAATCCCCCTTAATAGCCCTTAATTCCCCTTAACCACCCTTAATAACCCTTAATTCCCCTTAACCACCCTTAATAGCCCTTAATTCCCCTTAATAGCCCTTTACCCCCTTTACCACCCTTTTCAAAAGCAACCATAAAACACCCCGCCGAAAATGCCGCAAACAATAACCACCGCAATTGGACTCACCTTGTAATAACGGGTAGCCACAAAAGCGGCAATAAAAAGCAGCACGCTCACCACAAACTGCAACATATCTTTTGTGGGCGAGCCAAAATTCTCCTCATTCATGAGCAACAGCGCTGCCGAGAGGATGAGGCCTACCACCGCGGGGCGAAGCACCGAAAAGACACGCTCCACAGCCGCGTGCTTGCTGTATTTCATAAACCAGCGGCTAATGGAGAGCATAAGGATGAACGACGGCAGCATAAGTGCAAACGAGGCTAACAGCGAGCCGGCAACAGCCAGCGCCTGCGAGCCTGTGGCGTTCATAGCCGCAGTGTAACCCACATAAGTAGCCGAGTTTATTCCAATGGGGCCGGGAGTCATTTGGCTGATAGCCACAATGTCGGTAAATTGCGAGCTTGTGAGCCAGCCGCGGGCAGCAACAATCTCACCTTGTATGAGCGAGATGATAGCGTATCCGCCGCCAAAGGCAAAAACACCTATCTTGAAAAACGTGTAGAACAGCTGCAATAGAATAATCATACTCGCCCTCCTTTAATTTTTCCCCACACGAAGCCACCCACGGCTGCCAGCAGAATTATATACACGGGCGAAACACCCATTGCCACAATGAGCAGTGCCGACAGGATGGGTATCCACACATTTGTCCAGCCTATTTTTGCAGTTTTTGCCACCGAAAAGACAGGAGCGGCAATGAGCGCCACCACTGCCGGGCGCACACCCATAAACACATTGTTCACAATGCGATACTCCCTGAACCTGTTGAAGAACAAGGCGATGAGCAGAATTATCACAACCGATGGCAGCACATTGCCCACGGCAGCAGCAACAGCACCGCGCACACCGCGCAGCCTATACCCGATAAATATTGAAATATTCACCGCAAACACACCAGGAGCCGACTGTGCCACGGCCAAGAGGTCGACAAAATCGCCCCTTTCAACCCAGTGGTTGCGCTCCACCACATCGCGTTCAATGAGCGGTATCATCGCATAGCCCCCTCCAATGGTAAAAAGCCCCAGCTTGAAGAAGGTGAAGAACAAATTCCAAAGGCTCACACCCATTTTTCAAGAATATATGAGAGGCTGCCCGCACATGCAGGCAGCCCCGTCTTAAACAATAGTTTTCAATTACTTACCGGCAACCCAGTTGTATGCGTTGCGGAAAATCTCAATCCACGGAGTAACATCGTCCTTAATGTTAGCAGCAGGATAAGTTGCACACTGCCAGGGGAATACCGCACGCTCGGGGTGAGGCATCATTGCAACGTGACGGCCGTCGCTGCTTGCAAGAGCTGCAACATTGTAGGCCGAACCGTTGGGGTTGGCAGGATAGTCGCTGTATGCGTAACGTGCAACAATGTTGTAATTCTCCTCGGCGTAGGGAAGGTCGAATTTACCCTCTCCGTGAGCCACCCACACACCCAGACGGCTGTTCGAGAGCGAGCCGAAGAGCACGCTGTTGTTCTCGGGCACGTTCACACCCACGAACGACGACTCGAACTTGTGCGAGTTGTTGTGGCGCATATAACCACGTTTTTCGTGAGTGGGGTTAATGAGGTTAAGCTCCATCATAAGCTGGCAACCGTTGCAGATACCGAGCGAGAGAGTATCCTCGCGGGCATAGAAGCGGTCGAGAGCAGCTTTTGCCTTGGGGTTGTAGAGGAAACCTCCGGCCCAACCCTTGGCCGAGCCAAGAACATCGGAGTTAGAGAATCCACCGCAGAAGACGATGAAATTAACCTCGTCGAGAGTCTCGCGGCCGCTTATGAGGTCGGTCATTGTAACATCCTTGACATCGAAGCCTGCAAGATACATTGCATAGGCCATCTCACGCTCGCCGTTTGTACCCTTCTCGCGGATGATGGCAGCACGCACACCCGACTTTTCACGGCGGTCGGCCGACATACCATAGCTTGCGAGCGAGCCTGTGAACTTCGCGGGCAAGCGGTAGCGCAAAGGCTGGTTCTTATAGTTTTTCAAGCGCTCGTCGGCACAGCCGTTGAAACTCTGCTTGCGGTCCATGAGGTAAGAGCTGTCGTACCACACATCGCGGTAGTGCTCAATATCGAAGAGGCGTGTGCGCTTGTCTTTTGCAACAGCAATGTGGCGTTTTGTTGTGGGAACACCAATCTTCACGAAGCAGATGCCGGCATCCTCAAGAATGCGCTGCATACGGCATTTGTCCTTGTCGGCAACCTGAATTACAAGTGCGGGGTTTTCGGCAAAGAGCAGTTTCACAATATCCTTTTCGGCAATGTTGTTGAGGTCTATCTCCATACCGCCTGTGGTGTTTGCGAAACACATCTCGAGCAATGTGGTTATGAGACCACCGGCCGACACGTCGTGTCCGGCGAGTATAATCTCCTCCGAAACAAGTTTCTGAACAGCGTTGAAGGCATCGGCAAAATATTCGGGGTTCTGCACTGTGGGAACATCGTCGCCCACGCAGTTAAGCGACTGCGCAAACGCCGAACCACCCAGACGCAGGCTGTCGTAGCTGAAATCGATGTGATAGAATGCGCTCTTGGGCTCGTTCACCATCACGGGCGACACCACCTTGCGAATATCCTCAACCTCACCGCCGGCCGACACGATAACAGTTCCCGGGCTTATTACCTTTGTGCCGTCGGGGTATTTCTGTGTCATCGACAAAGAGTCTTTTCCTGTGGGAACGTTGATCTTGAGGTCGCAGCAGAAATTAGAGAGTGCTTCAACACCACGGTAGAGACGTGCATCCTCGCCCTCCTGTGAGCGGCAGGGCCACATCCAGTTGGCGCTCAAAGAGACGCTCTTTATTCCGTTTGTGAGGGGCGCAAGAACAATGTTGGTGAGCGCCTCCGAAACTGCGAGCACCGAACCCTTTACGGGTGAAGCAAGCGCAGCCTGGGGAGCGTGACCGATTGATGTTGCAATACCTTTGCGACCACGATAGTCGAGTGCAACCACACCACAGTCGCTCAAGGGCAGCTGAATTTCGCCCTGGCACTGCTGGCGTGCAATTTTACCTGTTACCGAACGGTCGACCTTATTGGTGAGCCAGTCTTTGCAGGCTACAGCCTCAAGGCGCAACACATCGGTGAGGTAATCTTCAATATTTTCTTCGCTGTAAACAGCGTCTTTGTAATGGCGTTCAACGGTTTTGTCAATCATATATGTCTTGGGCGACGAACCGAACATCTGGCTCACCGAGAGGTCGAAAGGACGCTTGCCGTCGGCCTGTTCAAAGGCGAAACGTGCATCACCTGTGGTTTCACCGACAACGTACATAGGTGCACGCTCGCGGTCGGCCACACGCTTTACATACTCAATGGCATCCTCTTTAATGAGCAAGCCCATACGCTCCTGCGACTCATTGGCAATAATCTCTTTTGCCGACAATGTCTTGTCGCCCACGGGCAATGCTGCCATATTAATGAGACCACCACACTCCTCAACAAGCTCCGAGAGACAGTTCACGTGACCTGCCGAGCCGTGGTCGTGGATAGAAACAACGGGGTTGTTATCGTCCTCGCACAAAGCGCGCACCACGTTGTAGGCACGTTTCTGCATTTCGGCGTTGGCACGCTGCACAGCATTGAGCTCAATACCCGAAGAGTAACGACCTGTGTCAACCGACGACACCGAACCACCACCAAGACCGATGCGGTAGTTGTCGCCACCCATCACAATAACCTTGTTGCCCTTTTCGGGAGCACCCTTGAGGCAGTCGCGGCGTGTACCGTAGCCCACACCACCGGCAAGCATAATAACCTTGTCGTAACCATAAACCTCGTTGTTCTCTTTGTGTTCGAATGTGAGCACCGAACCACAGATGAGGGGCTGACCGAACTTGTTACCGAAATCGGAAGCACCGTTCGATGCTTTGATGAGGATTTGCTCGGGTGTCTGGTACAACCACTTGCGCACGGGGAGAATATCCTCCCACTTGCGGTCGTCGTAAGTGCGGGGGTACGATGTCATATACACCGCTGTTCCGGCAATGGGCCAAGAACCCTTTCCGCCACCCATACGGTCGCGAATTTCACCACCGGTTCCGGTAGAAGCACCGTTGAAGGGCTCTACGGTTGTGGGGAAGTTATGTGTTTCGGCTTTCAAAGAGATAACCGTTTCAATATCCTTTATTACGAAATAATCGGGGATTGAGTGGTCGGCGGGTGCAAACTGCTCCACAACGGGGCCGGCCGAGAAGGCTACGTTGTCCTTGTAGGCCGAAATGATGCTGTTGCGGTTCTCGTTTGTAGTGCGTTTAATCATTGCAAAGAGCGACGAAGGCATCTCCTCGCCGTCGATGATGAATGTTCCGCCGAATATTTTGTGACGGCAGTGCTCCGAGTTAATCTGCGCAAAGCCGAACACCTCGCTGTCGGTGAGTTTGCGGCCAAGCTCGCCCTCTACGCGGTGCAAATAATCAATTTCCTCTTTTGAGAGCGCAAGGCCTTCCTGCTCGTTGTAGCTGTCGAGGTCCTCAATGAATTCAATGGGACGGGGCTGGATATCCACGTTGAAAATCTTCTGGTCGAGGCCCTTGTACATACGCTGCAACATAGGGTCGTAGGCTGCATTTTCGTCTTTAACGGCGAAATATTCCTCTATACGAAGAATGCCGTCGAGGCCCATATTTTGAGTAATCTCAACAGCATTAGTACTCCAGGGAGTAATCATTTCGCGGCGGGGACCCACAAAAAAGCCCTCTACCTGCTCGCCCTCTATGAGCGCAGCCTCTCCGTACAACCAACATAGTTTTTCAATGTCTTGTGCCTGCAAAGCACGGTTAGCCTCGGTTGCAACAACCGTGTGGCCGGGGGTACTGAAAAAGTAAATCATAGACATATTATATGTTTCTAATATTATTTTGCGCTTGTCTGATGTGTGCAGTTTGCGCACAGGAACAAAGATAGCTACAAAAAACGGAATTGCGCGTATCTTTATGCAAAGATTTTAACGCTCGGGGGATATTTTCGCACAATGGCCCTTAACTCGCTCGGTGTCTCATTCAATTTTTAACGGTGCCGGGTTTCGCCGTTGGCGACGAATTACTTTTGCTCTTGTTTTCTCATTGCGGGAGTAATCCCCTAAAAACGGCACTGTATGAGCGTGAGTTGTTGTTAGCGGCAAACGAGGAAAAAGAACGGAGAAAGCTCGTGCAAACGAGCGGGTGAAAGCTTGCTTGCGCACAAAGCGAGTGCAGCCGAGGTTGCACAAAGTGAAAGCTCGTGCAAACGAGCGGGTGAAAGCTTGCTTGCGCACAAAGCGAGTGCAGCCGAGGTTGCACAAAGTGAAAGCTCGTGCAAACGAGCGGGTGAAAGCTTGCTTGCGCACAAAGCGAGTG
>JAZTWX010000004.1:0-46372 GCA_045636125.1 Bacteroidaceae bacterium
GGAACGCAAAGCTTTGTTTGAATCGCGAATCTCTGTGCCGGCGTTTTGCTGCCCTTTTGCGCGACAAAAGGGCAATAAAGAATTTAATTAATTGAGAGAATAGCCGCAGAATAGCACCGAGAACTTTATAGTAAGTAACTCTCGGGCCACCGAGGAATTAAAGCACACATTTATAAAAGATTCAATGCTTATCGCTAAAATATGAAGGCAAATTTGTAAAAAACATAATTGGGGAACCTGCTATATTTTTACCCCTCAACTTTTGGAGTTGATCCACAAAAACCGCCAAGGCGCATCCTATATTCGCGCGAAGCGCAAATAACTAAAAAAACCAACTCACAAAACAACGAATAACAGCAAAAAGCACTACCTTTGCCCACAAGTTCCAAACAAAAGGATAAAATGTTAAGCAAAGCACAACTGAAACTCATAAAATCCCTCGAACAAAAGAAATTCAGGAAAGAAACCGGCCTCTTTGTTGCCGAAGGAGGAAAAACCGTGGGCGACCTTTTGAAATGCGGGCTACGCTGCAAACTACTCATTGCAACAGAAGAGTGGATAGCAGGCAACACCCTCGCAACCCCCACCCCCATAATCCCTGTGAGCGACGACGATATGAAACGGGCAAGCTTTCTGCGCACACCGCAAGGCATCCTCGCCCTCTTCGAGCGCCCCGCCGACACGCCCGACGGCGACCACCCCGCCCACTCATTGTGCCTTGCACTCGACAACGTACAAGACCCCGGGAACCTTGGCACCATCATACGCCTTGCCGACTGGTTCGGCATTGAGCACATATACTGCTCACACGGCTGCACCGACGCATTCAGCCCCAAGACCGTACAGGCTACAATGGGTGCAATAGGGCGCGTACACATACACTACACACAGCTGCCTCAGTTCATTGAGTCGCTGCAAGGCAAAGCACCCATATACGGCACATTCCTCGACGGAGAAACCATCTACAACCACAACCTGTCGGCCAACGGCCTTGTGATAATGGGAAACGAGGGCAACGGAATAAGCCCCGAATGTGAAAGACTTGTGAGCGATAAACTGTTTATCCCCAACTACCCCACCGAGCGCGAAACATCGGAGTCGCTGAATGTCTCCACCGCAACGGCCATTGTGTGCAGCGAGTTCCGCCGCCGTACAAAATAAAGATTTACTGCAAACGAACGAGCGAGCGTTCATCCTCGCCCGCAAAAGAATACAAATAGAGAGGTTGCCCACCCTGTGGTGCAGCCTCATTTTTTATATCATCGAGAGATTCGGCAACAGCACGTTGCGACACAAAAAGTTCTTCGGCCCACAGCATCGACGCCCTCTCGCCGTCGAAAGGCATCCAACGCACAACCACACCGCCGGCAACCTCAACAACATACATTTCAAGAGGCTCGCACTGCGGCAAATGTAGGCAACGTGTAGCGTAGAACATTACTTTTTGTCTTCAATTGTGCGCACACGCTTCACGCGCATATCGCCAAGCAAGAGTTTCGACAGGCAAAGGGAATCGCTGTCGGTGTAATAGACAAAGCCACGCACACGCTTTATGAGCGAGCCACCCGAGCTACCCACACCAAGTTCAAAATTACCGTCGGCCTTAATATCAACGCAACGGCTAGCATAGCTATTGTCGGCATACTCCACAACCAGCGCAGCGCTTGCACGGGGAGCAAAAGAGCCTGCAGGCGACTGCAGATAACGCGCTGTAAACGAGAGAGAAACACTGTCGCCTTGCGCAAAGGCCTCCTCGGTTGAATAGTCGAATGTCACACGGTTGCATATGGGTGACGAAGAGAGCAACTGCACCCTTGCACCACCCCACAGATCGAGTGTATCGGCTGTATAATCGGTAGTATAGAGCGGTGCACCATACAGGCCCGAATTTATTTCTGCCGCAAGCTTCTTTTCGAGCTTCGAGTATATCTTCAACATATGCTTGGGGTAACGTGTGTACCACACAAGCGACGAATCGAACACCTCTTTTGTAATGCCATACTTGTCGAACACATAATTTATGTGCAGTTTCTTTTCGTAACTCGACGTCGACTGGCCGGCTGTCATAACCTGCGCAAGATGATAGTCGTGCAGCACACTCTCCATCTTTTCGGGCCTTATCACCCCTTCGGGTATACCCACCTCGCACGCCGTGAACAGCACAAGCGAAACAAGCAACAACATTTTTGCAAAAGAAAGCCTCATCGTTGTATTAACTCCTCTTTATTATTTAACGGCATATTTACAAATTTCCTGTAGAAAAGCAGAATGGCAATGATGCCACAGCTTATGCAGGCATCGGCGAAATTGAACACAGGGCTGAAGAATATGAAATGTTCCCCACCGACGAAAGGCACCCACTGCGGCCAGTCGAACGAGAAAAGCGGGAAATAGAACATATCCACCACGTTGCCATACAGAAGCTCGCCGTAACCCTCGCCAAAGGGCACAAGTGAAGCTACGCGGCCGTAGCTGTGTGTAAAAATTTCGCCATAGAACAGACAATCCACAATGTTGCCCAACGCACCGGCAATGATAAGCGCAATCGTTATCACATAACCGGTGGAGAAGGCCACATTGCGTATTATTCTGTACAGATAGTATATGAGCAGTGTAACCGCCACCAAACGGAAACTTGTGAGAAACAGTTTACCCCCAAGTTCCCAACCGAACGCCATTCCCGGGTTCTCGGTAAAATATATGTAGAACCAGTCGCCACACACCGAAAAGCTCTCGTGCAGATACATATTCAGCTTTACAGCGAATTTTATCACCTGGTCGGCAACAAGCGCAAGCGTGGCCACAAGAACGGCTGCCAAAGCGCGGTTTTTTATTCTGCCCATCGTTTTTTATTAGCGGTTTTTCTTTGCCTCTATGCTCAAAGTAGCGTGAGGAACTGCGAGCAAACGCCCCTTGGAAATGAGTTTGCCTGTTTCGCGGCAAATTCCATAGGTTTTGTTCTCAATGCGCACGAGCGCTGCCTGCAAGCCCTGGATGAACTTTGCCTGACGCTGTGCCAGCTGCATCTGCTCCTCTATTGAAGAAGCGGCGGTACCATCTTCCAATCCTTTGTATGTGGGCGAAGTGTCGGCAACATCGTTGCTGTCTTCGTGGCGTATTGAGCGCATAATTTTGTCGTAGTCTCTTTTTGCCAATTCAAGTTTCTGGTTGATGATTGCGCGGAATTCCTCCAGTTCCTCATCGGAATAACGTAATTTCTCTGACATAGTTTTTTGTGTTTTATTATGGTTAGTTATGCGGTATTATACTTTGTCAATTGATACCGAAAGCACAAAGCCGTCGAGCTCAATGCTCTCGCCCTCAAGGTTGTCGCACAATGTAACAGAGTCGGCAAGTACCTGGTTGCTTATGTAAGTGCTGAACTCGGTTACAGCGTCGTCGCTCATTGCGTTCTTCGAGAGTTTCACCGCAATTCTGTCGGTAATCTCAAGACCGCTCTCCTTGCGCATAGCCTGTATCTTCTTGATAATCTCGCGTGCAACACCCTCGCGGCGAAGTTCGTCGGTTACCTCAACATCGAGTGCTACGGTGAGCGCTCCCTCGTTGGCAACTGTCCACCCGGGAACATCCTCGCTGAATATCTCGACATCGGCAAGCTCTATGGTGGCATCGGTGCCCTCAACCTGCAAGGTTATTGCACCGTTCTTTTCGAGCTCGGCAATCTGCTCCTGTGACATTTCTGTCACCGCAGCGTTCACGCTCTTCATAAGCTTACCGAACTTCTTACCGAGTGTGCGGAAGTTACATTTGATTTTCTTCACCAGAATACCGTCGCCCTCCACGAATTCGAGCTCCTTAACGTTGACCTCGCTCAGGATGAGAGCCTTCACAGCCTCAATGCGGGCCTTCATTGTATCGTCGGTTGTGGGGATTGCAATCTTCTGCAAGGGCTGACGCACGATAAGCTGCTCCTTCTTGCGCAATGCAAGCACCATTGAAGAAATCTTCTGTGCAAGCTCCATACGGTACTCAAGCTCGCTGTCCACTGCAGCCTCGTCGCATTCGGGGAATGTAGCAAGGTGCACCGACTGCGCTGTGCCGCGGCCTGTAACCTGTGTGAGGTCCTGATAGAGGCGGTCGGCATAGAAGGGTGCGATGGGTGCCATAAGGCGTGCAACAGTTTCAAGGCAGGTGTAGAGTGTCTGGTAAGCCGACAATTTGTCGGTGCTCATTTCAGAGCCCCAGAAACGTTTACGGCTCAAACGCACGAACCAGTTGCTCACGTTGTCTATCACAAACTCCTGAATCAAACGGCCGGCCTTTGTGGGCTCATAGTCATTGAGGCAGTCATTTACGTTCTTTGCAAGAGTGTTGAGGGCCGACAGAATCCAACGGTCGAGCTCGGGACGCTGTGCAAGGGGTATTTCGGGTTCCTCGAATGTAAAGCCATCAACGTTGGCATACATTGTAAAGAAGCTGTATGTCTGGTAAAGCTTGCCGAAGAACGAGCGGATAACCTCCTTCACTCCATCTTCGTTGAAACGGAGGTTGTCCCAGGGTGCCGAGTTGGTAATCATATACCAACGCAATGCGTCGCTACCATAGTTTTCAATTGTATTGAAGGGGTCTACGGCATTGCCCAGGCGCTTCGACATCTTGTCGCCATTCTTGTCGAGCACAAGACCATTTGAAATTACAGTCTTGTAGGCCACGCTGTCGAACACCATTGTTCCAATTGCGTGGAGAGTATAGAACCAGCCACGTGTCTGGTCAACACCCTCGGCAATAAAATCGGCGGGGTAAATAGTGCGGTTGTCGAGCGCCTCTTTATTCTCAAATGGATAGTGAATCTGCGCATAGGGCATTGCTCCCGAGTCGAACCACACATCAATGAGGTCGAGCTCACGCTTCATAACCTTTCCGCTTGCCGAAACGAGCTTGATATCGTCGACGTAGGGGCGGTGAAGGTCTATCTTGTCGTAGTTCGCGCGGCTGTAATCACCGGGAACAAAACCTTTATCCTTGTAGGGGTTGCTTGCCATAATGCCGGCAGCCACAGCCTTTTCAATTTCGTCGTAAAGTTCGGCAATTGAGCCAATGCACTTTGCCTCGCCATCCTCGCTTGTCCAAATGGGCAGCGGAGTTCCCCAGTAGCGGCTACGGCTGAGGTTCCAGTCGTTCAAGTTCTCGAGCCACTTGCCGAAACGGCCTGTACCGGTAGATTCGGGTTTCCAGGTAATGGTCTTGTTGAGCTCGGTCATACGCTCCTTCATCTGCGATGCACGAACGAACCAGCTGTCGAGGGGATAATAAAGCACGGGCTTGTCGGTGCGCCAGCAGTGGGGGTAATTGTGAACGTGTTTTTCAATCTTGAACACTTTACCCTGCTGCTTCAATGCCATACAAAGTACAATATCGAGCGTTTCGGCCTTTGCGGCAAGCTTTTCGTCGTACTTACCATCGACAGTATATTGGGGGTCGTAGGCATTCTTCACGTAAGCACCAGCGTATTTTGCATACTCTTCGGTGTTCACGCACTTTGCAACGAACTCTTCGTCAAGCTCGTCGATAGCCCAGAATTTTCCAGTAAAATCGACCATAGGACGGGTCTCGCCCTTCTTGTTCACCATAAACAACGAAGGTATTCCCGCAGCCTTTGCCACAAAAGCATCATCGGCACCGAATGTGGGTGCAATGTGCACAATACCTGTTCCGTCCTCGGTTGTAACGTAGTCACCGGGGATAACACGGAAGCCATCCTCCGACACTTTCACCTCCTCACCCTCTTTCACAATGGGTTTTACCCAAGGGAAGAGCTGCTCGTAGCGCATACCTACGAGGTCGCTGCCCTTGTATTCGGCAATCACCTTGTAGGGAACCACCTTGTCGCCCTGCTTGTAGCTGTCGAGAGGAAGCTCGGCACCTGCGGGGTTGAAGTGAGCATTGAGCAACGCTTTTGCAAGCACCACCGTGATGGGCTCTCCCGAGTAGCTATTGTAAGACTGCACGGCAACGTAGTCAATTTTAGGACCTACGCACAACGCGGTATTCGAGGGAAGTGTCCAGGGAGTAGTTGTCCACGCGAGGAAGAAAGGCGTGCCCCACTCGCTCATTTCGGGCTTGGGGTCGAGCATACGGAACTGCGCAACAGCAGTTGTATCCTTAACATCGCGGTAGCAACCGGGCTGGTTGAGCTCGTGCGAGCTGAGTCCTGTTCCCGCTGCGGGTGAATAGGGCTGTATGGTGTAACCCTTGTAGAGCAACCCTTTGTCGAAAAGCTGTTTCAAGAGCCACCAAAGAGACTCAATGTAGCTATTCTCGTAAGTGATGTAAGGGTTGTCGAGGTCTACCCAATAACCCATTTTGCGAGTAAGTTCGGTCCACTCTTTAGTGTACTTCATCACCTCCTCGCGGCAGTTACGGTTGTAGTCGTCAACCGAGATTTTCTTGCCGATATCCTCTTTTGTGATATTCAATTTCTTTTCCACGCCAAGCTCCACAGGCAAGCCGTGGGTATCCCAGCCCGCCTTACGCTTCACCTGGAAACCTTTCATTGTCTTGAAACGGCAGAAAGTATCCTTGATACTGCGCGCCATTACGTGGTGAATACCGGGCATACCGTTTGCCGAGGGAGGACCCTCGAAAAATACAAACGAGGGAGCACCCTCACGCTCGGTCATACTCTTTGAGAACAAATCATTCTCATCCCACTCATTCAGCACCTCCTTGTTGATTTGAGGCAAATTCAGCTGGTTATATACAGGAAATTTCTTCTTCATTTGTGTTACAATACTATAAAGTTGCGCAAAGTTACCTAATTTTTCCGAAACAAGAAAAGATTACCGCCCCTTTTATTATAAATAAAAAGGCAGCGCCCGCACTTTTTCAAGAGTAACGGGCGCCGCCAATTCTCGTTTTCCTGCAATTGCAGTGCAATCAGGCGTTAAAGAACGCAGTGAAAGCCTTTATAGCATATTCGGTGTCGACAACAGCCGATGTCTCGCGTGCCGAGTGCATACCCCACATAGGATTACCCATATCGACGCCACGCATAGGCAGCTGGGTTGTCAAAGTATTTCCAAGAGTCGAACCGCCCGCAATGTCGCTGTTATTCACAAAATACTGGAACGGAACACCCGCCGCACGGCACACTTCGGCAAACACCGCCGCCGACTCCGCATCTGTTACATACTTCTGGTTGGCGTTGTATTTTATAACCGGTCCGCCGCCCATAACAGGGTGGTTAGTGGGGTCGTGTTTTTCCTGATAATTTGGGTGCAGAGCGTGTGCCATATCGGCCGACACCATAAACGAATTTTCAACCGCAGCATAGAGATCGCCGGGCTTTCCGCCCAAGTTCAACACAATGGCGTCCAATAAATTACGCAACACAGGAGAAGCCGAGCCCTGCTTTGTCATATTACCGGTCTCCTCATTATCGAAGAGCGCAACCACCTGTGTCATTTCCGAGTGAGCAGAATCCGCCATTGCCTTAATGCCCGCGTAGCACATAAGCAGGTCGTCCTGGCGGCCGCAGGTAAGGAATTCGTTGTTCATACCACACAGGCAGGCAGGTGTCGCATCGTAGAGCGAGAGGTCGAAATCGAGTATATCCCCCACCGCCACACCAAGCTCACCGGCAATTATATTAAGTAAAAGATTTTCTTTTTCAAAATGGCCGTTTATAAAACCGAGCACAGGCATCATATCCTTCTGACGGCTTATTTTGTTACCCTCGTTCACCTCGCGGTTGAAGTGTATTGCCAAATGGGGAATCACAAGCAACGGACGCTTTATGTGCAACAATCGCACCACAGGGCGCAGAGGCGACTCTCCGCGCAAAATCACACGGCCCGCAAGCGAGAGAGGGCGATCGAACCACGTATAGAGTATGGGGCCGCCATAAACCTCGGTGTTCAGGCGCACCATTCCACCCTCCGACACCATTTCGGGAGCAGGCTTCACACGGAAACAAGGCGAATCGGTGTGCGCGCAAATGAGCTTGAAACCCGCTGTGGGCGCGCCGCTGCCCACTCTGAACGCGAACAGCGCCGAACCGTTTTTAGTGATGTAATAACTGTCACCGGCCTTCAATTGCGGCAAGCTACCCATTTCCACTTTCTTAAAACCTGCCGCCGACAAAAAGTCCTCGGCATATTTCACCGCCAGAAAATTCACAGGCGATGCATCGAGCATATTAAGCAATTCTTTCATAATCGTTTATGGTTTATCAATAAAAATTCTTCACAATTTCTGCCGCACGGCCAAGGTCGCCCACACGCCCCGCATCCACCCACGAACCGCTCGATGGGAAAAGCTCACCTTTTATATTCAAGCTACCCGCCTGCGACAGATAAAAAGGTATCAAAGGGAAAGCCTCACCCGCAGGCATACGGCGCATAAGCCCGCTGCCAAGCACGTGTATCCCCGAAAATGCGTAAGGCGAATAATCCCCCTCGCAAAAACCCTCGAAAGGCGACTTTTTCTCGCCTGTCTTCATATTTTTCCAACCCGCAAGACGCATATCATCGCCAAAATACAACATGCGCGACGACTCGCGTTCCTGCACAAGCAACAGCGCGTCGCAATCCATTGCACGGCGGTAAAGCCCAGCAAGGTCGACGCTCGAAAAGACATCAACGTTGTGCACAAGCACAGGTTCGTTACTGCCCAGCATAGCCGCCGCACGCGCAATTCCGCCACCCGTGTCGAGCAACAGATTACTCTCGTCGGAAACAAGAATCTCAATACCAAAATTATCCTTTTCGGCAAGAAATTCAATTATCTGCTGCGCCATATAATGCACGTTCACCACAATGCGCTTGAAACCTGCCGCACGCAGTTTTTTTATCTGGTGTTCAAGCATCGGCACACCCGCAACCTCCACAAGAGCCTTCGGACGGTCGTCGGTGAGCGGACGCAGGCGGGTACCCAGCCCCGCTGCAAGAATTATCGCATTCATTTCGCCTCAATGGTATATTTACGATTCAACATCTTGTGCGTAACAACCACCTTCACACCAAACTTTTCGGCAACGTGGTGCGCAATATGTTCGGCGCTGTACACCGAGCGGTGCTGCCCACCCGTGCAGCCGCAACACACCTGAATGTGAGTGAAGCCGCGACGCTTGTATGTATCCACCATATTATCGACAAGCGAATAGGCATTTTCAAGAAAAGCAGCAATGTCGCTCTCCTTTTCAAGGAATTCAATTACGGGCGCGTCCATACCACAAAGTTTCTTGTAAGGCTCGTAACGGCCGGGGTTATGAATTGCGCGGCAGTCAAACACAAAGCCACCGCCGTTGCCCGAATAATCTTCGGGAATTCCACGGCGATAGGAAAAACTCATTACATCAACCGTGAGCTCGCCACTGTCGTATTTCTGGAACATCGGCAGGGTTGTAATTTCACCCACAAGCGCGCAAAGCGTGGGGAATTCCCCGCTCACGCCCGCAAGCAGCTCCTGCAACTGTGCAAGAGCACCGGGAATAGTCTCCACAAACGCTTTTTTACGTTCAAAAAGACCGCGGTAGCCATATGTTCCCAGGTTCTGCAACAAGCGGAACACACGGAACAGCAACAACGTGCGCATAAACTCCTCGCGTTCCACTTTCTTATACACCGCAAGAGCCTCAACGTAAGCATCAATCATCATCTGCACAACCTCGGGAGTGTAGCAAGCCCTCGCCTGCCCCACAAACGAAGCAACGTCATAATAGATGGGGCCGCGACGCCCACCCTGGAAATCTATGAAATAAGGCTTGTCGCCCACAACCATCACATTGCGCGACTGAAAATCGCGGTACATAAACGTATCGTCGCCCGCGCGTAACAGCAACTGTGCAAGGCGCTCAAATTCATCTTCGAGCAACTGCTCGTTGAACTCCACGCCCACACCCTTGAGGAAACAGTATTTGAAATAGTTCAAATCCCACATCACCGTGCGCCTGTCGAACGCCGCAACGGGGTAACAAACGCCAAAGTCGAACCCTTCGGCACACTTGAACTGAATATCGGGCAGCAGCGACATAATGCGGCAAAGCATTCTGCAATCCTTTTCCGAAAACACACCGCTCTCGCGCGATTCTTTCATATACATAAAAAGCGAAGTGTCGCCCAAATCCTCCTGCACGTAGCACATTCCGTCACTCGACACGGCATACACCTGCGGAGCATCGATGCCACAAGAGCGCATCTTCTCGCTCACTGCAACAAAAGCCCTGTTCTCCTCCACACAAGTACCCACAGCACCAATCATCGAGCGGTCTGCCCCCTGCAAACGATAATATGCACGGTTCGACCCGTCGCCCGAAAGCTTCACCACACTGCAAGGAGGCACGCCTGTCACCTGCTCAAAAAGCAATTCAAGTTTCTCTGTCATTTATTCAAATAAATATGCAAACATTCTTTTTGGCGAAGATACATTAAGTTTCCCGAACTAAAAACAATATCCACCATTTATAAATAATAAAAAAACAAAATAATAATAAGGAGAAGAAGCGAAAGCCCGCTCGCGCCCCGCCCTGCAAACAAAATGAAAGCAAGGGCTAACACATTGAAACAAAAATCTCGGCTTAATGCAAAAAAAATGGAAAAACAACCACGTTTCACCAACAAGCAAAACCTTTTTCTTGTTTTTTCAAAAAAACGCTTGCATTTCTTCATTTTTTCAAATACAAACATTACCTTTGCACGCGAAACGCATAAAAATGTCTGTTTTTAGCCCGTTTTTCGCATAAATATTCACAATTAATACCCAAAGACTGCACAAAGTTGCAATCGGCAAGTAAATTAAATTAAAAAAAATATGAAAGTAGAGACTACACTTGAAAGCTTAAAGAAAAAATTCCCCAACGAGCCCGAGTATTTCCAGGCTGTTGAGGAGGTTCTCCGTTCAATTGAGGAGGAGTACAACAAACACCCCGAGTTCGAGGCAAACAACCTCATCGAGCGTCTTTGTATCCCCGATCGCGTGTTCACATTCCGCGTAACTTGGACCGACGACAAAGGCAACGTACACACCAACACCGGTTACCGTGTACAGCACAACAACGCCATTGGCCCCTACAAAGGCGGTATCCGTTTCCACCCCTCAGTAAATGTCGGTATCCTCAAATACCTCGCATTCGAGCAGACATTCAAGAACTCACTCACAACACTTCCTATGGGTGGTGCAAAAGGTGGTTCCGATTTCGACCCCAAAGGCAAGAGCGACGCCGAGGTTATGCGCTTCTGCCAGGCCTTCATCACTGAGTTGTGGCGTAACATCGGCCCCGACATGGACGTTCCCGCAGGTGACATCGGCGTAGGTGCACGCGAGGTTGGTTATATGTTCGGTTTCTACAAGAAGCTCACACGCCAGTTCAACGGTGTATTCACCGGTAAAGGCTTGGAGTTCGGCGGTTCACTCATTCGCCCCGAGGCAACCGGTTACGGTAACATCTACTTCTTGCAGGAGATGTTGAAGACACGCGGCCTCGACATCAAGGACAAAGTATGCCTCATTTCAGGTTCAGGTAATGTAGCACAGTACACAGCCGAGAAGGTAATTGAGCTTGGCGGTAAAGTTGTTACAATGAGCGACTCTAACGGTTACATTTACGATCCCGACGGCATCACACGCGAGAAACTCGACTTCATTATGGAGCTCAAGAACGTACGCCGCGGCCGCATCAAAGAGTATGCCGACAAATATGGTTGCAAATACGTTGCCGATGCAAAACCCTGGGGCGAGAAGGGCGACATCGCACTCCCCTCGGCTACACAGAACGAGCTCAACGGCGAGCACGCCAAGACACTCGTTGCAAACGGCGTAATCGCAGTATCGGAGGGTGCGAACATGCCTTCAACACCCGCAGCTATCCAAACATTCCAGCAGGCAAAAATCCTTTACGCTCCCGGCAAGGCATCTAACGCAGGTGGTGTATCGGTATCGGGCTTGGAGATGAGCCAGAACTCAGGCAAAATCAACTGGAGCCGCGAGAAGGTAGACGAGATGTTGCACGAAATTATGCACAACATCCACCAGTCTTGCGTTAAATACGGTACTTGCGAGGATGGTTACATCGACTATGTAAAAGGTGCAAACGTAGCCGGTTTCCTCAAAGTAGCTAAAGCAATGATGGCCCAGGGTATTGTGTAACTTAGAATACAAGACCTACAATTTCGCGAGTTCTCGCAGCAATAGTCGCGCGAAGCACGGAGATAATCGTGCCGCGCGGGATGCTAATAGCGAGAACGAGGCAAAGTAGCCAAAGCTATGATGGCACAAGGCATTGTGTAATTAAAGCAAACCTTATATTCAAAATGTGGCAGTCTTTTGGCTGTCACATTTTTTTGCACCCCTACTTCGTGAGTACTCGCAGCAACAGTCGCGCGAAGCACCGGCAAAGATGGTGCCGCGCGGGAGAAATCTCGAAACGTTGTAAAGGCAAGCTTGTTTTGTTGACCTTTGCAACAAATAAACAAAATATGATTTTGATAATTTGATAAAGGAAGCAAATTATAGAAACTCAAAAATCAATATTAACGAAACCTGTCTGCATCCCGTAAACCAGCAAATGAACCACTTTTATTATTGAGAGCAGAGAATTACGCACTATAATAATATAATTGTTGCTCATTTATTACACACAAACAAATAAAATTCATTACATTTGCAAGCACCATAGCTTGTAACAACAAAAAGCAAGCAAATACACTTGCAATAACAAAAAGCAAGCAAATACACTTGCAATAACAAAAAACAAGTTATTTCACTTGTAAAACATAAAAATATGTATGCAACAATATCAGCCGATGTAATATCATCAACTTCTCTCTCAAAAGATGCTATGATTGAACTCAATGAGAGACTGAAAAAATGTCTGAATACTTTAGAGTTACGTTACCACGGATTTTGGGGACGTATAGTTAAGGGGGATTCTATAGAGTGTATTATGGACTGTCCCGAGGATGCTTTTGAAGCAGCTCTCATACTAAAGACCTTGGTCAAATCATTTGAGCCGATTGATGTTAATGATTTGAAAAAATTTAATAGGTATGGGCTTCGAATAGCTATCGGTATTGGTGAAATGAAGACCATTGACCGCAATTTGGATATGATGGATGGTGATGACATTTATCGTTCTGGGCGTGCATTGAGCAAACTAAAAGGAAGAGCCAAGTATTCATTTGCAATTTCGATGGCGAATGAAGAATATGAACAAACATTGCAGGTGATACTAACCTTAGTTAATCAACTATTGAATAACGCTACTGCACGTAAATGCGAAACCCTATGTGAAAGAATACTGGCCTCTGACACCAGCAAGACTGCTGAGAAAATGGGAATTTCCGTTTCTGGAGTCAATCAGACATTGAAGGATATTGGCTGGAGTGCAATAGAACAAGCAATTATTTATTACCGAAAAATAGCAATACAACTATGATACACTATTTAATCTTCAATCTTATCATTGCCCATATCTTAGGAGATTTCTACCTGCAGACAAAGAAATCTTGCGAAAACAAATTCCTCTATTCTGTTAAAGGTAAAAGTTTGTGGTTGCATTCTTTGATTATAGGAGTTTTATCGTGGATAGCCATATGGGATTTTCGTGGATGGTGGCTTGCCCTTAGTATAATGGTAATACACTTTTTGACAGATTGGTTAAAGTCTTATGTGCAATCAAAAATGGGAGTTCTTACTACAAATGCCCAAAATGAAGTTATTCCGGGGGAAAACAAACGAAATGATTTGTGGATATTTCTCGCTGACCAAATTGTGCATATTGCTATAATTGTCGTGGGTGCTTACATTTGGTTTTCAGCGTACCGCCATTGGAATAACGATTGGAGCCTTCCTGAATGCTTGCAAGAATTAGTCATAAATCATCCTCTAAGATTAAAGACTATGGTAGGTTTATTGTTGGCATTAAAGCCTGCAAATATCTTGATATTGCTTATTCTTGAAACTTGCAAAGTCAATGTAAACCCAACAAAAAATGATGAACACGGAAATTTCCATTCTGGAGAATTGATTGGCTGGTTGGAGCGTGGACTTATACTTGTATTTGTTATTATGTCTCAATATGAGGCCATCGGTTTTTTAATTGCGGCAAAGTCTATTCTTCGTTTTAGCGAAGCATCTAAAGGTGATGAAAAGTCAGAATATGTCCTGACTGGAACTTTGCTTTCATTGGCAATTGCTCTGTGCTTAGGTATACTTGTCCTAAAAATGCATTTATAAATAGGCTTTCAAGTAATTGAAAGAATGAACCACTTTGGAGTAAATAGTGAATCAGTTAGGAATGAACCTGTAAATTGACCTGTAAAAAGGTTCATTGAGTTTAGAAAAGCTCAAATCCGAAATAACAGAACCCGTCAGCATCCCGTAGAACTGCTGGCGGGTCGCTTTTTGTTGTTCTGAAAGAATGTTCGTCAACAATAATGCACTTCATCTCTTCTATTTGATTAAAACAAATGCAACCAAAAAGTATCATAAGGAATAATCTTTGGCTGCAATATATTTTGGCAAGTAAAATATAACTTATCCCATCTTTCCTGTCAAATAAGCCTTGGTTCGTTCGTCAATAGGGTTTGTAAACATCGTTTCGGTGTCGCCATACTCTACTAACTCGCCCAGGTACATAAACATTGATTTTGACGATATGCGCTTTGCCTGTCCCATATTATGTGTTACAATGAGGATTGTTACCTCCTTTTGAAGTTCAAGCAAAAGCTCCTCGATATGCTTTGTCGCAATGGGGTCGAGAGCCGATGTTGGCTCGTCCATCAACAGGACATCGGGCTTCATTGCCAATGCACGGGCAATGCACAAACGCTGTTGCTGACCACCCGATAGGAATGTACCCTTCTTGTTAAGCACATCCTTTACCTCGTCCCAAAGAGCAACACTCTTTAAGCAACGCTCCACGGTGGCATCCTTCTCAGCTTTTGAAAGTTTGATACCGTTAAGAGCAAAGCCCGAAAGCACATTGTCATATATGCTCATTGTGGGGAACGGTGCGGGACGCTGGAAAACCATACCCACACGGCGACGTACATCGATAGGCTCCATTGAAAGGATATTTTCTCCATTGAGTAAAATCTCACCATCTACGCGGATGTTCTGATAGAGATTGTGCATTAGGTTCACAGCTCGGAGCAAGGTAGATTTACCACATCCCGAAGGCCCCATAATTGCCGTGATGGTATTCTTCTCAATGGCCGCTGATACATATTTAACAGCCATTGTCTGCTTGGTATATGATACGCAAGTCTTCTTAAATTCAAGTATCGGTGTTATTGATTCCATTTTTTTGCAAGATATTAATTAAAATTGATTTTGGGCTGCGTTTCGACATATATAAGCAAGCTTATAAAGTTCTCAACTTGCACCAAAATTTAGCTGTAAGATTCAATGTAAGTACAAATAACAAGAGGAAGAGCGATGCGCCCCAAATCAACTCTTGAAGGTTGGGGTCGTTGAAGAACTCCCAGATAAGCAATGGTACTGCCGAGATAGGCTTGTCGATTGAAAAGCGAATGAGCGAGCAACCAAGAGCGGTAAACATCAATGGTGCAGTCTCGCCAATTACTCGTGAGATAGCGAGTAGCACGCCTGTAAAGATACCACCGAAGGCTGCTGGTAACTGCACTTTGAGCATTACACAAGCCTTATTACCTCCGAGAGCCAATCCGGCCTCCTTAAGTGATGCCGGAAGAATTTTAAGAGTCTCTTCAGTTGAACGAATAATAAGCGGAAGCATCATAATACAGAGTGCCACGCTACCTGCAATGGCCGAATAGCCCTTCATTGGTACAACCACCCATATATAGGTAATGATACCGATAATTACCGATGGGGTACCTTGCAAGAGGTCGGTCAGGTAACTGACGAATTGCGCAAAACGATTTTTGCTATTCTCTGCCAAGAAAGCTCCGCAAAGAATACCTAAAGGTACGGCAACAACTACTGCCATACCTAGCATAATCATTGTACCGATAATACCATTTGCAATGCCTCCGGGGATAGGTTCACCCGCTTCGATGGCCTTCATTGCCTTATATGCCGTGGGGGTTGGCTCGGTAAAGAACGACCACGAAAGCTGGTCGTAACCACGCAATAAAACTTCTCCCAGAATGGCAAGCAATGGAACGGCTGTAAGGGCTGCAAGAATGCAGACACTCCACAGCATCAGTTTATCCTTTGCCAAACGTTTTTTTATTTTGAATGTAGTCATAGATTAAGATATTCTTGCACGTTTAATCATTATCTTTCCCACCATGTTTATTGCTGCTGTTATAAGGAATAGTATCAAGCCAATGGCAATGAGTGATGAGAGTCGCAGACCATCAGCCTCGCCGAATTGGTTGGCTATGATTGATGCCATTGAGTTTCCGGTAGAGGTGATTGAATTAGGGATATTATTAGTGTTGCCAATAAGCATCGTCACGGTCATTGTTTCGCCCAATGCACGGCCAATGGCCAATACATATGATGAGAATATTCCCGAACCTGCAACAGGGAACACAACTTTGCGGATAACCTCGGCACGCGTCGCTCCCAAGCTGTATGCACCTTCCTTAAGGTCATTTGGCACCATTTTTATAAATTCTGCACTAAGCGATGCAGCATAAGGGATAATCATAATAGCCAAGACCAATGAGGCGGTGAGAATACCCGAACCCTGTTCCGAAATATCCAATGCCATTATAATCGGTCGCAAGGTGTAGAATCCCCACAGACCATAGATGATTGATGGAATACCTGCAAGCAGGTCAGTTACGGTACTCAGCACAGCAGCAATCTTTGTTCCCTTGAAATATTCGCCCACGAACAGTGCAACGGGTAGTGAAAAGGGAATACAGAAGATAAGTGCCAAAAGTGTGGTCATTAGCGTACCGGTGATGAATGGCAATGCGCCGTACTGCTCAGCACCCTCGGTATAGCTCCATTCCGACGAAGTGAGGAATTTGAAGAACCCAAAGTGTTCAAATGCCTCATAAGCGTCAGTGACGAGGGCGTAAACTACGCCCCCGCACACTATCGGCATAATCAATGCTGCTATGAATAATATTACTCTATATATTTTATCGTTCATAAAGCTCTGTTATTGCAGTATTGCAGTTCCGTCAAATGTAACAGTCTTCAGGTTCTTGAGGCTCAGCTCCTTTGCCTTTACTGGAAGCGGTGCGTAGTGTACCTCAGAGGTAATCTTCTGTGCCTCGTCCGAGAGGATGTACTTCAGCAAGTCGAGTGTTGCCACAGCCTGCTCTTTTGAGCGGTCAGAGTAGTTCTGCTCCTTGTAGATAATCATCCAAGTGAAGGTTGAGATAGGATATGCACCTGCTGCATCAGAATTAGTGATTGAGCAACGTGTGTCCGCAGGAATCTCACCAGAAGCGGCTGCAGAGATACTTGCAGCTGTAGGCTCAACAATCTCGCCACGCTGGTTCTGAATCTTTGCGTATGCAATCTTCTGTGCAAAGGCATACTCCGAGCCTACATAACCGATAGAGTTCTTTGTCTGCTTGACTACACCAGCAACACCTGGGTTACCCTTTGCAGCCTGTCCCGATGGGAAGTTTACAGACTTGCCTGCACCGAATTTTTCTTTCCACATAGGGCTCACCTTTGTCAAGTAGTCGGTGAATACGAATGTTGTACCTGAGCCGTCAGAGCGGAATACAGGGATGATGGCCTCGGCAGGGAGCTCTACACCAGGATTAAGTGCAGCCAAACGCTCATCGTTCCACATCTTGATATTGCCTGCAAAGATATCAGCGATAACATCGCCTGAAAGGTTAAGGTTGTTTACACCATCAAGGTTGTAGGCAAGAACCACTGCTCCCATACAAGTAGGTACATGAATTACAGCGTTCATATCTGCCATCTCCTTATCGGTGAGGAAAGCATCGCTACCTGCAAAATCCACAATCTTGTCGCGCAGGTTACGTACACCGCCACCTGAACCTATACCGCCGTATGCTACGGCATCGCCATTAACCTGTGCAAACTCTTCGAACACCACATTGTAGAAAGGAAGAGGGAATGTTGCACCTGCTCCAGAAAGTTCCTGAGCCTTACGACCTTCGCTTGTTGCATTACCACCACAAGATACTGCTACTATAGCTAGTATCAATGTCATTACTGATGAAAAAATCTTTTTCATATTGTTCTTTATTAGAGTGTGTTATTAAAAACCAAAATAGCAATTTACATATGCCGAATATTCATTTTTTGCTCCACCCGCTTTAGGCATACTCATTCTGAAGTTAGGAGCAACCTTCACATACTTACCCAACTTGAACTGTGCACCGATGATTGCAGCCTGTTCATCTTTTGATATGTTCCAATCGTTCTTTGAGTATAGATCGTCGAATCGCGCATAAATATCGGCATTCTTGGCAACCTTTACCGATGCAAATGCTGAATAGCCGAATTGGTCATTGCCTTTTGTGTTTGAAGCGTTAAGCATATGGTTATACTCTGCACCGATAGTGAATCTGTCACACTTGTAACCGGCAAAGGCTGCCATGTTTACAACATCGGACTTACCGTCTTGACCGCTTTCGTTCAAACCTCCGTACAGACGTACCTGGAAACCTTTCACAGGAGTAAGTGTAAGACCTAAGCCGTAGTTCAAACCATCGTTTTTCTGGATTTTCTTATATCCCTCACCATTTACTATAATAGCATCAGCTGATACCCAATCGGCAAACTTGTATGATGCAGACAAACCCAAATCGGCACTACTACCAAATTTGTACTCATCTTGGAACGATTTCATAATGTAACGGTAGCCCCAAAACTTTTCTTGAAAATTAAACTGAGTAGTTGAGATAAGACCACCGTTCAAAGTAAAATCTCCTTTTTTCCATGACACCATTGCATTCTTGATGTATGCGATACGCTGATAATCGGAAACATCGCTTGATTTACCGATGTCCATTACTCCTTTTACCGAGAGTCCATCTCCAAGTTTATATTCGTATCCCAAATAGCTACGCTCCAACTCAAATCCACGATCATTGTTGGTTTCTCCAAATCCGGAATGGAAATTACCGAACACCTGTACAATAGCTTTGCCCTTAGGCTCTTCAACTTTAGCATCCTGCGCCTGCGCAGTGATACCGATGCAGGCTAAAATACCTGCCAAGATTACTTTTGTTTTCATTGTCTTTTTCTGTTTTTTAATTTGACACTGCAAAAGTATCTTGAAGTAGTTTCATAAATGTTTCAAAAAAATTAGGCTTTGGTTAAATGTCAACAATAATCAAAATATTACATTTTATTAAATCTTGTTCAGCGCATTTCTCAGTTCATCAAATCTCTGTAATTTTGCACAAAAATGATATTATAAGGTATATGGCTACGGCTACACAGAACGAGCTCAACGGCGAGCACGCCAAGACACTCGTTGCAAACGGCGTAATCGCAGTATCAGAGGGTGCAAATATGCCTTCAACACCCGCAGCTATCCAAACATTCCAGCAGGCAAAAATCCTTTACGCTCCCGGCAAGGCATCTAACGCAGGTGGTGTATCGGTATCGGGCCTGGAGATGAGCCAGAACTCAGGCAAAATCAACTGGAGCCGCGAGAAGGTAGACGAAATGTTGTACGAGATTATGCACAACATCCACCAGTCTTGCGTTAAATACGGTACTTGCGAGGATGGTTACATCGACTATGTAAAGGGTGCAAACGTAGCCGGCTTCCTCAAAGTAGCTAAAGCAATGATGGCACAAGGCATTGTGTAACTTATAATACAAGATATACCAATTTCGCGAGTTCTCGCAGCAATAGTCGCGCGAAGCACGGAGATAATCGTGCCACGCGGGATGCTAATAGCGAGAACGAGGCAAAGTAGCTAAAGCAATGATGGCACAGGGTATTGTATAATTACCCCATCAAAATAAACAAAAATGTGGCAGTCTTTTGATTGCCACATTTTTACATTTACTGCGTAACGCCGTTTTTCTGCAAGGTAGACACTTACAAAAAACTTATGCGCTCAAAATGCAACACATTAGCCCATAATTGCGTATCTTCGCAGAAACAAACTACACTATGCAACAAAAGAAGAATGCCTGGGGCTGGATTCCCACGCTCTATTTTACCGAGGGACTGCCCTACTTTGCCGTAACTGTAATTTCGGTTATACTATACAAAAGGATGGGGGTGGACAACTCCGACATTGCGCTGTACACAAGCTGGCTCTACCTACCGTGGGTTATAAAACCTTTCTGGAGCCCCATTGTGGAGATGATCTTCACCCGCCGTGCGTGGATTGTGACAGCGCAGCTTTTTATGGGCGCTCTGCTGGCCGCAATAGCGTTCACAATACCCGTTGAGGGCTTTTTCCAGTGGAGCCTCGCGCTTTTTTGGCTCATAGCATTCAGTTCGGCAACACACGACATTGCCGCCGATGGCTTTTATATGCTTGGGCTCAGCGGTGAGCAACAGTCGTTCTTTTCGGGCATACGCAGCATTTTCTACCGCATAGCCACAATATTCGGGCAAGGAATACTCATTATTATTGCTGGTAAATTAGAAAAGTACACAGGTTCCATTGCCACCGCGTGGAGCATCACCTTTGCAATTACGGCAGCAATTACAATTCTGCTCGGCGGCTACCACTCAGTGGCCCTCCCCCGCCCCGCAAGCGATGTGTCGCGCAACCTCGGCAGCGTGAAGGAGGCCGTTTACAGTTTCAAAGATATATTGGTGACATATTTCCAGAAGCCGGGAATTGTGCCCGCGCTACTCTTTATGCTCCTTTTCCGCCTGCCCGAAGCGCAGCTGGTAAAAATGCTCAACCCCTTCCTGCTCGACAGCCGCAGCGCAGGCGGCCTTGCCCTCACAACCGAGCAGATTGGCGTAACATACGGCACCATTGGAGTTATCGGGCTCATCATTGGTGGCCTCGCCGGCGGCATCGCAATTTCAAGAAAAGGGCTTAAATACTGGCTGTGGCCTATGGTTGCCGCAATTTCGTTGCCCGACCTTGTATACGTATACCTCAGCTACGCGCAACCCGGCAGCATAGCAGTTGTAAACAGTTGCATTTTTGTCGAACAAATGGGCTACGGCTTTGGTTTTACAGCATATATGCTCTATCTCATTTACTTTGCACAAGGAAAATACCCCACCGCCCACTACGCAATTTCCACCGCCTTTATGGCGCTTGGAATGATGCTGCCGGGAATGGTGTCGGGCCACATACAGGAAATTATAGGCTATAAACTCTTTTTTGTGTGGGTGATGGTGTGTTGCATAGCAACATTTGCAGTGTCGGCAGCACTAAAAATAAGCCCCGACTTTGGTAAAAAGTAAATTTGCACTATCTTCGCGGAATAAATTGAAAAAGAACAAGTATGATACTTATAGCTGATTGCGGCTCAACAAAAACCGATTGGGCTCTTTGCGACAATGGCTCAGTCGTTACAAGAATAAAGACACAGGGGTTCAACCCCACCCAGCAGAGCGAGGAAGACATATACACCGCCCTGTCGGCCGAAATTGCGGGACATATTGCGCCCGACGCGCCCAGCACCATCTATTTCTATGGAGCCGGCTGCGCCTACGAAAATGCCAACAAGCGAATGTTGTCGGCCATTGAAAGAGTATTCACAACAAAAGATATACACATAAACAGCGACCTTTTGGCCGCTGCTCGCGCCCTTTGCGGCCACGAGGAAGGCATTGCCTGCATCCTTGGAACAGGCTCTAATTCGTGCCTCTTCGACGGAGAGAAGATTATAGAGAACACCCCCTCGCTCGGTTACATTCTGGGCGACGAAGGAAGCGGCGCACATCTCGGACGCCAGCTTGTGAGCGACTGCATAAAGAAACAGCTGTCGGCACCGCTGTGCGAGAAATTCCTCAAGCAATACAACTTGTCGGTTGCCGGAATTCTGGAACGGGTGTACCACGAGCCCCTGCCCAACCGTTTCCTTGCAAGTTTCGCACCCTTCCTGCACGAGAACCGCAAGAATGCCGAAATACACAACCTCTTGAAACACTGTTTCACCCAGTTCTTCCAACGCAACACAATGGTGTACCGCCGTTCGTGGTTGCCCATACACATAATTGGCAGCATAGGCGTGAACTTTGCGCAAGAGATTAAGGAGACAGCCGAGAGCCTCGGCCTTTCGGTGGGCAATATTGTAGACAGCCCCATGAACGGACTCATTGAATATCATAAAACAAAATAATAGAAAAATGAAAAAGACACTGTTCACAATTGCAACAACATTATTAGCAGTTGCAACAATTTCGTGCGCCGACAACGGCAAGCTCATTACAAAAGGTAACCCCAAGAAGATGGATACCCTCTCTTATGCCTACGGTGTATCACTTGCACAGGAGCTTACAAAAGACGGCGGCATTGCAAAAGAGCTCGAGCTCAACGTAAACACCATTATCAGCTCAATGGAAGAGTGCGCACTCAACGGCCGTGTAATTGCAGCCGGCGACACCATCAGCGAGCAAACAATGCAGAAAATCTACAACAAAGTGCTGGGCCGCAAACGCCAGATGGAGATTCAGGCTGCAAAGAGCGACAGCACAGGCAACACAAAACTCTACGAGAACGAGGAGTTGCGTGAGCTCACATCGGCATTCATCGGTTGCGACATAGGCTTGGGACTCACACGTTTCAACCAGCCTTTCGAGACAATGTGGATTACAAAAGGCGTGCAGGAGAGCATGAACTCTACCGCATCAATGACCGCACAGGGCGCCAACAACTACATTCAGGACTATTTCACAAACAGAATTCCCGCGCAGAACAAAAAAGCATCGGAAGAGTGGCTTGCAAAGGTAGAGAAACAGAGCGGTGTAAAAAAGACTGCAAGCGGCCTTCTCTACAAGATAAACAAAGCCGGTGACATGAGCGCAAAACCCACATCATTGCAGGATGTTGTAAAGGTACACTACCAGGGCACAACCCGCACAGGCAAGGAATTCGACAGCAGCTACAAACGCAACTCACCCATCGATTTCCCCTTGAACGGAGTAATCGCAGGCTGGGGCGAGGGCTTGCAGCTTGTGGGCAAAGGTGGCAGCATCACATTGTGGATTCCCGCCGACCTTGCATACGGCCGCCGCGGAGCCGGCAGCGACATTGGCCCCAACGAAGCATTGCGTTTCGATGTCGAACTCATTGATGTAACACCCGCAGCTAAATAAAAAAGCAAACATACAAATAAAAAAGTCGATGCAGTGGCATCGACTTTTTTATTGTTTACTGACGTGGTGGCAGCCTGTAAAAAACTCCCGTCACCTACTCTTCCCTTACAATCTTCAATTCCCCCTTGCTGCTGATTGCAAGCTTTTCGTAACGCTCCACAAGGCGCGGCATACGCGAAAGGCGCATAGACAAACGCACTACACACTCGTTGTCGAACACCTGCTCCACCACCTTCGGAGCCTCCTCCTTTACAATGCGCAACACATCGTTGAGCAAAGGATAAGGGAAACGCAGCTGAATTTCGTCGTTTATGGTCTTTTCAATATGAGGAACAGCATCGAGAGCCTCGGCCGCCGCCAAACGGTAGGCCACAATGAGGCCGCTCGTTCCCAGCTTCACACCACCGAAATAACGCACCACAATCACAAGCACGTTAGTGAGTTCCTTGCTGTGAATCTGCCCCAGAATGGGCTTTCCTGCCGTGCCCGACGGCTCGCCATTATCGTTGGCACGCTCCTTGTCGCCACGCTCACCCAAGCGGTAGGCGTAACAGACGTGTCGGGCGTCGTAGTATTTTTTCTGGTACACCTCCACCCACTCTTTCACCTCCTCGGCCGTGGTTACAGGTATAGCGAAGGCGAGGAATTTACTCCTCTTTTCGGTGTAAATTCCCTCGCCTTGCTCTTCTATTGTCTTGTATATATCCTCTTGCAACACTCTACGACAATTTATGTATCACAAGGCCCGAACGCAGTTTAGGTTCGAACCACGTTGTCTTGGGAGGCATAATGTTACCTGTGTCGGCAATATCGGTAAGCTGTTTCATTGAAACAGGGTAAAGGGCAAGCGCCATCTTCATCTCACCGCTGTCCACGCGGCGTTTAAGCTCGCCAAGCCCCCTGATACCACCCACAAAATCAATTCGTTTGTCGGTGCGCAGGTCTTTTATACCCAAAATCTCGTCGAGAATGAGATTCGAAGATATTGTAACATCGAGCACGCCGATGGGGTCGTTGTTATCGTAAGTTCCCTCCTTTGCAGTGAGGCTGTACCAGCAGCCATCGAGGTAAAGAGAGAAATTGTGCAACGCGGTGGGCTTGTAAATTTCGGCACCCTTGCTCTCTACCACAAAGTGCTTGCCGAGCGCAGCCAGGAACTCCTCGCCCGAAAGGCCGTTGAGGTCTTTCACCACGCGGTTGTAGTCGATGATTGTAAGCTGGCTCGAGGGGAAGCACACTGCCATAAAATAGTTGTACTCCTCGTCGCCTTTGTGAGCGGGATTAGCGTCGGCCTTCTCCTTGCCCACGAGCGCCGCTGCGGCCGAGCGGTGGTGTCCGTCGGCAATGTAGAGCGCGGGCATTGCAGCAAATTCCTTTGTTATTGCGGCAATATCGTCGTCGCCCGTAATTACCCACAAGCGGTGGCGGAAACCGTCGAGAGCGGCAGTAAAGTCGTATTCAGGCTCCGCAGCAGTGTAACGCGCCACAATTGCGTCGAGCGCGCTGTTGTCGGGGTAGGCAAAGAACACAGGCTCAATGTTGGCATTATTCACGCGCACGTGACGCATGCGGTCCTCTTCCTTGTCCTTGCGGGTAAGCTCGTGCTTTTTGATAACACCGTTAAGATAGTCGTTCACATAGGCGCAAACCACAAGACCATACTGTGTGTGGCCGTTCATTGTCTGCGCATATATGTAATACTGCTCTTTTCCGTCCTCAACAAGCCAACCGTTCTGCTGGAATTTCTCGAAATTCTCGGCAGCCTTTGCATACACCTCGGGGGCATGCTCGTCGGTTCCTGCGGGGAAATCAATTTCGGGGCGGATAATGTGGTACAACGACTTTTCGTTGCCCTCGGCCTCGCTGCGTGCCTCCTCGCTGTTGAGCACATCGTAGGGGCGGCTCTGCACCTGCTCCACAAGCTCTTTAGGAGGGCGTATACCCTTAAAAGGTTTAATTACAGCCATAATGCATTATTTGTTTACGCGGAAACGCTCGCAACCCTCTTCAAAGAAAGCCACAATCTGTTTCGCAGCCGCAATTCCTGCGTTAATGTTAGCCTCGGCAGTCTGCGCACCCATCTTTTTGGGAGTAGCAAAGAAACGGCCCTCGAATTTAGAGAACTCCTCCAATGCAGCGGGAGCAATATCGGTAACATATTTAATGTCACTGCGCTCGGCCATAAGAGCGATAAGTTCCTCCTCGTTGATAACCTCCTTGCGAGCGGTGTTCACCACAAGAGCATTCTTGGGCATTGAACCCACAAGCGCCTTGCCGATAGATTTTTTTGTTTCGGGAGTAGCAGGGATGTGTACCGACACAACGTCGCACATCTTGTAAAGCTCCTCGGCCGAGTCGACACGCTTCACGCCGTCGGCATCGACAATCTCCTGGGGTGTGAAAATATCGTAAATATAGATATCCATTCCAAAGCCCTTTGCAATGCGGCCCACGTTGCGACCCACATTACCATAGGCGTGAATACCGAGCTTCTTGCCCTTGAGCTCCATACCCGATGTTCCGTTGAACATATTGCGGTAAGCATAAACCATCATTCCGAAAGCAAGCTCGGCAACAGCGTTAGAGTTCTGTCCGGGAGTGTTCATCACGCAAATACCACGCTCGGTAGCAGCATCGAGTTCCACATTGTCGAAGCCCGCACCTGCGCGCACCACAATCTTGCAGTCCTTTGCAGCGTCCATAACCTCGGCATCAACAATATCACTGCGGATGATAATTGCATCGACACCCTCTACAGCGGCCAGAAGTTCGGCCTTGCTTTTATATTTTTCCAAAAGAACAACCTCGTATCCGGCAGCAGAGGCAACCTCCTTAATGCCGTTCACAGCAACCGCTGCAAAAGGTTTTTCTGTTGCAACCAATATCTTTTTCATATTCTTCTTGTTTTTATTTTGTACGTTCGAACTCTTTCATGCACTCGATGAAATACTGAACACTCTCAACAGGCATTGCGTTGTAGCACGATGCACGGAAACCGCCGATTGAACGGTGACCTTTGATGTTGCAGATACCCTTTGATGTTGCAAACTGCAAGAAATCGGCCTCAAGATCCTTGTACTCGTCGGCCATAACAAAGTCGATGTTCATAACCGAGCGGTCCTCTACAGCGGCTGTACCCTTGAAGAGACGGTTACGGTCAACCTCATCGTAAAGCATCTGGGCACGGAGCTCTGCACGACGCTGCATCTCTTTCACACCACCCTGCGCCTTAATCCAACGCAAGTTCTCCAATGCCACGTAGATGGGGAACACGGGAGGTGTGTTATACATTGAACCACCGTCGATGTGTGTCTTGTAGTTGAGCATTGTAGGAATCTTGCGGTCAACCTGACCAAGAGCATCCTCCTTTACAATTGCAAAAGCAACACCCGCAGGAGCAAGGTTCTTTTGCGCACCACCATAAATACAGTTATACTTGCTCACATCAATGGGGCGAGAGAAGATATCCGACGACATATCGGCAACCAAGGGAACAGGAGAGTCAATGTCGTGGCGTATTTCGGTACCGTAAATGGTGTTGTTTGTTGTAATGTGGAAATAATCGGCATCGGCAGGGATTACATAATCCTTGGGAATATAGCTGTAGAGAGCATCCTTTGACGATGCAACCTCAACGGCCTCGCCCACCAGCTGTGCCTCTTTAAGAGCCTTCAGCGACCAAGTACCGGTGTTAAGGTAAGCAGCCTTCTTTTTCAAGAAGTTGAGGGGAACCATACAGAACTGCATACTTGCGCCTCCGCCCAAGAACACGGTTGTATAGCCCTCGGGGATATCGAGAATCTCCTTGAAAAGAGCGCGCGCCTCGTCGAGCACAGCGACAAACTCCTTTGAACGGTGGCTAATCTCCAATATAGAAAGGCCCAAGCCATTAAAATCGAGAACCGATTTTGCGGCAGCGTCAAACACCTCCTGAGGCATTATTGACGGGCCTGCATTAAAGTTAATCTTTTTCATAATTCAAATAATATCTATTTTTTTTTGTTTTAATTTCCTCTACGTATATAAAAAACGAATAGACTGCGTGCAACCGTTGCAATATTGCGCGGCACGCAGACTCTATCTTATAACCCTTCAGAACCCAACCCTGTTCCGAAGCGCTTGCAAATATACCTATTTATTTTTAGAGGAATAATTTGGCGCAATCTTTTTTTACTTTTTTTGAAAAAAAGTTATCAACAGCCACAAAAACGCTCATTTACTGCATCTTTATGCATAGAAAAGCGCTCTTATGCGTATAAAAAAATCATTAGCGCCCCAAACAGGGACACTAATGATAAAATTTACAAATTCATTTCTTTAATACCTCTTCTTTATATGTTTATGAGCCGACATTACCTTTTTACAAATATCACACCACTCATTATTGTCCTTACCAGTATAATTGGGCGTGTACACTATTTCATCTATATAATCTTTACTGTTCGAAGAAGAGGATTTTGAAGAAGATTTCGACGAAGAAGATGATGATGAAGAGGAATTTACCTCACGCTTGGCCTGTTGGTAGGCCGCTGCCTCACCCGGCGCCGACAACTTGCTCGAAACAGACACTCCCTGTCCCTGACACTTCAAACAACGGCCTGTGGCACCACAGTTTGCACACGGCTGATAGTTTTTGAAATAGGCGTGATACATCCTCCCTTGTCCGTTACAAATATAGCAGGTACTTCTTCCGTGACAAAAGACACAGGTAGTAACGGTTGTCGAGAGGCAATATCCGTCGGTGTACCACACATAATGTGCTTTTCCCATAGGTGCAGGCGCGTTGACCTCACAGCTTATTATACGGCCGTTAGTATCCCTTTGCCCCTTACGCACCTCGCCCTCGTAGCTGAACAAATTATTTATGGCGGCATTACCCGACGAGACACCTGCCAGGGCATTTACAAACTGCGACAACGCCGAGCCTGTCTGTTGCCTTCTTTGGGCACTTGCGGCAGCTGTTTGCGCGTTCCTTATCTGCGCTGCGGCACTCTTTGCTGCATAATTGCCCATAGCCGATGCCTTGTCATAATATTCGAGAGCAGTTTTTGTGTCGCCCGAATTCTTGTATATATCGCCTATACCGTTCATAGCCTTCGCCTTGTAACCCTCCTTGTTGTTCTCGTCGGTATCCACAACTTTTTTATACAGGGCCACACGCTCTTTCACGCTGCCGGTAGTGTTCTTTTGAGCCTTGGCATACATTTGCGAAGAAATGGAATTCTCCTCTTTTCCACCCCTGTCGATATCTGTTTTATACCCCTTGTAAGTTCCCTGGTACACACCCTTCTTGCTGTTCCACGACAAAGCATCGTACCCCCTTGCACTGAAAACCTCGCCTTTGTAAGAGAGCACAAACTTTCCGTTTTTCTTTACTATATTCTTCGCAGGGTTTGCAAATTGTCCCGGGTCTATTTTCACATATTCCGAGCCAATTTTTGTCGTATATTTTCCACTGCTGAGAAAAACCATTTCGTTGTATATTGCGGGAATGATTTCGACACCCTTTTCGTTGCAGACACCATGTTTCCCATCCTTTTCCACACGGAAATACTTAATGCCATCATCAGAAGTTGTATAAATATCGTCGTATTTTGGCTTAATAATGATTTTTCCCTTACTGTTGGCCACACCCCACTTGCCATCCTTTTTGAATTCCACCGACAAAGCGCCGTGTTCATCGGTCAGTTGAACATTTTCATAAGAGATGGGCAATACAACCTTGCCATTCTTGTCGAGCGCACCCCACTTGCTATCCTTGTAAGTAAGATAACCTATAATACCGGCTTTCGTATTGGCAACATCTTTCTTTATCGACACACGGGGAGAAAGAGAATTGCACTCAGTGAAAGGAAGAAAAATTTTACCGGCAGTGTCGCATAGCGCTATCTGTTTCTTCCCCTGTTTCTTTTGTTCCAATTCAAAATATAGGAATTCAGAATCATAAGAAGGAGTATTCGGGCCGCTGACACCTGAATATTTACAAGCAAGAATCTCCTTGCCGGCCCTGTTCAGCACTCCATATTTATCGTTTACCGCAACAATGAAACAGATATAATCGTTCGGGTAAAGATATTTTATTTCCGAAGATAATTTCGTGTATTTTACGGGAGCAACAATCTCCTTGCCCTCCACGTTCACGGCGCCACAATAATCCCCTTTTTTAACTTCAAATACTTTTGTATATTTACCATAACTGACAGCCGTATACCCTCGCTCGGCAGGCACAAGTACATTCTTCTTCTTTTTCAAGCTAATGCCCACACTGCCATCGGGATATTTCACCTCCCACCACACAATTTTTTTGCCGTCACTATATACTTTGTGTTTTTTGTATTTAGGACGATTGGGGTCTTTCCACCACAATAATTTGTCTATTTTTTTCACACTGCGCTTCACAGGCTCTTGCACATTGTTCTTCCACGAAAAATTTTCGGGAATTTTCAAATAGTCCTTCACACCTTTTTTTTGCGCGTGCACCCCCACGGCACACAGGCACACAACCAAAAGAAGCAGGGTTGCTCTTTTCATAAAATTGCAAGCAAACATATTTTTCATATACTCTTTTTTTCTTTACAAACAAATAAAAAGGGAACGCCCATCTACCCCCTCACCGGCTCGATGATTGCTTTAAGGGTTGTTTCTACGGCGAAGCGCAATAACAACGCGCACAGCCAATACAACGCCACAAAGCCTTGTCGGGTACAAGCACTTTGCAAATATATCCATTTATTTTTAACAGAATAATTTACCACTACATTTTTTCGTTTAGTGCAAAAAGCATCTACTGTCTACAAAAAACTATTCAATTACATTTTATGCAAAAAAAACAGCCGAGAGAGAACTCCCGGCTGTCTATCTTCTTACCTTTTTCCGGTTCCACCACAATAGGTGCATTTGCCTTGCTTGCTTTTAGGTGTTCTGCCTTTGTAATTGCACGAAGAGCAAGGTTCAAATTCCTGCGAGAATGTGCCAAGCACATAACCATCGCCGCCACACTTGGCACACGTCCCCCAGCCGGCACATTTTGTACAATGCTTTTCAACTTTTGTGCGAGAACCACCGCTGCTACTGCTGCGGTTATAGCTGTTGCTGTTATAAGAATTTACATTACCGCTACCGCTGTTCTGCTGCAATGTTGCCGACATTGAAGAAAACAAATTGCCTATTTGCGTGAGAACATCGGGGCCCTCATCAACCACCTCGGGCTGTGCAACAGAGAGAGGCTGCACCGTAGAGACAGGCTGCACAACCGTTTGGGCAAGTGCCGGAGTACTTCTCACAGCATCGGCTTTGTTTTTGGCTGTGGTATCTCCCATTTTTGCCGCCGCGTCATACACCCCCGCAGCAGCATCCTTGTAACCGGTGTTTGCATACACATCGCCTATACCCACCAAAGCCTTTGCCACATATCCCTCCTTGTTAAGGAGGTCTATCAATATAACAGCATTATACTTTTCTATCTTCTTTAACATATCACTGTCTGGCATATCACAAGCCGCAGCAAAAGCACGTTGCGCAATGGGTGTCATTTCACGCCCGTCAAGGTAGATATAAGTGGAATACCCACCTACCGAGCCATAATACATCTGTTTCTCTTCCACCCATTCAAGTTTATCGCATGGATGCAGAGAGAACATTACACCTCCATTGCTCAACACCCACTGGTTGTTGAACGGAGTAATTTTCGCAGCAGGGTCTACACCTTGCGCCGATACAGAGGTTGCCGACAGCGCCAGCAACAGGGCCACGAACAAGGGCACAATTTTTGTAAATAAAATAATTCTTCTCATATGGTAGTTTGTTAAAAAGTTAGTTCTTCACCCCCTAACCGGCTCGATGATTGTTTTAAGGCCCTTTATCTTTTCGCCCGCCAGCTGCGCAATCGCAGCACGCATCCTGTTCATTTTAACGGCTACATAGGAATAACGGTCGAACACCATAATTGAGCCCACCTCGTCGGCGCGCAGGCCGCCTTTTTTCATAAAGAAGCCCGCAATGTCGCCACGGCTTATCTTGTCGCGCTTACCCTTGCCCACATAAAGCGCTGCCCACTGCGGGGCTGGCGGGAGCACAACCTTTGCCGGCAGCGCAAACTCCGCGGCATCGGCGGGAGCATAAGGCGGCAGTTCCTTACCCTCGTAGGTGAGCATATACACTGCTCCGTCGGCCTCCCAACGGGCTGTTCGGCCGTTGCGGTGGGTAAAAACATCGGCCGTTGCTGCACGCTGGAAATGAACAACGTGCTTAACATCTTTTATATCGAGACCGCGCGCAGCAATGTCAGTGCTCACAAGCACGTTCACGCACGAGCTTGTGAAACGATAGAGCGCAAGTTCCCTGTCCTTCTGCTCCATCGCACCGTGATAGGCCGCAGGGCGCAACCCGTTCTTTGCAAGGAAGGCACGCACCTCATCGACCGTTTCCCTGAAATTGCAGAAGACAATGGCAGGCTCGCCGGCAAAAGAGCACAAAAGGCTCAAAAGATGCTGCAAGCGGTCGTCGGGCGTGGTTGTGAGCTTGTAGAATTTTGTACGCGCAACGGGAGAGCCGTCGGCTGTGCGGAAATCGAGCGCTTCGCCATATTCGCTACCCGCAAACTGCGGAATTTCGTCGGCATCGGTTGCCGAGAGCAGGAAACGCGACTCCACCGCAGGGAGCATCGACAACAAACGCTCCATCTCCTCGCGGAAACCCATCTCCAAACACTTGTCGAACTCATCGATAACTACAAGCGAGCAGGCACCCGCAGCAAAAGTCTCCCTTTCGAGGTGGTCGATAAGGCGGCCGGGCGTTCCCACCACCACAGCGGGCGAGGCTCCCGAAAACATTGCAGCCTCCTGCTCCACGGGGCGGCCGCCGTGCAACGCCACCATCTGCGCGGGCAGTTTCATTGAACGCCACACCTCGAACGCCTGCTTGGCAAGCTCACGGGTGGGCACAATTATTATTGCCTGCACAAATTTCAGTTCAGGGTCAACACGCTCAATGAGCGGCAACATATAAGCCAATGTCTTTCCCGAGCCCGTGGGCGAGAGCAACACCATATTCTCCTGTTCGCGACAATGCAGCACCGATGCACGCTGCATCTCATTCACTTCCTTTATCTTCAATTGAGCAAGAGCCTTTTCCTGCCCCCAAGTAAGTATCGTATCCATTCTTCAAAATTATTTTTCTCCATTCTTTACAGCCTGTAACAAAGCGCGCATTTCATTGAGCAGCGCGCTGTTATCCGCTGCCACATTCACTTTCTCGCCTTGCGCACGCATATCGAAAAGCTGCGGTTGCTGCGAATATCCCGTTTCAATGCGAGGCCCCCACGGCACAATTGCCGGGCCACCCTTCGGCTCAATATATTTCCAGTCGCGGGTTCTTATCGAGAGCGTGTGGTTCGATGCTTGCGACACCACAAAGGGGCGTTCCTCGCCACCCTTCCCAAGCCACGATGCCAGGTAATTGCCACCGTCGGGCGCTGCCGTAGCGGGTAATTCCACCCCTGTCAACGCAGCCATCACAGGCAAAAAATCGACCTGCGAGATAAGTGCATCGTTACTGCCGCCACGCTCTACCAAGCGAGGGTGCGACACAATAAAAGGCACCCTTGTACCACCCTCATAGGCACTGTATTTGCCACCGCGCAGAGAAGCCGTGGGCGAGTGTTCGCCAAGCAGCTCTTCGGCACGGTCGTCGTAACCGTCATCGGCCACTGGGCCGTTGTCGCTCGTAAGTATTATAAGGGTATTATCGAGCAGCCCACACTCGTGCAAAGCATCCACAAGTTGCCCCACCGACCAGTCGAACTGGGCAATTGCATCGCCCCTCAGCCCCATACTGCTCGCCCCCCTGAAACGCTCGTGGGGGAAACGCGGAACGTGGATGTCGTTAGCGGCAAAATATATGAAAAAGCGCCCATCGCTATGCTCGCGTATAAAGTTCACAGCACGCGCTGTAATTGAGTCGGCAATATTTTCGTCTTTCCACAACGCAGTGCCACCGCCCTTCATATAACCTATTCGCCCTATTCCATTTACTATAGACATATTATGCCCGTGGCTCGACTTCAGGTTATACAGCAGTTCGGGATTATCCTTTCCCGTGGGTTCCCCGTCGAAATTCGCCTTGTAGCTAACCTCGATGGGCGCCGACGGGTCGTGCCCCGCCACTCTGCCATTCTCAATGAACACACAAGGTACCCTGTCGGCCGTAGCCGCCATAATATAATGCTCGTCAAAACCAATGTCTGCCGGTGACGGTGACACAAAATCATTCCAATCCTGCCCGCCTGTCACGCTGCCAAGGCCAAGATGCCATTTTCCGAACGCCGCCGTGCGGTAACCGGCCTCCTTGAAGACATCGGCAACGGTCACCGTTCCGGAGTCGATAATCATCGCAGCATTGCCCGCTGCAACGTCGGTACCCTCGCGCCTCCAGGCATACTCTCCGGTGAGCAACGAATAGCGCGAAGGGGTGCTGGTGGAAGCCACGCTATATGCATTCGCGCACCACACGCCACTATCACGCAACTTATTGATGTTAGGGGTTTTAACACCAACAGCACCATTACATCCAATGTCGCCATAGCCCAAATCGTCGGCATATATAAGCAGAACATTTGGGCGCGCCTCCGGTGCATCGTCGGCAAGCGGTTGCATCGACGACATAAGAGCCATAGCACAAAGTGAAATTCCCGAAAATCCCATAAAAAAAATCAAATGTAACAAGGAGCCTGTAAAAGCAATGCGAATATAAATAAAAATCTTTGATTTTCAGCAAAAATGCCAAAAACCAACACTCCGCGCACTAATTCTGCCAAAATGACACAATAATTAATATAAAAAAGAGTACCTTTGCCGAAATTTATGCCAAAAACCCCTTTGGCAAGCTATTTGTTACATATTCAATAAACAAAATACAGGAGAAATTATGAGCGAGATGAAAGATAAAGAGATTAACGAAGAGACAATAAACGAAACAAACACCAACGAGGAGACACAGCAGCCCGTTGAGCTCACCGCCGAGGAACAATTACAGAAAGAGCTCGACGAAGCCAACGAGAAGATTGCCTCACTCGAGGACAAATACCTGCGCCAGGCAGCCGAGTTCGACAACTACCGCAAGCGCACAATGAAGGAGAAAGCCGAGCTTATAAAGAACGGCGGCGAGAGAGCAATTGAGTCAATCCTCCCCGTGCTCGACGATTTTGAGCGCGCAATAGAGAATATGTCAAAAGACGAAAAGTCGGCCGATGTGCTCACCGGTGTAGAGCTCATCTACAACAAATTCGTGGGCATTCTAAAACAGAACGGTCTCGAAAAGATTGAGGCAGCGGGAGAGGACTTCAACACCGACTACCACGAAGCCATTGCCCTCGTGCCCACCCCCGACGAGTCGCTCAAAGGCAAGGTGCTCGACTGCATACAGACCGGATACACACTTAACGAAAAAGTAATACGCCACGCAAAAGTTGCTGTTGGCGAATAAATAGAACTATGGCAAAAAGAGATTACTATGAAGTGCTGGGCGTCGACAGAAGCGCATCGGCAGCAGAAATAAAGAAAGCGTATCGTAAGAAAGCGATTGAATACCACCCCGACAAGAACCCCGGTGACAAAGAGGCCGAGGAGAAGTTCAAGGAGGCGGCCGAGGCGTACAGCGTGCTCAGCGACGCCGACAAGAAGGCGCGTTACGACCAGTATGGCTTCGAGGGAGTCAGCGGCGCAGCAGGCGGCGCGGGCGGCTTCGGCGCAGGAATGGATATGAACGACATCTTCTCAATGTTCGGCGATATCTTCGGTGGCGGTGGAGGTTTCAGCGGCTTCGGAGGTTTCGGCGGTGGCCGCAGCTCGGGCCCTGCACGTTTCCGCGGCAGCGACCTGCGCGTGAAAGTAAAGCTCACCCTGCAGGAGATTGCCAACGGAGTAACAAAGAAATTCAAGCTCAAAAAGAACGTAGCCTGCCAGCACTGTGGCGGCAGCGGAGCCGAGGGCAACGCAATGGAGACCTGCCCCGAGTGTGGAGGAACAGGCCGCGTAGTGCGCACACAGCAAAGTTTCTTTGGTATGATGCGCAGCGAGGTTGCCTGCACACGCTGTAACGGAACAGGTAAAATAATAAAGAACAAATGTAAGCACTGCGGCGGCGAAGGCGTTGTAATGGGCGAGGAAGTTGTGGAGATACAGATTCCCGCAGGCGTAGCCGACGGTATGCAGCTCTCAATGCGCGGCAAAGGCAACGCAGGCAAGCACAACGGCATAAACGGCGACCTCCTGATACAGGTCGAGGAGGAGAAACACCCCGAACTCGTACGCGACGAAAACGACCTCATCTACAGCCTCCTGCTCGACATCCCCACCGCAACCCTCGGCGGTGTGGCCGAAATACCCACCATCGACGGCAAGGCAAAGGTAACCATCGACGCAGGAACACAGCCCGGCAAAGTATTGCGTCTGCGCGGCAAGGGACTCCCCTCGCTCAACGGTTACGGCAAGGGCGACATTGTAGTGAACATCAGCGTCTACATTCCCGAGTCACTCTCGAAAGACGAGAAAAAGGCAATGGAAAAATTCAAGGAATCGGACAATTTCCGCCCCAGCGAGAGCATAAGAGAGCAGATATTCCGCCGCTTCCGTAATTTCTTCGATTAATATTATAATATATGACATACGACGAAACTGTCGATTACCTTTTTAACTGCGCACCGCCCTTCCAGCAAGTAGGCGGTGCCGGTTACAAAGAGGGGTTGGCAAACACCATAGCACTCGACAATCACCTGGGCAACCCCCACCGCCGTTACCGCACCATTCACGTTGCAGGAACCAACGGCAAAGGCTCCACATCGCACACCCTTGCCGCCATACTGCAAGAGAACGGCTACAAGGTGGGCCTCTACACATCGCCTCACCTCATTGATTTCCGCGAGCGCATAAGAGTAAACGGCAAGCCCGCCGACAAACAGTTCGTCATAGATTTTGTAGAGAGGGAACGCCCCTTCTTCGAGCCGTTGCAGCCATCGTTCTTCGAGCTCACCACAGCAATGGCATTCACCTATTTTGCGCAGGAGAAAGTAGATGTTGCAATAATTGAGGTGGGGCTTGGCGGCCGCCTCGACTGCACCAATATAATATCCCCCTGTGCAAGCATAATCACAAACATCAGCCTCGACCACACACAGTTCCTGGGCGACACCATTGAAAAGATTGCAGCCGAAAAGGCAGGAATAATAAAACCCGGCACGCCGGTCATCATTGGAGAGGCAACACCAGCCACACGAAAAATATTTACAGAGAAGGCGCAAGCCTGCAACGCGCCCATAATTTTCGCCGAGGACGAGCCTGCCATTCTCAACGCGCAGGAAACAGCACAAGGCATAGAATACACAACAACAAATTACGGCACATTATTGGGAGAATTACGCGGTAGCTACCAGATAAAGAACACCGCCACCATACTCACCGCACTGCAGATATTGATAAAAAATGGTTACACAATAACCGCCGACAGCGTGCAAAGAGCCTTCCCCCGAGTATGCAGCCTCACAGGCTTCATGGGTCGTTGGCAGACAATAAGCGACAACCCACGCACAGTGTGCGACGCAGGCCACAACACCGGCGGCATCGAGCACATTGCACGCCAGCTGTCGGCTACCAGTTGCGACACCCTGCGCATAGTGTTCGGTATGGTTAGCGACAAGGACATAAGCACCGTGCTGTCGATGATGCCCCGCAACGCCCGCTACTATTTCACACAAGCAAGCATAAAACGCGCTATGCCCGCCGACGAGCTACGAACTAAAGCCGCCGAGCACGGGCTCAACGGCAGCAGCTACCCCACCGTAGCCCGGGCAGTCGCCGCAGCACGCAGCGAAGCAACGGCCAACGACTTTATTTTCATTGGCGGCAGCTGCTTCATTGTAGCCGACCTTCTCGCAGGCATCGATTGCGGCAGCATCGAAGCATAAAAGCGCGTAACGCGCAAAGCAGCAAACAATTACAGCACCCCACCCGCACCCGGCAGGCTTGCCGTGACGGGCGAGCGTGAGCTATGAGCGAACATCCGGTCCTCTGGTTTGCCCCGCCAAACGCCACACAAAAAACAGGCCGGCCACCCACGCCGCGCAATTATCTCACAAAATTTCTTTTCTTTTTACTTTGCGGGAAAACATATTTTTATTTTATTTGCATTATTATATCGCAAAAAAGGCAAAAGTGCGTCGGAACCGCTCACGCAGCACCCGCACAGCCCGCCATTTTTGCACGAAAAAACTTATAACCGCAAGTAAAATATGAGCTGTACAGAAAACTTATCGCAATTGAAAGCCGCCGACTTCAAAAAGACAGTCGATGGCAAAGAAACAGCGCTGTTCATCCTTAAAAACAAACAGGGCAGCGAAGTGGCAATAACCAACTACGGAGGCGCCATCTGCACCATTATGGTACCCGACAAGAACGGCAACTACGCCAATGTCATCCAGGGACACGACAGCATCGACAACCTCCTCGCAAGCCCCGAGCCCTTCTTGAGCACACTCGTCGGCCGCTACGGCAACCGCATCTGCAAAGGAAAGTTCACCATCGAGGGCAAAGAGTACCAGTTGGCAATAAACAACGGCCCCAACCACCTTCACGGTGGCCCCACAGGCTTCCACGCCCGTGTTTGGGACGCAGAGCAGACCGACGCACAGACACTTAAACTGCACTACACATCGGCTCATATGGAGGAAGGTTTCCCCGGTGAGTTGGACATTAACGTAGAGTATGCCTGGAGCGACGACAATGAGCTCAAAATCACATACAAGGCAACAACCGACCGTGCAACAATCGTTAACCTCACAAGCCACGGCTTCTTCTCACTTTCGGGCATTGCCAACCCCACAGCTACAATCGACAACCTTATTTGCGAAATAAACGCCGACTTCTTCGTGCCCATCGACGACACATCGGTACCCTACGGCACCATTGCCCCCGTCAAAGGCACTGCATTCGACTTTACAACTCCCACCGAGGTTGGCGCACGCATCGACGCCGACGAGGAGCAGATTAAACACGGCGCAGGCTACGACCACTGCTACGTTCTCAACAAGAAAGAGGTGGGCGAGCTCAGCTTCGCAGCAAAAGTAACCGAGCCCGTGAGCGGCCGCACAATGGAGGTATACACCACCGAGCCCGGTGTTCAGGTCTACACATCGAACTGGCACAGCGGCTTTGCAGGCTGGCAGGGAGCAACATTCCCCAAACGCAGCGCCATCTGTTTCGAGGCACAGCACTTCCCCGATTCTCCCAACCGCGCACACTTCCCCAGCACTGTGCTCAAACCCGGCGAGGAGTATTCACAGATTACCGTTTATAAATTTGGAGTAGAAAAATAAACTTTATTTATATAACAAATTAAAAAAAACACATTATGAGTAATCAAAAGAAACAATGGGGAGCCATCATAGTAATGATTGCGCTCTTCGCAATGATTGCCTTCGTGACCAACCTGTGTACACCTATGGCAACCATCATCAAGAACCAGGGTCCCATTTCAAACGTGCTTGCGCAGATTGGTAACTATGGTAACTTCGTTGCTTACCTCGTTATGGGTATTCCCGCAGGTATGCTCATTTCAAAATTCGGTTACAAGAAGACCGCTCTTATCGGTCTTGCAGTAGGTGCAGCCGGCATCCTCATCCAGTGGTTCAGCGGCCAGTTGGATGTTGAGCAGAACCTCGGCCTCGTGTTCGGTGTATACCTTGTTGGTGCATTCATCGCAGGTCTTTGTATGTGCATCCTCAACTGCGTTGTAAACCCTATGCTCAACCTCTTGGGCGGTGGCGGTAACAGCGGTAACCAGCTCATCCAAATCGGTGGTGTGTTCAACTCTTCAGCAGCTGTAGCTTGCTACATCCTTATGGGTGCACTCATCTCTGACGCTACAAAAGCAAAGATTGCCGACGCTACTCCCGCTCTTATGATCGCTCTCGCCATCTTCGTGATTGCGTTCATCGTTATTATGTTCACAAAAATCGAAGAGCCCGAGCAGGCTCCCGTTGAGTTGAGCGCTATCAAGGGTGCCATGAGCTACCGTCACTTCGCACTCGGTGCTTTGGCCATCTTCTTGTATATGGGTATCGAGGTTGGTGTTCCCAACTTCGTTCAGCAGTACCTCATTGCCGACGGCATCCCCGCAGGTACAGTAGGTATGCTCGTTGCCGTATACTGGTTTATGATGCTCATCGGCCGTTTCGTTGGTGCCAGCATCGGTAGCAAGGTATCAAGCCGCGCTATGATCACAACCGTATCTATCGCAACCCTCGCACTCGTACTCTTCGGTATGTATGCTCCCACCGATATCATCGTAGCATTCCCCGGTGTAGATTGGGGCCAGCTCACACTCATCTGGCAGAACATCCCCGTAGGTATCTTCGCATTCCTTTTGGTAGGTCTCTGCACATCGGTTATGTGGGGTGCAATCTTCAATATGGCAGTTGAGGGCTTGGGCAAATACACAGCTATCGCTTCAGGTATCTTCATGACAATGGTATTCGGTTGCGCCGTAATGATGGCTATCCAGGCTGCTGTTGCCGACGCAACAAACTACATCACCAGCTTCTGGGTTGTAATCTTCTGCGCTGCATACCTCTTGTTCTACGCACTTGTAGGTTCTAAACCCGCAAAGAAATAATTTCCCGACAGTATTTTTATTAACTAACCATATAAACACTTTACAACAATGGATATAGAATTTGTAAGAAGTCGTTTCATCAAACATTTCGACGGTACAACAGGTAGCATCTACGCATCACCCGGTCGCATCAACCTCATTGGCGAGCACACCGACTACAACAACGGTTTTGTATTCCCCGGTGCAGTGAACAAAGGAATTATGGCCGAGATCAAGCCCAACGGTACCGACAAGGTTTGCGCTTACTCAATCGACGAGAAGGATTATGTAGAGTTCGGTCTTAAAGAGGAGGACGCTCCCCGCGCTTCTTGGGCAAAATACATCTTCGGTGTTTGCCGTGAGATGATTAAACGCGGTGTAGACGTTAAGGGTTTCAACACTGCATTTGCAGGTGATGTACCCCTCGGCGCAGGTATGTCTTCATCGGCAGCTTTGGAGAGCACATTCGCTTACGCAATGAACGACCTCTTCGGCGACAACAAAATCGACAAATTCGAGCTTGCAAAAGTTGGTCAGGCAACTGAGCACAACTATGTAGGCGTTAACTGCGGTATCATGGACCAGTTTGCCAGCGTATTCGGCAAGGCAGGTAGCCTCATCCGTCTCGACTGCCGCAACCTCGAGTACCAGTACTTCCCTTTCAAGCCCACAGGCTACAAACTCGTTCTTTTGAACACTTGCGTTAAACACGAGCTTGCAGGTTCACCCTACAACGAGCGTCGTTTGAGCTGCGAGCACGTAGCAGAGGTAATCAAGAGCAAGCACCCCTCAATCGACTCGTTGCGCGACGCAAGCTTCGAGATGCTCGAGGAGGTTAAAGCCGAGCTCAAGCCCGAAGATTACAGCCGTGCAAAATATGTTATCGGCGAGGTAGAGCGCGTGCTCGACGTATGTAACGCATTGGAGGCCGGCGACTACGAGACCGTTGGTAAGAAAATGTACGAGACACACTTTGGTTTGAGCAAAGATTACGAGGTAAGCTGCGAGGAGCTCGACTTCTTGGTAGACGTTGCCATCGACTGCGGCGTTACAGGTTCTCGTATGATGGGTGGCGGCTTCGGCGGCTGCACAATCAACCTTGTAAAAGAGGAGTTGTACGATATCTTCATCGAGAAAGCCAACGAGCGTTACAACGAGAAATACGGTAAATCTCCCAAGGTTTACGACGTTGTTATCGGTGACGGTTCACGCAAAATCTGCTAATCGACAAATTGGCATAAAACAGAATCAGAGGAGCCCGCAAGGTTCCTCTGATTTCTTTTATAGCTATAAGAAACATTCACCATATAACCTCCACACTAACTACACATTTAATTAAAGACCAAAGTAACAGCTAACGTATGCCGAATAATCATTCTTTGCCCCATCGGCCTCAGGCATACTCGTTCTGAAGTTAGGAGCAATCTTCACATACTTCCCAAGCTTGAATTGAGCACCCACAATTGCAGCCTGCTCATCTTTTGCAATATTCCAGTCGTTTTTCGATTCAAGTTCATCGAAACGGGCGTAAACATCGGCCTTCTTCGTCACCTTCCACGAGGCAAACAACGAGTAACCACTCTGGACGGCACCATCTTTGTTCGAAGTATTCTGCATAATGTTATATTCGGCACCAAGGGTAAAATGGTTAATAAAATGTTGTAAAAAAGTATCGTGCCATTCTTCATACAAAGAACAGCACGACACATTACCTTATAATATATATAGTAGAAAACTATCAACGATGCACAAAAGCCCTTTCGAGGTCCTGCGACACATTTATCATAAAATCGCCCATACGCTCATACTCGTTAATAATATCCATATAGTAGACACTAGTGTGATAATTCTTTCCACCGTTGTCAATATCCTCAATTACAGCATCCCTGAAATTATTCCTTAAAGTATTCAGGCGCTCCTCGGCGTTGTAAGCATTTGCAATATTCTGCAACTCGCCTTTGCACGCAGCTGCAAGGTTCGCAATCATCACATCGTAGGCCTCAGAAACAGCCGCGGCCATTGTATTCAGGTTCTTCACTGCCTCCTCGTCGAATTTTCTCTTGTGAATATTCTTTCTCGACAATATACGGCTTATACTCTCACCCGAATCGCCCAACGACTCAAGTTCGCCCACAATCTTGTACATTGCTTTAATTTTCTGCGATGTGCTTTCACTAATCTCTCCTGCCGACACACCATTGAGGAAGGTAGCAATTTCAAACTCAATGCGGTCCGAAATCTCTTCATACTTAACCAATTTCTCTCTCAAAGCCTCAAACTTGTCGCTATCGGCCTCGTTAATTGCCTCGTGAGCATAAGCAGCACCATTCTTCGAGATTTGTGCAAAATGAATAATCTCATCAAAAGCCTGCTCCACCGACAACTCGGGCGTAGCAAGCGGGCCTGCCGAAATATATTTGAGCTTGAATATTTCCTTCTCCTGGTTCTCGGGAGAGCGAACAAGCCAGCTCACTGCTTTTCCCATCCAGCCAGTGAACCACACCAGCAACAATGTGTTTATTGTATTGAAAAGAGTGTGCAACATCGACAAGCCATACAAAGCCGCAGCACCCTCTGCCGACTCCGAGTCGGTAACAGCAAAACCATCGGCTGCAGGGTTAGGCAAGCCAAATAATTTTTCGGTAATGAGTCCCACCAATTGCAAGAAAGGCTCGAAAAGAACCAACGCCCACAGCACACCAAACACATTGAAGATTGTGTGCGACATTGCAGCACGCTTCGCCTGAACGTTACCAACAGAAGCCGCAATATTTGCTGTGATTGTTGTACCAATATTCTCGCCAAGCACCATAGCACAAGCCATATTAAATGGAATCCACCCCATACTCAGCATAATAAGCGTAATTGCCATTGTCGCTGACGACGACTGCAAAACCAATGTTAAAATAGTACCAAAGGCAAGGAACAAAAGTACAGAACCAAAACCGTGGGCTGACCAAGCACTCACAAACTCCAACACCTGCGGAGTCTCTCGTAGGTCGGGCACCGACTCTTTCATAAATGAGAGTCCCAAGAAGAGGAGCGAGAATCCCACGATTAACTCACCAATATTCTTGCGCTGGTCTTTCTTTGAATTTGAAAAGAGGAAACCAAAGAGCATCAAAGGCACTGCAAGAATAGAAATATCGGCCTTGAAGCCAAGCCACGAAACCATCCACGCCGTTACCGTTGTACCAATGTTGGCACCCATTATCACACCTATAGCCTGTGTCAGTGTAAGCAACCCCGCGTTCACAAAACTTACCACCATAACCGTTGTTGCCGACGAGGATTGTATAATAGAGGTAATGCCCAAGCCTGTCATGACACCTTTGAAAGGATTCGATGTCATTGCCGACAAAAAACCTCGCAGTTTATCGCCCGCAGCCTTTTGCAACCCCGCACTCATCAAATTCATTCCATACAGGAACATTCCCAATGCTCCCAATAATGTAAACACTTGTAATATATCCATATAGTTAAAATTTATCGAGTGCAAAGAAATTGCAATTATGTTTCATAAATATTACAAAGAATGTTACATTTTTATTAAATCTCTTCCAACCCAATCATTAAACCGAATATTCTCCATAATTTTGCACCCGAACAACATTAAAAGACATATGGCTACCGAACGTATATTAATAGTAGACGACGAAGAGACACTGTGCGAGGTACTTAAACTCAATCTCGAAAACGAGGGATACGATGTTGATATTGCATTCAGCGCCGAAGAGGCATTGGCGCTCAACCTCACAAACTATTCACTCATACTGCTCGACATTATGATGGGCGAGATTAGCGGCATTAAAATGGCAAAAATGCTTAAAGCCGATGTTACCACAGCCAACATCCCCATTATATTCTGTACCGCGCGCGACAGCGAGGACGATATGATTATAGGCCTTAACCTAGGCGCCGACGACTACATAATGAAGCCCTACACCATACGCAATGTCATTGCGCGTGTAAAGACAGTGCTGCGCCGCACAACCACGCACAAGGGGAACAACACCCCGGCCGAAAAGCCCAACCTGTTACAGGTGGAAGGCCTTATGCTCGACCTTGAGTTCAAGCGTTGCACGGTAGACGGCAATGAAATAAAACTCGCAAAAAAAGAATTCGAGCTACTGGCCTATCTCATTTCGCACCGCGGGAAAATACTCTCGCGCGAACAGATTTTAAGCAAAGTATGGAGCGACGAGGTTGTTGTGCTCGACCGCACCATCGATGTAAACATCACTCGTGTGCGCTCAAAGATTGGGGCATACGGTTCATATATAGTAACCCGTTCAGGCTTTGGCTATGGCTTCCGCGATTAAACTCTCATACCACAAGCGACTCTTTCTAATGTTGCTAACCTTCTCGTGGACAATAATCCTGTGTTTCATAGGATTCCAATACCTGCGCGAGAAGCAATATAAATCGGAATTTCTGAATGCGAAGTTGCAATTGTACAACAACAATGTACTGCACACCGTGGAGGACGGCCTCTCGCACGAAGAGTATATTACAACACACGCACAACCATTCGACGAACTGCGCATATCCATAATCACACTCGGCGGAGCCGTCATCTACGACAATATGCTCCCACTCGATTCACTCGACAACCACCGCAAACGCCCCGAAATTGCCCAGGCACTGCAAAAAGGGTCGGCCTTCCACATAGGACGCCAATCGACAAGCGACGGGCGCGAATATTTCTACTCCGCCACAAAAGGCAAGGAGGTAATCGTGCGCACAGCAATCCCCTATTCCGCCTCGCTGCGCGAGCTACTGCGCGCCGACTGGAATTTCCTGGGAACGATGATTGCCATCAGCCTTGCAATGAGCATACTCGCCTATTTTGCCACCCGTCGACTGGGAAAAAACATAGAACGCCTTAACCGCTTTGCCGAAAAAGCCGAAAAAGCCGAATCCTTCGACGAGGAAGAACCCTTCCCAAACGACGAGTTAGGCTCCATTTCGAACCACATCGTAAAGCTCTATGCCCAATTACAACAAACAATAAAGGACCGCGACACAGCCCACGAAACAGCAATGCGTGAAGAACAAGAGAAAATACGCATAAAACGACAACTCACCAACAACATAAACCACGAACTGAAAACCCCCGTAGCCTCCATACAAGTATGCCTCGAAACACTTCTTTCGGGCATAAGCATAAGCGAAGAAAAGCGCCAGGAACTCATAGAGAGATGCTACACCAATAACGAACGCTTACGCAGGCTGCTTGGCGATGTTTCGCTAATCACCCGTATGGAGGATGGCAGCCAACATATAGGCAAAGAGAACATCGTTATAAACAACATAATAAATGAAATAGCAGACGAGCTTGAAATTATGCCCCCGGACGAACGCTTCACCCTCCACGCAACCTTCAACAAAGAGGTGAGCATCGAGGGCAACCTCTCGCTCATAGGCTCAATATTCCGCAACCTCACAGAAAATGCCATAGCCTACTCCGGCGGGAAAAACATATACATATCACTAATCGACGACAACGAAGAATACTGCAAAATACGATTCGAAGACGATGGCTGCGGAGTAGAAGAAAAACAACTCTCGCGCCTCTTCGAGCGCTTCTACCGCATAGACAAAGGACGCTCCCGCCAAATGGGCGGCACCGGGCTCGGCCTCGCAATTGTAAAGCACGCCGTTCAATTTCACGGCGGCACAATAACAGCAAGCAACCGCCCCGGTAAAGGCCTCAGGTTCGATTTCTCACTAAAAAAACAAAACAACTGATTAACCTCACAAGGCGATGACCATTTTGTGTTACACCCTTGTGCCCGATGTTATGAAAAAGGCATACACATATATTGAGCAGGTGGTTGTTCTGTTGCCACCCCAACTCACTGTCCTATGCAGAAACCCATTTCACGCGCAAACTCCTCAACCCGCGCCGCCACACGGCGGCTTGCTGTCATCGCACAAAAAATAACATCATCAATATCAACGTTATGCTTGCGCAAACGTTCTTCAACATCACACGTAGCACCCACATAAACCAATTTTCAGTTAGCTGTGTCATACAACGAGGGATAAGTATCCAAGAGTAATCTCAAAATCTCTTCGGCACTGCAATTCCTGCAATCAATAGCAATATTATTCATCTCAGCAAAGCTTTTAATAAACCATATGAACAGCACGCAAAACCGCCAAAACACAACACGCTGAATATCAATCATTTTTCCAACAACGCAACACAAAAAACGATGAGATAGCAAGCGGAATCGCGTTTTTTTTGGCACATTCCGCTTGCTATCTCACTATTTTCAGTTATTTTTGCAACAACCAAAGTCACGCTAATATAGTGCAAAATTGCATTACTATGGACGACCTTTTTCAGTCGTAAATTTCCACACAAAAGAGGCTGGGTCAAAAGTAATTTTGGCTCAGCCTCTTTTTTTGGAGTAATTTTCCGTTTTTACCTTCAGCTTAGAATAAATATCATTTTTGTACGCATAAATCCTTTATGCAGCCCGACAACATTCTAAATATGCTCCAATAGGGAAAACAAAAAGTCTTTGTCTGTTGCTATTTTCCGTTTTTCGGGCAATATACTTCCTTAAATTGTGGGCT
>JAZTWX010000005.1:0-40729 GCA_045636125.1 Bacteroidaceae bacterium
AAGCCGGAGACATGTTTGAGCGCAGCGAGTCGTTGACGGCCCAAGCACTTGCGACAAACAGCGAGCGGCAAGCCACGAAGCGACCGAAGAATGTCGCTTGCGACTTGTGAGCAAAGCAAGTGGCGACCGGCAAGACGACAGCCCGAGTTTTTTGAGTACTTTTTTACAAAAAAGTACAAACAGACATTGCCATTAAAGCAAAAAAAAGCTCACGGGCCACCGAGGAATTAAAGCACACGTTTATAAAAGATTCAATGCTTATTGCTAAAATATGAAGGTAAATTCGTAAAAAACATAATAGGGGCACCAGCTATATTTACCCCTCAACTTTTGGAGTTGATTCGTAATTATGGCTTGGCGTTGTTTTAGGCTCGTTTTGCTGCTCGCCACCCGCGTGGCATAAACTTCGTCTATGCTTCACGCGACTAATGGCTGCAAAACAAAATCTTCCCCCAAAAGCCGCGGCTTTTGGGGGAAGAATGTTATTCAATTTGTTTGCAACGCTTATTTTACAAGCACCTTCTCGCCGTCGATGATGTAGATACCGGGAGCGGTAGCCTCCTTCAAGAGGTTGCCGCGAAGGTCGTAAATGGCGGTGCGCTTCTCGTTACTCTCAATAATGGAAATTCCTGTTGGAACCTCCACGTTCGACTGCTCGAACTCCCAAGTGCAGGCGCCCCAGAAGGGTTTCATCAATATAAACTTCCAGGAATTCTGGTTGCTGTACCAGCTGTTGTTGCCGGCCTCGTCAATGATGCAGATTCCTGTTGTTCCGTCGAGTGTTCTCTCTTCGAGTCTCCAAGCATACTCCTGGCCTGTCTTTATGGCTGTCTCACCGTTGTAGGCTGTGGGGTAGGCGGCTGTGCCTGTAGCCTTGTTGTAGATGTAGATTGTGCCGTCGGGGTTCTTTACAATGCTCCACAACATATTGTCGCTTGTGCTTTTTGAAAGTGGGGCTACAATGTCGGTGGCGCTGTTGTAACCGGCGTATTGGCCAAACCAAATGTTGCGGATGTAATAGTAATAATCCTCGCTCAGCCCTTGTGCAATGCTGGTTCTTTCCATCATTTGGAATGTGTGGTAGAGCGCGACGTAGGCGTTATACTGCTGCTCGCTTATGCTGCCCTGTGCAAGTGCGTCGGTGGCGGGGTCGATTACGCTTGCCTGCAGGTAGTCGAGTGCCTCCTGTGTGTACTCTCCCATCTCGCCGGGTTTTGCGGTGAGGGTGATTATATTGCATTTATATACAAGGCCTTGCAACTGTGCTGTGTAGTCGTCTATCTCTATAATTTTCCAGGTTCCGTTGTAGCAGAGAGCGGCCTCGTCCTTTGCATAAACCTCGCCCGAACATTCGGCGCTCAAGCGTTTTACGCTGCCTGTCATCTTGTCGCTGTAGCCCTCGGCTGCCGAAATTGTTACAACGCCGGGGATGTAGGTGAAATTCTGTGTTGCAATGGTGGCTTTGTCTATTCTCAATGTTGTACCGTTGTCGCTGAGTGTTGCGGCAGTGTTGTAATTGCCAAGTGTTATCTGCTGGTTGCTGAACACGTTGGTCATTTTGTATCCACCCTCGGTAGCGGTGAACTGCCACAACTCCTCGGGCTCGGTCTGCGGGGTGTAGTGGAAGCGGATGCCCTTGTTCTTCTGGTACATTGTGGCGCCCTCGTACTGTCTCTTGTAGTAGGTCGATGCCGATACAATCTGGTAGGTCTTGCCCTCTGCAGGCATTGTTATGGGCGCGTTCTTGTAGCTTTCGAGCGCTGCTTGCAGTGCTTCGGTGTCGGCAGCGTTGTTGTATGCGGCCTGCAATGCGTCGTGAATCTCGGCAGCAGGGTAGCCTACGCCCCCACGGGTTGCGGTGGCAAGAATCTCTTTCGCCTCTCTTGCAGCCTGCTCGGCAGCGGTGTATTGTGTGGGCTCAATGTAGTGTTTTGCGTATTTGTAGTCGAGCAACTCGAAAATCTCGTCGTGGCTCTGCAGGCGGTTGTAGAAGTCACCCCAGTCTTTCTTTGAGTTCTCCAGCCAACCAATCTCTGAAAGGGCAAGCATACGGGGCAGTAGCTGGTACTCCACCTCGTCGATGTCGTTGGTTGTTTCGGTCCACATATTGCCCTGAACACCAAGTGCAAAATCTTCCCTGCCCTGGAGGTCGCTCAAGGGGTTGAGTCCATAAATCTCCTCAGCGGTGTTTATGCCCCATCCTCCGTTGTAGAGCTCGTCTACAAAGCGGTTGTTCTCTTCCGACTGCATAAAGTCGAGGTAGAGATACTGGTAGGGTACAATAATCGATTTCATGCCTCTGTTTGCTGCCTGCCCGCTGTAGTTGATGCCGTTCCACGCCATAATTACAGGCTTGATCTTGTTGTTGTCGTTCCAGTTTTTCAAGAGCTCGTCCCACACAACAATGTCCTTGCCGTGTTTCTCCTTAACGTATGTTCCAAGCTCCTCTACCAACCACGACTGCAACTGGTTTACGCTGTTGAGTCCAAGCTGTTTCACTCTGTCGAGACACTGTTTGTTGGTGCTCCATTGCTCGGTGGGGCACTCGTCGCCGCCAAAGTGAATATATTGGTGGGGGAAGATGCCTGCAAGGTTGTCCATAATGCATTTGAGGAAATCTATAACTCGGTCGTCGCCGATGTTGAGCACGTCGTGAGAAATTCCACCATCGATGCGCACCTCATATTTCTTTGTAGAATCGCAACTGAATTCAGGGTAAGCTGTTATGGCTGCCACCATATGGCCGGGGAGGTCCACCTCGGGCATAATCTCAATGTTGCGCTCAAGAGCGTAGGCAACGACCTCTTTAAGGTCCTCCTGTGAGTACCACATACCTCGGCCATACTCGGTGTCGTCGTAGAATGTCTGTCCGTCGCCGGGGTTGCAGAATGAGCCTGAACGTATGGCTCCCACCTCGGTGAGTTTGGGGTATTCGGGTATCTCGATGCGCCAGCCCTGGTCGTCGGTGAGGTGCCAGTGGAAGCGGTTCATCTTGTAGAGTGCCATAATGTCGAGCACCTTCTTCACCTCCTCTTTGTTGAAGAAGTGACGTGCAATGTCGAGCATATATCCGCGGTGCCCAAGAACGGGGTTGTCCTGAATGTCGAGGAAGGGAATCTCCCATTTGACGCCGCTTTGTGCCTCTTGTGCGAAAAACTCGCGCGGGAGCATCTGCTTCAGGGTCTGCAAGCCGTAGAACCAGCCGGCAAAGCCTGCAGCGGTAATCTCAATGCCCGTGTCGGTAACTTTCAGTGTGTATCCTTCGGCGGGCAGGCTGCTGTCGGTGCCGAACCATATTTCGCCTGCGGCGGGTGTGGCTGCAGCCTCTTTCACGGCAAGTTTAATGCCCGAGGCTTTTTCGAGCTGTGCTGCAAAGTCGGCGGCGTGTTTTTCGAGTGTTTCTCCGTTGTAAGTGATTGTGTTCAGCGTATTTAAGCCGAATTTTTCGTATTTTGTTATTGAGAGCGAGGCGGGCTGCGGAATAATGGAAACATTGCGCAAAGCCTCAATGGCAGCAATGTCAACCTCGTTGAACTGCACGGGGTTGTTCTCGTCGCCTGCGTCCCATAATCCGGCACCGCGGTTGTCGTTGGGGCCTCCCCACAGGTTTATAGAAACGCCTGTGTTCCCTTTGGGCTGAATTTCGTAACCGCTCGAGTATTTACTGTTGCTTGTCTTGTTGATGAAAAAGTCGCAAACCCCTTTGCTTGTGCTTGCTGTGGAGCGCAGTTTTTCGTTCTTGTCGGCTGTGTTTACATAGAGCGTGTAGCCTTTGCGGTTGGTGAAGCGGTAGCCGTCGGTGCTGTTGCCGGTGATTTTCCAGAAACGGCTGTCGTCGTCCTGCGATGCAGCCACTGTAATCTCCTCTTCGGGGGTTACGGCTCTTATCGCCTTGCCACCGTTCATAAAGTTGATTGTGTACCATTTTACATCGTCGCCGTTACTTGTGGCGGGAAAGCCTTGCGCGCCGATGTTTGCCCATCCGAGAATGGCGCAAAGAAGAAGCATTAGTTTTGTTTTCATATCATTTGGTTTTTTGTTGTTGCCAAAAAGATGTACCTTGTAAAGGTATGAAAAAAAAGAGAAAAATAGTGTTGCAATTACTTTTTTATTTTAATAAATTAAATTTTTAATTAAATTTGTCTCTAATATGCTATTTCATTATATTCGCATCGATACAACTGAAAATAATTTTAACTAGTCAAATAGTATGAAACATTTTTCAAAATTGTTCCTTTTGATGGCTGCAATGCTGCTCGCGTTTGGTGTGGCTCCGTTGTCTGCCCAGAAGGCTGAAATTTATCCTCTCCCCCAAGAGATTGAGTGGAGCGGGCAAGTTGCTTTCCCCGCATCTGCTGCTTACACCATTGTGGGCGAGAGTAGTGCCGACGCCGACGCTGTTGCGTTGTTCAAGAAGAACTTTACAACCGGCGGTGCAGTGCAGGTGATTATGGGTGAGCGTGGCGACGCCGCAATTGCCGAGTATGAAAGCCTTATCCCCGAAAAGAGTGAGGGTTATTACCTCTCTGTGGAGGAGGGTAAAGTGATTATTGCCGGAAACGACGGCGCAGGAACGTTCTATGGCGTGCAGAGCTTCATTCAGGTAGCTTCGCAGCCCAATGTGATGGCGGTTACAGTGACCGACTGGCCCGATGTCCCCTTCCGTGGTCTTGTAGAGGGTTTCTACGGCAACCCTTACAGCGAGGCCAACCGTATGGGATTCTTCGACATGTTCGGAGAACAGAAGATGAACATCTACATCTATGGCCCCAAGGACGACGTTTACCACCGCGCGCAGTGGCGCGAAAATTATCCTGCCGAGCAGGCCGAAAAAATACGCTCCTATGTTAAGGCTGCAAAGGCCAACAAGGTCGATTTCGTGTGGGCTATCCACCCGGGTGAGAATATCCGGTGGAACAAGGAAGACAGCGTGAATGTGGTGAACAAGCTCAAGGCAATGTACGAACTTGGCGTGCGCACCTTTGCCGTGTTCTTCGACGATGTTTGGGGCGGCGAGGGTACCCGCGGCGACAAACAGGCCGAACTTATGAACTACATTACCGATGAACTTAACGCTGCATACGACGATGTAAACCCCTGCATCATATGCCCCACGCAGTACAATCGTGGTTGGTCAAGCGGCGACTATCTCACACAACTCGGTACCAAAATGTACCCCGAGGTGCGCATTATGTGGACCGGAAACTCTGTGGTTGATATGATAAACAAGAGTGATATGCAGTGGATAAACCAGCAGATAGGCCGCAAAGCCTTCATCTGGCTCAACTACCCTGTGAACGACTACTGCATCAACCACCTTCTTATGGGCCCCACCTATGGCAACGACCTCGACATTGCTTCAATGCTGTCGGGCTTCACATCGAACCCTATGGAGTATGCCGAGGCTTCAAAGGTGTCTCTCTTCAGCATTGCCGACTATAACTGGAATATGGAGGATTACGATGCCGACCAGTCGTGGTTGAACGCAATAAAATATGTGATGCCCCGCAACGAGGAGTCGTTCAAATTCTTCTGCGAGAATAATGTCGATCTCGGCTCAACAGTGCACGGCTTACGCCGCACAGGTGAGTCGCCCGAATTTGTGGCAGCAAGTGAGGTGTATAACCAAAAGGCGGCAGCCGGCGACAATGCCGCAGCCTTTGCCGCTGTGGGCGAGCAGTATACTAAATTCGTGAACGCTGCAGACGCTCTTCTTGCAACCGACGAGGCTCCCGAACTCATTGAAGAGATTACCCCCTGGCTCTTGAGTATGAAATATCTGGGATTGAAGGGTGTTTCTACCGTTGAAATGAACAACGCCCTTTTGTGTGCCCAGCCCGACAGCTTCGTGAACAGCTATCTGCGTTATCAGCAGTATGACAAGGCGCAGGCTGCTCTTCGTTCGCGTGATTTCGAGGGCACCATCAAGCAGGCTACCCCGGTGGTTGCCACCCTCTATGTCGAGCCTTTTATAAAGAACTCTTTGAGCGAGCTTGTTGCACGCTATAAGGAGGCCTACGATTATCGTCTCGATGTGTTCCCCGTGCAGGTTATCGAGAATGGTACATATTATATAAAGTACAACGGAAAATATCTCTCTAACACCACTCCCAACACCGATGGCAGCATACCGCAGTTTGTTGTGGGAAAAGACACCATCCGCCCGCAGAAGCAGGAGTGGAAGGTTACACTCGATGCCAACGGCCGTTACAAGATTGTAAACCTCGAGGATAACCGTTACCTCAACGAAAAGGGACAGTTCACTGTAAGCGAGTCGACCAACCCCTACGACGCTGCTTGGCACACATACATAATTTACAAACAACCCGACGGAAAGTATGCTGTGCAGAACGGTGGCAGTGCGGGCGACAAACTGTGGACATCTAACGGCTCGCGCGTGAGCGCAAGCAGCAGCAACGAATTGTTGCCCTCGAGCTTCATCTTCGAATTTGTTCCCATAAGCGGGAAAGAAGAGGCTACAATGGAATTCACCGCCGACGGTATATATTATATAAAGGATGGCGGCCGCTACCTCACCAACAACAATATTGGCGGTTCGGGCGGAACTCCCACATTCATTTCGGTGTCGGCTCCTGGAGCAGCACAGGAGTGGCGCATCGCCCCCGACGCTTCGGGCAAGAACTGTTACAAGATAACAAGTGCTGTCGATGGCCGTTACCTCAACGAGAAGGGTGTGTTCGGTACAAACGCATATTATCCCGACTGGAATACTTATGTAATAACCATTCAGGACGGTCTTTGCTCATTGCGCCAGACACAGTCGGCCACCAATAAGGGACTTAAATTCCTTGTATCGAACGGCACAAACCTCGTGGAGAGAGAAGTTTCTCACGCCGACAGCTACACAGTGGAGATAGCGCAGAAGTTCGTGGAGCCCGAGCCCGACCTCGAGCCCATAGAGCTTGAAACAGCCACAATAAAGAAATATAGAGTAGAGAACGTTGCCAACGGCAAGTTCATTTCAAATGGTGGCAACTACGAAAACAATGCACGCATAGTGTATGCCGAAGGTTCTGAAACCGACAAGGCACAGCAGTGGGGCCTCTATCCCACAGGCGTAAAGGACGAATATGTACTTGTGAACGCCGGTTCTAAACGTGCGCTCGATATGGCCCCCGAGGTGGGTTACCCCGTGCAGTGGAGTTTCAACCCCTACAACACCAACCAGGTATTCAAGCTGGTGAAGAAAGAGGCCGATATCTACCAGCTTCTCAACGCCGGCAATATTGCCGAGTGCTTGGGAACAAGCACAAGCGGCACACCCGCCATTGTGAGCGCAACAGGCGAAAACACCCTCTTCCGCTTGGTTGAAACAGAGGAGATGGCTTTGAATTTCCCCGTTGCAAACAAATTCTTCGTGATAAGCTGCGCGGCAACAGGCAAGGTAATTACTTGTCGCTCGAACAGCTACCTCAACAGCTTTGTCTATTCCGATGCATACACCGGCAAGAGCGGTCAGGTGTGGCGCATGTCGTCGGGCAATAAGGCCTATGTCTTTACATCGACACAATGCGGCCTTTCGCTCGACCTGGGCTTGAGCGGTGCTTGCACTCCCTTGCTCTACACAACAGACACCGGCAATGCCAACCAGAACATCTATACCGAAGAGGTTGCCGGCAAGGAGGGCGTGTACCTTCTCTATGCCCTCAACAGCAGCAACGCAAAATATTACCTGCAGGCTGTAGACGGTGAGGCTTTTGCAACCACAACAACCAAAGGCGAGGCTACAGAATTTACACTCTCAATGGTTGCCGGCAAGTTCGGCAACGACTGGGAGAACCAGGAATTCTTCGAGGAGAACAAGGAGGCTGCTCACGCAACCTTCATCCCCTATACATCGACCTCGCTTATGAAGGCCGATGCCGCATACGAAAAGCCCTGGCTAACCCCTGAAAATGCCGACTACCTCAACCTCAACGGAACCTGGAAATTCAAGTTCGTGAGCGAGCCCGGTATGCGTCCCGGTGAGGCTGAATTCTGGGGCGACGATGCAAACGTGTCGGCCTGGGACAACATCGACGTTCCCTCTTGCTGGGAAATGAAGGGCTACGACCTCCCGCTGTATGTAAACGTGGAGTATCCTTTTGTGAACAACCCTCCCTACATCAATAACAAGGTGAGCGGCGTTGGCAATAACCCCGTAGGTTCTTACCGCCGCACCTTCACCCTGCCTGCCGGTTGGGCCGAAAAGAATGTGTTCCTGCACTTCGATGGTCTTTACAGCGCAGCTTACGTTTGGGTGAACGGTAATTATGTGGGCTATACACAGGGTGGAAACAACGACCACGAATTCGAGATTGCAAAATATGTGCGCGAGGGTGAGAACAACATCAGTGTGCAGGTACTTCGTTGGAGCGATGCCTCTTACCTCGAAGGACAGGATATGTTCCATATGAGTGGACTTCACCGCGATGTTTATCTCTATGCAACTCCCAAGGCTTTTGTCCGCGACCACTATATTACATCCACCCTCGACGAGGGCTATACAAGCGGCTCAATGAACGTTGCCTTTGAGGTTGAGAACCGCGGCTCTGCGCTTGTTACAAAGAATATAGAGATAGAACTGCTCGATGCACAGGGCGCTGTTGTAGCATCGCAGGCGCAGCAGGTTGCTGTGGAGGCCGGCGTTACAAACAAAGAGTCTGTGGCATTTGCAGGGCTCAACAACCTCCTTGCCTGGACTGCGGAGACTCCCAACCTCTACACCGTTATTGTGCGCCAGAAAGACGACGCCGGTGCCGAGGAGATGGTGTTCTCTACAAAATTCGGTTTCCGCAAAGTGGAAATAAAGGATGGCGTGGTGCTTGTAAACGGCCAGCGAGTATTCTTCAAGGGTGCCAACACACAGGACACTCATCCTCTATATGGCCGCACAATGGATGTGGAGACTATGCTCAAGGATATTGTGATGATGAAGCAGAGCAATATGAACACCGTGCGTACCAGCCACTATCCCCGTCAGGCGAAAATGTATGCAATGTTCGACTACTACGGTCTTTATATAATGGATGAGGCCGATGTGGAGTGCCACAAGAGCTGGGAAGATAAAAAGAAAAACAGCATTTCGAACGATGCTACTTGGAGAGCGCAGTATGTCGACCGCACCGTGCGTATGGTGTACCGCGACCGCAACCACCCGTCGGTTGTTTTTTGGTCGCTCGGTAACGAGTCGGGTACAGGCGTAAACTTCAATTTCACATACGCCGCAACACGTGCTCTCGACAGCCGTCCCATACATTACGAGGGTTACTCTGCCGATGGCTCTGCAGCAAACACCGATATGCAGTCGAAAATGTACCCCGACCTTGCTTTCGTGCGTCAATATTCGGCCAACAGCATAGGCGGCGAGCCTTTCTTCCTCTGCGAGTATGCCCACGCTATGGGTAACTCTGTGGGTAACCTCCAGGAGTACTGGGATATCATAGAGAACAGCCGTTACGGTATTGGCGGTTGCATCTGGGACTGGGTTGACCAGTCGATTTACGACCCTCAGGCTATTCTCAGTGGTAATCTCACAGTGAACGGCTTCCCCAAATACACCACAGGTTACGACTATCCCGGTCCTCACCAGGGTAACTTCGTGAACAACGGTATTATTACAGCCGACCGTGCCTGGACATCGAAACTCACCGAGGTTAAGAAGGTTTACCAGTATGCAGCGTTCACTTACGATGCAGCTTCAAAGACTTTGATGGTGAAGAACAAGTACAACTTCCTCAATCTCGATATTTTCACACTCCGTTACTCGGTTCTCTGCAACGGCGAGCTTGTTGAGGAGGGTACTCTCGATGTTCCCTCAACTGCCCCCGCGGCAACTGCCGAAATATTATTGCCCATCGCAACAAAGATGGATGACGGAGCCGAATATCTGCTCAACGTGGAGCTCTTGAAGAAGAGTGCCGAGGAGTGGTGCGAGAGCGGCTACTCACTGGCAGCCGAGCAGTTCACCTTGCAGGAGCGTGCAGCATTGCCCGCAGTTGCGGCAAGCGGCGACTTGCTCACACTCTCGACAACAGGAGGTTACTCGGTGAGCAACGGCAATATCTCGTTCAAGCTCGGTGCCGACGGCTTTGTAACCGAGTGGGTTGCCAACGGTGTTAAAGTGCTGGAGCCTGCCTCTCTCCCCGCATACAGTAACATCCGCTGGATTGAAAACGAGAGCCCCTATGGCAAGCACAACTTCGGTGACAAAACGGCTTATGCAAATTCTTCAACCGTAGAGGCTACATTGGCTGCCGACGGCAAGAGTTGCGAGATTGTGGTGAAAGCTACCCACGACAAGTGTCCCTACAATATCACTTACACCGTTTATGCAAGTGGCGTGGTTGATATGAAGGTCGACTACACTCCCAACCAGTCGCTCCGCCGCATTGGCTTCGATGTTATCTTCCCCGCCGGCTACGAGAACGTCACATATTATGCAAAAGGCCCCTGGGAGAACTACATCGACCGTTGCCGTGGCTCGTTCCTCGGACGCTACACAACCACCGTGGACGATATGTTCGAAATGTATGCCCACCCGCAGTCGATGGGTAACCGCGAGGCTCTGCGCGAGCTTATGATGCAGAACCCCGAAACAGGCGATGCCATTAAGATTGAAACTGAGGGTAATGTTTCGTTCTCGCTCTCTCACTACGACCAGGCGCAGTATCTTGTTCCTCAGCTTCACCCCTGGGATTTGCAGAAGGACGATGTTGTTTACGCAACGTTCGACTATATGCAGCGTGGTATAGGTAACGGCAGCTGCGGCCCCGGTACCGAGAGTATGTACCACTGCCCCTACGGCGCTACATACAGCCACCAGTTGCGTATCAGCACGGTTGCGGGCGGCAACACAGGAATTGCGGCAACAGGCGTTGACGCTTGCGTGGTTCGTTACGACGCAGCTTCGCAGGCCGTTGTTTGCGAGAATATCCCCGACGGAGCCGTTGTGAAGGTCGTTAATATGGGTGGTGCGACCATTGGCGAAACAGTTGCTGCCAACGGCGCAAAAGTATCGCTTGCAGGCTCTCCCAAGGGCTCTTACCTCATTATAATGAGTGCCGACGGAGCGCAACGCGTTCACAAGTTCATCAAATGGTAGTGAGCAACTATTTATAAAAGAGAATCATCCCCGTGCGCACGGGGATGATTTTCTTTACCCCTCTGCGCGTGTTTTTTATTCACGCGCAGAATAAATTGCAATGGCGCTCTTGCTTTGCCGAAATCTTTTGATTATATTTACTTCGTTCGTAGGGCAAGAGGCTCATTGAACATACATATTATAAAAAGGTATATAAACTATTAAAACATTAAGGTTGATTGGAATGGCTCTTATGGCTGTTCTTGTGTGTGTTAATTTTGCTGCCTGTGTCGAGCTAACATCTGCTGATGGTGACGGCGGCGGTGACGGTGGTGGCGGCAGTAAACGTTTGAAAGAGATTCATACAGTTGGAGAGACCGATAATACCACTAGTTTCAAATACAACGAAGATGGCGAGCTCATTCAAGTTGTGGTAGAAGAAATGGAATCTAATGGTAATAAAATGGTTCGTACCTATAAATACCACTGGGCCGACAATAGTATAGACATTGATAGAGAGGATTATTATATGTATTACTATAACGGTGAAAAAAAAGAACATTATAGCAATTATTCATGTATGTTGACACTCGAAGGTGGGCTTGTACAAAGTTGCGCCGAAGAAAACGATGTGGTGAGATATTTCAATTATAACGACAACGGAAGAATCGCATCTATTAATGTCAGGTATGAAGCTAGGATTGATTGGAACGGCGATAAGATGATACGTGTGTCCGCATATGAAGCAGAAACAGAAATATCTTATGGCAAAACCTGCAGTAAAGGATTTTTCCCTTTGATGGGAAGTCAAATACTTGGCCCGTATGAGGAGCTGTTTAACGCTTGCCCCGAACTCATTGGTGCGCGCAGCAATAAATTGCCTACAAAGGCCCAAATATATGACAACAACGATGGCAGCACTCTCACCACAAATGTTTCATACAAATACAAGGATGGCTATGTATCGCATATTTCGACTAACTCTTCTTCGGGATATACCCAGGAAATTGATATAACTTGGGAATAAGTTACTGCCAATAAATACAAGAATAGGGAAACTGCAACGCAGTTTTCCTATTCTCTTTATATGCTTTATCAATCTTACTTAATCTCCCAAGTTTCGTTGGTGTTGAGCAACTCGGTGAAGTTGTGGTACTTCTTCTGGCTCTTGACCTCTTCAATCTGTGCGTGAACGGCGTCGTTGTAGGTGGGAGCCTCAACATCGCGTATAACGCCAAGAGCGATGGGAAAATCGGGGCCCTCCATAAGGGCGAGCTTGAGGTGCAGGGTTGTGTCCTTGCAGTGTGCATCGTGAACAAGAATGTCCTTTTCGGTAATTCCGTTCTCGCCCAGTTTCACAACCTTCAATCCAAAGCCCTCCTGCATAAGTCCCAGCTCGTTGTTCTCGCCGAAAATCATAGGCTTGCCGTGCTCCAGGTAGATGGCGTTCTTTGCGCGGCCCTCTTTGGTGTAGATGCTGTCGTGTGTACCGTTGTTGAAGATTATACAGTTCTGCAGAACCTCTACAACCGATGCTCCCTTGTGCTGTGCGGCAGCTTTGAGGCAGCCGACAGCTGCGCTCATATCGGTTGCAACGCAGCGTGCGAAGAACTGTCCGCGTGCACCGAAACAGAGCTCTGCGGGGTGGAAGGGGTCCTCCACTGTGCCGTAAGGCGACGATTTGCTCACAAAACCGCGTGCCGATGTGGGCGAGTACTGGCCTTTTGTGAGGCCGTAGATGCGGTTGTTGAGCAGTATCATATTGAGGTCGATGTTGCGACGCACTGCATGTATGAAGTGGTTACCGCCAATTGCAAGGCCGTCGCCGTCGCCCGATATCTGCCAGACAGTGAGGCCCGGGTTGGCAACCTTTGCGCCTGTGGCAATGGCTGCTGCACGGCCGTGAATGGTGTGGAAACCGTATGTGTTCATATAGTAGGGCAGGCGCGAAGAGCATCCGATACCCGAAATTACTGCTGTCTGGTGGGGTGCAATGCCAATCTCGCTCATTGCTTTGTGAAGGGCGCCCAAGAATGAGTGGTCGCCGCATCCGGGGCACCAACGGGGTTGCCCGAATTTGTAGTCTTGTGCTGTATATTCGCTCATAATTATTCCTCCATAATTTTTGTGAAAGCCTCAACAAGTGTTGCAACCGCAAAGGGCTGGCCTTTCACCTCGTTATACTGATGCAGTGTCACGCCGTCGATTTTTGTGCGCAGGTACGACGCGAATTGTCCCATATTCTGCTCGGCAACAACAATTTTTTTGTATTTGCGCAATACCTCGGCTGTGTTTGCGGGCAGGGGGTTGATGTAGTTGAAATGTGCAAGTGCTGTTTTCTTGCCCTCTTTGTTCATTGCCTGCATTGCCTCGCAAAGGTGGCCGTATGTGCCGCCGAAGCCCACAATGAGGAGGTCGGCGTCGGCGTCGCCCTCAACGGTGAGTGCGGGAATGTCGTTGGCAATCTTCTCAATCTTTTCGGCACGCGCCTCAACCATCTTGTGGTGGTTTTCGGGGTCGTTCGAAATTGCGCCTGTCGCAGCACTCTTCTCCAAGCCGCCGATGCGGTGCATAAAGCCCTCGGTGCCGGGAACGGCCCAGTAGCGTACGTTGTTTTCGGGGTTGCGCTTGTAGGGGCTCCAGCCATCGCGCATCTCGGGTGTAACGTAGGGCGGAACAATTGCGGGGTACTGGGCAATGTCGGGGAGCTTCCAGGCTGCCGAACCGTTGGCGATGAATGCGTCGGTGAGCAGAATTACAGGAGTCATATGCTCAACGGCTATTTTACAAGCGTTGAAGGCTGCATCGAAACAGTCGGTGGGTGAACTTGCTGCAATCACGGGGATGGGGCTCTCGCCGTTACGGCCGTAGAGTGCCTGCAAGAGGTCGGTCTGTTCCGACTTTGTGGGGAGGCCGGTTGAGGGGCCGCCACGCTGCACGTTTACGATAACGAGGGGAAGCTCGGTGATTACTGCAAGGTTGATGGCCTCACTTTTGAGGCAGACACCGGGGCCCGATGTGCTTGTGCAGGCGAGTGCTCCAGCGTAGGCTGCGCCCACAGCCGATGCACAGCCGGCAATCTCATCCTCGGCCTGCATTGTTACAACGCCAAGCGATTTGTGCTTTGCAAGCTCGTGAAGAATGTCGGTTGCGGGGGTGATGGGGTATGAACCGAGGAAAAGGCGCATGCCTGCCTTCTCGGCTGCGGCAATGAGGCCGTATGCGGTGGCCTTGTTGCCGTTTATGTCCATATATTTGCCCTTTGCCTTTTCGTTCTTGCTCTCAATGCTGTATGTGTGGGCAATTGATGCGTGTGTGTTGTGGCCCATATTGTAGCCTGCGTGCAACACCTTAATGTTTGCTTCGGCAATCTCGGGCTTTTTGGCGAATTTTGCGCGCAACATACTCTCGGCAAGCGAGAGGTCGCGGTCGAAGAGCCAGCATACAAGGCCGAGTGCAAGCATATTCTTGCAACGGATGATGCTCTTGTTGTCGAGGCCGCTGTCTTTGAGTGTCTCCTGACACATTGATGTGATGGGGCAGGGGACAACCTCGCAGGTTATTCCGAGTTCCTCAATGGGGTTGTCGGTCTTGAATTCGGCTTTCTGCAGGTCCTTCTCGGTGAAAGAGTCGGAGTCGATGATTATGGCTCCTGTGGGCTTGCAATACTTGTGCTGTGTCTTGAGTGCGGCGGGGTTCATTGCAACCAGAATGTCGCATTTGTCACCGGGGGTGAGCACTTTATCGGCTCCCACGTGTACCTGGAAACCCGAAACGCCTGTGAGCACACCTTGCGGGGCGCGTATGTCGGCGGGGTAGTCGGGGAATGTACAAATGTCGTTGCCGACAGTTGCCGAAATTGTTGAAAATATATTTCCGGCCAACTGCATACCGTCTCCCGAGTCTCCCGAGAAACGTACAATTACCTGATCTATTTCTTGTGATGTTTTCTTCTCTGCCATATTGTCGATGGTCGTTTAGTGTGTTTTTTATATTCGGTCGCAAATTTCGTAAACATTTGTCAAATGAGGAAATATTTTTGAAGGAACTTTGCTCCGATGAATAAAAATCTGCATATATATGTCCGCTTTTTATTGTACAATGTACACAAACGGAATATATATGCAGAAAATATAATTTTTATGCAGTATTATTCGAGGTATCTGGATATTTTACCGCTTATCTGCAACAGGGAAATTTCACATATTTTTGTTTTGTATTGTGCCGACAGAAGGCGCTCTTCGGCGTCGAGAAGGCTCTGTTGTGCCTCGCGAATTTCAAAGCCCGAAATGTCGCCCAGCATATAGCGATCCTTTGCAATTTCGTGGTTCTCACGCGCTGTTATAAGGTTCTGCTTTTCGAGGTTGAGAAGCTCTATATTGTTCCTGTAGGCCTGCCACAGGTTGCCGAGGTCGGCTTTCAGTGCAAGCTCAAGCTGCTTGCGTTGCAGTTCGGCGTTGGCAATCTCAATTTTGGCGTTCCTTCTTTCGCGTCGGCGGTTGCCGTCCCATAGGTTTATGCCCACGGTGAGCCCCCCGTTCCAGCCGTGGCTGCTGCGGTGGCTGTATGTGTTCTTCTCGTACTTGTTGTAGCCGTAGTCGTAGCCTGCGTTGAGCTTGAGATAGGGGTAGTTGCGGGCTGTCACCTTCTTATAGTCGAGCTGGGCAAGGGTGTTGTTCGATGCGGCCTGCAGCAGCTCGGCATTGTCGGTGAGGGTGTTGTTCCACAGCTCGGTGAAGTCGAGCGAGGTGTTCACGTTTATAGTCGTGTCCGATGTGTAGAGCGGGGTATATACCTGCTCCTCGGCCATTAGCTCGTTGAGTGCGATGCGCGATGTTATTACAACCTCCTGCTGGCTCACGTAACGTGCGCTGTCGGCGTTGAAGTCGACCTTTGCCTGCTGGTAGTCGAGGCGCGAAAAGTTACCAATGTGGTAGCGCTCCTCAACAATGCGCAGGCGCTCTTTCGACAGCTGCACGGCGTAGAAGTAGTTCTTCAGTCGTATGCGTTGCTGTATGAAATTGTAATACTCGCCTGTGAGGGTGGCGATAAAATCTTCCACAGCAATGCGGGTGTTTCTCTCGCCCATACGCTCCATCTCCTTGAGCTGCTTGTATGTTGTGGTTGCCTTGAAACCGTCGAAGAGTGTCCAGTTGAGGTCGACGCTTGCGCGTGCAGTGTGGTCGGGGGCGCTGCTTTTCTTTTCGGTTGCTCCCGAGCCTGCAATCTCGCCGGTGCTGTTGCTGCCCGCAAGGTCGTAGCCGCCCGAAAAGTCGAGCGTGGGCAGGTAACCGGCATTGGCGCGTGTGGCGTTGTTGTGGGCTATCTGCTCCTTGCCACGGGTTATGAGTATGGAGTAGTTCTTTTCGAGTCCTCGCTCCAGGCACTCTTTAAGCGTTATTGTCTGTGCGCTCATTGGCAGCGTGGCGGCGCACAAGAGCAGTGTCATTATGCTTTTTTTCATTGTTCGTTCTGTTTTTCGCGTTCGGTTGAAATGTAGCTGTACATTGCGGGTACAATATACATTGTGAGAATTGTTGAAACGAGCATACCGCCCACCACGGCTGTACCCATTGCTATACGCTGGTTGGCACCCTCGCCGCTGGCAAAGGTAAGGGGCAGGAGTCCCAGGATGGTTGATACGCTGGTCATTAGAATGGGGCGCAAGCGCTGCAACGACGCGCTCTTTATGGCGCTCATCTTCTCCTCGCCAGCCTCCTGTTTCTGGTTGGCAAACTCCACAATGAGAATACCGTTCTTTGCCACAAGGCCAATGAGCATAATTATACCAATCTGGCTGAAGAGGTTCATTGTAATTCCGTTGAAATACATAAACACAAGCGCTCCTGCAATGGCAAGGGGCACGGTGAGCATAATTATGAGCGGGTCTTTGAAACTCTCGAACTGTGCGGCCAGAATAAGGTATATGAGCACAAGGGCAAGGATGAAGGCGAACATGAGGCTCGAAGAGCTCTCGCGGTACTCTTTCGAATCACCCACAAGCGCTGTGCGGAAGGTGTCGTCGAGCACCTCTTCGGCAATCTTGTCCATCTCGTCGAGTCCCTCGCCAATGGTCTTGCCCTCGGCAAGGCCGGCCGAAATTGTGGCCGAAAGGAAACGGTTGTAGTGGTAGAGCTTGGGCGGTGCAACCGACTCGACGAACTCCACGAGGTTGTCGAACTGAATCATCTCTCCCTTGTCGCTGCGTATGTAGAGCGACTTTATGTTCGACGGGGTGTTGCGCTGCTGGCGGTTGATCTGGCCTATAATCTCGTACTGTTTTCCGTTCATATAGAAATATCCCATACGCTGTCCGCTGAGGCCATATTGCAGTGCCTCGGCAACGTCGCGCACGCTAGCTCCAAGAATACCGGCCTTGTCGCGGTTGATGTTAACGCGCACCTCGGGGCTGCTCACCTTGAGGTCGACGTCGGCCATCTGGAATATGGGGTTATCGTGTACGCGAGAGAGGAATTCGGGGAGCACTTTCTCGAGTTTTTCAATGCTCATTGCCTGCAGCACGTACTGCACGGGCATACTTCCGCGGCGGCCACCGAACGACGACTGCTGCTGCACAAAGGCGCGCGCCTTTGTCTTTGAGCTTACTGCTTTTGTGAGTTTTGCGGCTACATCCATCTGCGAGTAGTCGCGCTCCGAAAGGTCTTTGAGCGTGATGCGTATGTTACCGCTTCCGCTCGATACGCGGGCTGTAACCGACTGTGCGTCGGGTACAATGGAGTCGACAAGCTGGTTAATCTCCTCGGTGTAGTCGCGCATAAGTTCGTAGCTTGCGCCCTCGGCTCCGCGGGTGGTGATGGTAATTTGCGAACGGTCTTCGAGCGGTGCCATCTCGGCGGGGATATTGTTCCACAGCACGGCAATGAGCACGAATGTTATAACTGTAACTGGAATTGCCCACGCGCGTTTGCCCAGGAACAACACAAGCGACTTTTCGTACAGGTTGTTGAGGCCTGCAAAGAAGGGTTCGGTCTTTTTGTAGAAGGCATTCTGCTCCTTGCGTCTCTTGAGAATTTTTGTGGCGAGCATAGGGGTGAATGTGAGGGCGGCGAACGATGAAATTATCACCGAACCGGCAACCACAAAGCTGAACTCCCTGAAAAGGCGGCCGCTGGTGCCCTCCATAAAGACAATGGGCAGGAACACGGCTACGAGTGTTACGGTGGTTGAAATTACGGCAAAGAAAATCTCTTTCGAACCCTCGATACCGGCTTTCAACGGGCGCATACCCTGCTCAATGCGAATGTAGATATTCTCGGTCATTACAATGGCGTCGTCCACTACAAGACCCACCGAAAGTACCACGGCAAGCATTGTGAGCACGTTTATGGAGAAGCCGGCAACGTACATAACAAAGAATGCTCCAATGAGCGACACGGGTATCACAATACAGGGGATGAGCGTTACACGCCAGTCGCGCAAGAAGAGGAAAATGATTATGATTACAAGGATAAAGGCCTCGTATACGGTGTTCTTTACCTCGTCGATTGATGCGCGTATGAACTTTGTGTTGTCGAATCCGTAAGAGTATTTCACATCCTCGGGGAGGTCTTTTTCCATACTCTTCATACGGTCGTACACAGCGTCGGCAATCTCAATGTGGTTGGCTCCCGGCTGCGGGATAACGGCTACACCCACCATAGGCACGCCGTTCATCTTCATATAGCTTTTGAGGTCGGCAGGGCCAAGCTCGGCGTGTCCTATGTCGCTCACGCGCACCACGTTGCCGTTCTGCTCTTTAAGTATGATGTTGTTGAACTCTTTGGCGGTGTGCATCTGTCCCATTGTGCGCAGGGTAAGTTCCACGGTGTTACCCTCGATGCTACCCGACGGCAGCTCCACGTTCTCGCTGGTTACCGCGTTTTTAACATCCACAGGGGTGATGCCGTAGGCTGCCATCTTCACGGGGTCGAGCCACAGGCGCATAGAATAGCGCTTCTCTCCCCAAATGGTAACGCTGCTCACGTTGGCAATTGTCTGCAACTGCTCTTTCACGGTGAGGTCGGCAATCTCGCTCAGCTCAAGGAGTGAACGGCTCTCGCTCTGTATTGCCACCATAAGGATGGGGGTTGCGTCGGCATCGGCTTTCGACACGGTGGGTGGGTCGCAGTCGCGCGGCAGGTAACGCTGGGCACGCGATACTTTGTCGCGCACGTCGTTGGCTGCCGTTTCAAGGTCCACCGAAAGTTCGAATTCCACTGTTATGCGGCACTGTCCCTGCTGGCTCACACTCGAGAGTGAGCGTATGCCCGGGATACCGTTGATGTTCTGCTCAAGGGGCTCGGTTATCTGGTTCTCAATAACGTCGGCATTTGCTCCTGCGTAGCTGCAGGTAACCGAGATTATGGGGTTGTCGACCGACGGGTACTCTCTCACTCCCAGTGTGTTATAGCCAATGAGGCCAAAGAGAATGATGATGATGGTGAGCACCGTCGCAAGCACCGGCCTGCGTATGCTTAATTCCGAAATATTCATAGTTCTTTGCGGCTCTTGAGGTTAGTCGATGCTTGTGATTGTAACTGCCGTTCCTTTACGCAACTGCAATGTTCCCGATGTGAGGATGGTGTCGCCCGGTTGCAAGCCTTGCAGAATCTGAACCTCGTCGGCAGTGCGTATACCTATGGTAACGGCCACGGGCTCGGCTTTTCCGCCGCGGCACACAAAGACTTTGTTTATTCCCATTTCGGGCACAATGGCCTCCGAGGGGATTGCAATTGCGTCGTGTATCTCCTTTTGTTTCAGGCGAATGTCGGCGTAAAGTCCCGAAAATAGCTCGCGGCTCTCATTGGGGTAGATGGCGCGCACGGCGAGTGTGTGGGTCTCTGTGTCGAGGCTCGACTCGGTTGCATATACCTTTGCGTTGAAGGGTTGCAGCTTGCCGTCGACCTTGAACTCGAGGTTTGTGCCTTTCTTTATGTCGCCGGCGTAACGCTCGGGAACCGAAAATTCCACTTTAATGGGGGTTACGTTTGTGAGGCGGGCAACCACTGTGCTGCCCGATGCAAAAGCTCCCACGCTCACCTGTCGCAAACCAATTGTTCCGTCGAAGGGAGCGCGCAACTCGGTCATTCTTATTTCTGCCTTCACCTTTTCAATGTCGGCGTTGAGGGTTGCAAGCTCAGTCTTTACCTGCTCATAGGCCTCCTTGCTCACAGCGTCGCGCTGCAAGAGTGCATTCTGGCGGTACACGCGGTCCTCGGCAAGGGGAATCTGCGCCTCCAGGCGTTTGAGCTGCGCCTGCAGGTGGCTGTCGTTCACCTTTGCAAGCAGGTCGCCTTTTTTAACGTCGCTGCCCTCGGTGAAGAATATATCGGTGATTTTTCCCGATGTCTCGAACGATAGCTCAACCTCTTCGTTGGGTACGAGACGGCCTGTGATGGGAATCTCGTCGGTAAGGAGGTGGGGCTTTACAATTTTTGCGCTCACGCTCAATGCCTTGCGCTCAAATTTCTTGGGTTGTGCGTCAACCTGGCTCAACTCTTTGTTCTCGTGCGGGGTAAGTGCGTAGAATCCCCACGCTCCGAGTGCTACTGCAAGGGCTGCAATAAGCCCCCATTTTAGTTTCTTGTTCATATTCTTTTTTTGTTTTGTGTTGGCTTTTTCTGTGTAAAGGTCTCGTTACCGAGTTAACCTCAAAGGTATAAAAATGTTACAAAAACGCAGCTGCTTAAATTAATTTTAACATAATTTTTATATATAATATTATAGCATTACCTTTCTTTTTAATTAAAGGCACTGAATAATTGTATATGATTTTACTTTTTCGTATCTTCGCGCAGCAAAGCCGCAAAGTGTGGCGGTACTCATTGGAATTATATTAACAAAAAACAGATAGAATTATGATTAATGCACAGGACATTAAAATCGGAACAGCTATCCGCATGGATGGCAAGTTGTATTTTTGCATAGACTTTTTGCACGTTAAGCCCGGTAAAGGTAATACCTTTATGCGTACAAAGCTCAAAGACGTTGTAGACGGTTATGTATTGGAGCGCCGTTTCAACATCGGTGAGAAATTGGAGGATGTACGCGTTGAGCGTCGCGAGTTCCAGTATCTCTATCAGGAGGGTGAGGACTACATCTTCATGAACAACGAGACATATGAGCAGGTTCCCCTTTCGGCCGACCAGATCAACGGTGTTGCTTACATGAAAGAGGGTATGAACCTTGAGGTTGTTACCGATGCTTCTACCGAAACAATCCTTTTCGCCGATATGCCCGTTAAGGTTGTTCTCGCTGTTACTTACACCGAGCCCGGTCTTAAGGGTGACACTGCAACAAACACCACAAAACCCGCTACAGTGGAGACTGGTGCCGAGGTTCGCGTTCCTCTCTTCATCAACGAGGGCGAGCTCATTGAAATTGACACACGCGACGGCTCTTATCAAGGTCGTGTAAAAGCTTAATAAGTTGTTATACTCTATAATAGTCCCGGTATATGACAGGCCCGACGAGATAAACAAATTGCTCGAAAGCTTGTCGGCTCAGACGGTAAAACCATTTGAGTTGGTGATTGTAGAGGATGGCTCAAAAGAACGATGCGATCATTTGCTTGGTCGCTATCGTTCTTTTTTTACTATCCACTATTTCTTCAAGGAGAATGAGGGGCGCAGCGTTGCACGCAACTATGGTATGGAACGTGCAACGGGCGACTATCTGCTTTTCTTCGACTCCGATGTAATTCTGCCTCCCGCCTATTTTGAAAATCTCGAGCGGGCAATGGCTGCCGGCTATTGCGACTGCTTCGGTGGCCCCGATGCCGCTGACGACTCTTTCTCGCCCATGCAGAAGGCTGTGAGCCACTCGATGACCTCTTTCTGGACCACAGGCGGCATACGCGGTGGTAAGGTGGTTATGGAAAAGTTCTGCCCCCGCACCTTCAATATGGGTTTTTCGAAGGAGGTGTACAAGGCTGTGGGCGGTTTCAACGATATGCTGGGCGAAGATATTGACCTGAGCCTGAGGATACGCAAGGCTGGTTTCGAGGTGCGTCTCATACGCGAGGTTTTTGTTTACCACAAACGCCGCATCGACTTTGGACGCTTCTTCAAGCAGGTGAACAATTTCGGGCAGGCGCGCATATGGCTGCAGCTCATTCACCCGGGTTCTATGAAGATAGTCCACACTCTGCCGGCGCTTATGCTCGTTGCAGGGCTGTTGCTGCTTGTGGCGGCCTTCTTCTTCCCGTGGCTGTTGCTGTTGCCTTTGCTCTATGCGATGCTCATTTTCTTCGACTCGCTTGCAAAGAACCGCAGTGTCAAGGTGGCAGCCCTCTCTGTTGCAGCTGCTGCGGTGCAGATAAGCGGCTATGGCAGTGGGTTCCTGAAGGCTTTCTGGTGCAAGATGGTGCTGCGTCGCCCGCTGGAGACAAAGCGAACGTTGATAAATCTTATGAACCGTGGTTAGTGTTATATGGGAAGCAAGGCAAGACAAAGCATAAAAGAGTGGCCCGAGGATGAGCGCCCGCGTGAGAAGGTGCTGCGCAGCGGCGTGAGCGCGCTCAGCAAGTCGGAACTTTTGGCAATACTCATAGGGTCGGGTAACGCCGAGGAATCGGCTGTGGAACTTATGAAAAAGGTGCTTGCGTCGTGTGGCGACAGCATAGCCGAGCTTGCAAAGCTCTCGGTGGACGATTTGTGCCAGTTCAAGGGAATAGGCCCGGCAAAGGCAATAACCATTGTGGCGGCTTGTGAGCTGTGGAAACGCCGTCGCATAGATGAGAATATGGAGCAGCCGTGCATAAAATGTTCGGCCGACCTGTATGACTATTTCTACCCCATAATGTGCGACCTTCCCGTGGAGGAGTGCTATGTACTTCTGCTCAACAATATGAACCGCGTGATAGACCACGTGAGAATAAGCAGCGGTGGAATAACAGCGTCGGCAGTGGATATTCGCCTTGTAATGCGCGAGGCGCTGATAAAACGCGCAACGGGCATTGCCTTGTGCCACAACCACCCGTCGGGCAACACAAAGCCCAGCCGTGAGGACGATAACATAACAATGTCGGTGAGCGCTGCGTGCAAAATAATGAAGATAAGGTTCCTCGACCACCTGGTGTTTACCACGCGAGGATATTTCAGCTATAACGAAGAGCAACGATTGTAAAATTTTTGTTTATGGATAAATTGGAACTTGAACAGAAAATAGTGGAGATGATAAAAACGGTGTACGACCCCGAAATACCCGTTAACATATACGATCTTGGCCTTATTTACCGCATTGAGGTAAAAGAGGATATGTCGGTTGACATTGATATGACGCTCACTGCTCCCAATTGCCCTGCTGCCGACTTTATGCTCGAGGATGTGAAGCAAAAGGTTGAGAGCATCAACGGCATTGGTGCCGTGAACCTGCAGCTTGTCTTTGAACCCGAGTGGTCGCAGGATCTTATGACCGAGGAGGCAAAACTGGAACTTGGTTTTTTGTAAAGAATAAAAAGGCTATGAAAAAGATATATTTCCTCTCCGACGCGCATTTGGGCTCTTGGGCTATTGAGCATAGTCGCACGCACGAGCGCCGCCTGGTGTCGTTCCTCGACCAGATAAAGGATAACGCTGCTGCGGTGTATATGCTGGGCGATATGTTCGACTTCTGGTACGAATACCGCTATACTGTGCCCAAGGGTTTCACCCGTTTCTTGGGAAAGGTTTCGGAGCTTACCGATCGTGGGGTGGAGGTGCATCTTTTTACCGGCAACCACGACCTTTGGTGCCGCGACTATTTCGAAAAGGAGTGTGGCGTAATTCTCCACCGCAAGCCTTGCCTTGTTGAATTGTACGGCAAGGAGTTTTTCCTTGCTCACGGCGACGAGTTTTCAAAAGATAAACTCTTCTTGCTGATGCGCCGTCTGTTTCATAGCCGCATTGCGCAGTTCTGCTTTTCGGCATTGCACCCCCGTTGGAGCTTGTGGATGGGTAACAGCTGGGCTCGCCACAGCATGATAAAGCATAAGGTGAAGGGCGACACGCCTTTCCTGGGTGCCGACAATGAATTCTGCGTGCAGTTTGCAAAGGAGTATCTTGTGGGGCATCCGTCGGTCGATTGTTTCATCTTCGGCCATCGTCATATCGACGAGGATCTTCCGCTCGATGGCTCGCGCTGCATCTTCCTGGGCGACTGGATCTCTTCTTTTGCCTATGTGGTTTTCGATGGCAAGAGTATTGAGCGCAAGTATTATGTTGAGGGTGAGAGCCGCGATATATAATATAAGGTAAATATTTGTTTTTTTATAGTATCCGAGGGGCGTTGCTCTTCGGATTTTTTTGCGACTGCAAAAAAACAACGACAGCCGAGGAGGCCTCGGCTGTCGTGTACTGTGTGTGAGAGAATAATTATTTCATATTCTTGATAATCTCATATGTATCGCTTGCAATCATAAGCTCCTCGTCGGTGGGGATGAGCAACACCTTCACCTTTGAAGAGGGAGTAGAGAGCACAGCCTCTTCGCCGCGTGTTACAGCGTTCTTCTCCTTGTCGAGCTCAACACCCATAAATTCAAGGCCGCTGAGAACAGACTCGCGGCAGTCGGCCTGGTTCTCGCCAACGCCTCCGGCGAAGATAATTACATCTACACCGCCCATAGCTGCTGCATACTCGCCAATGTATTTTTTAATGCGGTAGAAATACATTGTGTTTGCAAGCTCGGCGCGTTTGTTGCCGGCCTCGGCTGCTGCCTTAACCTCGCGCATATCGCTTGAAATGCCCGAAATACCTGCAACGCCCGATTTCTTGTTCAAAAGGTCGGAAAGGCCCTGTGCATCCAAGCCCATCTTGTCCATAATGAAGGGGATTGCTCCGGGATCGATGTCGCCGCTGCGTGTACCCATCATAAGGCCTGCGAGGGGTGTTAGTCCCATTGATGTATCGATGCTCTTGCCGTCTTTAACAGCTGCGCAAGAACCACCGTTGCCAATGTGGCAGGTGATGATTTTGCTGCCCTCTGCGGGGATGTTCAACATCTCCAACGCGCGCTTTGTGATGTAGCGGTGCGATGTTCCGTGGAAACCATAGCGACGAACGCCGTATTTCTCGTACAACTCGTAGGGAACGGCGTACATATAGGCGTAGTCGGGCATTGTCTGGTGGAAAGCTGTGTCGAACACACCAACCTGGGGCATGTTGGGGGCAACCTCTTTCACTGCGTTAACGCCCTTGAGGTTTGCGGGGTTGTGCAAGGGTGCAAGGTCGTTGCAGGCCTCGAAAGTTTCGAGAACCTCGTCGGTGAGCAGTGTCGAAGCGCTGAACTTCTCACCGCCGTGTACCATACGGTGGCCCACAGCGTCAATCTCCTCAATTGAACCCACAACACCATATTTGTCGCTGGTGAGGAGGTCGATGATGAGGCGCACGCCTGTTGTGTGCTCGGGGATAGCTGTCATAATGGTCTCTTTCTCGCCGTTGGGCAAAGAGAATTTTATGAACGAGCCTTCGAGACCAATCTTCTCAATACCACCCTTTGCAATTACCTCTTTTGTTTCAATGTTGAACAACTGGTATTTGATTGATGAACTTCCGCAGTTCAAAACAAGTATTTTCATAGTTTTTCTTCTTTTTTATTTTTTAGCTGCAATAGCCTGGTTGGCTGTAATTGCAATCATCATATAAACATCCTCAATTGAGCAACCGCGTGAAAGGTCGTTCACGGGGCTTGCGATACCCTGGAGAACGGGGCCGATAGCCTCGGCGTTACCCAAGCGCTGAACGAGCTTGTAGCCGATGTTTCCTGCACCGAGGTCGGGGAAGATGAGTACGTTGGCTTTACCGGCTACAGTTGAACCGGGAGCCTTGCTCTGTCCCACAAAGGGAACGAGTGCTGCGTCGGCCTGCAACTCACCGTCGATGGCGAGGTTGGGGTCGAGCTCGTGAGCGAGGCGTGTGGCCTCAACAACCTTGTCTACCATCTCGTGCTTTGCCGATCCCTTTGTAGAGAAGCTGAGCATTGCAACGCGGGGCTCCTCGAAGCCTGCGATAGCCTTTGCTGTCTGTGCGGTGCACACTGCAATCTGTGAAAGCTGGTTTGCGTCGGGAGTGGGAGTTACGGCAACGTCACCTACAAAGAGAACGCCATCCTCGCCATACTCTTTTGCGTTGGTGATCATCATCATTGCGCCCGATACACAGCTTATTCCGGGTGATGTCTTAATAATCTGCAAAGCGGGGCGAAGCACGTTACCTGTGGTGTTGAGTGCACCGGCAACCTGTCCGTCGGCGTCGCCGTTCTTGATGATGAGGCAGCCGAGGTAGAGGGGGTTGCAAACGAGTTTCTGTGCATCCTCCATTGTCATACCTTTTGACTTGCGGAGCTCATAGAGCAATGTGGCATATTTCTCGGCGTCGGGGTTGTTTGCGGGGTCGATGATTGTAGCCTGCTCAATGTTCTTCAGTTCGAACTTCTCGGCAAGAGCCATAATTTCGGCCTTGTCGCCAATGAGAATAATGTGTGCAATGCCGTCGGCAATAGCTTTGTCGGCAGCCTTAAGGGTGCGCTCCTCTGTACCTTCGGGGAGAACGATGCGCTGCTTGTTGTTGCTTGCGCGCTCGATTAGACTTTTAATAACATCCATTTTGATACTATTTTATAGGTTTGAATAATTCTTTTTTGGGCATTTGTCTGTGGAATGTTATCTCGCAGGCAGATGTCGTTGCGACAGGGGTGGCGCGCGCCCGTAGATGCGCCTTCTTGCGTTTACCGATGAGGCAACATATTCCTTGCAAAGTTACGCTATTTTGCTGCTTTAAGCAAAATTATATTGTAAAATTTATGTATATATTTTATCTTCGTGCGCAATATTACCGTGGCTTATGGTTCAACCCCTTTTCGACGCACTCTCTTTTGATGAGGCTGCCGGGCAATTGCGCGATTTGTGGCGCAACGCCTTTGGCGACGACGATGCTTTCATCGACTCCTTCTTTGCTGTTTACGGCAAGGAGGGTGTTGCGCATACCTTGTCGCTTGGCGGCAGGGTGGTGGCTGCGCTTTATGCGTTGCCTTGCAACGTGTGCAGCGGCGTGGCATCTTATCCTGCGGCATATATTTATGCCGTTGCCACCGTGCCCGACTGCCGCGGCCGCGGGTATATGCGCCTGTTGCTCGAAAGGGTTGAGGCTCTGCTGGCAGCCCGTGGCTGCCGTGTGCTTTTTCTGCTGCCGGCCGACGATGCCTTGCGCAGTATGTACAGCCGCGTGGGGTACGCGCAGTGTTCGCGCAGTGCAGTGGAGGAGTGTGCTGCCGGGGCTGTCTCGCCTGCCGCTCTGCGCATCGAGGAGGTTACCGATGTGCGGGCAATATATCCCTTCTGGAGTAGTGTAGAGAGGTTCTTTGAGCCTTTTGTACTGCAGTCGCCCGAACTGTTGCAGATGAATATAAACAACTGCCGCTTTTTGGGTGGCGGTGTCTACGCTGCGGTGGGTGCAGGTGGAGTGGAGGCGGTTGCTTTTGTTGCAAAAACAGGTGGCGAGCCGGTTGTGCTCGACTCGGTAGCCCTTTCGTCTGCGGCGCGGGAGTTTCTCCATTCGTCGTTGCTTGCGCTCTACTCGGCAGAAAGGCTGCAGTGCGTTGTCCCGGGAAAAGGTGAACCGCAGTGTATGGCACGCGTAATAGGCGGGGCGTTGCCGTGCGATATTGGTGATGTGCACATAACCCTTATGCTCGATAAATAGCCCACACTGTTTCAACTCTCGGAAATTATTGTTATTTTCGCCATCGCAAAAAAGTTTACACGATGAAAAAACTGAAAAATATCTTCATTGCGGCGCTTGCGTTGTTTGTGCTTGCAGCCTGCCGTCCCACAGCTTCGCCCGACGAGGTTGCCGTGCGTCTGCACAATGCCCTTACATCGGGCGATATGAGCTATGTGAAAGAACGCATCTATTTCCCCGATCCCATTGATTATGAGGTTTTCTGCAAATACCTCGATATGGCCGCAGCTTCTGCTCAATACAAGGAGCGCACTGCCGGATATGAGGCCGACTACAAGGCTTTGAGTACCGACATCAACGGCGACGAGGCTTTTGTTAAATTGCAGGGTGTGAGCGCGTTGAACGAAAAGATGCTCATCACGGTGCGTCTTGTCCTTGTCGATGGTATGTGGAAGGTCGACGGTAACCACGGCGTGTTGCACTCAACCGAACACCGTTAATTGCTTGAACATTATAAACACTAAAAAGGCTGCCCGCAGGCAGCCTTTTTAGTGTATGTGGAATTCTGTATATTACTCTTTGGGATATGCAACAAAGAATACTGCTTCGCTGTATTCGGGTGAGAGTGCATCGTGGCGAATGTAAGCGTCTGTCACAATCTTTTTAGCGCTGGTTCCGATAATCTTTTTAAGCTCGAAAATTGAGTTTAAGTTTTTGGGGCTTGTCTGCTCCTCGTCGAAACTGTATGTGACATACATACCGAAGCGAATGAAATCTTTATCGTCAATAACTCTTTCCTCGCCAATCAATGGTGTACAGCCTTTCTCGAATTGCAAGAAAAGTACATTTGCGAGTGAAAAAGTTGTTCTAATGGTTTCGTTCATCTTGTAAACATCCTCGCTATATACTCCGCGTACTTTCGGGGGAAATAGATCGAATGAACCTATTTCGCTCTCGGAGAATGGGGGAACGGCAATTATGCGTTGGGCATATGTGATTGTTGTTGCAGCATTTGTTCTAGCGCCTCCGACATTAATACCATTGGCTATTGTTCCTGCTGCTCCTCCAATGCCCATCCCTTTGGCGACTGCTCCCATATTGACATTGGCTCCTGTTGTCTGCCCGCTAGTGTGCGAGGTCGCTGTGGGTACGTAGCATTGCATTGATTGGTTACCACGAATGAAAAAGGTGTTCCCTAAATCGATGTAGATGGTGTTTTTGCTGTTGTTTTTGGCAATTACCTTGAACTTCGTGTTTTGCGGGAAGAAGCTTTTGACTCCGGTGTTAAGCATATTATTGACCGACGATTTGAAAACGAGTTCCACATTACTGTCGGCAATGGTGCTTGTTGCAGTGGGAAGGCACTGGCAATAAAGTATGCTTGCCTTTTTGTCTTGTTTCTCGCCAATGTGCTTTATGTCAATTGCTTGCATTTTAGCAAGTGCGGCGGCATTTGCCTCTTTGTCTTTTGCGTCGCTGTTTCCTGTTTCTGTTGCAGGTGTGGTTTCTGTAGCGGCTGCTGCCTTGCTCTCTTCCTCGCCAATAATTTCTTTTCGCCCGTCGTTGTATTTTATCATCAAAAGGTCGGCCTTCGAAACTCGTTTAATGGGTGAGTCTTCGGTGTTGCTTTCTTTGTAAAAAACAAACTTGTTGCTTACCTCCAATTCAAAAACCTTGAGAGCGTCTCCCTCTTTTGTGATAATGACATCCTGTGCCCATGTATTCAAACAAAGTGTACACAGGAATGTGAACAATAGACCTTTTTTCATATTCTTTTTTGTGGTGTGGAGATTATTTCAAAAGCTCGGTAAGCTCGGCTGTGGTCATCTGCTTCTGCTCGCCGGTGGCCATGTCCTTCACAGCGATTGTGCCGTTCTCAATCTCCTGCTCGCCAATGATGGCAACGTAGGGAACGTTGTTGCTGTTGGCGTAATTCATCTGCTTCTTCATCTTGTCGCTGCTGGGGAAAAGCTCGGCCGAAATGCCGTTGGCGCGCAGTTCTCTGATGATTTGCAGTGAGTGCATAGCCTCTTTCTCGCCAAAATTCACGAACATAATGCGTGTGTTGTGTATCGACTCGCAGGGGTAGAGGTTGAGCTGGTTCATTACATCGTATATGCGGTCGGCGCCAAACGATATTCCAACGCCCGAAACACCCTCCATACCGAATACTCCGGTGAGGTTGTCGTATCTTCCACCACCTGTGATGCTGCCAATTGTAACATCTAATGCCTTAACCTCCAGAATTGCGCCGGTGTAGTAGTTGAGGCCGCGCGCAAGTGTGAGGTCGAGGTCGAGTGCGCTGTTGAGGGGCAGTGTGTTGAATGCGTCGAGTATTGTGCGTGTCTCTTCCACGCCCTTTTCGCCTGTGGCGTTTCCTTGCAGTGTGGTAGAAATTATCTCGAGCTTTTCGTGGTTGCTGCCGGTTGCCTTGAGTATGGGCAGGAGCTTCTCAATTGAGCTCTCGCCGATGCCCTTCTCCTTGAGTTCGGCAATTACGCCGTCGAGCCCAATCTTGTCTATCTTGTCAATAGCAACGGTGATGTCGATAATCTTGTCGGGCTCGCCTATGGCCTCGGCAATACCTGCAAGAATCTTGCGGTTGTTGAGCTTGATGGCCACTCTTATGCCCAGCTTGCCGAACACGTAGTCGATGAGCTGGATGAGTTCAATTTCGTTCACCAGCGAGTTGTTGCCGATAATGTCGGCATCGCATTGGTAGAACTCGCGGTAGCGTCCCTTCTGGGGGCGGTCGGCGCGCCACACGGGTTGAATCTGGTAACGCTTGAAGGGGAAAGTGAGCTCGTCGCGGTGCATCACGACATAGCGTGCAAAGGGCACGGTGAGGTCGTAGCGCAGGCCCTTCTCGCAGAATTTAGATGCGAGTTTTGCGGCGTTGCGGCTCAACAGTTCCTCGTCGGTGAGGCCGCTGAAGTAGTCGCCCGAGTTCTGTATCTTGAACAACAGTTTGTCGCCCTCATCGCCATATTTTCCCATAAGCGTAGAGAGGTTCTCCATTGCGGGAGTCTCAATCTGCTTGAAGCCGAAGAGGTGAAAAGCGCTGCGTATGGTGTCGAATATGTAGTTTCTTTTGGACATTTCAACGGGTGAAAAGTCGCGTGTTCCTTTAGGTATTGATGGTTTTGCTGCCATTAGTCTCGTCTGTTAAGATATATCATTACATAGTAAAGCAGTGTTGCGAGCGATGAGAGGGCTGCAACAACGTAGGTGTAGGCTGCCGAACGCAATGCGCTTGCTGCATATTGGTGGTTGCTGCGGTTGGTTATTCCTGCCGACGACATCCACGCGAGCGCGCGGCGGCTTGCGTCAATCTCCACGGGGAGAGTGATGAAGCTGAAAAGTGTTGTGCTGGCAAAAAGTATTATTCCCGCAAAAAGGATAGAGGGGAATGACTGCACGGTGAGTATACCTATGAGCAGCACCCAACTCATTATGCCCGAAGAGAATTGCACCACGGGTACCAGCTTCGAACGCATTGTCAGCGGGGCGTATGCACGGGCGTGCTGCACGGCGTGTCCACACTCGTGTGCGGCAACTGCTGCAGCTGCCACGCTTGCCGAATTGTACACTCCCTGGCTCAGGTTCACTGTCTTGTTGGTGGGGTTGTAGTGGTCGGTGAGCATACCGGGGGTGCTTGTTACAGTTACATCGTAGATGCCGCTGTCGCGCAACATCTTTTCGGCAACCTCGCGGCCGGTGAGCCCCAGGGGCATCTTCGAATATTTCTCGAACTTGCTTTTGAGGTTCGCCTGAACAATATAGCTTACAATGGCTATACCAAAAAAGAGTATGAGATAGGTGTAGTCGTATCCTGCCGCGATACTGCTTGTGGTGGAATATCCCACGCTCTGCCCGTACGCGGCTATTAATGCCGGAATGTTCATCTTGGGTTGTTTTTTAGATTGAACGCTCTATTGTCTGGTCTCTGTCGGGGCCTATAGATACATATTTCACGGGAACGCCAAGCTGCTCTTCGATGAACTTGATGTACTCCTTGAACGCCTGGGGAAGCTCCTTCTCGGTCTTGAGCTGTGTGAGGTCGGTCATCCAGCCTTTGAGCTCTGTGTATACAGGCTCCACTCCCTCAATGTCGTAAGGCATGTGGGTGAGAGTCTCGCCGTTCTTCTTGTATGCGATGCAAGCCTTGATGGTGGGGAAGGTGTCGAGCACGTCGCTCTTCATAAGGATAAGGTGAGTTACACCGTTAATCATTATGGTGTATTTGAGCGCAACAAGGTCAATCCATCCGCAACGGCGCTCGCGGCCTGTCACCGCGCCATACTCGTGGCCACGGTCGCGCATTTCGGCTCCTGTGGCGTCGAAAAGCTCGGTGGGGAAGGGGCCAGAACCTACACGTGTGCAGTATGCTTTTGTAATACCGTAAACGTTGGCAATGCGGTTGGGGGCAACGCCCAATCCTGTGCAGGCACCCGCGCACACTGTGTTCGACGATGTCACAAAGGGGTAGCTGCCGAAGTCGATGTCGAGGAGGCTGCCCTGTGCACCTTCGCACAATACGCTCTTGCCCTCGTCCATGAGGTCGTTTATCATCTGCTCGCTGTCGATGAGGCGGAAGTTCTTGAGATATTCAATGCCCTCGAGCCAGGTCTTCTCCATCTCGGTGATGTCGTAGCTGTAATTCATGTTCTTGAGAATTTCGGCGTGACGGGCCTTCGCAGCCGCGTATTTCTTGTCGAAATTTTCAAGGATATCACCTACGCGCAAGCCGTTGCGGCTAATCTTGTCGGTGTATGTGGGGCCGATACCCTTTCCTGTGGTACCCACCTTTGCGTCGCCTTTTGCAGCCTCGTATGCAGCATCGAGCACGCGGTGTGTGGGGAGGATGAGGTGGGCCTTCTTCGAAATGAAGAGGTTTTTTGTGAGGTCGTAACCGGCCTTTACAAGGTCTTCGGCCTCGCCTTTGAAGAGCGCGGGGTCGAGCACTACGCCGTTACCTATGATGTTTGTCTGGCCGCCCTGGAAAATTCCAGAGGGGATAGAGCGGAGCACGAATTTCTTGCCGTTGAACTCCAAAGTATGTCCGGCGTTGGGGCCACCCTGGAAACGGGCTACCACGTCGTACTTGGGGGTTAACACGTCAACTATTTTTCCTTTACCTTCGTCGCCCCACTGGAGGCCTAAAAGTACGTCGATATTCTGTTTCATTGTCCTATTTGTTTTTTATCTTCGATTTACGTCTCTTTGCTGCCTGGTGGCATTTGTTGCAGAGGCCGTAAATGTACAAAGAATAATGGGTTAAATGAAATTTTTTAATATTGTCTTTTATTGTTTCAGTCAAATTAATATTTACCGCTTCCGTTACTTTGTTGCACCCTGTGCACACAAGGTGGCACTTGCCGCTGTTGAAACATTTTTCGTACTTCGACACTGTGCCGAACTGGTGGTGCGTTACAAGGTTGGCGTTTATGAGTAACGTAATTGTGTTGTAAATGGTTGCGCGGCTCACTCTGAAGCGCACCGTCTCGGCCATATGCTGCAGCAGTGTTTCAATGTCGAAACTGCCCTCAATGGAGTAGATGGCGCGCAGGATGGCATAACGCTCGGGGGTACAACGTTTCTTGTTCGCCTTCAGGTATTCGGTGAAAAGAGCGGTAATTGTATCCTCGTAGTTTTCCATTTCTTTCATGCGTTGCAACAAAGTTAGCTCTTTTTTTGCAATATGCAGGGATATGTTCTCTTTTTTTATTGAATATTAAGTGAAAATATGTTGCAGGAGCTGCGCAGAGTGGCATTATTCGCAATATTCCACTGCAATGGAGTGCAGTGCCGAGCCTTCGGGGGTGGCAGCGGCAAGGCGCGCGGCGCGTTCGGCGCTCTCCTCTATGTAGCGTGTGACGGCACTCACGGCGTAGCGTGTGAGTGTGCCGGTGGGCGAGTCGTTGGCGAGCTCTGTGGCGTTCTTGTAGAAGATCTCCTCCTGTTCTGTGGTGAGTGAAGCGCCATCGCGCAACAGGTGGTTGAGTGTGAGGTAGCCGCAGTAGCCGAAAAGCCCTTCGGGGTTTCCGGTCCATTCAATGGCCTTTGCGGTTGCAAGAGGCAGCTTGCATAGTATTGTCTTCGACAGGTGGTCGGCAACCTCGGTGAAGGGTGTCTGTGCTATCCACTCTGTGGCAATTTCGGAGTAATTGCATGGCGGCAGCAGCAGTATTGCAAGAATCTTGCACTCTCTTATGTTGTCGCTCCACAAAGCAAGTGCAAGTTCTTTGCTCTGCGGGTATTTCTGTGCAATCTCTTTTAGGCGCGGAATCTCCACCCCGAAGTTTATCTTGTAGTTGAGCCCCTGATTGCGCTGGTGGGCCGACACTATGCCGTTCATAGCAAGGCGCAGGCTCTTTTTAATCTCCTTGGTCGTTTCGTGTATATTTTCCATTGTAGGGTGGTGTGCGCGGGGCTATTTTGCTGTGTTGTGGCGTTTGCGGTAGTTGTTGGGTGTCTCGCCCATTATGCGGTAGAACGATGCGTAGAACGATTGGCGGTTGGCAAAGCCCACTGCTGTGCCAATCTCCTCAATTGTGAGGTGGTTGTAACGCTTGTCGGTCATACAGTTGAGCGCCTCCTTTATGCGATACTCGTTCACAAGGCACGAAAAGTTGGTCTTGAAACGCGAATTTATTACCGCCGAAATGTAGCGGGTGTTCGTGTTTAGTTCCCCGGCAAGTTCCTTGGCCGAAAAATTCTTGTCGCGGTATCTCTTTTCAATGACTATGAGGCTTAAGATTTTTTCATATAACTCGTCGGCCAGTTCGGCACGTATGAGGGTGCGGTAGCTGGCATCCTTTTCAACCTTCTCTTTAATGTTGTATGGTTTTGCAGGGGTGGTTGTCATAATGTTTTTCCCTTTTGTTCTTGTATCGTTCCTTACAAATGTAATGTTTTTTTGCAAACGTGCAAATTTTATGGTTACTTAATTTGTTTGTAAAAATATTTCAAAAACGTAACAGCGTGCTATATTGCGAGTTATGTCGTGGAAACAATTTCGGTGGTTGCGTGGTGGATTTTTTATTTGGGCGTTCCTGCAAGCCTGTTTGCCGTTGCACGGCTCTTTTGCGCCGCCTGTCTCTTGCCCATCTTCTGCAGTATTTCGGCGCGTATAATGTGATATTCGGCCTTTCGGGGCGAAAGTTCTATGGCTTTGTCAATGTCCTGCAAGGCAAGCTCGTGCTGCTGTTGTTCGCGCTCGATGTTGCAGCGCGCAACGTAGAGTTCTGCGTCGTGCGGGTGCTCGTCTATGAGCGTTTCAAGCATCATCAGGCAGTCGTTTGTGTTGCCCTCTTTCTGGTACAGAAGGGCAAGCCCCAGCCGCGCCTCCTTGTCGCCGGAGTCGAGCGAGATAGTCTTCAGATAATCTATTTTCGCAGCTTTGAAATTGCCTGTGAGCGTGTGGGCGTAGGCGCGGAAAAGGAGAATACCACGGTTGCGCGGTTCCTGTTCCAGAATCTTGTTGTAATACTTAATGGCTGCTGTGGCGCTGTCACATTCGAGCATAATGTTGCCCATCTGTGTCAGCAGCTCCACCTGCGTGCTGTCAATGGCAAGTGCCTGAGCGTAACTCTCGGCAGCCTTCTCTTTATCCCCTGTGACACGCAGTGCGTGCCCGCGGCTCGAAAGGGCAAAAATCCTCTCGTTGTCGCTCTTTGTTGCACCGGCCGCCTGCAGGAACAGCTCGGCTGCCTGCCGGTAATTACCTTCGCGGCTCTTCCTCTTGCCCTCCTCGCAAAGCTCGGTGAAGCTTTGTGCGCCGCAGTGCAGGGCTATAAACATTGCAATTATTGCTATAATGAAATTTTTCATTGCATTTTCATTTGAATACCCCGCGAAGATAGTGAAATATATAATTAATAGGTGTTAAGGCTGCTTAATTTTATATAACTGTCCGTTATGCAAAGGGGGCTGCGGGCAATTAATTTAATGCCTTGTGAAAGAAAATGGCATTATCGCATTTGATGTTTGCAAATAAATTACTTATCTTCGCGCCGTGAAAGCCGGCCTTGTAGTTCAATGGATAGAACGAAGGTTTCCTAAACCTTAAATTTGGGTTCGATTCCCAGCGGGGCTACCACAGCGCGGAACGAGTGTTCCGCGTTTTTTTATTGTTACAAATAATATAACACCCGTGAAGGAGTCTTCCTTCACGGGTGTTATTGTGCAGTGTGTAATTATTCGATAACTACCTTCTTGCCGTCTACAATGTAGATGCCGGGTGTTGTAATGTCCTCAATCTTGCGGCCGGTGAGGTCGTATATTCCTTTGGGAGCGCTGTAATCCTCGGTTATGCTCTCAACACCGAGAGGCTTGCCTGTGAGCCAGGGGAGCGAGAAGCGTGCGTAGCGCATCTGGTAGCCGCCCTCGAGGCAGTCCTCCTCAAAGTATATTCCTATGGTGCCGTCGGCAAGTACTGTCATCGACGAGTAGGCCGAGCCACCGGGGCAAATTGTCTTTTTGATGGGCCAGCTGTTTGCCTCGTCGTCGCTGTGGTACACGGTTACGTTCTTGCGCGATGTAGCATCGGGAACCGACAGCAACAGGCCTTCTTCCTTGCCGTTGATGGTTACGCGTATTACGTCGCCGTTGCAACCGGGATCGTAAACGTCGGCGAACTGTGCGCGTGCTGTCCACGATTGTCCGTCGTCGGTAGATGTAGCGTAATATACCTTTCCGCCGCCTTGTTTGCGCGATTTTACAAGCAGTGTGCCGTCGCTCAATTCCACAATCTTCGACTCGTCGGCGTCGAGCAGAGCGGGCACTGCGTTGCAGGTCCAGGTCTTTCCGTGGTCGTCGGAGCGCAGAATCTGTGCTTCGAACAGCGAGTGGTTGCTGGTGTTTGTGGTGCGCACGGGTGCAACGCACATGAGCGTTCCCTTGCTTGTTTGCAGTGCCGCACCCGAACTGAAAAACATTGAGTGCCAGTTCTTGCGTGTGTCGTCGCTGCAGCCTGTGCCGTAAATCATATCGGTAATATCGACGGGAGCGTCCCAGGTGAGGCCGTTGTCGTGGCTAACAATGTATTTGAGGCGTGCGGGGTCGTCGGGTGTTCCGTAGTAGAATCCCTTCTTCGATGTCACAAGCACGAATATGTCGCCTGTCACGCGGTCGGTAACAATGGCGGGGTCGCCGTGTCCGTAGTCGCCGCCAAGCTCGGCTGTACCGGCAATGGTTACAGGCTCGGTCCAGGTCTTTCCGTTGTCCTTGCTCACACGTGCAACAACGTCGATGTTGTTGGGGAGGTCGCCGTTAGAGCCCCAGCGTTTGTCGGTTACAGCAACCAGCCAACCGTTCATTGCTGTGGCAATGGCGGGTATGCGGTAATAGCGCGAACCGTGGGTGTTGGAGTATTCAATGGTGCTTGCAGTGAGGAACACTGTTGTGTAGGTGGCGGGGTTACCGGCATTTTCGGCAACAGTGCCGTTGTTTATCTTGTAGCTTGTTATCGATGCGTTGATAACCTCGCCCTCGGTTGCTGTTTCGCTTATGTCGGCTACCAGCCAATAGTAGAGCGACGAGCCCGAAGGCAGTGTCTGGCTGTTATTGAATGTAAAGCTGAACGAACCGTCGGCTGCAGGTGTGGTTTCAGCAATGAGCACAGCGCCCTCTTTGCCTGCGCGGTACTCATACTCATCGGTTACCGAGTATATGTAGAGCTTGCTCACAGCGCCTGTTGTGTTGCCGGTGCTTCCGCTGATGCCGTTGAAAGCAGCGCTGCCGTTGAGGCCTTCCACCATGAACTGCACGCGCAGCAAGGGCTCCTTTGTGTTGCCTATGCCGGTGGTTGTAATTCCGCCGCCCACGGTTGTGCTGCTGAGTGCCGCTGTTGAGGCGAGCTCTTCGTTGCTCAAAGGCTTGAATGCCCACAACGATGCTCCGTTGTTCTCGGCTGCCCAGTTCACAATTACCGAATTGTGCTCTTGTGCGTGCACGGGGTTGTAACCGTCGGCTTTAATTGTGTATCCCAAGCCGTTCAACGACTCGTCCTCCCATTTTGCAACGGTGTATACATATTGTGCTGTGGCCGATGTTCCGTTTGCGGGGTTTGCGGCAAAGTAGCGGCCTGTGGCGTAGTTGCGTACGGCAACCTTGCCGGCACTGTTCTTTTCGAGACACCACACCATATTGGGGTCGAGGCGTTTTGTGGCGAATTTCATTGCAACGCCATCCTGGGTTGAAACGCTTGTAATAGCCTTTTCGGTGCAGTAACCCTTTGTTGAGGCCGATGTAATGTAGTACCAGGTTTCGTTGCCCGCAGTTGAGTATTTTACATCGTTGCGGGTGGCGTTGTATGCTTCGAGTGCTGCGCCGAGGGTAGCGGCTGCAGCAGCAACCTCTTCGTCGGTGAGGCCCTCAGTACTGTTCTTCTCCTTTGCGGCACCTATTGCAGCCTGCAGTGTTGCGCGGCTCTCGGCTGAGAAACAGCCGGGTGCTGTGCCCTCTTGTGTTCTTGCAAGGCGCACCTGTGCCTGGTTAATTGCCTCTACAATGGGCTGGTATCCGTCGATATTTGAATTTACCGCTGTGAGAATGTAGTCGGAACACCAGCTGCCGTTGTTCACGGGAATACTGTTCTGGTTGAACGAGCCTCCGCCGGCTGCCATAACCATATATTTACCGCCGCTCGATGTGGGGTTGTAGAGTGATTTTGCGCCCACGCCTGTGTGTACGGCATCGTCGGTGAGCTTGAAACTGTAGGCGTTATCGGCTACTTGCAGGCTCTTGTTGGCATAAGAGAGGTATTTGCCGTTGCCGTTCTTGAAATAGTACGCATCCTTGCCGTTGAGTTCCATTGCCCACTCGTAAGCGGGGTTGCTTATTTCGTATTCGGTACCCGATGTGAGGTTGTTGTTGTTCACATAGAGGTAACGGTTGATGTAGCTGCCGTCGCTCTGCTTGGTGTTTGCTGCAATGTAGTATTTGCTGCCGGGGTAGGTGATGGTGGCAATCTCCTCCTCGCTAAGCGCTTTATCGAAGAATTGTACTGTGTGTATCTTGCCTTGGAATACCTCAACATTGGCATTATTTACAACTCCTCCACCAATGTATATGGTTCTATTGTCGCTGTCGGCATATTTGCTGAATGTTTGCAGTGCGTAACCGCTAGCAGGGAATCTCTGTTCCTGTTGTTTTGTGCCGTTGACATATGCCTTGTAGGTGTTGTTGGTTTTGTCGAGCACGAATACTATGCGTGTAACAGCGTCGGCGGTTACAGAGCCAGCGGTGAAGCGGTCGCTTGCGAGCGACGATGCAAAGTAACCCATTTTGCTGTCGAAATGTCCGTAGGCAAAGTAGTTGGCGTTCTCTTTCTGTGCCTGTGTGGCTGCGGGCTGTGAGGGGTCGCTCACGCTTATGAGCGCACGGCGGCCGCTGAGGGTTGCGGGCATTATAACCTCCATTGCGATGGTTACATCGTTCATTGCCATAAGCTGTTTTGCGGTGCTGCTCTTAATGGCGTAGGGGTACGACTCGAATGCGAGTGCGTCTATGGTAATTGCGGGCTCAATCGCCTCGAGCTCCTCGTCGGGCTCCCCGGTGCAGAGGGCTATCCTGTACTGGCAACCGCTGTCGGCGCGGTCGGTACCTGTCTGTCCGTTGCTCCAGTTGTACACTTTGTAACCGAGCGCTTGTTGTGTCTGGTTCAGCTGCACTGTGCCGCTCGATATTATAAAGAGCCCTGGGCTGCTGGCGTAGCTCAGTGTCCAGCCGTTTGTGGGTTGAGTGCTGCTTGTTGTTATCTGGTTGTTGTATGCCGCAGTGGGGGCAAGGTATGAACCGTCTTTGCGGTTTACGATGTCGAAAGAACCGTTGTCGCGTGCAATGAATTTCCACATACTGTGTGCGTAGTTGTTCTCCTCGGCTCCGGTAACGCCGGCGTTGGCGCCGTTGCTGCTGAGGTAACGGCTGTCGCGGTTGGGGGTGTAGAGTTTGTACCACACATCGTTGCCGTTGGCGCTTGCCGCAGGTTTGTTTATGAGTGGCAGAAGCTCGTTGGTGGCTGTGGTGATCGCTGTCTGCAGGTCGGTGAAGGTGTCGCTGGCTGTCTGCGATGTTGCAAGCGCTGCATATGCATTGTTGAGTGCCTGTTTCACGCCTGCAAGGCTCGTGGCGGTGTACTCGCCCACGGCGTTACCCTCGGGCAAGGCTGCTGCTGTTAGAATGGCGTTGCCTAGTGTTGTGCGGTTGTTGAAACGGGTGTAAAGGGCATTGGCCTCGTCGTCGCTTATGGCGGTAACGCCGCTTCCTATTGCGGCTGCAATCTTCTGTGCAACCTTTGCGTATCCTTTACCGTAGAGGTAGTCGCCGGTGAAATATGCTGTGTTTGCAACAGAGCCGTTTATAAAGTCGGTGTAGATGTCGAGGTATGCAATGTTATTGTCGGTAGCATACTGCTCGAGCAAAGCATTGAAAGGTGCTACGCGGTTGCTGTTCGCATCGGCGTTGCTGCGGGGCTGCAGGCTCATTATAGTAAGCTTTGTTGTGGGTGCAAGCTCCTTTATCTTTGCAACAACGTTCTTGTAGTTGTTGAGTACAGTCTCAAGCGCTGTCGAACCGTTTACGTCGCTCACTCCCGCATACAGGAATATCTGTGCGGGTGCTGTGCCGCCGCGCAGTATGGCAGTAACCATCTTCTGCATATCGGCAAGTGAGGGACCGGGGTAGCCCCAAGCGGTTCCGCGGTTCTTCACCTTGTTGCTTTTCAAGAGTTCGTGCCACTCGCCGCCGTTTATCATTTCGTCGCCGATTATGAGAATATCGTCGCTTTTCACGGGCAATTTGCTGAACACGGTGGCGCGCATTCCGTTGGCACCGCCAAGTCCGCCGTTGTTCTGTGCCTCTGCTCCGTAAACCGATTTTGCTTCGGGATTGTCGTTTACGTATTGTGCAATTTTGTCGCACCATATTTTGTAACCGTCCGATGTCAAGTGCAGATAGTCGTACGACAAGGCATTGCTTGTAATA
>JAZTWX010000006.1:0-29824 GCA_045636125.1 Bacteroidaceae bacterium
GTTTGAGCGCAGCGAGTCGTTGACGGCCCAAGCACTTGCGACAAACAGCGAGCGGCAAGCCACGAAGCGACCGAAGAATGTCGCTTGCGACTTGTGAGCAAAGCAAGTGGCGACCGGCAAGACGACAGCCCAAGTTTTTTGAGTACTTTTTTACAAAAAAGTACAATCAGACATTGCCATTAAAGCAAGAAAAGCTCACGGACCACCGAGGAATTAAAGCGCATATTTATAGTTCAATATCCGCAAAATAACACCGAGAACTTTGTAGTAAGTCAAGATCCTTCGGGCGAATACAAATCCCCCAACTTTTTATGTTGATCCGTTTTTTTGTATTGTTTTATATTTGCGCTATTGCGCGAATATAACTTCGCCTCGCTGTTAAACATCAAAGTAAACTTTGTGTTTAGCTCGGTTTTTTTAAGTTATTTGCGCTTCGCGCGAATATAACTTCACCTCGCTGTTAAACATCAAAGTAAACTTTGTGTTTAGCTCGGTTTTTTTAAGTTATTTGCGCTTCGCGCGAATATAGGATGCGCCTCGGCTTTCTTGTTATAGTGTTTTTGTTTTCACAATATTTGCGCTGTCGCGCGAATATAACTTCACCTCGCTGTTAAACATCAAAGTAAACTTTGTGTTTAGCTCGGTTTTAGTTATATTTGCAAGAATTTTGTATTTTAGAATAAGAAGGTCTGTGAGAAACATTTTAGCCATAATAATTTGCTCTTTGCTGGCTGTTTCCTGCTCGGTTACAAAGTTTGTTCCCGAGGGGAAATACTTGCTCGACGATGTGAAAGTTATTTCGCACATCGACGAGGCTAATGCTGTGAGCGCGCGTGGCTATCTTAAACAGACTCCGAATTCAAAATGGTTCGGTCTTTTGCGTGTGCCGTTACACATTTATTCCTCATCGGGGCGCGACAGCACAAAATGGGTAAACAAGGTTCTGCGCCGTATGGGTGAGCCTCCTGTTGTGTACAGCACCGAACTGAGCGAGCAGACAAGGAGCAACATGGTGCAGATGTTGCAGAATAACGGTTACCTGCACGCTACCGTGGATTATGAGTACAAGGTGCGCAATGGAAAAAAGGCCGAGCTCACATATTACTTGCACGAAAAGAAAAAGTATTACGTGCGCTCGATAGTCTACGATATTGAGGACGATTCAATCGCAGCCATCCTTGAGGCCGACAGCAAGGAGTCGTTGCTCTCACCGGGGATGCCCTTCAACGTGGACAAGCTCGAGGGGGAACGCCGCCGAATAACCACTCTGTTGCGTGATAAGGGGTATTACAAGTTTCAGAAGGATTATATAACTTTTGTTGCCGACACTGCCCATTATTCCACCGATATTGACCTTACAATGCGTTTGGCGCTCTACACGGCGGGCGAGAATGCGGCTCCCGAGCCTCACAAGGTATACACGTATGGCAATGTCTATTACGTGTCGGGTGCAGGTTTGCGACTTGACGATGAGTTGCTCGCGCAGTGCGACACATTCAACTATGGTGGTTACAGCTTCCGCTACAAGGAGAGCACCGTGGTGCGCCCCAAGGTGCTTGCCCACAACACTTATCTTGTGCCGGGCGAAAAGTACACAGCAAAGAACATCGACCGCACATATAGCTCGCTTGCACAGCTCACAGCCTTGCGTTACCCCACGTTGCGCCTTGTGGAGCACCCCGATACGGCTCTGCTTGACTGCTATATTATGTACGAGCGCAACAAGCGCCGCTCGGTGAGCTTCGAGGTGGAGGGAACAAACACTGCGGGTGACTTGGGCGCGGCGTCGTCAATTACCTTCTCCGACCGCAACCTTTTCCGTGGTTCGGAACTTTTGTCGTTGCGCTTGTATGGTGCGTACGAGACAATTACCGGGTTGAGCGGATACACGGGCGACTTTTTCCTTGAGTATGGAGCCGAACTTAGCCTGCGCTTGCCAGGCGGTTACGCTTCGAGGTTGCTGCCTGTGTCGGAGCGTATGTTGAAGTCGTCGACCTTGCTCTCTTTGAGGTTGAACTCCCAGGAGCGCCCCGAATTTGACCGTCGCCTGCTTGCGGCTTCGTGGAGCTATCAGTGGAGCAAGAATGTGCGTGCACTTCACCAGCTCGACCTCTTGGACGTGAACTACATTTACGTGCCGTGGATATCGAGCACCTTCAAGAGTGAGTATCTCGACAACGTGTCGAGCCGTAACTCAATTCTCAAATACAACTACGAGAACCTGCTCATTACAAAGCTGGGCTATTCGTTCTCTTACAATTCATCGTATGGCAGCATACGTAATATGTCGAACGTGGCCTACTCGTTGCGTGCCGGAGTGGAGTGCTCGGGTAACGTGCTCAATGCCGCCAGCAAACTGGTGGGGCAGCAGCGCAACGCCGACGGGCAGTACACCTTCCTCGACATTGCATATGCGCAGTACATAAAAGGCGATTTCGATTTTGTTACAAGGATTAAGTTCGACGAGCGCAATTCGCTTGTGATGCACCTGGGTGCGGGCATTGCCTACCCCTATGGTAACTCGAACATCCTGCCGTTCGAGAAACGCTATTTTGCCGGCGGTGCCAACGGATTGCGTGGCTGGAATGTGCGCAGTGTGGGCCCCGGCCGTTACAAGAGCCGCAACGAGGATATCGATTTCATCAACCAATTGGGTGATATGAAATTGGATTTCAGCTTGGAGTTGCGCTCGCACCTTTTCTGGAAAATACAGTCGGCAGTGTTTGTCGATGCGGGTAATGTGTGGACATTGCGCGATTATGACGAGCAGCCCGGCGGTGCTTTCCGCCTTGCCCATTTTTGGCGCGACATTGCTTTTGCTTATGGAGCAGGCTTGCGCTTTGAGTTCGACTTCTTTGTGTTCCGCCTCGACGCGGGTATGAAGGCTGTGAACCCTGCCTATAAAGGCAAAGAGAAACTGGCGATACTCTCGCCCGATTTCGACAGGGATTTTGCATTGCATTTTGCAATAGGTTATCCCTTTTAGTTTGTGTGAAGATAAAATAATATATATATGGAAATACGTTTTATGAGTATCGGTAGCGGTAGCTGCGGCAACTGTTACTATTTGGGGGTGGACAATTACGGCATCCTCATCGATGCCGGCATTCCTTCGAAGACCATAAGAATGGCACTGAAGAAAGAGGGCATTGCATTTGAAACCGTGTGTGCAATGTTTGTTACCCACGACCACGCCGACCACATAAAGTCGCTTGGTGTCATTTCGTCGAAGGCAAACATTCCCGTTTATGCCACACGCGAGGTTCACAAGGGAATAAACAACAACTATTGTATAACAAAGCCCATCGACGAGCAGTATGTGCGTTACGTGCAGAAGGGCGAAAAGACCATCTTCCGCGATTTTGAGATAACTCCCTTTGAGGTTCCCCACGACGGTAGCGACAATGTAGGTTATTTCATAGAGGTGGGCGACAAGAAATTCTGCATTGCAACCGACCTCGGCCACATAACCGAAACAGTCTCTTACTACATTGACCAGGCCAACTACCTTGTTCTAGAGGCCAACTACGAGGAGCAGATGCTGGCGATGGGGCGTTACCCCGAATTCTTGAAAGTGCGTGTGAGCGGTCCCCGCGGCCACTTGAGCAACCAGGTGACAGCAAAATACATTGCGTCGCACTTCAACGAGCACCTCAAGAACATTTGGTTGTGCCACCTTAGCGAGGAGAACAATCACCCCGAACTTGCCTACAAGACTGTGGCTATGGAGATGGGCGACTACGGTATAATTCCCGGCAAGGATGTGCAGCTGGTGGTGCTGAAACGTGCCACTCCCTCGCCTCTTTATCGTTTGGGCGATTAATAAACAGCGCGTTTTGTTTGCGTTACAAGCAGCTTTTTCTAATTTTGCAGTAAATTAGTTTTTTAGAAAGAAAGTATTAACACAATAAATATTTGTATCTATGAATTTTGTACAGGAACTTAAATGGCGTGGTATGATTCAGGATATGACTCCTGGAACCGAAGAGCAATTGCAAAAAGAGCTCACCAGCGCATATTTGGGAATTGACCCCACAGCCGACTCGCTTCACATCGGTCACTTGGTGGGTGTTATGATGTTGCGTCACTTCCAGCAGTGTGGTCACAAGCCCATTGCCCTCATTGGTGGTGCTACAGGTATGATTGGCGACCCCTCGGGAAAATCAAAAGAGCGTGTGCTCATCGACGAGGAGCGTCTGCGCCACAACCAGGAGGCTATCAAGAACCAGCTTGCACGTTTCTTGGATTTCGACAGCGATGCTCCCAACGCAGCTATCCTTGTGAACAACTACGACTGGATGAAGGAATTCACCTTCCTCGACTTTATACGTAACGTGGGTAAGATGATTACCGTCAACTATATGATGTCGAAAGACTCTGTTAAGCGTCGTCTTTCGGGCGAGGCCGGCACCGACGGTATGTCGTTCACCGAGTTTACTTATCAGCTGTTGCAGGGTTACGACTTTGTTCACCTTAACGAGACACACGGTTGCAAATTGCAGTTGGGTGGTGCCGACCAGTGGGGTAACATCACCACCGGTACCGAAATGATACGTAAGATGTCGGGCAACGAGGCTTATGCTCTCACCTGCCCCCTCATTACAAAGGCCGATGGCAAGAAATTCGGTAAGACCGAGCAGGGCAACATCTGGCTCGACAAGCGTTATACATCGCCTTACCGTTTCTACCAGTTCTGGTTGAACGTGAGCGACGACGATGCTCAGAAGTATATTAAGATTTTCACATCTATCTGTCGCGAGGAGATTGAGGCTCTCGTTGCACAGCACGCCGAGGCTCCCCATTTGCGCCTGTTGCAGAAGCGCCTTGCCCAGGAGGTTACAGTGCTTGTTCACGGCGAGGAGGAGTACAACAAGGCTGTTGAGGCATCGGGCATTCTCTTTGGCAATGCAACATCAGACGCGCTCCGCTCACTCGATGAGGATACTCTCCTTGCTGTGTTCGACGGCGTGCCCACCTTCGAGGTTGAGCGCTCGCTCATTGAGGAGGGCGTGAAGGCTGTCGACCTCACAACCGATGCTGCTGCAATTTTCGCTTCAAAAGGCGAAATGCGCAAGCTTGTGCAGGGTGGTGGCGTGTCACTCAACAAAGAGAAGCTTGCTGCTTTCGACCAGGTGATTACAGCCGACAACCTCTTGAACGGTAAGTATATTCTTGTGCAGAAGGGTAAGAAGAATTATTACCTTGTAATAGTAAAGTAAGAATAGCCAGTAGAGGTTATATATAGCAAAAAGCCAACCTTGCAAAAGGTTGGCTTTTTCTGCATATGCAGGCATTTTATTCAATCTCCGTTACCGAATCTATTTGCCTTATAGGGTTTTTGATGTTCTGCTTTGCACCCAGTTTCTGCAATTTTGCACAGGTCTGCAGAATGCTTTGTCCGCCGGGGAGTAGTTTTTTCTCTCCCTCGTCGTATACTTTTTGAGCATCCTTTATTGCTTTGCCTATGCTCTCGTAGCTCTTCATGAACTTGCCCACGCGGTCGAGAATTTCGTTTGCGAGCTCGTACACTTTTTCGTGGTTCTCGGCCTGTGCAATGTGGGTCCAGGTGAGGTTTATCATTCGCAGCGCGGCAAAGAGTGTCTGCTCGTCGGCAATGAACACGTTCATCTCCATTGCTTTGCGCCACAGGTCGGGCTGGGCGTTGAGCGCGGTCCACAAAGCGCCGGTGTGGGGAACGAACATAATTACATAGTCCATTTTCACTTTGGGAGCTTTTATGTACGACGAGTAATCCTTTTTCGACAGCTCCTTTACGTGTTTCTGTATGCTCTCAATGTGGGCTTTCAGGTGTTTCTGTCGCTCCTCTTCGTTCTCGGCGTTAATGTAGTCCATAAATGCCGTGAGCGATACTTTGGAGTCGATGATAATCTCGCGGTTATTGTCGATGTGCATAATCACATCGGGGCGCAGGTTGCCGCCGGTGTCGGTTCTCACGACATTGCCCGCTGCGTCGCGTATTGTGGCCTGCATTTCGTAGTGCACGCCTTGGGTGAGGCCCTGCGAGTCGAGCAACTCGCCCAGCACACGCTCTCCCCAGTCGCCTTGTACCTTGCTCTTGTGCTTGAACACGCGCGCAAGCTCGTCGGCACTCTCCTTGGCTGCAACGCTGTGTCGCATCATATTTTCGAGGTTGGCTTTCATTTCGCTGCTTAGCTCGGTTTGCTTCAGGGTGCTGTCGTTCATTGTCTGCTTCATCTTTTCGATGGTTTCGCGCAATGGGTTCACAATTTGCCCAAGGTTGGTGTTGCTGCTTTCGGCAAACTCTTTCTGGCGCTGCTTGAGCATATCGTCGGTGGCGTTTTTCACTTGTGCGGTTACCTTTGCCATTGTCTCCTCGAAAAGTTCCTGCTGTGCCTTCATTGCCAGTTCGTGCCTTTTATCCTGTGCTTCCAAGGTGTCGCGAGTCTGTTTTTCGGCGTCGCACTTTATCTCGGCAATGCGCTTGTCGCAGTCGGCTTTTATGCCCTCAATCTGCTCCTTTGCTTCGCTTTTGGTGGTTGCTATTTGCTGTTGCAGGTTTGCTGCCATCTGTTCGGCATTGGCTTTTTCGCCACTCAACTGCCACTCGAGTTTGGCTACTGTGTTGTGTAATTCCTTGCTTTTGTTGCGTGCAATGAAATAGCCCGCAACTGCGCCGATGACAACTCCCAAGATTACTGCTAAAATGATTTCCATAGTATTATGCCGCTATGTTAAATGTATATTCTAAATTTAGTGTAAAGTTACATTAAGTTGGTGAGAATACAAACCTTGTTGCTTCTTTTTCTCATTGTTGCTTGAGCTCGCGGTTTTTGCATAGTTTGCAGCAAGGTGTTGGTTTATTCAAAAGGCCAGGGAACATCCTCTACATCCTCGTCAACCTCAATTTCTATGCCGCGAAAGCATTCGAGCAGAGCTTCGTACACCGTAACAATGTCCTTGCACTCGAAACGGAGCACCACGCATTGCGGGTCTTCGGTGTTCATGCCAATCAACAGCCCCAAGTGGAGCGCGTCGCCTGTGAGCAGTTGCATTACCGCCCCAAGTGGAATGTTTATGTCGCTTTCGTTGTGGGTAGAGCAGCCAATGTGTTGCGCTATGGTGAGAATGGTCTTTTTTATTGCTTCCAGCTGTGCGCTGCTACCGTGTATGTATAGGTCGCTTTTTGTCATATATATGAGATGGTCTTTAATTACTTTGCGTGCTCGTGTGGGCGTTGTTCGTTTGGTTCTCTCTCTCTCTCCATTTGTGCCACTCGTTCACAAGGCTGCGGTAACCCAGTGCCTTCATTTGTGAGTAGCGGTAGTTGAACCGTGCTTTTGTGTGCTTCTCGTGGGCGGTGTATCGCAGGCAATCCTGCATATAAGCGTCAATCTCTTTCAAGCTCTTGTGGGTGTTTATCACGGGAAAATACCAGCGGCTCCAGTTGGTTTCGTTGGCCTCGTTGCTGTCGTACAGCTTTCTGTTGAACCTCTTTATAAACGCTCTCACAGCCATATTGTCCTCCTTGCCCTTGCGGTTCTTCCAGCGTATGAGCGCGCGTGCCTTGCGGCGCATTTTCCCTTTGAGTTTCTCCTTTGAAATGTTGCTTATGTCAATTACTCCGTTCCTGTAGCTGAACCCCAGAAAGGTCCACTCTTCGCCCGGCAGGGTGGCAACCTCCTTCTCGCGGTTCACCGCCAGCTTGCTGCTGTCGATGTGTGCGAAAATGGTGCTTTTTGCCTCCTCGAGCGTCTCTTTGTCTTTTGCAAAAAAAATAATGTCGTCGGAGTAACGGCTGTAAATTACGTCATCGCGGTTGTTGAAACATTTGTCGAGTGCAGTGAGGTAGAGGTTCGAAAAGAACACTGCTATGGGTGTGCCTGCCATCACCCCTTTCTGCTCCTCTATGACATTTTTGCCCACCTTTACAAAGGGGTTGCGCAGCAGTTTCCCGGCAAAGTCGCAGAACTCCTTGTCGCCCGCAAAAACCGTTTCAATGATAGCCATCATACGGCCAATGTCGATGGAATTGAAGTAGTTGCTTATGTCTATCTTGTAAGAGTAATAGCCGTCGATGCCGGCTGTGCCGGTAATTTTTCTTATGGCCTTTTTCACTCCGCTGCTCACCCTGAACGAGTAGAGGTTGGGCGAAAAGAGGTGGTCGTGCTCCCGCACAAGCAGGTGGGTGAGGAGCTTGAGTACAAGGTTCTCGTCGTGCCTGAATGTGTATACCACACGCTTCTTTTGCTTGCCTATTTTGCTTATCTCCTTTTTAACAGGGTGCGAAAAGCCTTGGCCGGCAAAAATCCTGTCAACGACCGGGCGGTAGAGCTCTTTTTCAATAAACCGTTTCAGCTCGCGGCTCTCGGCCGGCTGAATGTAGCCCTCGGCCACCTTGTGTTCATAAAAAGCCTCCCACGTCTCTTTTTGGGCTATCTTGTGCAGTATCGACATTGTATAAAGAAAAAGAAAGAGGAGAAAATACTTTGAACTACGTTCAAGTAGCCCGATAAGGCCAGGAATGGCCATGACGGCCTAAGCGGGCTATGACACCGAACCTTACACGCCCTGTGGGGCTACCTGCAAAGCCTTTTTTGTGTCTTGTGGTGCGTGCTGTGTTCGCAGCAGGTGCTTAATGCGTTCTCCTCTTCCTATGTGTGTTTAAATATCGTAATCCTCGCTCTCGTTGCTCTTGCCGGCTACTTTCAGCCATTTGTTTGTGAGCTTTGCAGTGGCAATAATCTCCTTGTAGGTTTCGGGTGTCTGCTCCTTGTCATACATTTCGTTGAGCATCTTCGTATATGCATCGAGTGCGGCAATGGTCTTTTCCACCATATCTCTTTTCACGAGATTGCGTGCAAGGCTCTCTTCCTCTTCCTCCTCATATGCGCTGCTTGTACGTTCGTCGCCCTTCTCCTTTGCAGTGATGTATGTGAGAATATCGTCCCACGTGGGGAAATCGAACGAGTAGAACTCAATTAATCGGCCGCGGAAATTGCCGCCCGTTTCGCTGTTGCTGCAAACGAAGTAATTGCCGTCGCGCACATTGGCCGTGTTGCAGAATTTAATCTTTTCCACAGCCTGGGGCAGGTGAGTGCGCACCCACTCGGTTTTTTCGTCGCGTTTCTCGTCGGGGGTAATAATGAGCACCTCCATCATTGTGCTCAGCTCCTCATAGGCCTCAATGGCTCCATCCACCGGCTCAATGTCGCAGTAGTTCAAGAGGAGCTCTTTCTCGTTGTCGATGTCGAGTTCATCTTTCAGTTGAAAAACTCGGCCGGAGTAGTTGCACAGAACATTTTCAAGTTCAATGTATACGGTTTTGTTCAGCATATATATAACTGTTTTTGTTGTTATTCATTTTCTATTATAAATATAGTAACATTGGGCGAAAAATTCAATAAATGGGGCAGAAAAATTTTGCGATTCCCAAACAAGGCTGCCACATTCAATGGTGCTATTGCTGTTTAGTTGCAAATTCCCTGTATATCCATTTGGGAAAGTGGTGGGGATGTTGTCGGGGGTAGGGGTCGCTGCTGTGGTAAAGTTGTATTACTACCTAAAATAATGATGCCGGCCATTGCCGGCAAGGCGTTTATGAACCCCTATATCTCGAACGTGAAAATCCCTTGCGGTGTAACCACGTTGGCCGATTCGGCTCTCTATGGCTGCCTGCTGGGCGACATGGTGCGCATACCCAAAAGCGTTACAAGCATAGGCGAGGCGGCAATTTATCCTATGTGTTACATTAAAGGTTTTGTGGTAGATGGTGAAAACCCTGTGTATGACAGCCGCAACGGCTGCAACGCGTTGATTGAAACTGCTACAAACACTCTTGTTGCGGGTTGCGCGAACACTGTGATACCCGCGGGAATAACTGCTGTTGCTGCAAACGCTTTTATGGGCGTGGATGAACTGACAGCCATTGAAATACCTGCAAGCGTGCAGTCTATAGGTAAAAACGCCTTTGTGCAGTGTGGAATAAGGGAAATTGCATTGCCCTTTGGTATCACCGAGCTCCAGCAGTATACCTTCCAATATTGCAGTAATCTGTGGAAAATAGCATTGCCCGAATCGCTCACCACAATTGGTCTTGCGGCCCTGTCGCACTGCGCTTTTGTGGAGCTTACAATCCCCGACGGGGTAACCACCATTGGGCAGTATGCTTTCGATTGCAATAAAATGCTCGAAAAGGTGGTCATCGGCAAGGGGGTGCGCTCTATCGGCGATTTTGCCTTCGATGGTTGCAAGCGCCTCACAAAGGTTGTGTCGCACATTGCTGCAAATGAGCTTTTCGAGGTGAACAACAATGTTTTTGGGAATATAGGTGAGGGTTGTGTGCTTTATGTTCCCTGTGGCGCCAGGAGTGCGTACAAGAATACTCCCGGCTGGAATATCTTTGCAAGAATTGTTGAAATGTAGGCAGCTGCCGCTTGTTTGCGGGGGAAGGTGTTGAGCATGGGCATTACTTGATGCAACGCTCGATGTGTGCGATTATCTCCTGTGTCTGCGATGGGTGGAACCAGGTGATTTCCTCGTCCTTGCGGTACCAGGTTACCTGTTTGCGCGAGTATATGCGCGTGTTCTGTTTTATCTTTTCAATGGCGAAGGGTAGCTCCCACTCGCCGTCGAGTACTTTGAACAGTTCTTTGTAGCCTACGGTGTTGAGTGAATTGTGGTCTTTGAGGTGATAGAAGGTTTTTACCTCTTCGAAAAGGCCTTGCTGCATCATTATGTCGACGCGGCTGTTTATGCGGCTGTACAGCTCTTCGCGGTCGCGTTGTAGCCCCACTTTTATTATGTTGAACGGGCGTTCCTTTTTCTGTTGTTTGCGGAACGAACTGTAGGGCTTGCCTGTCATATAACAGATTTCGAGCGCGTGCATCACGCGCTTGGGGTTCTTTATGTCGGCCTCGTTGTAGTATTCGGGGTCGAGAATCTTCAGCTCGGCTGCAAGGTGGTCGAGTCCCTCGCTGTTGTATTTTTCTATCACCATCAGGCGTGTTTCGTCGTCGACTGTGGGGATGTCGTCTATGCCGTTGCACACGGCGTCGATATACATCATTGAGCCACCTGCCATAAGCATTGTGGGGTGGTGGGGAAACTCTTTTTCGAGCAGTTTAAGAACTTCGGCCTCGTAGCGGGCTGCGCTGTAATAGTCCCCAGGGAGAAGCTGCCCCACAAAATAGTGTTTGTGGCGGGCGAGCTCTTCCGTGGTGGGCATTGCCGTACCAATCTGCATCCCTTTGTACATTTGGCGCGAGTCGGCCGAAATGATAGGGCAACCGAAATGCTGTGCAATAGCAAAGCTTGTTTCGGTCTTTCCCACAGCGGTGGGGCCTATGAGTACGACTAAATTATTCATTTCTCCGTTGTCTTACGCTGGAGGGTTAGTAGATGTCGTCAATTGAACTGATATCGGAGAAATTACCGATATCGAAGCCCTCTTCGTCGATATCATCGTCGTTGTAGCCGTCGCTGCCGTAGAAATCTTCGTCGATGTCGTCGCCGGTTGCTACGGTTGTTGTCTTGCTCATTAGTTCATCGAAATTGAGTGTCTGGGTGGGTGCTGCGCCTGTCGATTTTACACACACAGGGGCGTCGCTGTCCTTGCCGAACTCTATTTTGCTCAATTCAATGTAGAAAACACGGTCGGCGAGGGGGTCGAACACGTAGAGGAGCTTTTGTTTCTCCTCTTCAACAAGGTCGCCAATAACGGTGTCGGCCATTGCGTAGCTCTCTTCCTCCGACATACCGCCCATGTCTTCGCGGGTAATTTCAATCTCTTTTATCCATTTGTCGTTGCAAATGAAGAAAGAGGTCATCTGGTCGTCTGGGTAACCGACTGATTCCAGAATTGCCTGGTTGAGGGTGAGGAAGGTGGCATCGGAGTCAATTTCAATGTCTCTTCTGAAATCCTCTACCTCGTCCGATAAAAGTCTGAATTTATATACCATAGTAGTGTCTCTTTTTATTAGCCGATGATGCCGCGAGAAGCCTGGTTCTCGATGAAGTTGAGAATATGCTCAATCTCGGGTGTCATTGGTATTGTTTCCTTGATTTTTGCAACTGCATTGGACACGGTGTAGCCCTTCTCGTAGAGCAGGCGATAGGCGTTGTGGATGGTGCCGATAGCCTCGTTTGAGAAGCCGCGGCGGCGCAATCCCACAATGTTGAGGCCGCAGTAGCGGGCGGGCTCGCGTCCCACGATAATGTAGGGGGGCACGTCCTTGCTGAAACGGCTTCCACCCTGTATCATTACGTAACCGCCGATGTGGCAGAACTGGTGGATGAGTACGCAGGCGCTGATGATTGCGCAGTCGTCGATGATAACCTCGCCGGCTACTTTGGTTGAGTTGCCGATGATGCAACCGCTACCAACCTCGCAGTCGTGCGCAATATGAACGTTTTCCATAAGGAGGTTGTTGCTGCCGACAACGGTTTTTCCTTTTGAGGCTGTACCGCGGTGAATGGTGGCATTCTCGCGTATCATATTGTTGTCGCCAATCTCCACGGTTGTCTCCTCGCCCTTGAACTTGAGGTCCTGGGGGTCGCCACCGATGATGGCGCCGTGGTATATCTTGTTGTTGTTACCCATGCGGGTGCCGCTCAAAATGCAGGCTTGGGGCATAATGACGCAGTTGTCGCCAATTACCACATTCTTATCGATGAAGGCAAATGCTCCAATTTCGCAGTTCTCTCCAATTTTTGCTTGGGGATCGACGTAGGCCAATGGATGTATCATAGTAGTTATTGTTTATTGTTTTTTAATTATTTGTCCTGTGAATTGTGCTTCGGCAACAAGCTTTTCGCCCACAAACACGTAACCGCGCATCATTGCAATGCCGTGGCGCAGTGCCGACATCTGTTCAACCTTGAAGATGAGTGTGTCGCCGGGAACAACTTTCTTGTAGAAGGCGATTTTTTCAATCTTCAGGAAATAGGTTGAATACTCTTCGGGGTTTTCGAGCATATTCATTGTGAGGAGACCGCCGCACTGCGACATTGCCTCTACAATGAGCACGCCGGGCATTACCGGCTCGTCGGGGAAGTGACCCTCGAAGAAGGGCTCGTTCATTGTAACGTTCTTTGTTCCCACAATGTAGTTGGAACCGAGCTCTATTACTTTGTCTACAAGCAACATGGGGGCGCGGTGGGGCAGCAACTCGCGTATGCGGTTAATGTCCATCACGGGCTCGCTGTTGGGGTTGTAGATGGGTGCCTGAATCTGGTGCTCGCGTATTACCTTGCGCATCGCGCGCGCGAACTTATTATTTATAGTGTGTCCCGGGCAGGTTGCGATGATGCGGCCCTGCAGGGGCTTGCCTATGAGGGCGAGGTCGCCGATGATGTCGAGCAGTTTGTGGCGCGCGGGCTCGTTGTTCCACACAAGGGGCTTGTGGTTTAGGTAACCGAGCTTCTTTGCGTCCATATGGGGAATACCCAATACATCAGCAAGCTTGTCGTACTGCTGCTGGGGCATTTCGCGCTCGTAGATTACGATGGCGTTGTCGAGGTCGCCACCTTTTATGAGGCCGAGGTTGAGCAGGGGCTCAAGCTCGCGCACGAACACGAATGTGCGGCTCGAGGCAATCTCTTCCTTGAAGTCGTTCATGTTCTCCAACGTAGCATATTGGTTGAAGAGTACGTCGGAGTCGTAGTGAACGAGTACGTTGAGACTGAAATTCTCGTCGGGGAGGATGATGATGGAGCTGCCGGTTCTCTCGTCCTTTATCTCAATCTTCGATTTTATTACAAATACGTCTTTTTCGGCATTCTGTTCTTTGACGCCGATGCGCTCTATGTTCTCGATATAGAACTTTGCGCTACCGTCGAGGATGGGAAACTCGGGGCCGTTCACCTGCATAAGGCAGTTGTCGATGCCCATTGCAAAGAGTGCTGCCATTGCGTGCTCAACAGTGCTGACACGTGCCTCGCCTTTTGTGAGCACGGTACCGCGTGTTGTTTCGGTGACATTTTCGGCAACAGCGTCGATTATGGGCTCGCCGGGGAGGTCGATGCGCTGTATCTTGTATCCGTAGTTCTCGGGTGCAGGGTTGAATGTTACAGTGAGACTCAATCCTGTGTGAAGACCTTTACCGAAAAGTGAGAAACTTCCGTTTAATGTTTTCTGCTTGTTCATAGCATTTATTGTTTATTGTTTTTCAATGCTTCAATCTCTTTTGTAAGCTCTTTTACCTTTTTGTCGAGTTCGGGCAAACGGCGCATGTATGCCGAAATCTTCATATACTCTTTTGCATCGAGCGCAGGTGAGCCGAGGAGTGTTTCGCCTCCCTTGCGGCTGCCGAGTGTACCACACTGCGGGCCTATTGTTGTGCGGGGGCCTATTGTACAATGTCCCGATATACCTGCCTGGCCGCCCATAACACACCATTCGCCAATTTTTGTTGAACCGGCAACGGCTACCTGTGCAGCCATTACGGTGTGTGAACCTATTTCGTCGTTGTGGGCAATTTGTATGAGGTTGTCGAGCTTTACACCCTTGTGTACGATGGTTGAACCCATTGTGGCGCGGTCGATACAGGTGTTGGCACCAATCTCTACATCGTCTTCAAGAATAACGATACCTGTCTGAGGTATCTTGTCGTATCCGTTTACTGTGGGTGCAAAACCGAAACCGTCGGCACCAATTACGCAACCGCTGTGCAGTATGCAGTTGTTGCCGATGCGGCAGTCGTGGTACACTGTTACGTGTGCATAGAGCAGGCAGTTGTTGCCAATCTTTGCTCCGTCGCCCACCGACACGCCGTCGAGGATGGTGCATCCGTCGCCAATTTCGCATCCCTCACCAATTACTGCAAAGGGGGCAATGTAGCAGTTCTCTCCAATTTTTGCTGTTGAGGCAATAGAGGCCAGCGAGCTGATGCCTTGTTTCTTGGGCTTGCTTGCTTCGTACATTGTCATTAGCTTGGCGAGGCTTTCGTAGGCGTTGGCTACCTTTATGAGGGTGGCGTTTATTTCGCCTTTTGCCTCGAAGTCCTTGTTCACAAGTACAACCGACGATTGTGTGGTGTATATATATTCGGTATACTTGGGGTTGGCAAGAAAGGAGAGTGCTCCGGGGGTGCCTTCCTCGATTTTTGCAAATGTGTATACCTCGGCATCTTTGTTACCAACGACCTCGCCGTTGATGAACGATGCTATCTGTTCTGCTGTGAATTTCATATTGCTTGAATGTTTTTCGTAACGAAGATAATCGTTTTGTTGCAATTTCTCGCTTTTCTCTTCAGTGAAAAGTGGTTAAGCCTTGTTTTTAGATAATATTGTGGGCTTTTAGTTCGCGCTCCATCTGCTGCTGGTAGTCGCGTGCCTTCTCTGCTGCAACGGCTGCGAAGTTCTCGCTGCTGTCGGCAAAGATGATTGCGCGGCTTGCGTTTACAAGGAGGCCGCAGTCGCTGTTCATACCATACTTGCACACCTCTTCGAGCGAGCCGCCCTGTGCTCCTACACCGGGAACGAGCAGGAAGTGGCTGGGTACTATGCGGCGTACATTTTCAAACGACTTGCCTTGTGTTGCGCCTACAACGTACATCATATTCTCGTCGCTTCCCCAGTTCTTTGATGTTGCAAGAACTTTCTCGAAGAGCATTGTTCCCTCTTCGTCCTTTGTGAGCTGGAAGTCGTGTGAGCCGGGGTTCGATGTGAGGGCGAGCACAATTACCCAAGTACCCTCGTAGGCGAGGAAGGGTTTCACGCTGTCTTCGCCCATATAGGGGGCAACGGTGATGGAGTCTACCTTCATCTCCTCGAAGAAAGAGCGTGCGTAGAGTGCCGATGTGTTGCCTATGTCACCGCGTTTAGCGTCGGCGATGATGAATATTTCGGGGTAGTTGGCCTTTATGTATTTTACTGTCTTTTCGAAGCTCATCCAGCCTTTTACTCCAAATGCCTCGTAGAATGCAAGGTTGGGCTTGTAGGCCACGGTGTAGGGAGCTGTCGCGTCTATAATTGCTTTGTTAAACTCGAAGATTGCGTCGTCGCTTTCCTGCAGGCACGCGGGGAGTTTCTTGATGTCGCTGTCGAGGCCTACGCACAGGAATGAGCGTTTTTCCTTAATCTGTTTTACAAGTTCTTGTCTGTTCATAGCTTTGTTGTTTATTATAGTTCGTTTTCTTTCATTCTCTCGGTATTTTCGGCCACAATGAGGTGGTCGATGCAATCCTGGATGTCGCCGTTGACAAAGGCCGACAGGTTGTAGATGGTGTAGTTGATGCGGTGGTCGGTGATGCGTCCCTGGGGATAGTTGTAGGTACGTATCTTGGCCGAGCGGTCGCCGGTGGATACCATTGTTTTGCGTTTGCTTGCAATGTCGTCGGCGTAACGCTGGTGCTCGCGGTCGTATATGAGGGTGCGCAAGCGGGCGAGGGCGCGCTCTTTGTTCTTGGGCTGGTCGCGCGTCTCGGTACACTCTATGAGTATCTCTTCAACCTGGTTGGTTTCGGGGTTGAGCCAGGGGTAGCGCAAACGCACGCCCGACTCTACTTTGTTCACGTTCTGGCCACCGGCGCCGCTTGAGCGGAAGGTGTCCCATTTGATTGCGCTTTCGGTGATTTCAACATCGAATGCTTCGGCTTCGGGGAGCACGGCTACCGATGCGGCCGATGTGTGCACGCGGCCCTGTGTCTCGGTGGCGGGAACGCGCTGCACGCGGTGTACGCCCGACTCGTATTTGAGCGTGCCGTATACCTTGTCGCCGGTTACGGTGCAGATAATCTCCTTGTAACCGCCCGATGTGCCTTCGCTGCAGCTCGACACCTCGAGGCGCCAGCCTTTGCTCTCGCAGTACTTGCTGTACATGCGGAAAAGGTCGCCTGCGAAGATGGCTGCCTCGTCGCCGCCTGTGCCGCCACGTATTTCGAGTATGGCGTTTTTTTCGTCCTGCGGGTCGGCGGGGATGAGCAGGAGCTTTATCTCTTCCTCAATGACGGGTATCTCCTTTTCGCACATTTCGAGCTCCTCGCGTGCCATTTCGCGCAGTTCGGGGTCGCTTTCGTTCATCAGGAGGTCTTTTGCCTCGCGCTGAGAGGTGAGCAGCCCGATGTATTTCTTGCGGGCGGCGAGAATCTCTTCGAGCTCGCGGTATTCTTTATTGAGCTTCACAAAACGGCGCATATCGGCTACCACGGCGGGGTCGGTTATGAGTGTCGACACCTCCTGGAAACGTGCCTCAAGGTCGTTGAGCTTGCTTAAAAGTGAATTCTCGTTCTCCATTTTAGTATTTGAATGTGCCGTAGGGGCTTTCAATGATAAGTTCGTTCTTTTCGGCAGCCTCCACACGACCGATTATCTGTGCGTCTACACCGAAGCTCTTGCTTATGGCGATGATCTCTTCGGCGTACTCGGGTTTGACATACACCTCGAGACGGTGTCCCATATTGAACACCTTGTACATTTCGGCCCAGTCGGTTCCGCTCTGCTCCTTGATGGTCCTGAAGAGGGGAGGGATGGGGAAGAGGTTGTCCTTTATCACTCGTTTGTTCTCTACAAAGTGCATTACTTTGGTCTGTGCACCGCCCGAGCAGTGTACCATGCCGTGAATCTGCGGGCGCAATGCGTCGAGCATCTTCTTTACGATGGGAGCGTATGTGCGGGTGGGGGAGAGCACGAGCTTGCCTGCATCGATGGGTGAGTTCTCAACCTCGTCGGTGAGCTTGAGGCCGCCCGAGTAGATGAGCTCGGCGGGCACTGCCTTGTCGTAGCTCTCGGGGTATTTCTCGGCAAGGTATTTGCTGAATACATCGTGACGGGCCGATGTGAGGCCGTTACTTCCCATACCGCCGTTGTACTCTTTCTCGTAGGTTGCCTGGCCGTAAGATGCCATACCCACAATTACATCGCCGGCTGCAATATTGGCGTTGTCTATTACATCGCTGCGCTTCATGCGGCAGGTTACGGTGCTGTCGACAATGATGGTGCGTACGAGGTCGCCTACATCGGCTGTCTCGCCGCCTGTGGCATATACGCCCACGCCCATCTCGCGCAGCTCGGCAAGGAGTTCGTCGGTACCGTTGATGATGGCCGAAATTACCTCGCCGGGAACGAGCAACTTGTTGCGGCCGATGGTTGATGACACGAGGATGTTGTCGGTTGCTCCGACGCACAAGAGGTCGTCGATGTTCATAATGAGTGCATCCTGTGCAATGCCTTTCCACACCGAAATGTCGCCGGTCTCTTTCCAATAGAGGTAGGCGAGAGACGATTTTGTGCCTGCGCCGTCGGCGTGCATAATGTTGCAGTATTCGGGGTCGCCGCCCAGAATGTCGGGGATGATTTTGCAGAATGCCTTGGGGAAAAGGCCTTTGTCGATGTTCTTTATCGCGTTATGGACATCTTCTTTCGATGCCGATACACCGCGCATCATATAACGTTGGTCGCTCATAATTGTGTATGTTATTTTATATTATTATTCTATTATTGTGCGAAGATAATATAAACCGAGCGAAAAGGCAAAATTTAGATGCACTTTTCGCTCGGGGTTGTTGCTTGTTGTTGCGGTGTTGCTTTAACGCGCCGTGGTTAAAATGTTGTGCTGTAAAGGTGAACGGGTGTCATTCGTCCTGCAGTGTGCTGTCGAGAATTTTTCGAACCAGCTCTTTGCTCACTGCACCTTCGTGCACTTTCTTTTCGTCGATGTAGAATGTGGGCACGAGAAAATAATCGAACAGGTCGGCGTAGTCCACCTCTAAAGTTTCTTCAATAAAACGGGGTTCAATTACGCGGTAAAGGTCGTTTTCTTCCTTTAGTTCGTCGATGAATTTGAATGCCTTCCTGCAATGCGGGCAATCTTTTTGGTAGAAAATTTGTAAATTTCTCATAATTGGTTGTTTAAGTTTATTTGTATAATGTTGCGAATAGTGTAATGTTGGGTGTTGCAGCTGTGCTATTCGCTGCTGTTCTGCTGCGTTTTAACGGTTCTTGTAATGTTGTTAAAATAGATTGTGTGGAGTTTTTGTACAAGTTTTAATTTTCATATTAAGAATAATTTTTATTATATTTGCAGTTTGTAAGGCCGGCGGTGTCCGGCTGTTTACAACCTCTTGCTTTGCCGGCGACACATAGTGGCGTGGCGCAGCGGGTGTTTATTGGACGATTTTATTTATTAACTCTAAACTTTTAATTTATGTTCGAAGGACAACCAAAAGGCTTGTATGCCTTGGCTTTGGCCAACACGGGTGAGCGTTTCGGCTACTACACTATGTTGGCTGTGTTTGTGATGTTCCTCCAGGCGAATTTCGGTTTCTCGAGTGCTGTGGCGGGTTCAATTTATTCGGCTTTCTTGGGCTTTGTTTACTTTATGCCTCTTTTCGGCGGTATGGCTGCCGACAAGTTCGGTTATGGTAAGATGGTAACAATTGGTATTACCATTATGTTCCTGGGTTATGTGTTCCTTGCATTGCCTTTGGGTTCAAACGTGGTTGCCATTGCTGCTATGGCCGGTGCGCTTCTGCTCATCTCTCTTGGTACAGGTTTGTTCAAGGGTAACTTGCAGGTGATGGTGGGTAACCTTTACAACGATCCCCAGTATGCAAGCAAGCGCGACTCTGGTTTCAGTGTGTTCTATATGGCTATCAACATTGGTGCTATGTTCGCTCCTACCGCTGCTATTGAGATTATGAAATGGGCACAGACTTCACTTGGTGTGAGCGAGGCCGATTCTTATCACTTCGCATTTGGTGTTGCTTGTTTGTCGCTTGTGGTTTCAATTGCTATCTACTATGCTTTCCGCAGTACTTTCAAACACGCCGACAGAAACAATGCTACTGCGGCTGCCGATACTAACGTGAAGGAGCTTACTCCTGCCGAGACAAAAGAGCGCATCGTTTGCTTGTGTCTTGTGTTTGCTGTGGTTATCTTCTTCTGGATGGCTTTCCACCAGAATGGTTCAACTCTCACATTCTTTGCACGTGACTACACTGCTACAAGCTCAACAGGTATCCAGAGCATGGCGTTTGATGTTGTGAACCTTGTTCTTGCCATTTTCATTGTATATGGCCTCTTCGGTATTTTCCAGAACAAGACTGCAAAGGCAAAGGGTATTGCTGCGGCTGTGGTTCTTGCTGCTATCGGTGGCTTGGTTTACAAATATTATTCACTCCCCGCTGTTACAGAGGTGAGCGCTCCCATCTTCCAGCAGTTCAATGCTTGCTTTGTTGTGGCGTTGACTCCTGTTTCAATTGCAATCTTCGGTGCGCTTGCAAAGAAGGGTAAAGAGCCTTCTTCACCCATGAAGATAGGTCTCGGTATGTTGGTTGCAGGTGTTGCTTACCTGTTGCTCACTGCCGGTTCAATTGGTCTTCCCACTCCCGAGTTCGATGCTCTTGGCAACCCTGTGCATATGGCTAACGTGTCGCCCAACTGGTTGATTTCGACCTACCTTGTGCTTACATTTGCCGAGCTTTTGCTCTCTCCCATCGGTATCTCTTTTGTAACAAAGGTTGCTCCTCCCAAATACGCAGGTATGATGATGGGTGGCTGGTTTGTGGCTACCGCTCTCGGTAACTTCCTTGTGGCAATTCCCTCGCTTATGTGGGGCGCTCCCTTGACTGTTGTTTGGGGTGTTCTCATTGGAATCTGTCTCATGGCGGCTGCATTCATCTTCATTATCTTGAAGCGTTTGGAGAAGGTTGCTAAGTAATACATTTTCCTTGTAATAATAACGGCGGAGCGGTGCGTGTGCACTGCTCCGCTTTTTGTTTTGCAAATTTTCTTCCAATCGGTTGTGTGGTAACGCAAAAAATGTGTAAATTTGCCTTAATTTGTGCTGCGGCACACAAACGTGGATGAATTGTAATAAAAATAGATTATGTTCAAGAAATTTTCAGTTTTCGTTTTGTTATTGATGCTTCCCTTTGCGCTCTTTGCACAGAATGCCGAGGTTGAGGCTATGTTAAAGAAGATTGCGGCTGTCGCAAGCTATGAGAGTATTGAGAAGACCGATACCTTGCGCGACTACTATCTGATGAAATTTACCCAGCAGCTGGTGCCGGGTGATGAGTCGAAAGGTACTTTTGAGCAGCGTGTGATGCTGGGTCACCGTGGTTGGGACCGCCCTGTGGTGGTTGTTACCGAGGGTTATGGCGGTGATTATGCTTTCACCCGCCCCGGATATATGGAGGAGCTTACAAAAATTATGGATGCAAACATTCTTTTTGTGGAGTACCGTTATTTCTCGGGTTCAATGCCTAAGCCTTGCAATTGGGAGTATCTTACAATTGCAAATTCTATGGTGGACTATCATAATATCATAACAAGTTTCAAGAAGTTCTATACTAAGAAATGGGCTACAACCGGTATCAGCAAGGGTGGTTCTACATCTATGTTCTTCCGTGCATATTACCCCGAGGATGTCGATGTGTCGGTGCCTTATGTGGGCCCTCTGAGCTATTCGGTTGAGGATGGCCGCCACGAGTCGTTCCTTGAGCGTGTGTCGACAAAAGCAAAGCGCGATGCTGTGAGGGATTTCCAGTATTTGCTTTTCGAGCGTAAAGAGCAGCTTATGCCCCTCTTCGATGCCCATTGTGCTAAAAAGGGCTATGCTTTCCGTGTGCCTGCAAGCGAGATTTACGACCTTTGCGTTCTCGAATATCAGTTCTCGTTCTGGCAGTGGGGCTCTCCCGTGGAGGATATTCCTGCGGCCGATGCAAGCGACGAGGTTGTGTTCGATTATCTTGTGAGAATGTGTGACCCCAGCTATTTTTCGGCAACAACCGAGATTGGTTCGTTCTTTGTTCAGGCTGTGAAGGATTTCGGTTACTATGGTTATAATACCGACCCCTTTGTGAAATATCTCAACCCTGCCGATGTGAAGGGGTACTTGAAAAAGGTTATGTTGCCCGCAGAGTTCAAGGATGTTGTATTCGATGATACCAACCATCGCAAGGTTACCGATTTCTACACCGAGAATGACCCCAAGGCAATCTTTGTTTACGGCGAGTGGGACCCCTGGACTGCAAGCGGTGTTACTTGGTTGGGCGAGCGTGGCAAGAAAAACGTGAAGATATACACTGTGCCCGATGGCAGCCACACTGCGCGTATTGCGAACCTCCCCGAGGATAAGAAAAAGGAGTTGCTCGACACACTCAACGAGTGGATGGAGTATAGATAAACGGCTTATGCACCGTGTGATAGAATTGAAAGATGTGGCGATAGGGTACAAGGCGTACCCTGTCGCCTCTCATATAGACGCAACGCTTGCTGCGGGCGACTTTGTGGCGCTTGTGGGCAGGAACGGAGCGGGGAAGTCTACTCTGTTGCGCACGCTTGCGGGCTATCAGCAGCCGCTTGCGGGCGAAATTTTGTACTGTGGCGAGCCTGCCGGTGGAATGTCGGCCGTGCGTCTGTCGAAGCTCATTGCTGTGGTGCTTACCGAAAATAACGCAGCCCTTAACCTCACCGTGCGTGAGCTTGTGGCGCTTGGGCGCTCTCCTTATACTAATTTTGTGGGCCACCTGCGCGCGGCCGACAAAGAGCGTGTGGAGTGGGCTATTGAGGCTGTGGGGATAGGCTCTATTGCCGAAAGGCGCGTGTTGTCGTTGAGCGACGGCGAGCGGCAGAAATGTATGATTGCAAAGGCGCTTGCGCAGGAAACGCCTGTTATTATGCTCGACGAGCCCACTGCTTTTCTCGATTTCGGGAGCAAGGTGGCGCTTTTTACTCTCCTTAAAAAGCTGGCGGCCGAAATGAACAAGGCTGTGCTTGTGTCTACTCACGATGTTGAGCTTGCTATGCGCGTGGCGGGCGGCCTGTGGTTGGTCGATGGTGGCGCGGTGCATTGCGGCACGGTTGAAGAACTGTCGCGCAACGGGGTGTTGAAGCGTTTCATTGAGTGCGATGGAGTGAAATTCAACGAACGGGATTGCACTTTGGAATTCGGCTATTGAAAGGGTGTCGCAGCCATCCTTTTTTTTGCTGTGCGGCAGTTATCTTGCCGGCAGTTGTTTGCAAAATGAAAAAATAATATTACCTTTGCAGAACAAATGCAAGGCGTGCCCTTGTGTAACATTTTCTATAATTGGCTAAAGTAAAAGAGATAGCGACTGCCCTTGAAATGTTCGCGCCTCTGCCGTTGCAGGATGGTTTCGATAATGCCGGAATGCAAATTGGATTAACAGATGCGGAAATTACAGGGGTTTTATTGTGTCTTGATGTAACAGAGGATATCGTTGATGAGGCTGTTGCGTCGGGGTGCAACCTCATTGTGTCGCATCATCCCCTCATTTTTTCTCCTCTTAAAAGAATTACAGGTGCAACGTACGTTGAGCGCTGTGTAATGAAGGCGTTGCAGAATGGTGTATCGATATATTCGGCTCACACCAATATTGACAATGCTCCCGGCGGTGTTAACTACCGCATTGCGCAGAAACTGGGGCTTGAGAATGTGAAAATTCTTGTTCCCAAAGAGAATGCGCTGCTCAAGCTCTCGGTTTATGTTCCCGTGGCGGCTGCCGATGCTGTGCGCGATGCGCTTTTTGCTGCGGGTTGCGGTAATATTGGTGCTTACGATTCGTGCAGCTACAATGTGGCGGGCTATGGAACTTTCCGTGCAGGCGAGGGCACGAACCCTTTCTGCGGCACGGTGGGCGAGCTTCACAAGGAGGAGGAAATACGCATAGATACAATTTTGCCTTCGTATCTTAAAAGCCGTGTGACAAAAGCGTTGCTTGCCGCGCACCCTTACGAAGAGCCTGCATACGATTTCTACTCCCTTGCCAATGCTTGGGAGAGCGTGGGCACAGGTGTCGTGGGTGAGTTGCCCGAGGCTGCCGACGAGTTCTCTTTCCTTACGAAGGTTAAGGAGGCTTTTGGCACGGGTTGCGTGAAGCATACAGCTCTGCTTGGCCGCAAGGTGAAAAAGGTTGCATTGTGCGGTGGGGCGGGAGGCTCGTTTGCACAGGCTGCGCTTGCTGCGGGTGCCGACCTTTATCTCACAGGCGAGGTGCGTTACCACGACCTCTTTTCCTACACCGGGAAGATGGTGGTGGCGGCTATCGGTCACTACGAGAGCGAGCGTTACACGATGGATATTTTCAAGGAGATTATAGAAGCTGCGCACCCCGGTGTTCCCGTGAAAATTACAGCGCTTGACACTAACCCTGTGAACTATTTGTAAATAACTATAAACTTAAATAATTATGACAATGACTAAAAAAGATCCCGCTGAGTGGACAGTGGAAGAGAAATTGAAAACCCTTTACGAGTTGCAGACAATTCTGTCGGAGATTGACAAGATTAAAATCCTCCGTGGTGAGCTTCCTTTGGAGGTTAAGGACCTTGAGGATGAGATTGTGGGCCTCGGAACACGTATAGAGAACATTACAAACGATATTAAGGCTGTGCGCGAGAACTTGGTAGCTTTCCGCGAGGAGATGGAGAAGGCTAAAAAGAACATCGAGAAATACACTGCCGACCAGAACAACGTTCGCAACAACCGCGAGTTCGACCTCTTGAACAAGGAGATTGAGTACAACAACCTTGTTATTGAGCACGACGAGAAGAAGATTGCCGAGGCCAAGAACCAGGAGAGAAACAAGAACGAGGAACTCGAGAAGTCGCAGAATATGCTTGAGGAGCGTAAGAAAGACCTTGAAATGAAGAAGAACGAGCTCGAGGAGATTGTTACCGAGACAAAGGCCGAGGAGGAGAAATTGCGTGAGCAGGCTCACAACCTTGAGCAGCTCATCGAGCCCCGTTTGCTCGCTTCTTTCAAGCGTATCCGCAAGAGCACACGCAACGGCTTGGGTATTGTATATGTTGAGCGTGATGCTTGTGCCGGTTGCTTCAACAAGATTCCTTCGCAGCGTCAGCTCGATATCCGTATGCGCAAGAAAATTATCGTTTGCGAGAACTGCGGTCGCATTATGATTGACCCCGAGCTTGCAGGCGTACAGGTTGTGCAGCCCGAGGCTCCCGCACCCAAAAAACGCGGTATTCGCCGTGCAAAAGCGGAATAATCGATAGTTTATTTATAGAAAAAGAGGCTTCGGCCTCTTTTTTTATGCCCTTTTGTGCCGTTTCTTGTGGGCGTGGCGCGAAATATTCTGTTTAATGGTTTAATTTTTAATTTGTTGATAATATTTTTGAAATAATTTCTGCGTTTATCAGATATTTGACTACATTTGCACCCTAAAATTAAAAAATAGGAATAAAAATATTGAAATATAAGACTATGAAACGCGACAGCAGAATTTTTCAGTTGATTGAAATGGAGAATCGCCGTCAGCTCAAAGGTATTGAGTTGATTGCGTCGGAGAACTTTGTAAGTAATGAGGTGATGCAGGCTATGGGTTCTTGCCTCACAAATAAATATGCCGAGGGTTACCCCTCGAAACGTTATTATGGTGGTTGCGAGGTGGTCGATATTGTTGAGGATATAGCTCGCGAGCGCCTGAAAGAGCTTTTCGGTGCAGAGTGGGTGAATGTACAGCCTCACTCGGGTGCACAGGCCAACGCGGCAGTGTTCCTTGCAGTGCTCGAGCCCGGTGACAAGTTCATGGGATTGAACCTTGCTCACGGTGGTCACCTTTCACACGGTTCGGCTGTAAATACATCGGGCCTCATTTACACTCCCTGCGAGTATAACCTCAACCCCGAAACAGGCCGTGTAGATTACGACCAGATGGAGGAGGTTGCTTTGCGTGAGCGTCCCAAAATGATTATCGGTGGTGGCTCGGCTTACTCTCGTGAGTGGGACTACAAGCGTATGCGTGAGATTGCCGACAAGGTAGGCGCTATCCTCATGGTTGATATGGCTCACCCCGCAGGTCTCATTGCTGCAGGTTTGCTCGACAACCCCTTGAAGTATGCTCACATCGTAACCTCTACAACCCACAAGACTTTGCGCGGCCCCCGTGGTGGTGTAATCCTTTTGGGCAAGGACTTCCCTAACCCCTGGGGTAAAACAACTCCCAAAGGCGAGGTTAAGATGATGTCGCAGTTGCTCGACTCTGCTGTGTTCCCCGGTATTCAGGGTGGTCCTCTGGAGCACGTTATTGCTGCTAAAGCTGTTGCTTTCGGCGAGGCTCTGCAGCCTGAATTCAAGGAGTATCAGGCGCAGGTGCAGTTGAATGCTGCTACCCTTGCCCAGGAACTTATGGACCGTGGATTCGGTATTGTTTCAGGTGGTACCGACAACCACTCTATGCTTGTTGACTTGCGTAGCAAATACCCCGATCTCACCGGTAAGGTTGCCGAGAAGGCTCTTGTTGCTGCCGATATTACTGCCAACAAGAACATGGTTCCCTTTGACAGCCGTAGTGCGTTCCAGACATCGGGTATCCGCTTGGGTACACCCGCTATCACAACCCGTGGCGTGAAGGACGATATGATGCCTTTCATTGCCGAGATGATTGAGACTGTTCTTAACGCTCCCGAGGATGAGAAGGTAATTGCTGCTGTTCGCCGCAAGGTTAACGAGACAATGGCCGAGTATCCTTTGTTTGCTTACTAATAGAATTTTCTTTTATGGATAATGGCAGGCGCTTACCACGCGGTAGGTGCCTGCTCTGTTTTTGTGGCTGCCCGAAATTGCTTTATAGCTTCTCTTTTAGTATATTCGCGCAGTGAAACTAAAAAGATTATAAAATGAAGATAGGAGACAAGGTGCGTTTTATATATGAACGCGGCGGTGGAGTGGTTACAGGCTTTCGCGGCAAGGATATTGTTCTTGTTGAGGGCGAGGATGGCTTTGAAATTCCAATGCAGATGAGCCACTGCGTGGCGGTGGAGACCAACGAATATAATTTTTCTAAAAAGACCAATGCGCAAAAGGAGAAGGAGGCTGAGGTGAAAAAGCGTTCGCAGCCTATTGCAGCCGAAAAGGAGCCCGAAGCGGAGCCCATCGTGTCGTACCGCCCCATGGAACGTCCCGACGGCGAGCGCCTGAATTTGCTGCTGGCTTTTTTGCCAATGGACGAAAAGTCGATATCGAACACACGTTTCGAGGCGTATATTATAAACGACAGTAACTACAAATGTTATTTTGCTTATCACCAGGTGATGGGGCGTAGTTGGCAGATGCGCGCGACGGGTATTCTGGAGCCTAACTCAAAGATGTTTATCGAGGAGTTCGGGCGCGAGGAACTGAACGACATTGAGCGCGTTTGTGTGCAGCTTATGCCTTTCAAGGAGGGTAAGCCGTTTGCACCAAAGGCTGCAATGAATGTTGAACGTCGCATAGATACCGTTAAATTCTATAAACTGCATCTTTTTGTGCAGAACCCCTATTTTGACGAAGGGGCGTTGCTCTTTCCGCTTGTTACCGACGACAAGCCTGTGAAAGAGATTTTTGCTGACGCTCAGGAGCTGCAGAATGCCATCCTCGAAAGGAGAAAGGCCGATGCTCCTGCGCGCAAGGCTCCCGTTGAAAAGCCTGCGAAGGGTGGCGACATTCTTGAAGTTGATTTACACATAGATGAGTTGCTGGAGACAACTGCCGGGATGAATAGTTTTGAGATTCTGAACTATCAGCTCGACGTGGTGCGCAAAACTATCGATGAACATATAAAGGAGAAGAACAAACGCATAGTGTTTATTCACGGCAAGGGCGAGGGCGTGTTGCGCAATGCTATTTCGCAGGAGTTGCGCCGCAAATATCCGCGTTGTATATCGCAGGATGCCTCGTTCCAGAAGTATGGCTTCGGAGCAACGATGGTTATTATTAAATAAGGTATATTGTAAATTATTTTACTGAAAGTTTTTTATGAGAGTAGCTATATATGGTGCCGGTTCGCTGGGCACTATACTGGGAGCGTTCATAAGCAAGGCCGGTGTGCCTGTGGAGTTGATTAACCGTAACAGGAAACACGTTGAGGCTCTTAATGAAAAAGGTGCCCGTGTGGTTGGTACAATGCAGTTTGAGCAGCCTGTGGTCGCTTATACTCCCGACGAGATGAACGGGGTGTACGACATTGTATTCCTTATGACCAAGCAGCAACATAATGCCGAGGTGGTGCAGATGCTTAAAGGTTTCCTAGCTGCCGACGGTGTGCTTGTTACCTTTCAGAACGGCTTGCCCGAGGTGCAGTTGGCCTCTGTGCTTGGCGAGGAGCGTGTGTTGGGCTCTACCGTTGCTTGGGGTGCTACAATGCAGGGCCCGGGCGTGTGTGAACTCACCAGTGAGCCCGATGCTCTCTCTTTTTCACTTGGTGCGTTGTCGGGCAACCGCAGCAGGCACTTTGCTAAGGTGAAAGAGTTGCTTGAGCTCATGGGCACGGTGGATGTTGAGGAGAATTTCATTGGCACGCGCTGGAGTAAATTGCTCATAAATGCGGCTTTTTCGGGAATGAGCGCTGTGCTTGGCTGTACTTTCGGTCAGGCGGCGGGGCCTCGTGAGTCGCGTCGTGTGGTGCAGTTGCTGATAAAGGAGTGTATTGATGTCTGTGCTGCGGGTGGCATACGCATTGAGCCTGTTCAGGGAAAGGATATTGTGAAATTGCTCGATTACAGCAACCCCTTTAAGCGCGCATTCTCTTTCTTTATAATTCCCATTGCGATACGCAAACACGCGAAGCTGAAGGCGAGTATGTTACAGGATCTTGAAAAAGGCAAGTTAACCGAGGTGGATGCCATAAATGGCGCGGTGTCGGAATTTGGCCGTAAGGTGGGTTGCCCCACGCCAATGAACGACCGCGTGGTGGAAATTATTCACAAAATTGAACGGGGTGAACTGAAACCCTGTTTCGATAATTTGAAATATTTCAAGTAATGGGCTGTTTGCGCAGCTTTGGTGCTTATGGAGCTTGAAAAGAGGAGTGTTTTTCAGCGGCCGTTGTGGGTGGCAGTGTTTGCGCTGGCGGCCGCCGTGGCGTGGGGCTGGGCCTACCCGCTGATAAAACTCGGGTTCGAGGAGTTTGGTATCGGGCAGTCGATGACAGGCGAAAAGATGCTTTTCGCGGGCGTGCGTTTCACGCTTGCGGGGCTTATTGTGCTTGCTATAGCGCGTGCTACACGAAGGAATTTTGCGGTTGATGGCGTGGGTGGTTGGTGTTACATTGCTTTCTATGGCTTTTTGAACACGGCCTTGCATTATGCCTTTTTCTATATAGGCCTTTCGAACAGTGCGGGTGCGCGCGCTGCGGTGCTAAACTCGTCGGGGGTGTTTATTCTTGTGCTGCTTGCCTGCCTTTTCTTCAAGAGCGACAGGCTTACGTTGCGCAAGATTCTGGGTTGCGCGCTTGGTTTTTCGGGTATTCTGGCGCTTAATGTAGGTGGTGGAGAGAGTGGGGCGTTTACGTTTATGGGCGACGGAATGATAATACTTAACGCTCTTTGTGCGGCCTTTTCGGGGTTGCTCACCCGTGGTCTTGCCCGCCGCGCCGATGTGTTTGTTGCTACCGGTTACAGCCTTGCGATTGGTGGGGTGCTGCTTGCGGTGCCGAGTCTTTTGGCGGGCGCCGTGTTACCGGCCGTTACACCTGTGGGGTGTGTGATATTGCTGCTGCTTGTGGGAATTTCTACAATGGGCTTTATGCTCTATAATAAACTGATAAGCTGCAACCCTGTGGGTAAGGTGGCGATATTCAATTCTCTTATCCCGGTGGTGGGGGCGTTGTCGTCGTGCTGGTGCCTTGCCGAGCCTTTTTATTGGCGTTACTTGTGGGCGGCGCTGCTTGCCATGGCTGGAATTTATGTAATAAATAGCGGCAAGAAGGATTCTGCAAAAAAGAAAGTTCTTGAATATAACAAAGAGGGTGACCCAAAAGTAAAATTGGGTTACCCTTCTTCATTTTATCAGTTCAGCGTTCAAATTGACATATGATAATAAAAATATAGCTATTCCATTGATAAACATTGGAATAGCTATTGTTTATTTGGGAAATTTTTA
>JAZTWX010000007.1:0-46918 GCA_045636125.1 Bacteroidaceae bacterium
CTCGCACATTTCCCCAAAATACTGACGCCCGTTACCCTAAAAGCTTAATGCGCATCAATGAAGCAATGAATTTCACAATGAGAAAACAATAGCAAAAGTAATTCGTCGCCAACGGCGAAACCCGGCACCGTTAAAAATTGAGGGAGACACCGAGTAATTTAAGGGCCATTGTGTGAGTATGTTTGAGCGCAGCGCGGGTATATTTTTTCTTACATATCCGCGCGGAGCGAGTTACGGAGCACCCCTTAAATTACTTGAAGTGTCGAGTGGCAAGCGAGCGTTCGACCGAATGGAGCCTGCCGAAATGAGCAAAGAATGCTCGCGACTATTTTTTCTCGCGTGCCGAGCCTTTTGCTTCTTTTCGTCGCACGAAAAGAAGGGAATAAAACAGCCATTAAAGCAAGAAAAGCTCACGGGCTACCGAGAAATTAAATCGCACGTTTATAAAAGATTCAATGCTTATCGCTAAAATATGAAGGCAAATTTGTAAAAAACATAATTGGGGCACCAGCTATATTTTTACCCCTCAACTTTTGGGGTTGATCCTGAATTTGCCTTTTGCTCTCGTTTGCACGAGCTTTGTGGGAGAGTAGGTCATCGCCACTTTTTATAAAGAGGAATTCTTTTAGAAGAGTTCCTCTTTTTTTGTTGTTCTTTTTGCACTTTCCTTGGGCGATGAACTCCTTTGGGAAGCTAAAGTTGATTTTATCGATATTCGCCTGCACTCGGCATAGTATAAATAAATTTATCCTCTGCTCTCGTTAGCACGAATATTCCCGTCGTCGCAAGCAGTGCTGTGGCTCCGCACTGCCATCGCCACTTTTATTAAGAGTTCTAAACATAAGTTTGGGACTCTTTTTCTTTTATACCACATAGCCCTGTTGCCTTCATTATCTATGGTAATTTCTACTGAGCCCTTGCTTTTTGCCATTCTTTATAATAAATAAACAAAAGTTACGTTTATTAAATGTGTAAATACGATGAAAATGAAATGGTTCAGTAATTTTAGAAACGTAAAAATAGTGCTTGTGCTGGTTGCTGCCGTTATTGCAGCAGCGTCGCTCATAATATCCCACTCGCTTGTAACCGACCTGAAAGCCGAGGAGGAGAAGAAAATGAATATATGGGCCGAGGCGATGAACTCCCTCAACAAAGCCGACGAAAAGACCGATCTTGGGCTTGTGCTCGCCGTGCTCAACGGTAACACCACAATACCGGTGGTGGTAACAAACAGCAGCGGGGCAATAACACAGCACCGCAATATTGAAATTGCGCAGGGTGCCGACACGCTTGCCGTGCTTATGGAGCTGGTATCCGATATGCGCCTGAAAAAACAGATTGTGCGCATAGACCTCGGCGGCGACTATCTTGAGGTGTGTTACTCCGACTCGCTTATCCTCAAACAGTTGGCCTATTACCCTTATGTGCAGCTGCTTGTGGTGCTGCTCTTCTTTGCAGTGTGCTTTTTTGCCATACTCAGCTCAAAGCGTGCCGAACAGAACAAGGTGTGGGTGGGGCTTTCAAAAGAGACGGCCCACCAGCTGGGGACTCCCATCTCCTCGCTTATGGCGTGGACTGCCGTGCTGAAAGAAAAATACCCCACCGATGAACTTCTGCCCGAAATGGAGCGCGATGTCGCCCGTTTGCAGCGTGTTGCCGAGCGTTTTTCAAAAATAGGTTCTCTTCCCGAGCCTGTTGCCGAGGATATTGTGGAGGTTGTGAACCGTGCTGTGGAGTATGTGAAGCGTCGCAGCCCAGCACAGGTGGTCTATACAACCAATTACCCCAAACGCCCGCTACCGGTGCGCATGAACGCCCCGCTCATTGAGTGGGTGATAGAGAACCTTTGCAAAAATGCAATCGACGCTATGGACGGGGCAGGCGAAATAACAATAACCATTGCCCAGAACGAGGATTATGCCACCATTGATGTTGCCGACACTGGCAAGGGAATTGCGCGCACAAAACACAAGCAGGTGTTCGAGCCGGGCTACACAACCAAGAAACGTGGTTGGGGGCTGGGCCTGTCGCTTGCCAAGAGAATTGCCGAGGAGTACCACAAAGGACGCATTTTTGTGAAGAAATCGGCTCCGGGCAAGGGCACTACATTCCGTTTGGAATTAAAAAAATAAAGATTTTCTTCAAATAAGGTGTAGGAAACAAATTTTTATTGTATCTTTGTGGCCTAAATTCGGGTAATACGGATAAAAGGCACTGCTTTTGGCAGTTAATATTGTTAAATTGTTGATATTTTGTTGCGATGGGAAGATTTGATAAATACAATGTTGACCTTAAAGGTTTGAAGGCAGAGCTTAACCTGGAATTTCACCTTGACAACGCTTTCTTCGGAGACATTGAGGGCGAGGAGTTCCAGAAAGGAAATGTAAGAGCCACGGTGGCGGTGAAAAAGAGCCGCGACATATTCGATTTTACCTTCTCGCTTGCAGGAACAGTGGTGGTGCCTTGCGACCGCTGCCTCGACGACCTTGAAATAGACGTTGAAACGGCCAACAGCCTGCGCGTGAAGCTCGGCGAGGAGTATGCCGACGAGGGCGACATTGTTGTGGTACCCGAACAGGACGGCGATTTTAACATTGCCTGGTACTTGTACGAGTTTATAGTGCTGGCATTGCCCATGAAGCGAGTGCACGCCCCCGGCAAGTGCAACAGGGATATGGCAAACAAACTCAAGAAGCACTCTCCTTGCGAGAATGACGACGAGCCTACAGGCAACGAAGGCGATGACGCTCCCTTTGCAATAGATCCCCGCTGGGAAAGTTTGAAGAATATACAAATAGAAGAAGATAATTAAAAAGTTAGAACAATGGCACATCCTAAAAGAAGACAATCAAAGACTAGAACTGCCAAGAGAAGAACTCACGACAAGGCAGTAGCTCCTACATTGGCAATATGCCCCAACTGTGGCGAGTGGCACGTATATCACACTGTATGTGGTGCGTGTGGTTATTACAGAGGTAAATTGGCTATCGAGAAAGAGGCCGCTATCTAAGATAACCTTAACCGTGCCCCCGTGTGGTCGGTGCGGAAAATTTTCTAACAAAGTAGAAACGCACCTTGCCTTTTACAGGCGGTGCGTTTTTTCTTGCTTGTAACCCTTAAAAACACTCACTCAAAAAATCCTATGCATAAAGCAGGCTTTGTGAATATTGTGGGTAACCCCAATGTGGGAAAATCCACACTTATGAACCTCCTTGTGGGCGAGCGTATATCCATTGCCACCTTCAAGGCGCAGACAACACGCCATCGTATAATGGGAATACTCAATACCGACGATGCGCAGATTGTGTTTTCCGACACTCCCGGAGTGTTGAAGCCCAACTACAAGCTGCAAGAGGCAATGTTGCGCTTTTCGCGTTCGGCTCTTCGTGATGCCGATGTCCTGCTCTATGTAACCGATATGGTGGAGACACCCGAAAAGAACAGTGAGTTCATCGACGAGGTGCGCAAGCTCGACGTGCCCATAATTGTACTTATAAACAAGATTGACCTGGCCAACCAGCAGGAGCTCATTAAAAAAGTAGAATTGTGGCACGAAATCTTGCCCGAGGCCGAGATTATGCCCATTTCTGCAATGGCGAAATTCGGCGTAGATGTGGTGATGAAGCGCATTATGGAGCTTCTCCCTCCCTCGCCCCCTTACTTCGACAAGGACCAGCTCACCGACAAGCCCGCCCGTTTCTTTGTAACCGAAATAATAAGAGAGAAAATCCTTTTGCATTACGACAAGGAGATACCCTATGTATGCGAGGCCGAGTGTGAGTATTTCAAAGAGAAAGAGGGCAGCATATATATAAAATCGATCATATATGTGGAGCGCGACTCGCAGAAGGGTATTATAATAGGGTACGAGGGAGCAGCCCTTAAACGCGTGGCAACCGACGCCCGCCGCGAACTTGAGAAATTCTTCGACAAGAAAATATTCTTGGAGATATATGTTAAAGTAGACAAGGATTGGCGCAACAGCAACAAGCAGCTGCGTCGCTTCGGCTACGACCAAAAAGATTAAGAGACTATGGGAAATTTGGTAGCGATAGTGGGACGCCCTAACGTGGGAAAGTCGACACTTTTTAACCGCCTCACTGAAACAAAGCAGGCGATTATATCGGACGAGGCGGGCACAACCCGCGACCGTCAGTACGGCCGTTGCTTGTGGTGCGGAAAGGAATTCTCGTTGGTTGACACCGGCGGGTGGGTGCGTAACTCCGACGATGTGTTCGAGGAGGCAATATGCGAACAGGTTACTCTGGCAATGGAAGAGGCCGATGTCATCCTCTTTGTGGTTGACGCGATGAACGGCCTTACCGACCTCGACAGCGAGCTTGCGTCTATGCTGCGCCGCACTAAAAAGCCTGTGCTTGTGGTAGCCAACAAGGTCGATACCTATGAAATGCAGTATGCCGCAGCCGAGTTCTATGCAATGGGCCTTGGCGACATGCACTGTATATCGGCTGCCAACGGTAGCGGCACCGGCGACCTTCTCGACCTTATTGTCTCTAAATTCACCAAAGAGGCCGAAGAGGCTCCCGAGGAGAATATCCCCCGCTTTGCCGTTGTGGGCCGCCCCAACGCCGGCAAAAGCTCAATTATAAACGTGTTCTTGGGCGAGGAGCGTAACATTGTAACCAATATTGCCGGTACAACCCGCGACTCCATCCTCACACGTTACACAAAATTCGGTTTCGACTTTTATCTTGTCGACACTGCCGGAATACGTAAAAAAGGCAAGGTGAACGAGGATATCGAGTACTATTCGGTGCTCCGCTCGATACGTGCCATTGAAAATTCCGACGTGTGTATTCTTATGATTGACGCCACACGCGGCATTGAGTCGCAGGACCTCAACATCTTCTCCATCATACAGCGTAACCAGAAGAGCCTTGTTGTGGTGGTGAACAAGTGGGACCTTGTTGAGGACAAGAGCGAGAAGGTGCAGAAATTCTTTGAGAATGCGATACGCGAACGCGTTGCGCCCTTTGTCGATTTTCCCATAATCTTTACATCGGCGGTTACAAAACAGCGTGTCTTCAAGGTGCTGGAACTTGCAAAAGAGGTGTACCAGAATTCACAGACAAAGATATCTACCGCAAAATTCAACGAGGAGATGCTGCCCCTCATTGAGGCTTATCCTCCCCCTTCGATAAAAGGAAAGTATATAAAGATAAAATATTGTATGCAGTTGCACGACACACGCGTGCCCTCGTTCCTCTTCTTTGCCAACCTGCCGCAGTATGTGCGCGACCCATACAAGCGCTTCCTGGAAAACAAGATACGCGAGCGTTGGAAATTCACCGGCGTGCCTATGAATATTTTCATTCGTCAGAAATAAAAGGCATACGTTAATGCCCTTGTCCCCGAAAGTAGAAATATTTTCGGGGATTTTGTTTAATTGCCATTAAAGTGTATTTTTGCTGCCGATGGCAGACAACTGTTCAGGATTTTATGAACTATGAAAAATATTCTCTTTGGTAAAATACTTGCTTTGTTGCTGCTTTTTTGCAGCTCGGTAGTTTGTGGCCAGAACATCTTGTTCGATGGCTTGTGGTATGCTGTGAACGAGGACGACCCCTCGACAGTGTCAGCGTTCAAGGTTAAGGATAAAAAGAGGGCTGTGTTCGACATACCATCGTCTATTACTTACAAGGAAAAGAGCTATCGGGTTGTTAAAATTGAGAAAGAGCTTTTTTGGCAAAACGAGTCTCTGAGAAGTGTGAAAATCCCGAATAGCGTAACAAATATAGGCTCTTGTGCTTTTTCTGGCTGCGAAAATCTTAGAGAGGTTATTCTGGGTAACAGCGTAAAATATATATCTTCTTGTGCCTTCTCCTCTTGTTCCAGCCTCGAACAGATTGTGTTGCCTGAAAGCGTGGTGTCGATAATGGATAATGCCTTTTCCGATTGCGCCAGTCTCACTCACATTACAATTCCCAACGGGGTAACTACATTGGGCTTCGGTGTTTTCAGCTATTGCACCGGGCTCAAAAGTGTGGCCATCCCTGGCAGTGTAAAAAAAATAGGCTCGCACGCGTTCGATAATTGTAGAAACCTTAACAGTGTGGTGATTGGGGAGGGTGTTACTACGATAGGTGCGGATGCATTTGCATTTTGTTTCAGCCTCAGAAATGTGACTATCGGCAGCAGTGTTACAAGAATAGGCGCCAGGGCTTTCTATGATTGTATTGCTGTTACGCAAGTGCACATCGGCGACCTTGCTGCTTGGTGCAATATATATTTCAACAGCACTGTTTCTAACCCTATGAATAGTGGTGCGCACCTCTATCTGAATGGAACCCGGCTGACCGACCTTGTAGTTCCTGCAAGTGTTACTGAATTACAGGACCATTCGTTCTATGGGTGTGCGAGTCTTAAAAGCGTGTCTGTAGGCACCGCTGTTACAAAGATTGCTTATGGGGCGTTTGAAAAATGTCCGGCTCTTGAAAAGATTGTGGTTGCGCCGGGAAACAAGGTGTACGATAGCCGCAACAACTGTAATGCGATAATTGAAACAGCTGAAAACAAAATTGTCTGCGACTGCAAAGGAACTGTAATACCGCCGGGTGTACGCAAAGAGAGTGAGGCGGAAAAGGCCGAAAGAAAACGAGCCGAAAATATCAGGCGGGGGCAAATGCGTGCAGAAATGGAACATTTTCTTTTTTAGGAGTTGCCCAGGCTTGTACTTAAGGGTATTCAATATAAACAACAGAAGCGCCAATTGGCGCTTCTGTTGTTTATATTCGTGTCATAATTTTTCCGCAGCCACCCTGCGCAGAATTTCGCTCGAAAAGAGAAAATCGTTCAGTTGCTTGCTTGTGCTGTGCAGAATTTCGTCCTTGCTGCCTTCCCACTCAATTTCGCCGCCGGCGAGGAAAATTATGTGGTCGCCAATGTTCATTACCGAGTTCATATCGTGGGTGTTCACAATTGTGGTGATGTTGTACTCGGTTGTAATGCTGTGTATGAGCTCGTCGATTATGAGCGATGTTTTTGGGTCGAGGCCCGAATTGGGCTCGTCGCAGAAGAGGTAGCTTGGTTCTAGTGCTATTGCACGGGCAATGGCAGCGCGTTTCTGCATACCGCCCGACAGCTCCTCGGGGCTTTTGTCTTGAGCATCGAGCAGGTTTACGCGCTCCAGGCAGAAACGGGCACGCTTGAGGCGCTCGTTGTAGGTCTTGCTTGAAAACATATCGAGCGGGAACATCACATTCTCGAGCACGCTCATAGAGTCGAAAAGTGCAGCGTTCTGAAAGAGCATTCCCATTTCGCGGCGCAGCAGGCGGCGCTCCTTTTTGTTAAAGGTGAGTGCGTTGCGTCCGTCGTACAGAATTTCTCCCTTGTCGGGTTCCAAAAGTCCCACAATGCATTTCATAAGCACGGTTTTTCCCGCACCGCTCTGCCCTATAATGAGATTGGCCTTGCCGTTCTCAAAAGTGGCGTTGATGTTGTTAAGCACTGTCTGCTCGCCGAAACTCTTGTATATGTTCTTTGTCTCTATCATTGCATAAGGAGTTGGGTTAACACAATGTCGGCAAAAAGAATGAGCACGCTGCAGCTTACTACAGAGTCGGTGCTCTGCTTGCCCACCTCGAGCGAGCCTCCCTCAACCGTGTAACCGTAGAACGATGCCACCGATGTTATTATGAAGGCAAAAAAGATGGCTTTTATTATGCTGCACCAAATGTACCACTGCTGGAACTCGTACTGAAGGCCGCAGGTGAGGTTGTCGGGGGTCATTATTCCTGTGAAATAACCAATTGCGTACGCTCCTGTTATGCCCGCAACAATGCTGAAGATTACAAGGATGGGAATCATTGCGGTGAGGCCCGCTATTTTGGGGAGAATGAGAAAGCTTGCCGAGTTTACACCCATAATTTCGAGCGCGTCAATCTGCTGTGTAACGCGCATTGTTCCAATCTCCGATGTGATGTTCGAACCCACCTTGCCCGAAAGTATAAGACACATTATTGACGACGAGAATTCAAGCAACATAATCTCGCGTGTGGCGTATCCCACCGTGAAGGGGGGCATCCACGCATTCTCGATGTTCAGTTTCATCTGTATGCATATAACCGCGCCAATGAAAAAGGAGATAAGCAGCACGATGGGTATTGAGTCTATTCCCAGCTGAAAAATCTCGTGCAGTGTCTGGCGCAGGAATATCCTCCACCTTTCGGGGCGGGCAAATACTCTGCGCATCAATATGAGATAGCTGCCGAATGTGCTTATTGATTTAAGGAAAAACATCTTTCTTTGTTTTAGGTTGCGAAGATACGGCTTTTCTCTCTAAAAAAGTGTAAAAGTGGCATTTAATTAACGCTTTACCCTGTTTGTGCAGTGCCTTTGGGCACAAAAGCGCGGCAAAATGTTTGGAGTGAGCCAAATTTGCACTATCTTCGCTACGTTAATGTAAAATTTGAATAGAATGGTTGCATTTGCAGAAACTGAAAATGTGGGTACTCCCGAGCGTATGGTGTTGCGTACCGAGAACCTTGTGAAACGCTACGGAAAACGAACCGTTGTAAACAACGTGTCGTTCGATGTGAAGCAGGGTGAAATTGTTGGTCTTTTGGGCCCTAATGGTGCAGGAAAAACAACATCTTTCTACATGACCACCGGCCTTGTGGTGCCCAACGATGGCAAAATATACCTCAACGACACCGAAATTACAAACTTCCCTGTTTACAAACGTGCCCGCATTGGCGTGGGCTACCTTGCGCAGGAGGCGAGTGTTTTCCGCAAGATGAGCGTTGAGGACAACATCGCGTCGGTTCTCGAGCTTACCAACAAACCCAAAGAGTACCAGAAGGAGAAGCTGGAAAGTCTCATCGAGGAGTTCCGCCTGCAGAAGGTGCGCAAGAACCTTGGCGACCGACTGTCGGGTGGTGAACGCCGCCGCACCGAAATTGCCCGTTGCCTTGCAATCGACCCCAAATTCATTATGCTCGACGAGCCTTTTGCCGGTGTCGACCCCATTGCGGTGGAAGATATCCAGTACATTGTGTGGAAGCTGAAAGACAAGAACATAGGTATTCTTATTACCGACCACAACGTGCAAGAGACATTGAGTATTACCGACCGCGCCTATCTTCTTTTCGAGGGTAGAATACTTTTCGAGGGAACCCCCGAGGTACTTGCCGAAAACCCCGTCGTGCGCGAGAAATACCTTGGCCGCGACTTTGTGTTGCGCAAGCGCGAATTCCAGATAGATTAGGCAGGCGCCTTCTGCCACTCATAATAGCACGCAAGTTTGCAAAATGGTAAAATAGCAACCTTGCGTGCTCTTTTTTTGTCTACATTAGCCCCTCGAAACGGCTCTTTTGTTCCTTTTTTAGGGAAAAGAGGCGTAAAAAAAGCATTTTTTTTGCTCATCTCCCCAATATGTTGTAATTTTGCGAGCCTAAATTGGGTTAAGTATATTATTAAAAATTAAATATATGGAATTTACTTTTAAGAACCAAGACGCTACAAGCGCACTTTTGTCTGTAACAATTCAGGAGGCCGACTACTCGGCTTTGGTTGAGAAACAGTTGAAAAACATCCGTCAGAAGGCCAACATCCCCGGCTTCCGTCCCGGTATGGTACCTATGGGCCTCGTTAAGAAACAGTATGGAACAGCTGTTAAGGCCGAGGAGATCAACAAGCTCTTGCAGACAAAGATTTTCGAGTACATTAAGGAGAACAAAATAGATATGTTGGGTGAGCCCCTCCCCAGCGAGGAGCAGCAGGCTGCAATCGACATGGTAAACGACAAGGACTTTACCTTTGAGTTCGAAATTGCTCTTGCTCCCAAGTTCGATGCATCACTCAGCGCAAGCGACAAACTCGCTTACTACAAGATTCAGCCCACAGCTGAAATGATCGACTCACAGGTACAGGCTTACGCACAGCGTTGCGGCGAGTACAAGCAGGTTGAGGTTTTCGAGGGCAACGATATGTTGAAAGGTTCGCTTGTTGAGGCTGCCGAGGGTGGTATCAACGTAAGAGAGGCTGTTATGATGCCCGCTTACATGAAGAACGACGACCAGAAGGCTCTCTTCGCAGGTTCAAAGGTTGGCGATGTTATCACATTCAACCCCACAACAGCGTTCGACGGTAGCGAGGCTGAGCTCGCTTCACTCCTCAAGGTAGAGAAAAACGAGGTTGCTGCTCACGCAGGTGAGTTCACTTTCACAATCTCTGAAATCACACGCTACGTTGCAAGCGAAATCAACCAGAATGTGTTCGATGCTGCATTCGGCAAGGATGTTGTTAAGAGCGAGGAGGAGTTCCGCACAAAAATCGCCGAGCAGTTTGCCGAGCGTTTCGCAATCGACAGCGACTACAAACTTTTGCTCGATACACGCAAATACCTCACCGAGCGTATCGGCAAGATGGAGTTCCCCGAGGCTCTCATGCGTCGCATTATGGAGTCTAACCAGCCCGAGGGTGCTGAGCCTGTGAGCGAGGAGGATTTCCAGAAGAGCCTTACCGAGCTTTCATGGCACCTTATCAAAGAGCAGCTCGCCAAGAAGTTCGAGGTTAAGATCGACGACAACGATGTTCTCGCTGTTGCAAAGGCTGCTACACGCGACCAGTTTGCACAGTACGGTATGGCAAACGTTCCCGAGGACCTCTTGGAGAACTACGCTACAGGTATGCTCAAGCAGGAGAAGACACGCGAGGCTCTCATCAACCGCGCTGTTGACATCAAGCTTACCGAGGCTATCAAGAGCACTGTAACTCTTGCCGAGGAGGAAATTTCTGTTGAGGATTTCAACAAAAAGATCTCTGAAAACGATTAATAATAAAAAACGAGTGTCACAATTATGAAAGATGATTTTAGAAAATATGCAACGAAGCACTTGGGAATGAACGGACAGGTGCTCGACGATGTGCTCAAAGTGCAGTCGCAGTATTTGAACCCCTACATCCTGGAGGAGCGTCAGTTGAACGTGACTCAGATGGACGTGTTCTCGCGCTTGATGATGGACAGAATCATCTTTCTTGGAACGCAGATAGACGACTACACCGCAAACACATTGCAGGCGCAGTTGCTCTATCTCGACTCGGTTGACAGCGGAAAGGACATTTCAATATACATAAACTCGCCCGGTGGTTCGGTATATGCCGGTTTGGGAATATACGACACAATGCAGTTCATTTCGAGCGACGTTGCAACAATTTGTACAGGTATGGCCGCAAGCATGGCCGCCGTGCTACTTGTTGCCGGTGCCGAAGGCAAGCGTTCGGCCTTGACACACAGCCGCGTGATGATTCATCAGCCTCTGGGTGGCGTGCAGGGCCAGGCGAGCGATATTGAAATTACCGCCCGTGAGATTCAGAAGCTCAAGAACGAGCTTTACACAATAATTGCCGACCACAGCCACCAGTCTTTCGACAAGGTGTGGGCCGACAGCGACCGCGATTATTGGATGACCGCCGAGGAGGCAAAAGCCTATGGAATGATAGACAATATCCTCTCTCGTAAAAAATAATTATGGCCGAAAAGAATAACAAAAGACGTTGCAGTTTCTGCGGCAGAAGCGAAAATGAAGTGGGGTTGTTGATGTCCGGTCTTACCGGTCACATCTGCAACGACTGCGTGGAGCAGGCTCACAACATTTTGCGCGAGGAGGCTCTGCTTCCCAAGAGCGACTTCGAAATGAACGAGCTCCCAAAGCCCAAGGAGATAAAGGCTTTCCTCGACGATTATGTAATTGGTCAGGACGAGGCAAAGTGTGCTCTCGCCGTGTCGGTGTACAACCACTACAAGCGACTCCTGCAGCGCGACAGCAACGACGAGGTTGAAATTGAAAAGAGCAATATAATAATGGTGGGTAGCACCGGTACGGGAAAAACCCTGCTGGCGCGTACCATAGCCCGCCTGCTTAAAGTGCCTTTCACAATTGTCGACGCAACGGTGCTCACCGAGGCCGGTTATGTGGGCGAGGATATTGAGAGTATTCTCACCCGCCTGCTCCAGGTAGCCGACTACAAGGTCGAAGAGGCCGAGCGCGGAATAGTCTTCATTGACGAGATTGACAAGATTGCCCGCAAGAGCGACAATCCCTCGATTACCCGCGACGTTAGCGGCGAGGGCGTGCAGCAGGGCCTTTTGAAACTGCTCGAGGGCTCGGTAGTGAACGTGCCTCCCCAGGGTGGCCGCAAACACCCCGACCAGAAAATGATTCCCGTGAACACAAAGCACATATTGTTCATATGCGGCGGAGCGTTCGACGGAATTGAGAAAAAGATTGCCCAGCGACTGAATACCCACATCGTGGGCTACAATTCGGTGCAGAACAGCTGCAAAATTGACAAAGGCGATATGATGCAGTATGTAACACCCCAGGACTTGCGCTCTTTCGGTCTCATCCCCGAAATTGTCGGCCGTCTGCCCATTCTCACATCTTTGCGCCCGCTCAACCGCGAAACACTGCGCAATATCCTCACCGAGCCCAAGAACTCAATCATCAAGCAGTATGTAAGGCTTATGGAGATGGACGGTGTGGAGCTTACATTTGCCGATGAGGCTCTCGAGTATATTGTCGATATGGCAATAGAGTACAAGCTTGGCGCGCGTGGCTTGCGTTCGATTGTGGAAACGATAATGCAGGAAAAAATGTTCGAAATTCCTTCGAGCGACGAAAAAACCTGCGTGATAACAAAAGAATATGCCGCTGCCCGTATGGCAAAAAGCGGTGTCTTGAATACTCCGGTATAACCATTATTTATTGATAATTAACAGCCAACCCTTTCGAAAGGGTTGGCTGTTTTATGATGTGCCGACGAAAAAAAACTTCTTTTTGCGAAAATATTTCCATAAAAATTTGCGGGTTTTGTGTAGTTATTTATAACTTTGTTTGTAAATAGGCATATTCTAATATGGCAAAGAAGTATAATTTATCGGAAATTCTTAAAGAGAATTTCGGTTTCGACACATTTAAGGGGGACCAGGAGGCGGTCATCAAGAATCTCCTTGATGGAAAGGATGCCTTTGTGCTGATGCCTACGGGCGGCGGAAAGTCGCTGTGCTACCAGTTGCCCTCTTTGGTGATGGATGGAACTGCAATTGTTATTTCTCCTCTCATTGCATTGATGAAGAACCAGGTCGATGCAATAAGAAATCTCAATGAGGAAGATGGAGTTGCCCATTTCCTTAACTCTTCGCTCACCAAGCAGGCGATAGAGGAGGTTAAGGCCGACGTTCTGTCGGGAAAGACAAAATTGCTCTATGTGGCCCCCGAGTCTCTGACAAAGGAGGACAACGTGGAGTTCTTGAAGAGTATTAAAATATCATTCTACGCCATAGACGAGGCGCACTGTATTTCGGAGTGGGGGCACGACTTCCGCCCCGAATACCGCAAGATACGCCCTATAATAAACGAAATAGGGCAGGCTCCTGTGATAGCCCTCACTGCAACCGCAACCAACAAGGTGCGCGACGATATAAAAAAGAATCTTGGCATTCAAGGCGCGCCCGACTTCAAGTCATCGTTCAACCGCCCCAACCTTTACTACGAGGTAAGGCCCAAGACAAAGAATGTCGACAAGGACATTATAAAGTTCATAAAGTCGAACCAGGGAAAGTCGGGTATAATATATTGCCTGAGCCGCAAGAAAGTTGAGGAACTTGCCGAAGTGCTGCAGGCCAACGACATTTCGGCAAAGGCTTATCACGCGGGAATGGAGTCGGCTGTGAGGTCGCAGACACAGGACGATTTTATAATGGAAAAAATAGATGTCATTGTGGCCACCATAGCCTTTGGTATGGGAATAGACAAGCCCGATGTGCGCTACGTAATCCATTATGACATCCCCAAGAGTCTCGAAGGTTATTATCAGGAGACCGGCCGTGCCGGCCGCGATGGTGGCGAGGGGCAGTGTATTGCTTACTACAACAGCAAGGACCTGCAGAAACTCGAAAAATTCCTCGAGGGCAAGCCGCTTGCCGAGCAGTATATAGGCCGTCAGCTGTTGCAGGAGACGACCGCTTATGCCGAGTCATCGGTGTGCCGTAGAAAATTATTGTTACATTATTTTGGTGAAAATTACGAGGTGGAAAATTGTGGAAATTGTGATAACTGTCTCTCACCCAAAAAAGAGGTAGAGGCAAAAGAATTGCTCGAAGCTGTAATAGAGGCAATTCTTGCATTGAAAGAGAATTTCAAAACAGAATATGTGATAGATGTCCTCATGGGCAAGGAGACAGCCGATATTCAGTCGCACCGTCACGACGAGCTTGAATGTTTCGGCAGTGGAGTGGACGAGGAACCCAAACGTTGGGGAGCCGTTATACGCCAGGCGCTCATAGCAGGATATCTCGACAAGGATGTAGAAAACTATGGCCTTTTGAAGGTTACAAATGCGGGCCACGACTTTTTGAAGAAACCCAAGTCGTTCAAAATTGTAGAGGACAGAGAGTTTGTCGAAACCGAAACGGTTGTGCAGACAGGCAGCACCTTTGCTGTGGACCCCGAGCTTTATGCAATGCTCAAGAACCTGCGCAAGAAACTTTCGAAACAGCTCGAATTGCCCCCATATGTGATATTCCAGGATCCGTCGTTGGAGGCAATGGCAACAACCTACCCCATAACATTCGATGAGTTGAAGAACATCCCCGGTGTGGGCGAGGGCAAGGCCAAACGTTACGGCGAGGAGTTCTGTGCTCTCATCAAGCGCCACTGCGAGGAGAACGAGATTGAGCGTCCCGAAGATTTCCGCGTGCGCACCGTGGCCAACAAATCGAAACTCAAGGTGGCGGTAATCAGCGCCATCGACCGCAAAGTGGCTCTCGACGACCTTGCAATAAGCCGTGGAGTGGAGTTCGAGGAGTTGCTCGACGAAATAGAGTCAATCGTATATTCGGGAACAAAACTCAATATCGACTATTTCCTCGAAGAGATTATGGACGAGGAGAATGTCCAGGAAATTTACGACTATTTCAAAAATTCCGACACCGACAGCATAAACGCAGCAATGGATGAACTTGGTGGCGAGTACAGCGACGAGGAGATTCGTCTTGTGCGCGTGAAGTTCATTTCGGAAATGGGTAATTAATGTGTAAAAATTATAAATAATAAAATATGAACGATTTTATCAAAGACAAAATTGCGATAGACGGTCTCACTTACGACGACGTGTTGTTAATCCCCGCATACTCCGAGGTATTGCCCAAGGAGGTTAGTATGACTACCAAGTTCTCAAAGAACATTACGCTGAACGTGCCCTTCGTTACAGCTGCCATGGACACTGTAACCGAGGCGAAAATGGCCATTGCCATTGCTCGTGAGGGTGGTATCGGTGTTATTCACAAGAATATGTCAATTGCCGAGCAGGCTCATCAGGTGGCTATTGTGAAACGTGCCGAAAACGGTATGATTTACGACCCTGTTACAATTAAGGTGGCTGCTACGGTTAAAGATGCTCTCGACCTTATGGCCGAATATCACATCGGTGGTATCCCTGTGGTTGACGAGGATAGAAAACTTGTGGGTATTGTCACTAACCGCGACCTGCGTTTCGAGGTTGATATGAAACGTCCCGTGAGCGAGGTTATGACAAGCGACAATCTTGTGGTTACCCACCAGAAGACCGATATGGAGTCGGCTGCAAAAATTCTGCGTGAGAACAAGATTGAGAAGTTGCCCGTTGTAGACAACGACGGTCGCCTCATTGGTCTTATCACATACAAGGATATTACAAAGGCAAAGGATAAACCTATGGCTTGCAAGGATGCAAAAGGCCGTCTGCGCGTAGCTGCCGGTGTGGGTGTTACAATGGATGCAATGGACCGCATCAAGGCTCTTGTTGAGGCCGGTGTCGATGCCATTGTAATTGACACAGCCCACGGTCACTCGGCAGGTGTTGTGAACAAGCTCAAAGAGGCTAAGGCTGCTTATCCCCAGATTGACATTGTTGTGGGTAATGTTGCCACCGGCGAGGCTGCAAAAATGCTTGTAGAGGCTGGTGCTGACGCTGTCAAGGTGGGTATTGGCCCCGGTTCAATATGTACAACACGCGTGGTTGCCGGTGTGGGTGTTCCCCAGCTTTCGGCAGTTTATGATGTTGCAAAGGCATTGGAGGGTACAGGTGTTCCTTTGATTGCAGACGGTGGCTTGCGCTACTCGGGCGATGTTGTGAAGGCTCTTGCCGCTGGTGCTTACAGCGTGATGATCGGTTCGCTTGTTGCAGGAACCGAGGAGTCTCCCGGTGACACCATCATCTTCAACGGCCGTAAGTTCAAGTCTTATCGCGGTATGGGCTCTTTGGAGGCTATGGAGTGTGGTTCAAAGGACCGTTATTTCCAGGCCGACACAGCCGACAAGAAAAAGCTCGTTCCCGAGGGTATTGCAGCCCGCGTACCTTACAAAGGCACTCTCAACGAGGTTATCTACCAGCTTGTCGGTGGCTTGCGCAGCGGTATGGGTTATTGCGGTGCGCCTAACATCGAAACATTGCACAATGCAAAATTTGTGCGCATAACAAATGCCGGTGTATTGGAGAGCCACCCCCACGATGTAGCTATCACAAGCGAAGCTCCTAACTACAGCCGTCCCGAATAAAACAAATATGAAAATAGCAAAAAAAGCAGCCGTTGTTTTTTTGGCAGCAATATCGTCTCTTGGGCTTTTTGCCCAGGAGAACGATCCTGTGCTTATGAAAATAGCCGGCACAGAAATAAAGCGTTCCGAGTTTGAGTATGCATTCAACAAGAACAGCGTGAGCCAGGGCGAGCTGGGCGCAACGGTAGAGGAGTACCTGCCTATGTTCGTGAACTTCAAGCTGAAGATTGCCGAAGCAAAGGCTCAGCGTCTCGATACTCTTGCATCCTTCAAAGCCGAATATATGAAGGATCGCGCCGCTCTTGCCGAGGATTACCTCACCGACAAGAACTATGTTGAGGCCGAGGCATATAGAGTGTACGCCAAGGACTCGGCAACAGTGGGAAAGGACGGTTTCCTGAAACTATATCAGATAGCTGTTACCGTTCCACAGAATGCGACAGCCGAGCAACAGGCTGCTGCAAAAGAAAAAATTGAGGCAGCTTATGCAAAATTGCAGGCCGGTGCCACAATGGGCGAAGCTGCTGCATCAATCGGCATTCCCTCTTCTTCTTTGAGGGCATTCGAAATTCTGCGTGGCCAGGCCTACGAGGAGTTCGAGCAGGCTGCTTTTGCTCTTGCCGACGGTGAATATTCGGCACCTTTCCGCTCGCCGGCCGCTTACCACATTGTAAAGCGTGAGGGTTCGCGCCCCTTCGGCTCTTTCGAGAGCTACCGCCCTGCTATAATAAAGATGCTCGAAAAGGAGAATATCCGTCAGGCGGCGCGCATTAAAAAAGGTACCGACCTTGCAAGGGAGATGGGCGGCGGTCTCACCCCCGAACAGGCTCTTGCTCGCGAGGATAGCCTGCTCGAGGAGAAATACCCCGAATTCGGCAATCTTATGCGCGAGTATTACGAGGGCCTGCTCTTCTTCGAGATTTCTAACCGCGAGGTGTGGAAAAACGATGCGGACATTGAGGCCGCGCACGCAAAATTCTTCAAAAAGAACAAGAAGAAATATGCCTACGACGCTCCCCATTTCAGCGGAGCTGTAATATATGCAAAAACCGCCGAGGTGCTTGCTGCTGCAAAGGAAAAATTGCAGGGAAAGCCAAAAAGCGAGTATCGCAACATTGTGAGCAAACATTTTGTAAACGACTCGGTGCGCCTTATGCGTCTCGAAATGGGAGTTTACGCAGTGGGCGACAACGCTTGGGTTGACAAGCTGGTGTTCTCGCAGGGCGAGGGTGGCAGCGAACGCAAGGATCTTCCTTTTGTCGATGTAGTGGGCAAGGTGCTCAAAAAACCCGAAACATACAAGGATGTGAAGGGTGGCGTTGCCGAGGATTACAACCGCTATAAAGAGCAAGAGTGGGTGAAGAAACTTCGTAAGAAATATACTGTTGAAATTGATGAAGAGGTGCTAAAAACCGTTAATAATCACAATTGAAAAGGTATAATTAATATATTTGCACGATGAAATTTGCAAAACAAATATTTGTGGTGGCAATAGCCGCCGGTGCGCTCCTTTTTGCATCGTGCAAGGAAGAGATACTTCACCGTGGAAAGACCCCGTTGGTGGGAGTGGGCAAGGAGTATCTTTACAAAGAAGATGTGCAGCGTTTCTATAACGCAAACCCTCCCGCAGCCGACAGTGCCGAATATGTGAACGCATACATCAACCGTTGGATAGAGGAGGCTCTCTTCTATCACTCGGCTTTGCGCAATGTGCCCGCGTCGGACGAAATTGAGAGCCTTGTGGAAAGTTACAAACGCAGCCTTGTGCTCAACATCTACCAGGAGGCACTCGTGGAGCAACAGCTTCAACGCGAAATATCGCCCGGGAGCGTGGAGGCCTTTTACAACGACAACGGCTCGCTCTTCGAGCTCGAGGAGTCGCTTGCAAAGGGCATCTTCCTGAAAGTGCCGGTGAACACCCCCAAGCTGAATCAGTTGCGCGGGTGGTGCAAGAACCGCAGCGAGGAGAACCTCGAAAACCTCGAAAAGTATGGCTTTGTGAACAATGTGACATACGAATATTTTGCCGACTCGTGGCGGCGCCTTTCCGAAATTGCCGACGGCGCACCGGTGGGCGAGGAAGAACTCCTGCAGCGCCTCCGCCGCACAGCCGACCTTGAATTCCGCGACAAGCAGTTTGTCTACTTCGTGTCGGTCGACTCGGTTATAGGAAAGGGTGAGGCAAAGCCGCTCGAAATGGTCGAGGGAGAGATACGTGAGCTGCTTGTGAACAATCTCAAGGCAAATTTCATAAAGGAGAAAAAGCGCAGCATCTACAACGAGGCTCTTGAAAAGGGCAACATACAGTTTTACAATTAAGCGGTGGCGGCATTTGTCGCCTCCTCTTTGCAATAGAATATTATGGGTAAAAATAAAATACTGCAATATCTTTTGTGTGCTTTTGCCACGCTTTTTGCGGGCGGTGCAACAGCGCAGGACAATGTTATAGACAGGGTTGAATGGGTTGTGGGCGACAAGGCTATCTTGCGTTCCGACATTGAGGACGCCATCAGATATTGGATGATGAACGGCCAGAAATTTACGGGCGACCCTTACAGCGTGGTGGGCGAGGACCTTGCCGTGCAGCAACTGTTCCTGCACCAGGCGGCACTCGACAGCGTGGAGGTGAACGAGGCGCAACTCATACGCAGTGTCGATGCGAAACTCGACGAGTCCATTCAGACTGCTGGCTCAAAAGAGAAACTCGAGGAGTATCAGAAAATGTCGGTGAGCAAAATTCGTGATATGCTCTACGAAAATATGCGCAACTACAACACAATGGCACTGATGAGGCAGAAAATTGTGGGTGATATTAAAGTGTCGCCCAACCTTGTGCGCCGTTTCTACGAATCGCTGCCCGCCGACAGCATCCCCTTTGTTCAGGAACAGGTGGAGGTGCAGATAATAACAATGGAGCCCCTGGTTGACACCGAAGAGCTCGAAAGGGTGAAAAGTGAGTTGCGCGAGTATGCCGACCGCATCACAAGCGGCGAAACAAGCTTCTCCACTCTTGCTCTTCTGTATTCCGAAGACCCCGGCTCGGCCCGTCGCGGTGGTGAGCTCGACTTTACGGCCCGTGGACAGTTTGCCCCCGAATTTGCCAATGTGGCATTCAACCTCACCGACCCCGGCAAGGTGTCGAAAATTGTTGAAACGGAGTATGGTTTCCACATCATACAGCTTATGGAAAAGCGCGGCGACCGCATAAAGGTGCGCCACATTCTGCGCAAGCCGCGTATCTCCACAGCCAATATAAAGAAACTCCTGCTCACGCTCGACTCGCTTGCAACCGACATCAAAAACGACTCCCTCACATTCGAGGATGCCGTTATCGCCTGCTCATACGACAAGGAGACCTGCAATAACTACGGTATAATGTACAACAAGCAGACAGGTGCTTCGCGCTTCCGCTTGCAGGAACTTCCCGTGGATGTTGCCCGTGTGGTAGATGGTATGAAGGTGGGCGATGTCTCTTCTCCCTTTACAATGAGGCTCGACAATGGAAAGACCATTTGCGCGATTGTGAAGCTGAAGAACCGCATAGATGCCCACAAGGCAAGCATAAAAGACGATTATGAGACATTGAAGGCTCTCTACACCGAAAAGCTGAGCGAGGAGCGCACAATGGAGTGGATAAAGGAGAAGCAGAAGAACACTTATGTGCGCGTGAACGGCAAGGTGAACAAGGGCGATTTCAAATACCCGGGTTGGGTGTTCTATGAGGATAAAAAATAAAAAGGAGCAAAAGGGATGGCAAGAATAAAAACACTTCTCCTGCTACTGCTTGCAACCTGTAGCCTGGCGGCGCAGGAGGCGCGCAGCACAGCGGCGGTCGATGGCGCAACAGCATCGAAGTCGCCAACATATGTGTATATGCTCCACGCAGACACAACCAAGTTCGACAAGAAGCGCTTGCCCGATGCATTTATTCTCGTAGGCAATGTATCGTTCCGTCGCGACAGTATGTATATGTACTGCGACAGCGCCTATTTCTTCTCGAAAAAGAATTCGGTGCAGGCGTTCGGAAATGTGAAGATGGAGCAGGGTGACACGCTCTCCCTCCACGGCGACTATATGGACTACAACGGCGACGAGAATCTTGCGCGAGTGCGCAACAATGTACGTCTGATAGACAAGACCTCTATGCTCGAAACCGACAGCCTCAATTTCGACCGCAACATAAACCTCGGTTACTATTTCAACGGCGGTGCACTATACGACGGCGAGAGCACGTTGGAGTCGCTTCGTGGCGAGTATAGCATCGACAGCAAGGAGGCGGTGTTCAAGGATAATGTGAACCTGCAGAACAAGCAGTTCACAATGGAGTCGGACACGCTGCGCTACAACACGGCTACAAAAACAGCTACAATAGTGGGCCCCACAAACATATTCAACGGGCACAACTATCACATATACTCCGAGCTTGGGCATTACGACACAGGCAACAGGGTGGCTACGCTTCTCAAGCGCTCTGTCTTGAGCAACGGCGACCGCAATATCACAGCCGACTCCATCCTCTATGATGTAACGGCCGGGATAAGCGAGATTTTTGGTGATATGCTCTACAACGACCCCTCTAACAGAAATATGCTTGTGGGTAATTACGGCTATCTGAACGATGTTGTCGATTCGGCCTACGTTACAAACCGCGCAGTAGTGGTCGATTATTCGCAGAAGGACTCCCTCTTTATGCACGCCGACACCATTTGGGCAGTGACAAAGAACATCGACAGCGATTCAATCTATCGTCAGGTGCGTGCCTACCACGGCGTAAGGGCCTACAGCAAGAGTATGCAGGCCTCGTGCGACTCGTTGGTTGTCGACACTCGCGACTCCTGTATGACAATGTATAAGGACCCCATATTGTGGAATGAGGGCATACAGTTGCTGGGCGAGGAGATAAAGATGTATATGGACAGCTCCACCATCGACCGTGTTCACGTGTTGCGCCAGACGCTCTACGCCGAACAGGTCGATGCCGAAAACTACAACCAGATAAACGGCCGCGAAATGAAATTCTATTTCAAAGAGGGGCGTTTGAATGAGATGCACGTTATCGGCGGTGCCAACGTAATATATTTCCCCATGGACGAGGACAGCGTTATTGTGGGAATGAACACAACCCTTGCGGGCAGAATATCGGCCTATATGAAAGATGGCCAGATGGATAGAATTGTAATCCCCAACGAGTCGAAGGGTATTTTCTACCCCTTGAGCAAGGCTCCGGTATCGAGCAAGAGACTCGAGAATTTTGCGTGGTTCAGCTATGTGCGTCCGCAGAGCAAGGAGGATATTTTTGAATGGAGAGGAAAGGAAAAGGAACTTATGCTCAAAAAGATACGCCGCGAAAAGATTCCTTTGCCATCTCTCAACAGGTTTAACAAGAAAAAATAGTGTGTGCAATGGGCTTTTTTAAGATGAAATCTCCCCGCAAGTTTGAACATAAATACATTTATGTTGACGAGCGACGCGAAAAACTCGACAAGATTGTCGAGAATGCAAAGCGCGACTTAGGGATGGAGCCTGCGGCGCCACGCACCTACGAAGAGCGCATACGCGGTACGTTCGTGGGCTCTACCACCCACCTCAAGCGTCGCAAGGAGGGTGGAGGTGCCCATATGAAGACACAAACAATTATTGTTGTGCTCATAGCAGCATTGTATGTGCTGCACTATTTACTAACAGGTTCTTGGACTTTTTAACAAGTTTTCCCTTATGCAAGATATAATACATTTGTTGCCCGACTCGGTGGCCAACCAGATTGCCGCGGGTGAGGTTGTGCAACGCCCCTCTTCGGTGGTAAAGGAGCTTGTGGAGAATGCCATAGATGCCGGTGCTACTAAAATTCAGGTTATTGTGAGCGATGGCGGCCGCACCCTCATTCAGGTTATTGACAATGGTGTGGGAATGTCCGAGACCGACGCGCGCCTTTCGTTCGAGCGCCACGCAACCTCAAAAATAAAGAAGGCCGAGGACCTCTTCGCTCTCAACACAATGGGATTCAGGGGCGAGGCTCTTGCTTCCATTGCTGCCGTGGCGCAGGTGGAGCTTGTCACCCGCCGTGCCGACGACGAGCTTGGAACACGCATCTGCGTGGGTGGCTCGCAGTTCGAGGAACAAGAGGCTGTAGCCGCTCCCGTGGGCAGTAATTTCAAGGTGAAGAACCTCTTTTTCAATATTCCCGCCCGTCGCAAGTTCTTGAAATCCACTCAAACCGAGCTTAACAATATTGTGACCGAGTTCGAGCGCGTCGCGCTCATAAATTGCGATGTGGGATTTTCTCTCTCGCACAACGGGGTGGAAATTTCGCAATTGCCCGTCTCCTCCTTCAGGCAGAGGATTGTGAACCTCTTCGGCAAGAAAATAAACACGCAACTGTTGGAAGTGTCGCTCGACAGTACCCTCATCAAGGTAAAGGGCTTTGTGGGCGCTCCCGAAAGCTCGCGCAAGAAGGGCGCGCAGCAATATTTCTTTGTGAACGGCCGCTATATGCGCCACCCCTATTTTGCAAAGGCTGTGCAGGAGGCCTACACCAATATAATACCGCAAGGCGAGCAGGTGCCTTTCTTCCTTTGCCTTAATGTGGAGCCCTCGCGCATCGATGTGAATATTCACCCCACGAAGACCGAAATAAAGTTCGAGGATGAAAGCAGCTTGTGGCAAATTCTTGCTGCTGCCGTGCGCGAGTCGCTCGGCCGTTTTAATGCAGCCCCTGCGCTCGACTTCGATTCCGACGATTTTCCCGAATTGCCCGAAATTCCTGTGATGGAGGCTATGAGCGATAGTGAACGTGCTTCGGTGTCAGCGCCCAAGGTAAAGTACGACCCCACGTATAACCCCTTCAAAAAGAATGCGCCCGATTATCGCAAGACCGAAAACTCCTATTGGGAGAAACTCTACGACGGCACGGCAGGCAACTCGTCCGAGTCGGTGCCTCCTGCTATTGAGGATATCTTTGCAGGCGAGCCTATGCTCGACGGTTACGGCGCAGCCGCTCCGCAGCCTTGTGAGGATTATGTGCCGCTTGCACAGTACAAAGGGCAGTATATCCTTGTTCCTGTGAACGATGGGCTTATGTTTGTGCACCAGCGTCGTGCGCACATAAGAGTATTGTTCGAAAAGTATATGCGACAGCTTTCGGCAAAGCAGGCGGCGTCGCAGGGCCTGCTCTTCCCCGAACGTGTTGAGCTTTCCGTTGCCGAAGCTGCTGCGTTCGAGTCGGCTACCGAGGAGTTCCTGTCACTCGGTTTCGATGTTTCGTCGTTGGGCAGTGGCAGCTACGCAATTCAGGGTGTTCCCGCCGGGCTCGACGGGCTTTCGCCCTCGCATCTGCTGCTCGAAATCCTTCATTCGGCAATGGAGCAGACAACTGCAGTGAAAGAAAAATTGCAGCACTCCATGGCTCTTTCAATGGCCACGCAAATGGCTGTTGTTGCGGGGCAGGTATTGTCGTTCGACGAAATGAGTCTTCTTGTGAACGAGCTGTTTGCGACATCAATGCCGCAACGTACCCCCGACGGTGCAACCGTGGTTTACGTAATGAACGACTCGGAAATGAACAAATTTTTTGCAAAATGATAGTTTACGTCTTATAAAATGTTAAAAATCGTTAACATTACAGGCTTTTATATAATATATTTATAGTGCTTTGTGAATTTTATGTAAATTTGCAAAGAATTATTGATGTTTGGTGTACTAGCACGCTGCGCTCTTGTCGGTATTGTGCCGGCAAACAATTCGGGCGGGTAGCTGTTTACACATAAGCAGTGTACGATAAATAACAATTAATTAATAAAACCAATTTAGTTTAAGTATGAAAAAGTTTATGATTTCACTGGCTATTGCCAGCATCGCAATGGTTTCTTTCGCACAGGAGACTAAGAGCGAGGTCGTAGTTCCTACTTTGAAAAATCAGGTTGTTACAAACACTTTCGGTAGCAACTGGTTTATCGGTGGTAACATCGGCGGTAATTTCTACAAGGGTGCCGAAATGAACGAGGAGGGCCTTTTCGATCACATGGCTCCTGCAGTTCAGGTTTACGGTGGTAAATGGCACACTCCCGGCTACGGATGGAGAGTTGCTTACAACGGTATCAACATCCAGGCTTACGAGAATGCTCCCCACAAGACATTTATGAACTTCCACTTCGATGCAATGTTCAACCTCAGCAACCTTATCTTTGGTTACAACGAGGAGCGCATCTGGAATGCAATTCCTTACATCGGTGCAGGTTGGGGTGCAAGAAAAGACTATAATAAAGATGAGTTGACAGGTTCAATCACTGTTAACACCGGTTTGATCAACACATTCCGCGTAAGCAAGCACTTCGCTATCAACCTCGAGATTGGTGCTACATTCTTGCGTAACGGTTTCGGTGGCATGGTGGCTGAGAGCGGTCACGATATGTTGCTCACAGGTCTTGTTGGTGTTACTTACAAGTTCAACAAGATCGGTTGGGAGCAGGCTGCTGACGTAGACGCTATCATGGCTATGAACGCTGCTGCTCTTGCAGAGCTCAACACTCAGTTGCAGGCAAAAGAGAGCGAGAACGCAGGTTTGAAGAACCAGCTTGCTGCTGCCAAGACAAGCCTCAAAGAGGCTCAGGATGCTTTGAAGGCTGCCGAGGGTAAAGTTGCTAACATCTCTCAGTCTGTATTCTTCGCATTCAACTCTTCTAAGATCGCTTCTAAGAAGGAGATTATCAACTTGCAGGCTTTGGCTGACGCTGTTAAGGATTCTAACGCTAAGCTTTCTGTTATTGGTTACGCTGACAGCGCTACCGGTTCTGCAGAGTACAACCAGAAACTTTCTGAGGCTCGTGCACAGGTTGTTGCTGACAAACTCATCGAGATGGGTGTTCCTCAGGAGAAGCTCATCGTTGAGGGCAAGGGTGGTGTAGCTGCCGAGAAACCCGCACGTTTGAACCGTCGCGTTATTATCTCTATCGCTGAATAATTAAAGCAATAAGATATTTGCAAGCGAGCAGGCATTGCCTGCTCGCTTCTTTTTATTATATTGTCTCTTCTGTTATTGCAGTTTTGTTGTGGTGTGGTAATTAAGGTGGGTGATGAATGTGCGGTGGCGGAGCGGCTGGTTCCCCTTTTAGGTGCCGGGGCCTGCTGTCGGGTGTCGCTTTTTGCCTGCGATGCAACTTTTTTGCAAAATAAATTGCAAAACGTTTGGCTGTTACAAAAATAAGACATACCTTTGCAACGCAATTAAGAATTGCGCCTTATTGGACGTTTAGCTCAGCTGGTTTAGAGCATCTGCCTTACAAGCAGAGGGTCGGCGGTTCGAATCCGTCAACGTCCACAAATAAAACCTTATCGGACGTTTAGCTCAGCTGGTTTAGAGCATCTGCCTTACAAGCAGAGGGTCGGCGGTTCGAATCCGTCAACGTCCACCGAAGCCTGCGTAAACAACGCGGGTTATTTTTTTGTCTTTACGCGCGCTTTTTGTGCTACTTTTCCTATTTTAATAATAATTTTAATAAACTTTATGGCAACCGTGAGTGTTTATGGCTAAAAAGTGCTATTTTTGCAGTTGGTTAATTGCCGAACAGACAAGCGTGTAGTTTCTCCTTTCGGCTTGCCCCTAACATTGTAAACCAGGGCCTTTGTGCTCATCTTCTTAAACAAATTAATAATGGAACTTAACATCTTGACAGCAGTATCGCCCATCGACGGACGTTACAGAGGAAAAACCGATTCTTTGGCAGAGTATTTTTCGGAATATGCGTTGATGAAGTATCGTGTGTTTGTGGAAATTGAGTATTATATAGCTCTCTGCGAGCTTCCCATCCCTCAATTGTCGGGTGTCGACAATGCTCTTTTCCCTGCATTGCGCGAAATATATTCGTCGTTCACTCTCGACGATGCCCGCCGCATTAAGGATATTGAAAAGGTTACCAACCACGACGTTAAGGCTGTAGAGTACTTTATAAAGGAGAAATTCGATGCTATCGGTGGCCTCGACGAGTACAAGGAGTTTGTGCACTTTGGCCTCACATCGCAGGACATCAACAACACCTCAATCCCCTGCTCAATAAAAGATGCATTGGAGAAGGTATATTATCCCGCAATCGAGGAGCTTATAGCCCAGCTCAAAGAGTATGCCACAGCGTGGAAAGATATCCCTATGCTTGCCCGCACACACGGTCAGCCTGCATCGCCCACACGCTTGGGTAAAGAGATTATGGTGTTTGTGTACCGTTTGGAGGCACAGCTTGCCGAGCTCAAGCGTTGCGCAATTTCGGCAAAATTCGGTGGTGCAACAGGTAACTTCAACGCTCACAGCGTTGCTTACCCCGCTATCGACTGGGTTGCTTTTGCCAACAAGTTCCTTGCCGAAAAGCTTGGCTTGCAGCGCGAGCAGTACACTACTCAAATTTCAAACTACGACAATCTTGCAGCCTTGTTCGACGCTATGCGCCGCATAAACGTAATCATTATGGATATGGACAAGGACTTCTGGCAGTATATCTCAATGGAGTTCTTCAAACAGAAGATTAAGGCCGGCGAGGTAGGCTCCAGCGCAATGCCCCACAAGGTTAACCCCATCGACTTTGAGAACAGCGAGGGTAACCTGGGTATTGCAAACGCCATCCTCGACCACTTGTCGATGAAGCTCCCCATTTCTCGCCTGCAGCGCGACCTTACCGACTCAACCGTGCTCCGCAACGTGGGTGTGCCTATGGGTCACATGATGATTGCCGTAAAGAGCTCGCTCGTGGGCTTGCGCAAGCTCTTGCTCAACGAGAAGGCAATATACGACGAGCTCGACAACTGCTGGAGCGTTTGTGCCGAGGGTATCCAGACAATCCTCCGTCGCGAGGCTTACCCCAACCCCTACGAGGCTCTTAAGGCTCTCACACGCACCAACGAGGGTATCAACCGCAATACATTGCTGCAGTTCATCGACACCCTCAATGTGTCGGACAGCGTGAAAGAGGAGCTTCGCAGTATCACTCCCCACTCATACACAGGAAGATAATATAATTTGGACCGTGAGGTTCGTAAATGTAAAAATAGATGGATAATTTCAAAGAGAGACGCTCTGATGGTAATTCCAGAGGCGGAAGAAGAGAACGTGCATCGTTCAACCCCAATTTCAACAGCGATAATAGATTGAATTCGCGCCGTTTCAACAATAACAGGAATGAGGAGCGTCCGCAGTATGGCCGCCCCGAGCGTCGAGGCTATGAGCAAGGTGGCGATTTTGGCCGCTACAAGCAGGGCGGTCGTGGCCGCGATTTCGACAACAACCGTCCCGCGGGCAACTGGTCACGTTTCAACAACAATAACGGCTCGTCGCAGGCCGGTGAGGAGAGAACCTATCGTGCAGGCGGCAACAGCTACCGTCAAGGACAGCAGGGTGGTTACGGCGCCGGAACATACGGCAACCGTGGCAAGCGTCCCTACGACCCCACTGCAAAATACAGTGCAAAGAAACGCATTGCCTACAAAGAGGCTGCAATCGACCCCAACGCGCCCGTTCGCTTGAACAAATACCTTGCCAACGCCGGTATATGCTCGCGTCGCGAGGCCGACAACTACATCGAGGCAGGTCTTGTAACCGTTAATGGTGTTGTTGTAACAGAGCTTGGAACAAAAGTAGCTCCCGGTGACGATGTTCGCTTCAATGCCGAGCGCATCAACCCCGAGCGCAAAGTATATGTGTTGCTCAACAAACCCAAAGATTGCGTAACCACTGTTGACGATCCCCAGGAGCGTAAAACCGTGCTCGACTGCTTGCGTGGCATCGGCAAGGAGCGCATCTACCCTGTCGGCCGTCTCGACCGCAACACAACAGGTGTGCTTTTGCTCACAAACGACGGCGACCTTGCGTCGAAGCTCACACACCCTAAATTTATGAAAAAGAAGGTGTACCACGTAACCTGTGACAAGAACGTTGCAATGTCCGATATGGATTTGCTTGTGAACGGCATTGAGCTCGAGGACGGGCACGTGTATGCCGACGAGGTTACATATGTCAACGAGGCCGACCGCTCACAGATTGGTGTAGAGATACACTCGGGCAAGAACCGTATCGTGCGCCGTATGTTGGAACACCTTGGGTACAAGGTTCAGAAACTCGACCGTGTGCTCTTTGCAGGTCTCACCAAAAAGAACCTTAAACGTGGCGATTGGCGCTATCTCACCGAGAAAGAAGTAAATATGCTCCGTATGGGTGCATACGAATAATATACAGCACAAAAATAATCCAAAATGGAAACGATAAAACGTACAAGAATATCAGACTTGCTCAAGAGCAAGGACTTTGGAACAATTGTTAATGTAAGAGGCTGGGTGCGCACACGCCGCAACAGCAAACAGGTGGCCTTTGTGGCGCTCAACGACGGCTCTACAATAAACAACGTTCAGGTTGTTATTGATGCCGACAAGTTCGACGAGGAGCTTGTGAAGCAGTTCACAACAGGTGCCTGCCTCAGCGTAAACGGTCTTTTGGTAGAGTCTATCGGCGGTGGTCAGTCGGTGGAAATTCAGGCAACCGAAATTGAACTTTTGGGAGCTTGCGACAACACCTATCCCTTGCAGAAGAAGGGCCAGACAATGGAATTTATGCGTACAGTGGCTCACTTGCGTCCCCGTACAAACACATTCGGTGCAGTGTTCCGCATCCGTCACAATATGGCATACGCCATACATAAATTCTTCCACGACAAGGGCTTCTACTATTTCCACACACCCCTTATCACAGCATCGGACTGCGAGGGTGCCGGCCAGATGTTCCAGGTTACAACAATGAACCTCTACGACCTTAAAAAGGACGAGAACGGCAGCATAAAGTACGACAGCGACTTCTTCGGCAAGCAGGCCAGCCTCACAGTGTCGGGTCAGCTCGAGGGTGAGCTTGCAGCAACAGCGCTCGGTGCTATCTACACATTCGGTCCCACTTTCCGTGCCGAAAACTCAAATACTCCCCGCCACCTTGCCGAGTTCTGGATGATTGAGCCCGAGGTTGCCTTCAACGATATTTTCGACAATATGGAGCTCGCCGAGGAGTTCATCAAATACTGTGTTCAGTGGGCGCTCGACAACTGTATGGAGGATATCACATTCCTCAACAATATGTTCGACAAGGAGCTCATCGAGCGTTTGCGCTCAATCGTAAACACCGAGTTTGTTCGCCTTACATACACCGACGGTATCAAAATTCTCGAAGAAGCCGTTGCCGGTGGCCACAAGTTCGAGTTCCCCGTTTATTGGGGCGTAGACCTTGCATCGGAGCACGAGCGTTACCTCGTTGAAACACACTTCAAACGCCCTGTAATCCTTACCGACTATCCCAAGGAGATAAAGGCCTTCTATATGAAACAGAACGAGGATGGAAAGACCGTTCGTGCAATGGACGTTCTCTTCCCCAAAATTGGTGAAATCATCGGTGGTTCGGAGCGTGAGGCCGACTACAACAAACTCCTCACCCGCATCGAGGAGATGGGTATTCCTATGAAGGATATGTGGTGGTATCTCGACACACGCCGCTACGGTTCTTGCCCCCACTCGGGCTTCGGTCTCGGTTTCGAGCGTCTGTTGCTTTTCGTGACAGGTATGTCGAACATCCGCGATGTAATTCCTTTCCCCCGTACCCCTAACAACGCAGAATTCTAAAACCCGCTATTATGAACAACCGATATTGCGTGATAATGGCCGGCGGTGTGGGCTCACGTCTGTGGCCTTTGAGCCGCAAGGAGAAGCCCAAGCAGTTCCACGACCTTCTGGGTTGTGGCCGCACGTTGTTGCAACAAACCTTCGACCGTTACAGCAGGGTTGTTCCCCGGGAGAATATAATTGTTTCCACTCACGTCGATTACACCGACCTTGTGTGTGAGCAGCTCCCCGAGTTGCCGCGTGAGCAAGTGTTGCACGAGCCCGCCTTTCGCGGCACAGCTCCCAGCATTGCCTACGTGGCGTGCCACATCCGTCAGCTCAACCCCGATGCAAACATTGTAGTTGCGCAAGCCGACCAGCTGGTGCTCAACGAGGAGCTGTTTGTCGAAACGGTAATTCGTGGGCTCGACTACGTGGACAAGCACAACAAACTGGTGGTTGTGGGAATTAAACCCACCTGCCCCGAAACGCGTTACGGCTACATTCAGGCCGACACTCCCGTGGAGGGTAGCGAGGGGCTCTACAAGGTGCGCACTTTCACCGAAAAACCGGCGTTGGAATTTGCACAGGTTTTTATGGAGAGCGGCGAGTTCTATTGGAATAGCGGTATCTACATTTGGAACGTGAATACCATTATAGAGACAATGAGCACCTTCCTGCCCGATATGATGGGTGAGCTCGAAAGGGTTTTCCGCGAAATTCCCGAGCGCAACGAGCGTCGCAAGCGCGGCTACGAAATTTACACCTCTTTCCCCAACGCATCAATGGATATGAGCGTGATGGAGCGCGCCGACAATGTATGCTTGCTGGTGGGGGAATTCGGTTGGGCCGATATTGGAACGTGGGACACTCTCTATGGTGCTCTCCCCAAGGATGTAGACGGCAATGTGATAATGAAGAGCAGTTGCCTCAAATACGACAGCTGCAACAACGTTGTTTCGGCGCCTGCCGACAAACTTGTGGTGCTTCAAGGGGTTGAAGACCTCTTGGTTGTGGATAACGGCAATGTGCTTGTTGTGTGCCGCAAGGGCAATGAGCGCGATATACGCAAGTTCCTCAACGATGCGCGTATGAAGCTGGGCGAAGACTATATTTAATACAAAAGAACTTACTTTATAAAATAGCAAGAACAGCGCATATATGCGCTGTTCTTGCTATTTTATAACCCACTCCTTGCGGTGGGCTTTTGTCTTTTCGGGGTTGTAGTGCAGCCCGGCCGAGTCGGGGATAATTACGGTGTAGGCTTTGCCGTTTTTATTGGGCAGCTCGGTGCCGCGTATCCAGGGGTTGGCTTCGCGCAACTGCATATAGGTGAGCCCGTGTTTACGGGCCAGCGAGGGCCAACATTTCACCGGCTTTCTGATGGTAATTTCTTTTGCTACGGGGATTGTGGGGTAGAGGTCGCGGTGCTGTAGTATGAACCCGTGGTTCACGGGGTCGGTGAATATTGTTTTTGCTGCCAGCAGGCGAAAAAGGTAGCGCGATGTTTCGGGTACGAGGTGGAGGTCGATGGCCTTGCCCTCTTTTTGTGCCTCAATGCGCTTGTCGATGTTCTTGCGGCCGGCGTTGTAGCTCGCAGCCACGGTGAGCCAGTCGCCGTACTTTTCGTACGACTCCTTCAAGTAGTCGCAAGCGGCGCGTGTGGCCTTTTCAATGTTATAGCGCTCGTCGACGTGGGTGCTTACTTCGAGGTTGTAGGCGCGGGCTGTCTCCTCCATAAATTGCCACAGCCCGGCGGCTCCCACAGTGGAGCGTGCGTAGATGTCGCCGTTGCTCTCAATTATCATAAGGTATTTGAAATCGTCGGGCACGCCCTCTTTTTTCAGTATGGGCTCTACAATGGGAAAAAGGCGGTTGGCGCGCTTTATCTGCAACAGTGTGTTGGTGTGGGAGTATGTGAAAGCAAGAATCTCACGGTCGAGCCTTTCGCGGCAGTCGCGGCGGGTGAGGGCTATATTCTCGCCTGCAAAAGTTATCTCGGTTGGGAGTTTGGGCGACACGGCGCAATAGGGTATCTGCGAGTAGGGGAGGTTGAATTTCTCGCCTGCGGTGTTCCCGAGCAGCGCTGTTACAACGGCACCGGCCATTGCACACGCCATATATTTGAAAATGTTGTTTTTTACGGGGTTGTTCATTGTTGTTTCATTTAGGTCGCAAAAGTAGTGTTTTGCGGCGCAAATAACAAGGCCGTTGGTTGTTTTGCGTTGCTTTTTTTTGTTTCTTTGCAAATAATTTGCGATAGTTGGTGCTTAGTGTACTGCTATGCGCAAAAATGCGTTAAGCCACGGCTTTGCAGCTGTGCTGTAAATAAACTTTTATTGATATTATGGCGGAATTTGAATTGATTGCCAAGACCTTTCAAGGCTTGGAAGAGGTGTTGGCCGGTGAACTTGTTGCCCTTGGAGCCAACAATGTGCAGATAGGTCGTAGAATGGTCTCGTTTACGGGTGACAATGCCCTTATGTACAAGGCCAATTTCCATTTGAGAACAGCGGTTCGCATTTTGAAACCCATTCTTCATTTCAAAGCCTCCGATGCCGACGAGGTTTATAATGTTATAAAGAGCATTGAGTGGGAAGAATATCTCGACGCAAATTCCACCTTCTCGGTCGACTCGGTGGTTTACAGCGATGTCTTCCGCCACTCGAAATTTGTGGCCTATCGCGTGAAGGACGCCATTGCCGACTATTTCAACGAAAAGACCGGTCGTCGTCCATCGGTGCGTCTCAATAACCCCGACCTTGTATTCCACATTCACATTTCCCACGAGGAGTGTACCCTTGCATTCGACAGTTCGGGCGAGTCGTTGCACCGCCGTGGTTACCGCGTTGAAACCGGTGCCGCTCCCATAAACGAGGTGCTTGCTGCGGGTATGATTATGCTCACAGGCTGGCACGGAGAGTGCGATTTCATCGACCCTATGTGCGGTTCGGGAACAATTCCCATTGAGGCTGCGCTCATTGCTCGCAATATAGCTCCCGGTCTGTTCCGCAAGGGCTATGCGTTTGAAAAATGGAAAGATTTCGACGAGGAGCTCTTTCGTTCAATCTACGAGGACGACTCGCTTGAACGTGAGTTCAACTACAAGATATATGGTTACGATGTTGATGGCCGTATGGTGGCCTGCGCGCGCAAGAACGTGAAATCGGCTATGATGGGCGATATTGTGGAGATTGAGTGCCGCGATATTAAAGACTTTGTAGAGCCCGCTTCACGCGCTATTATGGTTGTGAACCCTCCCTATGGCGAGCGTCTTGTGTCGGACAAAATATTGGAGATTTACAAAAACCTCGGCTCTCGCCTGAAACACGCCTTCCAGGGCAACGAGGCTTGGGTTATCAGCAGTAATTACGACTGCTTCGACCAGATTGGTCTTAAGGCGTCGGCCCGCATCGCCCTCTTCAACGGCGACCTCGACTGCGAGTTCCGCAAGTTCGAGCTTTTCCAGGGTAAGTTCAAGGGCTTCCGCGAGGAGGGTAACACTTTGAAAAAGGATTTTGCCCCCTTGAAGAGAAAATCGCGTCTCACAGGCCTCGATGGCGAGCAGCGCCCGTCCCGTTCGGAGCGTCGCGACGAATTTTCGGCAGAGGTGAGCGACGAGTCGATGCGTCGCCGCAGGGAGCTTGAATCTTATTTCAACCGTCCCGGAGCGCAGAAGATGAGAAAAAAACACGATGAAAAGGGCGAAAAACCTTCGCGTCCTTCTTCGCGTGAAGAGCGTGCTCCCCGTGGTGCTGCTCCCCGCAAGAACGATGGCCCCCGTGGCGGAAAAGGCCGGGACAGCCGTGGCGCGCGTCCTCCCTTCAAAGGCGGTGCAAAAAAACGTTGACCTCCCTCTCGCGGTAAAAAAGTGCATAATTGACAAATAATAAAATATTATAATATGAGAATACTACTATTGGGCAGTGGCGGCCGTGAACACGCGCTTGCTTGGAAAATTTCACAAAGTGCAAAATTGGAAAAACTCTACATTGCACCAGGAAACGCAGGAACATCGCAAGTGGGCGAGAACGTTAATATTTCGGCTTGCGACTTTGATGCAGTTGCCGAATTTGTGCTTGCCAACAAGGTGAATATGGTTGTAGTCGGTCCCGAGGATCCCCTCGTGAAGGGTGTATACGACTATTTCCAAGCCGACGAGAGGCTTAAGCACGTTGCAGTCATCGGTCCCACCCGTGCGGCAGCGGAACTCGAGGGAAGCAAGAGCTTTGCAAAGGATTTTATGCAGCGCCACAACATCCCCACAGCTGCCTATCGTGCCTTTACTGCAGCCGAAAAAGAGGAGGCTTACCGTTTCCTTGAGGGGCTTAAGGCTCCTTACGTGCTCAAAGCCGATGGTCTTTGCGCCGGAAAGGGCGTGCTCATTCTCCCCTCGCTCGAGGAGGCGAAAAAGAGCCTCGACGAGATGTTCGACGGAATGTTCGGCTCATCATCGGCAACAGTGGTTATCGAGGAGTTCCTCGACGGTATAGAGTGCTCGGTATTTGTGCTCACCGACGGAAAGGATTATGTTATCCTGCCCGAGGCGAAAGACTACAAACGTGTGGGCGAGGGTAACACCGGTCTCAATACCGGTGGTATGGGTTCTATCTCACCCGTCCCCTTTGCAACGAAGGAGTGGATGAAAAAGGTTGAGGACAGAATTATCCGTCCCACAGTGGAGGGCCTTGTAGCCGATAATCTCCTCTACAAAGGTTTCATCTTCTTCGGTCTTATAAACGTAGAGGGCGAGCCTATGGTAATTGAGTACAACGTGCGTATGGGCGACCCCGAAACGGAGTCGGTTATGCTGCGCCTGAAGAGCGACATTGTGGAGCTTTTCGAAAAGGTGGGCAACGGTACTCTCGCGTGTACAACCGTTGAGTTCGACGAGAGAACAGCCGTGTGCGTGATGCTCGTGTCGGGCGGTTACCCCGAAGCCTACGATAAGGGCTATGTTATGACCGGTTGGGAGAATGTGAAGGATAGCATCCTCTTCCACGCAGGAACAGCTCGCAAGGGCGACGACGTTGTTACAGCGGGCGGCCGTGTGCTTGCAGTGAGCTCATATGGCAACAATCGTGCCGAGGCTCTCGAAAAGTCTTTCCGTTCGGCCAGCGAGATTAATTTCGAAAAGAAATATTTTAGAGGAGATATAGGTTTTGACTTATAATAAGACGTTACTAGGGCATTTTGTTGTCACGGGTTATCCTGCGACAACAATGCTCTTTGTTTCGTTTTTGCTGTGGGTTGCAGGCGCGGTGCGCGGTGTGGGCTGTGCCGAAACGCTTGCCTCTGCGGCCGGACTATCCTTTGTGGGCGATACTGTGGCGCGCATCCTTTCGTTGGTTGCCTTCCTTTCCACAGCCTTTGTACTTAACCACATTTATATTTTCGAGAGGCGCGTGCCGTTTCTTATGCCGCTTTTTCTTTGGTTTGCAGCAGCTTTTGTCTTCCTGCACGCCGACTATGCAGCCTCTCTCTCGCTTATTCCTTTTATATTGACTATTGCGCAGCTCTTCTACTCGTGTGGCGAGCAGGGTGGAGTGCGTCCTCTTTTCGGAGCGTTTGCAATGCTTTCGTTTGCCTCGCTCTTCCTCTTGCAGTTTGCTTTTTTGCTGCTCCCGTTGCTGCTTTTTGTGGTTTTTTCGCGTGGCAATGGTGTGCGCGAGTTCTTTGTAGCTGCTCTGGGAGTGTTGGCGCCTTATTGGCTGCTGTTTGGGGTTGTGTATCTTTTCCCGCAGCTTGACTGGCTGTTGCTGCCGCTTAGAATAGGGTGGATAAACCTTGTGACGCCGGCCGCAATAACTATCTCTCCGCTTATGGATGCGGTGCTGGCAGTGGAGGTGCTTGTGTGGGTGGTTGCTGTGTATTTTTTCTTTACATCGTCGTCGCCCGCAAAACCCCTTTTGCGTCGCCGCTTGTTGTTTGTAATATTGCTTAACCTTTTTCTGTGGTTCCTTTCGTGGGTGCTGCCGCAGGACTTTTTCCTGTTGCTCGCGTGGCGCTTGCCCGGTACTGCCATTATGGCCTCTTATGTCTTTGCTATAAAGGTTACGCGCCTTGCTAACATATATTTTATAGTGCTTAACGTATTGTTGATTTTTATAGCTGCCTGCTGCTTATGGATTGGTTGATTAATTTAATGTCGGAGTACGGTTATTGGGGAATGGGAGTGCTTGCGTTCCTGTCGGGTTCCATTGTGCCCATTACAAGTGAGGTTCTTCTGGTATTCTTTTTGAGTGTGGGGCTTAACGCTGTTGCGCTCACCCTTGTTGCGTCGTTTGGAAATACGTTGGGTGGAATAACCTGTTTCTTTATGGGACGTATTGTGAGCAAGGAGAAGGCTGTTGCGTTCTTCAAGATAACGCCGCGCCGTATGCAACGTGCCGACAGGATTATACAACGCTATGGTTACTGGGCGGCTGCAATATCGTTTGTTCCCGTTATTGGCGAGACTCTGCTTGTGATGCTGGGTGTTATGCGCGTGTCGTGGTGGAGGGTTGCAATTGTGATGGCGGTGGGCAAGCTCATACGCTACGCTTTCATCACATTCTCTTACACCGGCGTTATGCAGCTTTTGGGGTAACTGTTTAATCAGTACGACGCTCCGGCTTTTATTCCCTCCTCTTTTAGCAAGGTCACAATGCGGTCGAGCTCTTCGTGGCTTGCCTTCTGCAGTCCTTGCACAGGTGTCTCGCGGTCTATTGTGTATATCATAACCTCACGCGGTGCAATGTACTTCACGGCCTGAATCCACGGCAGTACAAACTCGTCGGTGGTGTTGTTTATGTCGCGTCCGTCGACGTTTCCTTTCATAAACATTGTCTGCACTGCGATGTGGCCGTTGAAGGCTCTCATCTTTTCAATAATATCCTTTACATTGTATGCTCCCGTGGGGCGGTCCACAGTGTTTATGTAGGCGGTGTCCACGGTGTCGAGCTTGAGGATGTTGTTGTCGACCTTCTTCAGCGCCTCGAATACGCGCTCTCTTGTGATGAGCGTGGCGTTGCTCAGTACGCTCACTTTTGCAGCAGGGCACAGTTCGTTGCGTAGGGCTATGGTGTCGTCTATAATTTCCGGAAATTGCGGGTGGATGGTGGGCTCGCCGTTGCCGGCAAAGGTGAGTACATCGGGGGTTATTCCCTCGCTGCGCATCTGCAACAGTTTCTCGCGTAGAGCCTCGGACACTGCTGCGCGTGTGGGCAAGGGATGGTGGCTGCGACGCTGTGCGTTGAGCCCGCACTCGCAGTATACGCAGTCGAAGGTGCATACTTTTCCATCGTCGGGCAACAGGTTGATGCCTAACGATATACCTAGCCGGCGGCTGTGTATGGGCCCGAATATGGGTGAGGGGAAAATTATTGTAGCCATTATCTCCTTAATTGCTTTTGTCGTCTGCAATGGGTGTCTTTCCTCCATTTGTCAAGAGCATCTCCCTTGTGTATCTGTACTCTTTGTAGGCGAGTGAATTGGCTGTGTCGAAATGGTCGCTTTTTATGTCGAGCAGGCCGCAGAACAGCTCATAGACAAGGTCGTTGGTGAAGTATTTGTCTTTGTTGGCGCGCAGTGCGTCGTAACGTTCCTTATGACGGCTTACATAGTCGTCGGTGCAGATTATTGCAAGTGGAATCTTTACCATACCGAATCCTATGAATTGCGGGGTGCGGCGCGCGTCGGGTATGCAGGCGTGGTCGCTGAAATAGAGCATTGCCTGCAGGTTGAGCTTCTCGCAGCCATACTCGTATATCTTTTTCATAAGCCCGTCGGTGTACCTGATGGAGTTCATATAATTGGGTATGGGGTCCTCTACGCCAGGCTCGCCCCACACGGTTGCCTCTTTGGGGTAGCGGTTGAGGAAGTTACAGTGGCTGCCTTTGAGGTGTACCACAAGGAGGTTGTTCTTTGCGGGGTCTACCTCGTCGAGGAAAGTGAGGAGTGCCTCGTCGTGTAGTATGCAGCCAAACTCTTTAGTTACCCATTTGGCAGTGTCGCTGCTCCTTGCAACGAGTGTTATCGATGTGTCGAAACGGCTAATATAGCCCTGGTTGCTGTACCAGTTTATGGTGTATCCGGCCTTGCGGGCAATGTCTACAATGGAGATTGCCTCCTGGAACTCCTTGTCGTTGTAGAGGTTCTTCTCGGTGAGTGCGCGTTCAAGCGTGGGGACAGTCTGCAGGGCGCAAGAGTATGCATTGGGGAAAATGATGTTCTGCTCGCTCTTTTCCTTCATCTCGCGCAGCCACGGTGTGGTGTCGTGCTCCATAGGTGTGAATGCGCTCATATATTCGCGTGAGGCCGACTCGCCTATTATCATAATGTAGGTGTGAGGCTCGTTGCAAGGTGTTCCTAACTGTTTCAGCTGCAGCCCGGCTACTCGCTTGTCCACGTTTTCCTTGTATTTCTGTATCTGTCGGCGGTATTCCATTACATCGACATACTGCTGCGGGAGGCCGCTTCTCATAAGGTAGCTTTTCTTGCCTATCCACAGTTTCTTTGTGAAAAGGAGTATGTAAAGAACAGCTGCTACAAGGGCGGGAGTGTTGTTCCCGGCGTATCCGATAGAGAGGCTCTCGCCGGCAATGCACGCAAAAAGCATTGCGGCCAACGCTACAACTATTGCAATAGTGGCAATGGGGTTCATTGCCTTTATGAACTCTTTTATTTCGGGACGGTTGGTCTCTATTGCAGCCTGTATTCCGTTCTCGTCAATGGGAGCCTTGTACATAAAATAGTGTCCCCATTGTATTGCGCCCATAATAAGAAGGGCGAAAAGCAACAGGGATATAATTATGTCGGCAACAATTATAAAGGCGGGGACAAAGGTGAGCACAATTACCTTTACTGCAATAATCCAGCCTGCAAGGTATATGCCGAAGAGGATGTCGATGTATCGGCCATACAATGGTGTCTCTTTTCCGTTGCCTATTGCCGATACTATGGCGAAAGTCGCTCCGTAGAGTGTGCACACTGCAAGGTTGAAGAGCATAGCAGGGCTTGTTACCGGAATTTGTGCAAAGAAGACAGGAGTGGTGGCCAGGAGCGTTGCCTTCAGCAATTGGGTGGCGCGTCTTCTTGTTGTTCCTTTTGTTGTTCCTTTGTTGAACAGGAGGTATATTGTGAAGTTCAACAGGTACATTGCGGCTGCAAGAATTACATATTCCCAAATATTGGTTCCGCTGAAATTAAAGTTCTGCATATCCTTAAATATTTAATTGTTGCTATTTCCTCCCAAAATCGGCGGGAATTTCTCCCCAGCTGCTCGTTTCCCATTTTATTAGCGGGTTGCTGTATGAGTGCTCTCGCAGCCACTTTTCGGCTCGCTCTATATACTCAAAGAGTGGGGCGCTTTCGGGGGTGCGTGGCAGTTTTGTCTTGCAGGTTCCCTGTTTCACCCACAAGAGGGCATTGCGGCTGTCGCTGTAAATGGGCATTGCGCTGTGCTTCTGGTGCAAAAGGGCAAGCGCGTGTACTATCGCAAGAAACTCGCCTATGTTGTTTGTGCCGTATATGGGGCCGAAGTGAAAAATCTCCTGCCCTGTTTCGAGGTATACTCCGCGATACTCCATCTGTCCGGGGTTGCCGCTACAGGCAGCATCCACGGCAAGAGCGTTGCGGTATATGTTCGCGGGCAGTTCCTCCGTTTTCGGCTTTTCGGCTTTTGCTCCCGCTCCGATATATTGGCCGGGCGAGGAACTGTAGGCACGCTGCGCTTCGGGCAGTGTGGCAAAGCCCTTGTAAAGGGCCTGCTTCACTCCCTCAATCTGTGCGCGGCATTTGTCCCAACTGTCGTAAATGCCGGGCTCCACCCCGTTCCAAACAACGTAGTAACGGTTTTTTGCCATTTTACATTCTTTCGGGCACCTCAATGCCGAGCAGCCCCATTGCTGTCTTTATAACCTTGCCCACGTTGCGTGTGAGTTTTATGCGGAAAGCCTTTGCGGCCTTGTCCTCTTCGCGCAGGATGCTGAAGTCGTGGTAGAACTGGTTGTACTCCTTTGCAAGGTCGTATGTGTAGTTTGCAATTCCCGAGGGTGAGTAGTCGGTGCCGGCCTGGCGTACAATTGCGGGGAAGTCGTTGAGCATCTTTATGATAGAGCACTCTTTCTCGCTTATGCTTGCAGGAGCTTGTGTGCAGTCGCATACGTCGCCGCTCTCGGCTGCTTTGCGCTCGATTGAGCGTGTGCGGGCGTAAGTGTACTGTATGAAGGGGCCGGTGTTTCCGTTAAAATCGATAGACTCTTTGGGGTTGAAGAGCATATTCTTGCGGGCATCGACCTTGAGCATAAAGTATTTGAGCGCTCCCAAGCCGATGATGCGGTAGATGTTGTCGGCCTCTTCCTCTGTGAGCCCGCTGAGCTTGCCGCCAAGCTCCTCCGATGTCTCGCGTGCGGTCTTAATCATCTCGTCCATAAGGTCATCGGCGTCGACAACGGTTCCCTCGCGGCTCTTCATCTTGCCCTCGGGCAACTCAACCATACCGTAAGAGAAGTGTACAAGGCCTTTTCCCCACGAGAATCCAAGCTTGTCGAGCAGCAACGACAATACCTGGAAGTGGTAGTTCTGCTCGTTACCCACCACATATACCATTTTGTCGATGGGGAAGTCGCGGAAACGCAACTGTGCTGTACCTATGTCCTGTGTCATATACACCGATGTGCCGTCGCTGCGCAACAGAAGCTTCTCGTCGAGCCCGTCGGTAGTGAGGTCGGCCCACACCGAATTGTCCTCGCGGCGGTAGAAGATGCCTTTCTCGAGTCCGCCGAGCACGGTCTCTTTTCCCTCGAGGTAGGTGTCCGACTCGTAATATATCTTGTCAAAATCAACGCCCAGTCGTTTGTAGGTCTCGTCGAAGCCCTCGTAAACCCAGCCGTTCATTGTGCTCCAGAGCGCGCGTACATCGGCGTCGCCGGCCTCCCATTTCACGAGCATTTCTCGTGCTTCGGCCATAAGGGGCGATGCGGCCTCGGCCTCTTCCTTGCTCATTCCGTTTGCCATAAGCTCGTTAAGCTCGGCTTTGTAGTGCTTGTCGAAAGCAACGTAATAGTCGCCTATGAGGTGGTCGCCCTTCTTGCCGCTGCTTGCGGGTGTTTCGCCGTTACCCCACTTCTGCCAAGCGAGCATAGACTTGCAAATGTGAATTCCGCGGTCGTTTACAATGTTGGTTTTCACCACTTTGTTGCCGTTTGCGGCGAGAATGTTCGAGAGCGCGTAACCCAAAAGGTTGTTGCGTATGTGCCCCAAGTGAAGGGGTTTGTTGGTGTTGGGCGAAGAGTACTCAACCATAACAAGGGGAGAGTTCTCGTCGGCTGCTGTTGTGCCCCAAGCCTCGGAATTGTCGATATTCTGCAATAGCTCAACCCAGTAAGAGGGTGCGATGCAGAGGTTCAGGAATCCCTTTATTACATTGAAACTCTCCACGAGGGGCTGTGTGGCTGCTATCTTCTCGCCAATCTCTGTGGCAGTCTCCTCGGGGCGCTTTTTAGACATCTGCAGGAAGGGGAACACCACAAGTGTGAAATCTCCCTTAAACTCTTTGCGTGTCTTCTGCAACTGAATCTTTTCGGCGGCAACTTCTTGCCCGTACAGCTCTTTTATGGCTGCAATAATGCTTTCGTTCAAAATGGTTTCTATGCTCATATTCTTGTAATTATTTTATTTCTTAAAATAAGTTTCCGTAATTATGGCGCGAAGATACAAAATATATGCGACTTTTTGCTCCGGTTCTTTTTCTAAATTGCGTGTTTTTTGTGTTTTTTCTCTCTTGCTGTGCGAATGGTGATTAAAAAAACTGAAATTGTGCTAAAAATACCATTGTCTGCTCCCTGTGCGCTGTGTCGCTCATTTGTTTCTGTCGGATGTTTGTATTATCTTCGCGCTGTTTTTCAAAAAATGGATATGAATCAATTACCTGTTGTAACAAAGAACCTTATAGCGATTAACGTTCTTATGTTTTTCGCAACTTGGGTGTTCCGGAGCAAGGGAATAAACCTTGAGAATTGGCTCTCGCTGCATTTCTTCCTTGCCGAGGATTTTCACCCCTATCAGCTAATAACCTATATGTTTATGCACGGTGGCTTTACTCACCTGTTTTTCAATATGTTCGCGCTTTTTATGTTCGGGCGTGTGTTGGAGACCGTGTGGGGTGGCAAACGCTTCCTCATCTACTATTTTGTTACGGGAATAGGTGCGGCTGTAATTCAGGAACTTGTGCAGTATGGCTATTATGCGGCCTATCTTTCGGAGTATCAGAATGTGAACCTTGCGGGCACTATAATTCCAATGTCGGCCTACCTTAATTTGTGGAAAACTGTGGGTGCGTCGGGTGCGGTCTACGGCATCCTGCTCGCTTTTGCAATGATGTTCCCCAACGAGCGTATGTTCATAATACCTTTCCCCTTTCCCATAAAGGCGAAATATTTTGTAATCATCTTCTGCGCAATTGAGCTTCTTTTGGGGTTGAGCAATAATGCGAGCGACAATGTGGCCCATTTTGCCCATTTGGGTGGAATGCTTTTCGGCTTTGTGCTTGTGCTCCTGTGGAGAAAGAAAAACGAGATAGGAGGTCCTTATGTTTAAGAATCTGTATAAGAAATTTTGCGACGAAAATATTGTAGGGCGTTTCATTTATGCCAATGTCGCAATTTACATAATCGTCGCTTTCATCGGGGTTTTTGCGACGCTTTTCAATGTCAACTCTCCTGTGGATGAGTATATGAGATGGCTTGAATTCCCCGCTTCGGCAGGGCAGTTCGTGTGCCAGCCGTGGTCGATTCTCACCTATATGTTCCTGCACGGGCAGGTGATGCACATTCTGTGGAATATGCTCGTTCTCTATGGTTTCGGGCGCATTTTCCTCTCATTCTTCTCTCTCCGCCATTTCGTGGGTGTCTATCTGCTTGGCGGTATGATGGGTGCGCTCTTCTTTATGGCAGCGTTCAATGTTTTCCCCCATTTCGACGGTGTGGTGGAGAAGTCTTATCTTGTGGGTGCGTCGGCAGCGGTGATTGCGGTGATTGTAGCCTCGGCGGTGCGTAGCCCCAACTACACGGTGAACCTTGTGTTCTTCGGCTCAATGCGACTTGTAACCATCGCTGTAATTTCGGTGGTTATATCTCTGCTGATGCTTGCGGGTGAAAATGCCGGTGGAAATTTTGCCCATCTTGGAGGAGCGTTTGCCGGGTGGCTGTTTGCCTTTATGCTCAATAAAGGCACCGATATTACGGCGTGGATTAACAAAATCATCGATTTCTTCGCTACTTTTGGCCGAAAGAGACCGGCCCGCAACCGTGCCAATTTCAAGTATTCTAAGGGTGGCCGCGCTGCCGACTACGAATATAATGCGCGCAAGAAAAAAGAGAGTGACGAGGTTGACCGCATACTCGAAAAAGTGAAAGCCGGCGGTTATTCTTCGCTTACCGAAGATGAGAAAAAACGCCTTTTCGACGCTTCGGGCAAGTAACGGAAATCTATCTTATTGCTTAAAGAATAGCACTCTGCCGGGTGCTATTTTTTCTTTTTTACCCCGAGAACCAAAGATTTGTGCCCGCTACTTATATATTATTAAGAAAAATATGCTATATTTGCGCGCATTTGAAAGCAACGACAAAATACATTAAACAATAAATTTTATAAAAATGCAGAACAAAGGATTTGTAAAAGTTTTTGCGCTCCTGCTTACACTGGTGTGCTTGTTCTACCTCTCGTTCTCTTTCGTGACATCTTACCATATGGGTAAGGCGGCTGAGGACCCCAAGGGCGAGCAGCACTATCTCGATTCAATGCTTAACGAGAAGGTGTGGCTTGGTGTTTACACCTTGAAGCAGAGCCGCGAAATGGAGATTGGTCTCGGACTCGATCTCAAAGGTGGTATGAATGTCATTATGGAGGTATCGGTTCCCGATGTTGTAAAAGCACTCGCCGACCACAAGAATGACGCAGAGTTTAACCAGGCTGTTGAGGCTGCCCGCGTTGCAGCCGTTACAAGCGGTAAAGATTATATAACCCTTTTCGTTGAGGAGTATAAGAAGCTTGCGCCCGAGAGCAGTCTTGCTTCAATCTTTGCTACACAGCAGTTGAAGGACAAGGTTACAACCCGCTCGACCGACGAAGAGGTTACTGAGGTATTGCGCACCGAGGTGCAGGCTGCCATCGACAACTCATTCAATGTGTTGCGTACACGTATCGACCGTTTCGGCGTTGTACAGCCCAACATCCAGACTCTCGAAGGCTCTATGGGCCGCATTATGATTGAGCTCCCCGGTGTTAAGGAGCCCGAGCGCGTGCGCAAATTGTTGCAGGGTTCGGCTAACCTCGAATTCTGGGATACTTACAATGCATCGGAGATTATCCCCGCTATTGCTGCTGCCGATTCAAAGCTCGCGGTAATTGAGCAGAGCACAACTGCAGAGACACCTGCGGCTGAGGCTAAAACTGCCGAGGATGCCGATATTGAGGCTGCTATCAGCGCTGAGACAGCAACAGAGGGCGAGGCTGCCAATGTTGAGGCTATCAAGAAACAGCACCCCGTTCTTTCTCGCCTGCAGCTCGTTCAGAACAACGCGGTAGGTAGCGTTGTCGGTTACGCTCATTACAGCGACACTGCAGCAATCAACAAATACCTCTCTTCTCCCGAATTCAAGAGCGTGGCTCCCCGTGACCTCCGTCTCTATTGGGGTGTTGAGGCTGTTGACCGCGAGACAAGCAACCAGATATACGAGCTTTACGCAATAAAGGTTGCACAGCGCAACGGTCGTGCTCCCATTGAGGGCGATGTTATTGTTGATGCTGCCGACTCTTTCGACCAGTATGGCCGTCCCTGCGTTACAATGTCGATGAACACCGACGGTGCACGCCGTTGGGCACAGCTCACAAAGGCCAACATCAACAAGGCTATCGCAATCGTTCTCGACGGTTATGTATGCAGCGCACCTATGGTGAACTCTGAAATTACCGGCGGACGTTCTGAAATTACCGGTAACTTCACCATTGAAACAACAAAGGACCTTGCCAACGTGCTCCGTTCGGGTAAGATGCCCGCGCCTGCGCGTATAGTACAAGAGGATATCGTAGGTCCTTCACTCGGTCAGGAGTCTATCAACCAGGGCTTGATGTCGTTCATCTTTGCGTTCATCCTTCTTATGGTATATATGTGCGCAATCTACGGCCTTATTCCCGGTGCTGTTGCTAACGCAGCATTGCTTATGAACCTCTTCTTTACACTTGGTGTGCTTGCATCGTTCCAGGCTGCCCTCACAATGTCGGGTATTGCAGGTATCGTGCTCACATTGGGTATGGCTGTCGATGCCAACGTGCTCATCTATGAGCGCGCAAAAGAGGAACTCCGTGCAGGAAAGAACACTCGCGCTGCTCTTGCCGACGGTTACAAGAATGCTTTCTCGGCAATCTTCGACTCTAACTTTACATCAATAATCACAGGTGTCATCCTCTTCTACTTCGGTACAGGCCCCATCCGTGGTTTTGCCACCACACTCATCATAGGTCTTCTCTGCTCGTTCTTCACAGCAGTGTTCCTCACACGTGTGGTTTATGAGCACTTTATGAACAAGGGCAAGTGGCTTAACCTCTCATTTGTGACAAAGCTTTCGAAGAACCTGATGCTTGGCACAAACTACAATTTCATCAAGGCTGCTAAACCTTACAGCATTGTTCTTGGCGTTGTTATTGTGGCAATGGCTCTCTCTCTGGGCGTACGTGGCTTGAGCCAGAGCATCGACTTTACCGGTGGACGCAACTTTGTTGTTCAGTTCGAGAAAAAGGTTGAGCCCGAAACTGTCCGCGCTCTTCTCCGCGAGAAGATTACCGAGGATAACGTACAGGCTATTGCTCTTGGTACCGACGGAAAGACTATTCGTATCACAACCAACTACCGCATTATGGACGAGTCGGCTACTGTGGATGCCGAAATCGAGAAGTTCCTCTACGACGCCTTTATGGAGGCAGGTTTGTTGAGCGAGGGTCTTACACTCGACACTTTCACCGACTATGATAACCGCGCAGGCGGCTCAATCATCAGCTCGCAGAAGGTAGGTCCCAGTATTGCCGAGGATATTAAGGACAGCGCAATTGTGTCGGTTATTCTGGCTCTTGTTGCTATCTTCCTCTACATCCTTGTCCGTTTCCGCAATGTGGCTTACAGCATCGGTTCAATCACAGCTCTTGCAAGCGACGTGTTCCTCATCATCGGTTGCTACTCGCTCTGCTATGGCTGGTTGCCCATTTCGTTGGAGATTGACCAGACCTTCATCGGTGCCATCCTCACCGCTATCGGTTACTCAATCAACGACAAGGTGGTTATCTTCGACCGCGTACGTGAGTACTCTTACCTCTATCCCAAGCGCGACAAGTACAGCTTGTTCAATGACTCGCTGAACACAACCCTCGCACGTACAATCAACACATCTTTCAGTACATTGGTTGTGTTGTTGTCAATCTTCATCCTGGGTGGCGACAGCATTCGCAGCTTCTCGTTTGCAATGATTCTGGGTGTTGTATTCGGTACACTCTCTTCGTTGTACGTTGCAGCTCCCATTGCTTACAAGTTTATTTCAAAAGGTAAGAAATAATAGATAAAAGCATACAACAAAAAAGAGGGTGACCCAAAAGTAAAATTGGGTTACCCTTCTTCATTTTATCAGTTCAGCGTTCAAATTGACATATGATAATAAAAATATAGCTATTCCATTGATAAACATTGGAATAGCTATTGTTTATTTGGGAAATTTTTA
>JAZTWX010000008.1:0-37390 GCA_045636125.1 Bacteroidaceae bacterium
ATAATAGTTGAGAGAGCAGTAATTTATTAACATTGATAAAAAAGATAATACAATATGAAAAAGAACTATGTATCGCCTCTTGCAAACGAGGTAAACGTAACTACAGAGGGACTTATTGCAGCATCGCTCCAGATGAACAACACAACCGTTAACTCAAAGGATAACGGTGTTCAGTTGGGTAACGAGAATCGTGGCCAGTGGGGCAACCTCTGGGGTAAGTAATAACTACACCTCTAAACGAGGATTGTAAAAGCAGACTTATCGAAAGGTAAGTTAATATTAAGTTAAAAGTATTCTTGATGCCGATAGCGATTGGCATCCGCGAACAGCGTCGTTGTGAAACGACGCTGTTCTTGTTTTTAGAAATTGCTCACCACTCTACCGTTGCATCCTTTAGTGCAAAACGGTTTGAAAGAGCGTGAAACTTTCGTTTTAATTCCTCGGTGGCGCTGTAGTTGCTTTCTATTAAATTCCCGGTGCTATTTTGCGGCTATTCTCTCGTTTAAGTAAATTCTTTATTGCCCTTTTGTCGCGCAAAAGGGCACAAAACGCCGGCACAGAGATTCGCGATTCAAACAAAGCTTTGCGTTCCGGTCGCTTTGTTTTCGCCGTTGTTGTCTTTACGCGGCAAATTCGGGAACGGGGCAACTCGCTGTGCACGTTTACCGTGCAACGCTGCTTTCCCAACGCTCAAACAAGCTCCGTTCTTTTTCCTCGTTTGCCGCTAACAACAACTCACGCTCATACAGTGCCGTTTTTAGGGGATTACTCCTGCTGTTTTTTCCCGTAGCATAAGTATTTTTTTATGGTGCGGGAGTTAAGAAATTACCTTTGCTGCTGCTATCCATTGCTTCATTGATGCGCATTAAGCTTTTAGGGTAACGGGCGTCAGTATTTTGGGGAAATGTGCGAGTATTGTTTGAGTGTTAGTTAGACGCTCGCAAAGCGAGTGGCTAACTGAACGAGTTACGCAGCGCCCCCAAAATATCAGCTACGTTACCCGTAAAGAAAGCGTCCCATGCGCAGAGCTCTTTGGTCCTTTCTGTCGGCACAGAAAGGACTATAAAAAGAATACTTAATTGAGAGAATAGCCGCAGAATAGCACCGAGAAATTTACAGCAAGTAAGACTCATTTGCTTTTCGTCACACGAAAAGAAGGAATGAATATTTATGTTAAATCAAGAAAAGCTCACGCGCCACCGAGAAATTAAAGCGCGCATTTATAAAAGATACAATGCTTATCGCTAAAATATGAAGGTAAATTAGTAAATAACATAATTGGGGCACCAGCTATATTTTTACACCTCAACTTTTGGAGTTGATCCCAAAAAGCACCTGGCAAATTATAAAAAACATTTATTTTCCCTAATATTTGTTCAGTAAAATATATTAATTACCTTTGCAACAATGGAATAAACAAAACAACATATCATTATGAAAATCAAACTATTCAACAAGCAAACAGCAGCAGCGGCATTGCTGTGCTTTGCAGCAACATCGTGCGTAGAGGACACACTCGACCTCTCGAAGGATATTGATGCCACCATTGCCATTGGTAACAACATATCGATACCACTTGGCGGCACCGAAAAAATTATGCTCACCGAGATGATAAAGACCGAGGACAGCGACGTGCTCACCACCGACGACAATGGCAATTACGTAATAACCAAAGGCGGCGACATCGACGAAACAAGTGTAAACATTGAGGAGGTTGATGTAACCGTTAAACCAATGAGCCACTCTACAGAGTTCGACCTCAAAATCATTGCACAGACAAAAGCGCAGATTCAAGAGCTGCTCGCCGAGGTAGAGAGAGTAAAGCAAGAGGCCGAGAACACAGCAGCCACCACAGCGGCCGATGCAAAAGCCGAGGCTGACGATGCAAAAGCAAAAGGAAAGGCCGAAGCCGACAATCAATACAACGATGCTATTGCCCAAATTGATGCGAACATTGCCGACCCCACCCTCAACGCTCAGGCAAAAGAGGAGGCAAAGAAGGCATACGATGAAGCAATTGCAACCATTGAGACAGCCTACAACGACGCAATTGCAACCATCAACGAAGCATTGCAGGCAGCAAACGACGAAATTGCAAGACAATACAACGGCGTAATTGAGGAATACCAGAATGCACTCGAGAGCGATGTAGACCTTGGAGAGATTGACCACGAGATTACAGGCGAGGCATCAAAAATCAGCTACAACCTTTCGGTAGATATTCCCCAAGAGGTTAAGGAGATTGAGACTGTTGAGTTCGAGGAGGCAACCGACCTCACCATCGACATTGCAATTGCAGTAAAAGGCGAGGGCAACAGCGACTTCAGCAACCTCATAGAAACCATCAACCTCAACGGTAACCACGAAGGCGAGAAATTCTACATTGGAGTACCCCAATTCATTATCTTCGAGGAGGGAACAGCCATTGCACCCGCCGAAGGCTACAACAAGCTCTATCTTGAGGGAGGCGCCACAAGCACCGACAACAAAAACATAAAGCACCTCACCCGTACATTCAAAATAAAAGGTTTCGACTTCACAAAAGACGAAGACATTAAAATTGAAAACGGAAAGATTGCAATAGAGAAAGAGTTCTCGGCCGAAGGACGCATTGCAGCCAACGCCATTAACATAAGCCTTGCAAACGCACTCACCATCACAGGCGTAAACCTCGATGCAACCGTTTCAATAGGCGAGAAAAAAGCTAACGGCGAATACTCATTCACCCTCAAGAAGATTAAAGGTATCTTTGCACCCGAAATCGACCCCATCAGCATCGACGACATTGAGCTCGACCTGGGCGACGATATGGACTTTGTATACGAGGACGGCGCAATTTTCGACTTTGCCAACCCGCAGATAAAGCTCACAATAAACAGCGGCATCAACCTCGAAGCACAAGCTACAATAACAATGCGCAGCTACGACGACAACGGCAGCGAGATTACACCCGCCGAGGGCGTGCAGATACCCCTTACAATTAAAGAAGGTGAGAACATTTACAACATCGACAACAATTTCTTCGCTCCCGGCGCACCCAACATCAGCACACTGCTTGCAAAAGTGCCCCGCACCGTGAAGATTGATGATGTAAAACCCAGCATCAAGGAAGAGGTGCAGGAGGTAACTCTTGGCGACGAAATGACCATCAGCGGTAGCTACGACATTAACATCCCCATGGTGTTCAACGAACTGAACCTCACATACACCGAGACAGTTGAAGACATCCTTGGCGAAAATGCCGACGACATTACAGACTACATCGACGAGATTGAATCGATAAGCATTGAATTCGAGGCACTCAACACCGTTCCCGCCGACTTTGGCATTGAAATTGTTGCAACCGACGACTACGGCAGAAAGATAGACGGCATCACCGCACAGCTCGTCGACGAGGATGGCAACCCCACCACAATAAAGGCCGGTAGCGGACACAACGAGGAGCCCGTAGCCACAGTTGTAAAAATTAAGTTGAGCGTTGCACAAGGCTGCATCGACAAGCTCTGCGACCTCGACATCAAGCTCAACGGCCAGGGCAACAACGTGACACTCAACGAAAATGCCTACATAATGCTGGAGAATATGTCAATAACCATCGACAAACCCATTGTTGTAGATATGAACTAATAGCAAACGACGCAAAAAGAGAAAAAAGATACAATTAAGCAAAAAAGTAATATTATGAAAAATATAGCATCAAACATAAAAAGAGCGCTTTTTGCCGTTGCATTGCTTGCAGTTTCAGCAGGTGCAGGTGCACAGGCACTCAGAACCGGATATTTTATGGATGGTAACCTCTACGGCTACCGCTTGAACCCTGCCCTCCAGGCACCCCGCGGACACTTCTCACTCCCCATTGTGGGCGGTATGCAAATGAGCGTTATGGGCAACGTGGGCATAGGAAGTTTCTTGTACGACAGCCCCACAAACCCCAATGAGCTCGTAACCTTTATGCACCAGTCGGTCGACACAAAGGAGTTCCTCAACAGCCTCGAGGATGATAACAAAATGCGTATGGATTTCGACTTTTCTATCCTCTCGTTAGGTTTCCGCGCCTTTGGCGGTTTCAACACCATCGACCTTAATCTGCGTTCGCAGACAACCGCAAACCTCCCCTACGGCCTCTTTGCCTTTATGAAAGAGATGGGCAACAAGAACTACTCGTTCAGCGACCTTTCGGTGGAGTCACGCAACTTTGTCGACCTCTCAATTGGCCACTCGCGCGAGGTTATCAAAGGCCTCACAGCCGGTGCACGCTTCAAAATTCTCGCAGGCCTTGGCTACGCAGGTCTTAAAGTAGACCGTATGGATATTAAAATGGGCAAGAACAGCTGGGAAATTTCGGCAAAAGCAAACGCCGACATTGCTCTTGGCGGTGCATTCACATACGACACCCCCACCGAGCCCAATGAAAAGGCCAAAATCGATGGTTACGAGGATATCACTCCCGGCAGCGAAGGTTTAGGCTTTGGCCTCGACCTTGGTGTAACCTACGACTTCAACCACCTCCCCGCCCTCGAAGGCCTCAAGGTATCGGCTGCAGTAACCGACCTCGGCTACATCACCTGGGAGAACGCATCACAGGCAAGCATAGACCCCGGTTACACATATAAGTTCGACGGTTTCACCGAAATGTCAATACACAACGACAAAGGCAACACCCTCGACGACCAGTGGGAGACAACCCGCGAGGAGCTCAAAGACTTCTTCACACTCGAGGACAAGGGCAAGGGCAGCGTAACAACAGGCATCGGCGCGAAGCTTAACCTCGGCTTGGAGTACGAGATGCCTTTCTACAAGAAACTGAGCGCAGGTTTGTTGTACACACACTGTTTCGACGATGCACTCTCTTACAACCAGACATCGCTCATTGTAAATGTTTCGCCCAACAAGGTGTTCGACTTTGCGGTGAGCGGCACAATGTCCGACTTCGGCACAAGCTACGGTGCAATGGCCAACATACACTTCACAGGCTTTAACCTCTTCCTCGGCGCCGACATTATGAACGGCAAGGTAAACAACCAGTTTGCTCCCATTGACGACTTTACAGCTACAATGTCAATGGGTATAAGCATTGCCTTCGGCCACATCGACAAGAAAAAGGCCAAGAAAGAGAGCGTTGCTGAAGAGGAATAATATTTGCGGCAACAACAGAATACACAGGGAGGGGTTGGCTCAAAAGCCCCGTTTAAGAACAAGCAAACCCTGTCAGAATGTGCTCTGGCAGGGTTTGTTCTCTTTGCAAAATGACTTTTGGGTCACCCTCTCCTTTTATATTCATCCCGCTAGATAATTGTTTGCTCAGCAGATTGTCAGCGCACGGTGAGAATCTCCTTATAACGTTTTTCGTTACCTAAAACCGCATACGCCTCGTTAATGTCGGCGTCGTCGCGCAGGCTGTTCTCAATGTTTCCCTTGCGACCGTAGTAACGGGTGATAATTTCGTCGGCAACAATATTCTTTACCTCTTTTTCGAAGTGTGTGAGCGAGTAATCGAGGTTACCTTGCAGTTTCTTTTCGAGCGACTCAATCTCTTCGCGGGTAATCTTTTCGTAGCCCTCAAATTCAATCATTTTCTTCAGTTGCTCAAGGATTTTGAGGCTCTGAATATCGTAGCTGAATTTTGTCGCCTTCAGGTATTTCTTAAAATCGTCGTACTCCTTGTCGCTTATTGCAAAATCGGCAGCAGGAGCAATGCTGTCGTGTTTATGACGATACTCGGTGGCGTAGTCGAAGAGGGCGATGTCCTGCATAAGATAGAATAGCAGGGTTGACAGTTCTTCGTCCTGCGGCTCAATATCGGGGCGTATGCCACCACCGTCGCGCACCTCGCGGCCGGCTGCTGTGTGGAAGATATTTGTGAGGCTGTCGGGGATGCGGGTACTCCTACCGTTATCTATGAGGTGCGAGTAGTCGAGTGCCTGAATGCAGCGGCCGCTAGGTATGTAGTATTTGCTTGTGGTGAGTTTAAGATAGCTGCCGCCGGGCATCTGGCGTGTGGTCTGTACGAGGCCCTTGCCGTAGGTGCGCGAGCCTATTATTACCGCGCGGTCGAGGTCCTGCAGTGCTCCGGCAACAATTTCGGCTGCCGATGCGCTCTGTCCGTTCACAAGCACCACAAGAGGCGATTCGGTGTCGAGCGGTTCCTTGCTTGTCTTGTATGTACTGTTGGCTTGCTTGGTTTTTCCTTTTGTGGTAACAATGGTTACACCTTTGGGGATGAAAAGGTTGACAATATCCACAGCTTCGTTCAAGAGACCGCCGCCGTTGTCGCGCAGGTCAATGATGAAAGCTGTTGCACCCTCTTTTTTGAGCGCCACAATTGCTCGACGCATATCCCTTGCGCAATTTTCGGTAAAACTCTCGAGAAGGATGTAGCCTACATTGCCGTTTCTCATTCCATAATAGCTGATGGGGGGCAGTGCAATGCTCTCGCGTGTGATTTCCACCTTGCGTTTTTTCTTCTCGCCCGGGCGGTCAATCTCCAGTTTCACCTTTGTACCCGCAGCGCCGCGCAAAAGGTCGCTCACGCTATCGGTACTCATACCGTGAATGTCGGTGCCGTCGATAGAGAGTATGAGGTCGCCAATCATAAGCCCGCTTTTGGCGGCAGGTAGTCCCTCGTAAGGCTCTGCAATTACTGTTGTATTCTTCTTTTTGTGGAAACGTATCACCGAGCCTATTCCGGCATATTTTCCGGTGGTCATCATCTTCAGCTCGTCGGTGTTGCTTTCGGGGTAATACTCGGTGTAGGGATCGAGGTTACGCAACATTGCAGTAATACCCTTTTCAATCATCTTTTGCGGTTGAATGGTGTCGACGTAGAAAAGGTCGAGCTCTTTTACCACTGAGTTGAAAATGGAGAGCTGCTTCGACAATTGGAATTTTTTATTGTCGTTACTGAATGCAAACGCAGCCATTATGGCCACGGCGGTAACCGCGATTATTGTAATTTTTCTGAATTTCATATTGTTTTATGTTTACACCTTGTAATATAATACAACGCAACGGCCGGCGTTGTTGCATCGCAAAGTTACACTATTTTGGTTCGTTTGCACTTTCTTTGTGCCGATATTTTGCCTTTGGAGTGGCAAAAATTGGGCAAAAACGGCAAAAAACGATATTTTTTTATTTTTTTTCGAAAAAAAAGCGGCAAAGGCTTGCGCAGTAAAAAAAGATGTACTACTTTTGCATCGTCAAACAAGAATGACACATTCTTCAATAGCTCAGTCGGTTAGAGCACCTGACTGTTAATCAGGGGGTCGTAGGTTCAAGTCCTACTTGAAGAGCAAAAAGATGTTGGTTAACCAACATCTTTTTTTGTTTGTTTCCCCACCCTCATTCCCTAAAATAAAATAATATTGTTTATCTTCGCAAAGAATATGCGCAAGATAAAAAACTATATAATAATTCTCATTACACTGCTGCAAGCAGTGGCTTGCACAGAAGCAACAAGCACACAACACACCCTGCGTGCCGACTCGCTCTGCACCGCAGCGGAGACACTGCGCTACTCATCGGTGCCACGCCTGCAGGCTGCTGCCGACACATTGTTGGCCGAGGGAGTGTCGCAGGAGCACAATGCGGTTGCACGCAATGCCCTTGCCTACGCAGCCTTGATGCAGATGGATTATGTGCCTGCGTTGGAGATGTATAACGAGGTGCTTGCGGGCTCGCGCTGCGAAATTGAGCGCCTTGTGGGCAATGTGGGCATTATGACCATTTGCTACCGCCTTTCGGCCAACCGTGAGTTTTTCGATGCGCGCACCGATGCCTTGCGCCGCATACGCCGCATTACCGAGGACGAGGCAGCTTTGCCCGCGCGTGACAGGGAGCGTTTCAAGAGGGCAAAGGTGGAGTTCAACATTGTATCGCTCTGCTATTTTTCAAATATCGGCCTTAAGGACGAGCTCGAAAGGAGCATCGCTCACTTGCAGAAGGAGCTTGAAGGGTGCGACGATGCAGCCCTGCGCCTTTATGCGCGCGTGATTATGGCGGCTATGGAGACCGATGCTTTTGCCCGTGCCGAGCAGGCTGCGGTGGCTGCCACGGTTGCGCGCAACCGTGGCCTTTCGTGGTTGCAGGCCAACAGCACTCTGCTGCTTGCCATTAATGTGCGTAACATTGTGAGGCAGACCGGTGGCGGAAACCTGCCGCCAGCTGTGGCGGCGTTGAACAGCGAACGCCTCTCGCCCTTGCAGTTTGCCCTTTCGCTGGCGCTTGATGCGGCCGATACCTTTTCGCACTACGGCGACGGCTTTATGAGCATTGAGGCCTTGACGGTGGCAGCTTCGTGCCACACACAGGCGGGCGATTTTGAACAGGCTCTTGCGCTGCTTGCCCGCGCGGTGGAGAGGGTAAACGACTATTACGCCCGACATCTGCCGTTGGCTCCTCCTCTGTCGCTCGACACTTTTACCTATCACGACGAAACCGATGCAACAGTATTCACAAAGGATGGTACCGACATTAACATTGCCGAGTGCCTCATAAGCATAAGGCGCGAGGCGAGTTGCGCGTTTGCGGGACTTGGAAACAAGGAACTTTCCGACGTTAACCGCGAGGCTTATCTCGACCTGCTGCACTCCACACGAATGAACAAAATGATGGAGAGCCGCGCCGAGCAGGCTGCTTCGCTTGCTGCCCGCCTTTACCTGTGGGCCCTGCTTGTGGTGGCAGCTCTTGTGGCGGTTGTGGCCGTGCTGTGCATTATGAATACCCGCTGGCGCAGGCACAACAACGCTGCAACGGCACGCCTTAAATGGTTGCTGCTGCTGAGCCGCACTCTTATGGAGGAGCTGCCGCGCGAGATGGGCAACGAAGAGGAGGTGCAGGCCGCAGTGTGCGTAATACTGCAACGCTCGTTCGGCGACCTTCTGCCGGAGGGCAGTTTCTCTTTCACCCCTCCCCCCGAGCCCTGTAACGCCTTGCCGCTGCCGGCTGTGAACGGGAAGCGCTTCTACACTCTCTACATTACCGCCCCCGTGGCTCCCGGCCCCGAAATTCTTGCGTTACTTGAACAGGCTCTGCCTTATGTCGCAGTTGCTATTGAGGAGGGCTTGCGCATTGCCGACATTGGCGACGAGCAGCAGCGTCTTGTGGAACAGCAGCGCTCCTATGAACTTTTCCTTGCCGACCACAAGCGCGAGAATGTGATAAAGCGCGTGTCGGTGTCGATAGTGGGTGCTATGCGTCCCTTTATTGAGCGTATGACCAACGAGTTGCGCAACCTGAGCCGTACCGAGAGTGCCGATGTACGCGCGCGCCGTCTGGAATATATTGTGGAGCTTACAGAAACGCTCGACTGCCATAATACTATACTCGAACGGTGGATAAAGATGCGCCGCGGCGAAATGAGCCTGCAGATTGAGCGCTTTGCCGTGCGCGATATTTTTGAAATTATTGAAAAGAGCCGCCGTTTCTTTGAGGCGCGCGGCATTGAGTTGACAGTAAAGCCCTGCGATGCTGTTGTGCGCGCCGACCGTGCTCTCACTCTCTTTATGCTCAACACACTGGTGGAAAATGCAGGGAAATTCACTCCGCAGGGCGGTCGTGTGGTGGTGCGCGCCATTGAGGACGACGGCTTTGTGGAGCTTGCGGTGGAAGATAGCGGAATCGGCCTTTCTCCTGCCGATGTGAAAAAGATTCTTGGAGAGAGAGTCTACGATGCTTCGCTCATTGGCGATGCGGGCGAGAAACTCAACAAGAACAAGGGTGGCGGCTTCGGGCTGATGAACTGCAAGGGTATTATTGAAAAGTACCGCGCGACGGGCGATGTGTTTGCCGTGTGCCGTTTCTCCATTGAGAGCGAAAAGGGCAAGGGCAGCCGTTTCTCGTTCCGTCTGCCGCGTGTGGTGGTGGGCTGCGTAGTTGCGCTGCTGGCCTTTCTTTTCCCCCTTTCTGCTGCCGCCGATGATGCCCGCTTTGAGCAGGCCAACGTGTGGGCCGACTCGGTCTTTGCATCGAACGTGCGGGGCGACTATGAGAAGGCTGTGGAGTATGCTGCCTGTGCAATAGATGAACTGAATGCTTTCTACAAGGAGTACACGGGTGGCAGCGACACTCTCACGCTGGCGGGTGGCAGCGCTGCCGAGCTGCGCTGGTGGCGCGGCGGGGTGTTCCCGCGGGAGATGAGGGAGAGTGTCTTCTACAATATAATTGATGTGCGCAACGAGCTTGCCGTAGCAGCGCTTGCAACGCAGCGTTGGCAGGATTATCACGCCAACAACAATATATATGCCACGCTCTACCGCCTTGTTCACGAGGACAAGGGTATTGAGGCGCATTATGAGCAGATGAGGCAGCTTGCCAACAACCGCGAAGCAGCAATTGCCATACTGCTGTTCCTGTTGCTTGTGCTGCTTATGGTTTATGTGGCATCCTATGTGCGGCACGCGGTTATTGAACGGATAAACAACAGTGTGGTGCTTGGTCTGAACAGCCGTTTGCTGGCCGTGGCGGGCGAGTGTGAGCACACTTCGGCTGCCGAGCTTGCCGCGAGCCTCCTGCGCGAGATTTACAATGCTCTTGGCGAGACAATGTGCATTGAAAAGGCTGTAATATACCTTAAACAGACAAACGCCGAGCCTGTGGTGGTTGCATTGCCTGCGGGCGAACCTGTGCCGGTGGCTGCTTTTTCGGCAGGCGAGACGCAGAGGGTGGAAATTTCCGCCGACGGGCTGTGCTACACCGTGCCACTAGCGGTGGTAACGGGTGGCGAAAGGGTGGTAATTGGTTGGTTGCAACTGCTGTCGGAACGCCCGTTGAGCGAGAATGAGGTGATGAACGTGGAGCTTGTGGCACGTTACGCAGCATCGGTGGCCTATCACTCAGTGGTGCGTATGGCCGAACATTACAAGTCGCTTGCCCTTGCCGAAGAGGAGGCCGAGCGTGTGAAATTCGAGGAGAACCGCCTGCACGTAAAGAATATGGTGATGGACAATTGCCTGTCGGTGATTAAGCACGAAACAATCTATTACCCGGGCCGTGTGCGCGGCATAACAAAGCAGGCAATTGCAGCAAATGGGAACGACGCCGTTTTTGCCGAAAGGGTTGCAGCAACAAAGGAGCTTGTGGAGCACTACAATTCGGTATATTCAATATTGAGCGACTGCGCCGCACGACAGCTCGACGATATGAGTTTCGCCGTGTCGGCCCTGCCGGTAGACGAACTTTTTGCCCACGCACAGCGCTTTGTGGAGCGTAAAGCCAAAAAAGCGGGTACAGCCGTGACACTCACCTGCGAACCTACAAGCATTGTGGCGCACGGCGACAGGGATTTTGTGCTTATGCTCTTTGAATTGCTGTGCACTGCGGCGCTGGCCGAAAACCTTCCCGGCGAGTTGCTGTTGCGCGCTGTTGATTGCGGCGATATTGTGAGGGTGGAACTCACCGACACGCGCCGCACCTTGCCCGACGATGTTCTTGCCGAAATGTTCACCCCGTCGCAGCATAATATTGCAGCGGGCGAGGAGCTTGTGGCAATGGAGTATCTGGTGGTGAAAGAGATTGTGCGCCTGCACGAGGATTATATGCAGCTGCGCGGCAGCCGTGCCGAGGCTCGCAGCGTGCAAGGTGGTTATGTAATTATTTTTTCTTTGCCTAAATAATTGATTATGAGCGAAAAATTCAATGTCATAATAGTTGAGGACGCGAAACTGGAATTAAAGGGAACCGAGGAGATTTTCCGCACCGAAATTCCCGAGGCCTGTATAACGGGTGTTGCATCGAACGAGGAGGAACTTTACCCCTTGCTCGAAAAGGAGCTCCCGCACCTGTTGCTGCTCGACCTTGGGTTAGGCGGCTCCACCACAGTTGGCGTTTCAATATGCAAAAAGGTGAAAAGCGACTATCCGCAGATGAGCGTGCTTGTGTTCACGGGCGAGTTGCTCGACGAGGCGCTGTGGGTTGACGTTCTTGAAGCGGGTGCCGACGGCATTGCGCTGAAAACAGGCGAGCTGCTGACGCGACACGAAATTATGGCCGTTGTAGGCGGAAAAAGAAATGTGTTCAACGCCCCCATAATGGAGAAGATTGTAGCGCGTTTCAAGGAGGAGGTGAAGAGGGGCACGCAGCGCCGTAAAGCGTTCCTCGATTATGAGATTGACCGCTACGACGAGTGTTTCCTGCGCCACCTTGCGCTGGGCTACACAAAAGAGATGATTGCCGGGCTGCGCACAATGCCTTTTGGGGTGAAGTCGCTCGAAAAACGTCAGGCCGACCTTGTGGCCCGCCTTTTTCCTGCCGACGAGCAGCGCGGTGTGAACGTTACACGCCTTGTGGTGCGTGCCATTGAACTGAACATTATTGATATTGAGAACCTGGAGGCCGATGAATAACCGACGACTCTACTACCCTGCGGTGGCCTACACTATAGTGCTTGTGGCACTGTGGTTGCTGTCGTGGCTTTTTGCCGTTACCCGTCTTTTTGTGGACGGCGGCGGGCAAGTACGCTCCCTTGTGAGTGCCGAGGGGCTGCGTTGGGCTGTGCGCAGTGCAGCCGGCACGGTCGATACTGCGCCGTGGGCAGCAGTGTGCTTTTTTGTGGCAGTTGCGGGAGTGTTGTCGGGGTCGGGGATGGTGAAGAGCGTGCGCGGGCTCTTGCACGGAAAGAATATGGGAATTAACGAGCGCCGAGCGTGGCTTTTTGCATTCTTTGCACTGCTGCTCTTTGCTATCGCTCTCTTTGCTGCCACTGTAGCGCCGTGGCATCTTATGCTGGGTGTTACGGGCGAGCTGAGCAGCTCGCCGCTGTCGCAGGGGTGGCTCTTCCTGCTTTTTCTACTTGTGCTGCTGGTTGCGTCGGTCTATGGTTATATTTACGGCAACTACCGCAGCCTCATTGACATTGCACGCTCTATTGGCGGTGCATTCTCGCTCTTTGCTCCGGCCCTGCTTGCAGTGGTGCCAGCATCGGGTATTTTGCCGTGCGTTGAGTTTACAGGGTTTCTTGCGCCGCTTGGCCTCGCGCCTGCTGTTTTTGCAGCAGCCGCCAATATCCTTTACACTTTTCCCTTTGCTTATGTTTTGTGCGTTGCGCGCAGCAATGGCAGGCTCACGCTATAACGAAGAAGAGCAGAACAGGAATCACATAGCCCACAACCCCCTACATTCTGCTATGACAATAGAAAGAGGCCTGGTCTAACCAGGCCTCAATAAAGCTATATCATATTTATCGAACGAATATCAGAACGCAATCTGTCCAATAACGACAGCATCGTGAGAGAGCACCCAAACGACATTATCAGTAGCAACAGCTACGTATATTTTGTTACCGTAGACAAGAATGTCGTTGGCAGTGTCGCCAAGGGCAAGATTGTTGGCTGCCGAAAAGGCACAACCGGGCTCAACCTCACCGGTAGAGAGCGAATATTTTGTAATGGTGGAGTTATTGTAACCATACAATCCCTCGTTAAGGACAAAGAGATTTTCACCCACCTGCACAGCTTTACGGGGCGAAATTCCGGCCTCGAATTCTGCCGTTTTCACACCATCGGCAGTGAAGAGTGCAACGCTACCACTTGAAACATAATCGGTAGATGAAACAGCCACACAGTCACCGGCAGCAAATACTTTATAGGGCGAAACGGGCTCATCTCCGGGGGTAATCCAAGAGGTTGAGAGCGTGCCCGAAGCAAAGTCGTAGTGCTTGTAAGTGATTGTCACTGACCAATTTTCGCCATACTCCGAAAGAAGGCCAAAGAGCGAGCCGCCAAGAACGCACATTTCGCTCACCGCAGCGCCCTCAACGGTTGTAACCGCCTGCGACGAGGGAGAGATTTTCTGCAACTGCACAGGCACGTCGGTGTAATTACCCGATGAAACGACATACACCGTGCCGTCAGGAGCGGTAGCAATGGATGTGGGGTTAACGGCAACCTCTACCTTTTTCTTTTCCTTGAAAGAACGCAGGTCGACAACCGACACGGTGCGGTCGTATCCCAGGGGTGTAGCATAGTCGAGGCCACCGGAGTTTGCAACGTAAAGGTTACCACCCGACACTGTCAGCTGTTCGGGGTTACGGCCCACAGCAACTGTGCCGTCAACGGCAAGGGAGATGGTGTCGATGCGCACCACGCAACCGCTATGCATTGAAACATACACTTTTCCGCCATCAGCAGCAAGGTAACGGGGTGTTGATGTTGCGGGAGGAGGTGTGAGGGTGAGGTCTTCGTCGCTACACGCCACAAAAGAGAGTGCAACTAATGTTGCAAAAAGGAAAAATACTTTTTTCATAATATTGGTTATTAATTATTTATATATTTTATTTATTATTTTTAGTTATCGCAACAGGTTGTGTTAAAATAACAGCACAAAGCATAATCTCACTCCGCTGCGCTCGTCCCTCTTAACCAAGAGGGAGAGTGTGGTTTGCCACACTCTATCGCAATGCGCCAAAGAACATATTCACAAAAACACGCCAGCAATTAAGCAGTTACAAAAAATATTCATTATCAAAATGTTACAATTGCCGACAGGCGCCAACTGCGCCCGGGCATGGGGTAATAACGTATTATATCGTAATTCACATTCGTAAAATTCAATAATTCGCCCTGCAGACGCACCCCCACCCCACCAACAAGAAACTCCTTGTTGGCCGACAGTGAGTGCTCAACATAAGCAGCCATTTCGTTTTCGGCGCTGTTGAGCGGGAGCATATAGCGCTTGCCCGCGGCAGTGAGCAGCCAGGAGAGGTTCACCCAGCGGTTGTTGAGCGTGAGCGAGCCTGTGGCGGTGTGGCGCGGTGTGTAGGGCAGCTGGTGGCCGTAGTTGCGCGCCGCAGGGTTGCTATTGTCGGCTGCACGGCAGTAGCTGTAGGTGGCATCCACCTGCAGGCTGGCGTCGCACGGCAGCAGCAGGGTGCTGTGCAGCGTGGCGTCGAGCCCTTTTATGCGCACTTTTCCATAATTCTGCATGCGCCATATATACATTGTGGGCAGGGCGACTATTTTGTCGCGCACGTTGTTTATGTAACCGTCGAGGGTAAACGAGAGGGAGAAACTGCGGCCAATGGTAGCGTCGCAGACAAAACCGGCGTTGAGGAGCGTTGCGCGTTCGGGACGCAGCCCTACATTGCCCAGACGCAGATAGTAAAGGTCGGCAAAGGTGGGTATGCGGTAGGCATCTTTCACCGACGCGCGCAGGCGCAACGGGACGCTGTGCAACGGCTGCCACGCCAGGGAGAGGGCGGGAGAAAGGCGTTTCCGCGTAGCGGGAGAGGTGGCGTTCTGCAGGCGATCGCTCACCACGGTAGAGAGGAGCGACACCACCGCCTCTAAGGCTTTGTTTTCGTACTGTGCCGCCACTACTCCCTGCCAATTATGCCGCACAGGGCTCTTGGAGAGGGAAAAATTGTTTTTTAGCGCCGAATATTCATAGTCGCTCGCCACCGAGATGGAGAAGCCGCGCGAGAGCGTGTAATGCGCACCAAACGAGGCGTAATAATCGTTCTGCGTGTTGGCATCGACCTGACGCCCGGCTGCGTATATATTATTGATTTCGATGTAGCGTGTGAAGGAGTAATTATACTTTGCAAGAGCACGCAACAGCAGATTTTCGTTTACCGCAACCTTGTAGGCTGCCTGAAGGAAGAGATTATCGTCCCACAGGCGTTCGTTATTGCCTCGTGCATAATACTTTACGCTGCCGGGGAGCCCGCGCTCGGAGTCGTGGAAATGAACTTTTGCCTGCAGGCGGCCGCGCTCGCCGAAATTACCGAAGAGATTGCCCTCGGCTGTTATGTTCTGCACATCGCTGTTGGTACGACGCAGTTTGCTTGTGAGCACACCATTGACGAGTTCAAAGGGATAGTCGCCCGTTGCACTCTGTGCGTTCACAAAGCCCGACGCGCTCCACACAGGACTTGCCACCCACTCGCCTGTGAGCACGCCGCCCACGCTGCCGAACGAGCCCGCAGTAGCCTTTGCCACAATGCGGTTCTTTTCGGGCGCAACGGTTGTTATGTTCACCGCTCCCGCCGATGCAAAAGAACGTGCCGGGGCGAATATATTGCTCTGCCCCACTTCCATTGAGAGCTGCGACACATTATCGAGCGTAAAACGGCCTATATCAACAATTCCACTCTGCGAGGTGCCCAACGCAATACCGTCGTAGGTGACTGCCGTGTGTTTTGCACCCAAGCCACGCACCGACACGGTTTTAAGGCCGCCTATGCCGCCATAGTCGTGTACCTGAACACCTGCCATACGTTTGAGGGCATCGGCTGCGCCTGAAAGCCCCAAACGGGCAAAATCGGCCGACTGCAAAGCCTGCAAAGGCACTGTGGAACCACTCTCGCCACCCGCTGCAACAGCAGTAACCTCAACCTCGGAAAGGCTGTGGAAGGAGTGTAGAGAGTCGGTCCGATGCGCAAAGCACCAAACACCGCCAAAAAGCCACGCCCAAAAGGCGCACGCAACCGCACGTAAATAAAATTGTCGCATATACCGTTGTTTATAAAGCCTTTACCCGAGGCAATGTATAACACAAAACGATAAGGCAGGTTTTCTGGCTTGTCTTCCTGGCGGCGCCTTCCCACCCACTAGGGCAGTGGCAAAAGATTACCGAGGAGTTAACAGACTCACAGCTACGGGTATAGCTCCCGATTTTAACGGGATTCCCTTTTACTAACAAACCGCCGTGGGCGGTTGTTACACCATTATCGGGTGCAAAGATAGAGGCAAATACTTTTTCTTGCAAGGAAAAGGCCAAAAAAGATGGTGGCCCCGCGTATCACTACGAAGGGCCACCCGGGGGGAATTGAATGATTAAGAAAAAGTTTCTATTGTATGTTGTAAAAGGTTTTATTCGTCCTTTGCATATAAAACACGCAAGGCGGGTGTTTTGTTCAAAGAATTGTTATTTTTTTTGTAAAATATCACACAAATTTATCCCCATAAAAAGGATTTCATTGATTGACAAGAGGATAACATTTACATTAATTATTTGGTTCAAGGGATTATGATGCGCGAAATAATCTATAGAATGGCATATAAGATGGCAGAAGCGCATTGCAGGAAACGCCGGGCCGGGCATCTACGTTATATTATTTAGTAAAAGGCAGTCCATTAAAAACAGCCTTTCATCAAACAATAAAGTGAGGGTGACCCAAAAGTCATTTTGCAAAGAGAACAAACCCTGCCAGAGCACATTCTGACAGGGTTTGCTTGTTCTTAAACGGGGCTTTTGAGCCAACCCCACTTTATTGTTTGATACTGCAACAGGGCAAAAACCTCTGAATTATTGTTTCACTTTTTTATAACCACCTTAGGCTCACCGCCGTTACGGCTCACGCGCACCCGCCCACGGTCGGGCAAAGAGAATATTGTCACGCCGTCGGTAACAGCATCCACAAGCAGCAAAGCATTCTCCTCGGCAAAGCGGTTAAAGCGCACAACACTGTCTGTATCAACAGGATTACCCACATACAAAAGGCTATCGTTCACGTACACGTTATAGGCAGTGCCGGCAAAATCGGGAGCAAAGGATATTTCGTAGGCAAAGCGTTTGTCACCCGGTTTTTCCCAGTATTTATACAAGGAAAAATATGCAAAAAGACCTATTGTCACTATTATTATAAAAAAGAAAAACACGCTCCCGTAGAGGAAACTCATATTGGCGTTACGCCCTCTTGTTCTGCTCATAAAAATGTTGTTTGCGCGAAGATAACACTTTCCCCGAAAATACAAAAATCAGACAACTGCGCCATAGAGCGCGGCAACCGTTGCAGCCCTCTCTTCCACAAGCATATAAGCTATATAGCGGGTAGTGGACGACACAGGCGAGAGGTTCAAATAACCGCTTACGAGCTTGCCGCCAACCACCTTTGCGGGGTGGGCTGCAACCATTTTTTCGTGCAGCGCAAGCGCCTCGCCGTCGTTCCTGAAGTTAGAGACAAAATAGCGTCCCAAGGCATCCGGCACCATATATCTGTCGCACAAGATGCGCGACACCGCGCCCATATTCATTCTCAAATTAAGCTCCACGCAAGGGTTCAGGCGGTAGCCGCCGGAGGTGCGATACACAAACATATCGACACCTAAAAAACCACTATAGCCACACTGCGCGAGCAAGCGCGAAAGCGTTTCCACAAGAGCTGCGCGAGCCGAGTGCAAAGCACCCGCACCCACAAAGCCCGCCAGATACTCCTCTATCTGCGCGTCGGGAGCGAGAATATTGCCCGTGTAGGCAGCGCCGTCACAAGTAAAGAGCGAATATCCGGCAAAGGAGACCATACCGTCGACAGCCGAAAATTCCATTGCAAAATCGACCACTTTATCGAGGAAACACTCGCACACCACCCCACCCTGACGCCTTATTACACCACGGTAGAAATTCTCCACAGGAACCTCGACGTGCCCTATTCCCCACGCGATACCCTTTCCGCTGCCCGACCACGGAGCCTTTATGGCCGACCGCGGAACGCTGTTTATGAAACGTGCAACATCATCGGGCGAGGTGAGGTAAAGAGCCGGAGCAGGAACATCCACTCCCGCAGCCGCAAGAGAGGCCGCAATTTCAATGGCCGTGCGCCTGTTCGAAAGAGTGCGCACACTCGCAATAAAATCACTCGACGGCAACAGATTTTCTCCCACGCCCAAGGAGCGCAAACGCCTTTTTGCAAGCTCGCTCCACCCCCACGGCACGCAACCGCAGACACCGCGTAACGCATTCTTTTCCAGCGGAGTAGCAATTTCAAAAAGCCGTGCCATATCTATTGCAAAAGCACAATGCCCGGCATCAGGCAAAGCCACACAATCGCCCGAGCCCGCATACCACAGAGGAAGCGTGGCAAGGTCGTGCCCAATAACCCGTGCAGCAGGCGGTGGGCAGTAGGCAGCAGTGCCGTCGGCAAGGGCAAGGTCATTGTCGGGGTTAAAAATAAAAAGGCGCACTGTGTTACAATTTTTCCACAAAATAACTACAAACAAGCAACATACACAAAGTTTGCTTTAATATTTCGCGGAACATACCAAAAAAAGCCACAAAAACGCTTGCACATAAAAGTAAAAAATATTACTTTTGCAGTGTAATGATGATTGAGAGGGGCCTGCAAGCCCCTCTTTTTTATAACACACAACACGAATCATATTCTACAACATAAATTCTATACTTTTTATATGATTGACAAACAACAAGTAATCGCACTTACAAACGAGTGGCTCGCCGACAAAGAGTATTTTCTGGTAGATGTAGTCATAAGCAAAGATGACAAAATTACGGTGGAAATTGACCACTCCGAAGGAGTATGGATAGAGGATTGCGCCGACCTCAGCCGACACATTGAGCAAGGGTTGAGCCGCGAGACCGAAGATTATGAACTCGAAGTAGGCTCTGCCGGGCTGGGACAACCCTTCAAGGTGTTGCAGCAATACATCAACCACATTGGATGCGAGGTTGAGGTGCTCACCAAAGAGGGCAAGAAACTCAAAGGCATTCTCAAAGAGGCCGGCGAGCAGGAATTTGTAGTTGCCACAAGCAAGAAAGAGAAAAAAGAGGGAGAGAAACGCCCCCGCATTGTGGAGGAGGAGCTGCATTTCGCCTACGAGAGCGTCAAGTACACGAAATATGTTATAAATTTCAAATAAAATGGCAAAGAAAGAAGAAACAATCAGCCTTCTTGATACTTTTCAAGAATTCAAAGAGTCGAAAAACATCGACCGCACAACAATGATCAGCGTGCTCGAGGAGAGCTTCCGCAAAGTATTGATTAATATGTTCGGCACCGACGAGAACTACTCGGTCATCGTCAACCCCGACCGTGGCGACTTCGAGATTCAGCGCCGCCGAACCGTTGTTGCCGACAACGAGGTCAAGGACAGCAACTTCGAGATTGCGTTGAGCGAGGCACAGCTCATCGACGACACATTCGAAGAGGGCGAGGAGGTGAGCGAAATTGTAAATTTTGCCGAATTCGGCCGCCGCGCCATCCTCAACCTTCGCCAGACACTCGCATCGAAGATACTCGAACTCGAGAAAGACAGCCTCTACAACAAGTACAGCGAGCGCGTGGGCGAGATTGTGAGTGGCGAGGTTTACCAAATCTGGAAGAAAGAGCTTCTCCTTGTCGACGACGAGGGCAACGAGCTTATCCTCCCCAAGAGCGAGCAAATTCCTTCGGACTTCTACCGTAAGGGCGACAACGTGCGCGCAGTGGTTGCTCGTGTCGACAACCAGAACAACAACCCCAAGATTATTTTGAGCCGCACATCACCTATGTTCCTGCAGCGTCTTTTTGAGCTCGAGGTTCCCGAAATAATCGACGGCCTCATCACAATCAAGAAGATTGCCCGCATCCCCGGCAAACGCGCTAAAATTGCAGTTGAGACATACGACGAGCGCATTGACCCCGTAGGTGCTTGCGTGGGTGTAAAGGGTTCGCGTATTCACGGCATCGTTCGCGAGCTCCGCAACGAGAATATCGACGTTATCCCCTACACATCGAACATAGAGCTCTTCATAAAGCGTGCATTGAGCCCCGCCAAGATACAGAGCATCACACTCGACGAAGAGAAGCGCGTTGCCGATGTAAACCTGAAACAGGAGGAGGTGTCGCTTGCCATTGGTAAGGACGGTCTCAACATCAAACTCGCAAGTATGCTCACCGAGTACACCATAAACGTATACCGCGAGATTGACAACCAGCAGGAGGACGACATCTACCTCGACGAGTTTGCCGACGAGATTGACGAGTGGATAATCGCAGCAATCAAGAAGATTGGCCTCGACACAGCAAAAGCAGTGCTCAACGCACCCCGCGAGGTACTTATCGAAAAGGCCGACCTCGAAGAGGACACTGTGGACCACGTTATTTCGGTTCTCCAGGCAGAGTTCGACGAGGAATAAAAACACCCTGTTACAATAACCCAAAAGAGACGTAACGAATGAAAATAAGACTAAATAAAGTACAAGGAGAGCTTAACCTGGGACTTTCCACAATTGTGGAATTTCTGCAGAAGAAGGGCTTCGAGATAAAAGAAGACCCCAACGCCGTTGTACCCGAAGAAGGCTACAACCTTCTTATACAGGAGTTCAGCGCCGACAAGAAAGCTCGCATACAATCGGACAATTTCACCAAAGAGCGCCAGAACAAGGAAAAGCCCAAGAGCATTGCAATTGAGGTAAAAGAGGAGCCCGCTCCCGCACCCAAGGCCGAGGTGAAACCCGTTGAGAAACCACAAGAACCCGTTAAAGCCGAGGAAAAACCCGCAGCCGTTGAAACCAAGATAAAAGTAACCGGCCGCATCGACCTCGACGCACTCAACCGCAAGCCTGCCAAGAAAGAGCAGCCCAAGAAAGAGGCTCCCGCAGCCCCCAAGGCCGAGGAGAAGCCCGCACCTGCCCCTGCTCCTGTTAAAGAGGAGCAACCCGCTCCCGCACCCGTGCAGGAACCCGTAGCTACCGAGGCTGCTCCCGCCCTCACACAAGTTGAGGAGGTTGCACCCAAGCTCAACATCATTGGACAAATAGACCTTTCGGCCATAAACCAGTCGACCCGTCCCAAGAAAAAGAGCAAGGAGGAGAAGAGAAAGGAGCGCGAGGAGAAAGACAAGCAGCGCGAAGAGATGCGCAAGCAACAGCGCCAGCAGAACAACAATGCAGGCTCGCAGAACCAGAACAGCGAGCAAGGCAAGAAAAAGCGCCAGCGCATAAACAACCAGCGCGTCGACATCAACGAGATGAGCAACGAGCAGAGCAACAACAACGACTGGAGCGGCAACCGCAACAAGAACAAGGGCAACAACCCCTCACAGGGCAGCCGTCGCGACCAGGAGCGCCAGCACAAACGCTTCGACAAGAACGACATAAACGAGGAGGACGTATCGAAGCAGGTACGCGAGACACTCGACCGCCTCACACAGCGCGGCAAGAACAACAAAGCCGCAAAGTACCGCAAGGACAAACGCGACCAGGCAGCCGAGCGTCAACAGCAAGCCTTCGACGCCGAAATAGCCGACAGCAAAGTACTCAAACTCACCGAGTTTGTAACAGCCAACGAGCTTGCTAGCATGATGAACATTTCGGTAACACAGGTAATTGCAACCTGTATGAGCATTGGTATGATGGTATCTATCAACCAACGTCTCGACGCCGAGACCATCAACCTCGTAGCCGAGGAGTTCGGCTTCACAACCGAGTATGTGAGCGCCGAGGTTGCCAACGCCATTGAAACAGAGGCCGATGCCGACGAGGATCTCCTCCCCCGCGCCCCCATCATCACCGTGATGGGACACGTCGACCACGGAAAGACATCGTTGCTCGACTATATTCGCAAGGCCAATGTTATTGCCGGTGAGGCCGGAGGTATTACCCAGCACATCGGTGCCTATAACGTGAAGATGGAGAGCGGCAAACGCATCACCTTCCTCGACACCCCCGGTCACGAAGCCTTTACCGCAATGCGTGCCCGTGGAGCAAAAGTAACCGATATTGTAATTATCATAATCGCTGCCGACGACAACGTGATGCCCCAGACAAAAGAGGCCATCAACCACGCTATGGCAGCCGGCGTACCCATCGTGTTTGCCATCAACAAATGCGACAAGCCCTCGGCCGACCCCACTCGCATTAAAGAGGAGCTTGCACAGCTCAATATGCTTGTAGAGGACTGGGGTGGAAAATACCAGTCGCAGGAGATTTCGGCAAAGAAGGGTATGGGCGTAGAAGAGCTTATGGAGAAGGTTCTCCTCGAAGCCGAGATGCTCGACCTCAAGGCCAACCCCAACCGCAAGGCAACCGGTTCAATCATCGAGTCGACACTCGACAAGGGACGCGGTTACGTAGCAACCGTACTTGTTCAGAACGGTACACTCAAAGTGGGTGATATTGTTGTTGCAGGTACACAGTGGGGTAAGGTAAAAGCCATCTTCAACGAGCGTAACCAGCGCATCAAGGGTGTTGCACCCGCCGAGCCCGCACTCATACTGGGCCTCAACGGCGCACCCACTGCCGGCGACACATTCAATGTTGTGGAGAGCGAGCGCGAGGCACGCGAAATTACCGGTAAACGCGAGCAGTTGCAACGCGAGCAGGGCCTGCGCACACAAAAGATGCTCACCCTCGACGAGGTTGGCCGCCGCATTGCACTCGGCAATTTCCAGACACTCAACATCATTGTAAAGGGCGACGTGGACGGCTCTATCGAGGCGTTGAGCGACTCACTCATAAAGCTGTCTACCGACACTATACAGATAAACGTTATCCACAAGGCTGTGGGACAGATTTCGGAGAGCGACGTGAGCCTCGCCGCAGCATCGGATGCCATTATCGTAGGCTTCCAGGTGCGTCCCTCGGTTACAGCCCGCAAGATAGCCGAGAACGAAGGTGTCGACATTCGCATCTACTCTATCATCTACGATGCTATTGAGGAGGTTAAAGCAGCTATGGAGGGTATGCTTGCCCCCGTTCTCAAAGAGGAGATTACTGCCACCATCGAGGTACGCGAGACATTCCACATAAGCAAGGTGGGAACCGTAGCCGGCTGTATGGTACGCGAGGGAAAGGTGAAACGCACCGACCGCGCACGCCTCATACGCGACGGTATCGTTATCCACACCGGCAACCTTGCAGCACTCAAGCGTTTCAAGGACGATGTAAAGGAGGTTGGAACAAACTTCGAGTGCGGTATCAGCCTGCAGAACCAGGATGACATCAAGGTTGGAGACATCATCGAGACCTTTGTAGAGATTGAGGTTAAGCAGAAACTCTAAACCATAAAAAAGATGAACACACTCGATATTATCCTCTTGTCAGTCCTTGGAATCGGATTCATCTACGGCTACATAAAAGGAATAATAAAACAGCTATCGTTTGGAGCAGGCATCATTTTAGGCCTGCTCCAAGCAGTGCTTTTCTACCCCGTTGTAGCAGAGTGGATAAAAGGTTACACAGGCTGGGAAGAGTGGGCAACAACAGCCGCTGCGTTCGTTGCCATTTTCCTTTGCGTGATGATTGCACTGAAAGTTGCCGGAGTACTGCTTGCCGCCATTCTCAAATTCATTCACCTGCAATTCATCGACAGCGTGCTTGGAGCACTCTTCTCGACCATCGTTGCAATGTTCCTCTTTATGGGTGGAATGAAGCTGGCCAACGACATTATCCCCGACAATAAATACACAAACAAAACATCGCAGAACAGCTCCTTGTTATATAAATACGTGCAAGGAATAACATCTTTAATCATAGACGAGGCGGAGAAGAAAATTTAGGTGATGAAAAAGAACAATCTATTAAAGAAGATAGCCAACAAAGCCTACGAATTCGGCTTTATAACAAATATAAAGACCGATATCATTGACCGCGGGCTCAACGAAGAGGTTATCAAACTAATCTCTCAAAAGAAGAACGAGCCGCAGTGGTTGCTGGAATTTCGTCTGCAGGCCTACCGCTACTGGCTCACACAGCCAATGCCCACCTGGCCTCACCTCGATATTCCACCCATCGACTACCAGGCAATATCCTACTATGCCGACCCTCTGAAGAAGAAGGAAAACAAAAGCACCGAAATTGACCCGGAGCTTATGAAAACCTTCGAAAAGTTGGGTATACCACTCGAAGAGCGCCTCGCTCTCAGCGGAACAGCTGTGGATGCTGTAATGGACTCGGTGTCGATAAAAACCACATTCAAGGAGGAGCTAAAGGAGAAAGGCATCATCTTCTGCTCAATGAGCGAAGCGGTGCAGGAGTACCCCGACCTTGTGCGCAAATACCTGGGCAGCGTAGTGAACTACCGCGACAATTTCTTTGCAGCGCTCAACAGCGCCGTGTTCAGCGACGGTTCATTCGTGTACATTCCCAAAGGAGTACGTTGCCCAATGGAGCTATCGACCTATTTCAGAATAAACGCAGCCAACACCGGGCAGTTCGAGCGCACACTCATTGTAGCCGACGACGACAGCTACGTGTCGTACCTCGAGGGTTGCACAGCCCCTATGCGCGATGAGAACCAGCTCCACGCAGCCATTGTGGAGATTATAGTGTGCGACAATGCCGAGGTGAAATACAGCACCGTGCAGAACTGGTACCCCGGCGATGCCGAGGGAAAAGGTGGTGTGTACAACTTTGTAACCAAGCGCGGCGACTGCCGTGGCCGTAACAGCAAGCTGTCGTGGACACAGGTGGAGACCGGCTCGGCCATTACGTGGAAATACCCCAGCTGCATACTGCGCGGCGACAATTCACAGGGCGAGTTCTACTCGGTTGCGCTCACCAACAATTACCAACAGGCCGACACCGGCACCAAAATGATTCATTTGGGAAAGAACTGCAGCAGCACCATCATAAGCAAAGGAATTTCGGCCGGACACAGCCAGAATTCCTATCGCGGCCTTGTGCGCGTGAGCAAAGATGCCGACGGAGCACGCAATTACAGCCAGTGCGATTCTCTGCTCCTTGGCAGCAAATGCGGCGCACACACATTCCCCTATATGGACATTCACAACAACAGCGCAGTGATAGAGCACGAGGCAACAACCTCCAAGATATCGGAAGATCAACTCTTCTACTGCAACCAGCGAGGCATACCCACCGAGGAGGCCATAGGACTCATTGTCAACGGTTACGCCAAGGAAGTACTCAACAAGCTGCCCATGGAGTTTGCCATCGAGGCACAGAAACTGTTGAGCGTCTCATTGGAAGGAGCAGTCGGATAAAGAAACAGCATACAACAATGGACAATCTATTAGAAATAAAAAACCTACACGCCACCATCAATGGCAAGGAGATTCTCAAAGGCATAAACCTCACCGTTAAAGCCGGCGAGGTACACGCCATTATGGGCCCGAACGGTTCAGGCAAGAGCACACTCAGCAACGTACTTGTGGGCCACCCCGCCTACACCGTTACCGAAGGCGAAATCATATACAAGGGCAAGAACCTTCTCGCCCTCTCACCCGAGGACCGCAGCCACGAAGGAATCTTCCTCTCGTTCCAGTACCCCATAGAAATTTCGGGAGTGAGCATAACCAACTTTATGCGTGCAGCCGTAAACGCACAACGCCAGTACAAAGGCCTTGAGCCTATGAACGCCACCGAGTTCCTGAAACTTATGCGCGAGAAACGCGCCCTTGTAAACCTCGACAGCAAGCTGGCCAACCGATCGGTAAACGAAGGATTCAGCGGCGGTGAGAAAAAGCGCAACGAAATATTCCAGATGGCAATGCTCGAGCCCACATTAAGCATACTCGACGAGACCGACTCGGGCCTCGACATCGACGCACTGCGCATTGTAGCCGAGGGTGTGAACAAGCTCAAACGCGACGACACATCCACCCTGGTAATCACACACTACCAGCGCCTGCTCGACTACATTAAACCCGACATTGTACACATACTCTACAACGGCCAGATAGTAAAAACAGCCGGCCCCGAGCTTGCACTTGAACTCGAAGAACGCGGATACGACTGGATAAAAAACGGAAACGGCAATGAGTAACGAACAGGAATATATAAAAATATACAGCGAGCACAAAGAGCTCATAAACGCCCCTTGCGCACCGCTGCTCAACGAGGCACGCGAGCAGGCTTTTGAAAAGTTCGGCTCGGTGGGATTCCCCGGCACAAAGGAGGAGAACTGGCTACACACGCCCGTTGCCGCAAAATTTGCAGCCGACTACGGAATGAACCTCGGCCGAGTGGCATCGCAGGCAACGGGCCACGATATATTCGCGTGCGATGTGCCCAACCTCAATACCATTCAGGGCTACATTGTCAACGACTCCTTTCAGGCAGCCGCCAACAAACACAGCCTGCCCGACGGAGTGCTTTTTGGCAGCCTTAACAATTTTGCCAAGAGCCACCCCACCCTGCTCGCCCCCTATTACAACAAGCTTGCAGCCGATGGCGATTCCATTGCACAATTCAACACCACATTTGTGCAGGACGGCATTCTGCTCTACGTTCCCCGCAACACGCAGGTAAACGACACCATTCAAGTGGTGAGCCTCCTGCTCTCGAAGGTGGATATAATGTCGAACCGCCGCCTGCTCATAATCCTCGAAGAGGGAGCAAAGGCTAGCCTCTTGCTGTGCGACCACTCGTCGACCGACAAGAGCACCCTCTCGACACAGGTCACCGAGGTATTTGTGGGCAACGGAGCATCGCTCGACATTTACGAGCTCGAAGAGACCGGCCGAAGCAACACCCGTCTGGGACACCTTTTTGTGAAACAGGCAGCCGACAGCCGTTTCAACCACTGCAACATCACCCTCACCAACGGCTTCACACGCAACTACGTTCACGTTGCGCTCGAGGGCCGCGGAGCCGACACAAACATCAACGGCCTCGCAATTGGCGACAAAAAGCAGCACATCGACAATCGCACGCTCGTGGAGCACAAGGTGAGCAACTGCAACAGCAACGAGCTCTACAAATACATCCTCGACGAAGAGTCGGTGGGAGTATTTGCCGGCAAAATGCTCATTCACTCCGACGCACAGCAGACAACATCGCAGCAGACCAACCGCAACCTCTGCCTCACAAGCTGCGCCAGAATGTTTGCACAGCCACAGCTCGAAATATATGCCGACGATGTAAAGTGCAGCCACGGTTCCACAGTGGGACAGCTCGACGAGAACGCCCTCTTCTATATGCAGCAGCGCGGAATACCCATTGACGAGGCACGCCACCTGCTTATGTACGCTTTTGCAGGAGAGGTTATTGAGAACATAAACATCGACGCACTGCGCGACCGCTTGCATCTGCTCGTTGAGAAACGCTTCCGTGGCGAGCTCAACCGCTGCAAGAACTGCGCACTATGTAAATAAGAAACAAAAATGTTCAACCCACAAGATATACGCAACGAGTTTCCCATACTATCGCAAACGGTGTATGGGAAACCTCTTGTTTACCTCGACAACGCAGCAACAACACAAAAACCCCGCTGTGTAATCGATGCCATAAGCGACGCCTACTGCACAATAAACTCCAACGTTCACCGCGGCGTTCACCACCTCTCACAAGTGGCAACCGAGCGTTTCGAGCAGGCGCGGCGCACCGTGCAGCAATTCATCGGTGCAGCCCACAGCCACGAAATTATTTTCACACGCGGCACCACCGAGAGCATCAACCTCGTGGCAACCTCTTTCGGCAACACCTTTTTGGGAAAGGACGACGAGGTTATAATCTCCACAATGGAGCACCACAGCAACATTGTGCCCTGGCAAATGCTACGCGACAGGCTAGGTATAAAACTGCGTATAATCCCCCTCACAGCCGATGCACGCCTCAATATTGAAGCCTACAAGGAGCTCTTCAACGAAAAGACACGCTTTGTAAGCATTACCCACGTTTCCAACGTGTTAGGCGTCACAAACCCGGTGAAGGAGCTCATTGGCATTGCCCACAGCCACAGCGTACCCGTGCTCATTGACGGCGCACAGAGCAGCCCACACATAAAGGTAAACGTGCAAGAACTCGATGCCGATTTTTTTGTAATGAGCGGACACAAGGTATACGCCCCCACAGGCATAGGCGTTCTCTACGGCAAAGAAAAGTGGCTCAATGCTATGCAGCCCTACCACGGCGGCGGCGAGATGATACAGACCGTACGTTTCGAAAAGACCACCTACAACGAATTGCCCTATAAATTCGAGGCCGGCACCCCCGACTACGTTGGAGCAATAGCCCTGGGCAAAGCCCTCGAATGGGTCACAAACATAGGCATAGAGGAAATTGCAGCGCACGAGCAAGCCCTCACCCGCTATACCGTGGAAAAACTGCGCGAGATACCCGCAATGCGCATCTTCGGTAACCCCGACGGCGCAGCAGTGTCGTTCCTCGCAGGCGACATTCACCCCGCCGACCTCGGCACCATACTCGACCACCTGGGCATTGCCATACGCACCGGACACCACTGCGCGCAGCCCCTCATCGACCATCTGGGAATACCGGGCACCGTGCGCGCATCATTTGCCGCCTACAACACATTCGACGAGGTCGACACCCTTATAAAAGGCATCGAAAGAGCCATTAAAATGTTCGCCTGATGCTCAAACCCTTTCAAACACCGGGAATTATTGAAGCCGGCTGCGACGAGGCCGGCCGCGGTTGCCTTGCGGGCGACGTATACGCCGCTGCAGTAATACTCCCGCCCGACTTTGAAAACGCCCTGCTCAACGACTCCAAGCAACTCACCGAGGCGCAGCGCTACAAGCTGCGCGAGGTTATTGAGCGAGAAGCTGTTGCGTGGGCAGTGGGCATTGTAACGGCAGCCGAAATTGACAAGATAAACATTCTGCGGGCATCAATACTTGCAATGCACCGTGCTGTAGACGGCCTTAAGAGACGCCCACAGCACCTGCTTATCGACGGCAACAAATTCAGCCCCTACCCCGGCATAACACACAACACCGTGGTAAAGGGCGACGCCACCTTTATGAGCATTGCGGCCGCATCCATTCTTGCAAAGACCTACCGCGACGACTATATGCTTGCCCTCGCACGCGAATACCCTATGTACGACTGGCAAAGCAACAAAGGTTACCCCACAGCCAAGCACCGCGCTGCAATACGCGAGTATGGGGTTACACCCCACCACCGCCTCTCTTTCAACCTATTGGGCGAAGAACCCAAGCAGCTGCAGCTGTCGTTCGAGTAACCAACGCACCCAACTCTTTTATTGCAGGCAGAAAACACAAATAAAAGCAGCAACCTACTCTTTAAGGTTACTGCTTGTGTAGATTTATTTTAGAAACCCGCCTTCATCTTTGGTAATAATATAGATGTTGACCCAATTTAAGAAAACCTCGTATAAGTGTCATATCGAACGAATGTGAGATCTCTCGTATATAGTTTTAGAGATCCTTTGACAATACTTGCTTGTCGCAACACACGCGGCAACACTTTTAGCGTTGCTACGCGTGACCTTTTGCTGCAAGCATTGTCGAAGAGATCCTTTGACAATACTTGCTTGTCGCAACACACGCGGCAGCACTTTTAGCGTTGCTACGCGTGACCTTTTACCGCAAGCATTGTCGAACCAAACTTTCGTCGCTACGCTCTGTCGGAATGAATTGCTGGGTCAGCTGCTATATTATTACTTCATCTTTTTGCAAAAAATCACGGTATTCGATGCCAAAAAGGTGAATTTCTGCGTTTTGAACTGAGCCATAACGCATTAAACAGAAAACCTCAGAAATAGTAACGATAGCAATTTAGCAAAGAAACGCAAGGTAATGAAATAGAACGGTTGCCTAATCATTACCCGATAATGGAGTAAAGTTTTTCTTTGTGTCGTTACGTTTCATCGTTCTGCGTCAATTTGCATATCAATGTATAACTCACTGATAACTAATTTTGTAACCAAAAAAAAGATTAGATTATGCGAAGTACATTTAAGGTGTTGTTCTACGTGAACGGAAGCAAAGAGAAAAACGGTATTGTCCCCATTATGGGGCGAGTGACAATCAACGGCTCTGAAGCGAACTTCGTTCCACCTGAGTAGGCACACATTTGCAGTGTTAGCCTTGAACTATGATATGACGATAGAGAGTGTAAGCAATATTCTCGGACATACGAACATTACCACAACGCAGATTTACGCAAAGGTGACTAACACCAAACTCGAACACGATATATCTATGTTTGAGAGTAGGGTTAGCAGAAGATTTGCAATTTAATATGTATAGGTATGGAACGGGCAATTATAACAATCAGCGAATCGGGTTATGTGAATATTCCCGATGGCAATGTATGGATGTCGTTTGCGGAACTTGTGGAGTTGTTTAATGTGGCAGCACCCACATTAAAGGCCGCTATCCGAGCCATACACAAAAGTGGAGTGATAGCGGAACACTCGCAACATTGCGAAGTGATACCATATATCCATTGGGATACCTCTACAATATGGATATGATTGCAGCCCTTTCTTTTCGCATTAACTCTTACGATGCGGAGAAGATACGGGGTGAGTTGTTAAAGAGGATATGCAGACGAAAAGAGAACACATCATGTATATTCTGTTTTTTCTTGTCTATGAAATACTTATGAAGTTATCCATCATTTAAACAAGAGTCCTATTAAAATTGTTTTCATTAACAAACTTGCAGATTGCGGAAAAATGCATTAACTTTGCAAGCAAAGTTTGAAAAGAAGGATATTAATATACTGCCAATATGAAATTTGCCTTAAGTCAAGAGACAAGTAACTTTATTCAACAATCGAGTAGTTTGGACTATAAACATCAGCGTTCTACCTCTATATGTGATGTAAGGACAAAAATTCATCAAAATAGTGATTATATAGTAAAAGAACCTCGTGATGTAGCTCCTCGTGGTTCAATCTATCTTCAAATGGGGAGAATTATATCATTACGAAAAATCAAGTCTTATTTGAAAGGTATTTAAAGATATATGCATAAACAAGTTGCAGAACTGTACAATAGATATAATGACACATTGCGTCCTTTAGTCTCTGAGATTGAAGGACGCAATGAGTATTTTGAAGAACCCTTGCTAATCAATGTGGCTTCGATGTTTGACTTTATAGCTTTAAGTGAAGTTTACGATGATGATTGTTTGGAAAAAGCTTCCTATCATTTGAACCTTTGTATTAGCCAAAGTTATCAATATCTAATTAAGAACTTAGATGAGAAGATGAACGCATTTGAAAGAAGATGCAATGTGTCAGATCGTAATATTTTAGATAAAGGAAAATTTATTGGGAAATACACATCGCTTAAGAAAGAAGCCCAAGAATGTGTAAGGAGAGGACGTAAGAAGAAAGACATTGATGCTTTAGATGATTATGCCACTGCATATCATTTATATTCTAAGATTGAGAAACTAATAGATAGAGAACTGCCTGTTCAGATTATGCATAATACTCGTAAAAATTCTCGAACATCAACAATTATTGGCTGGGGATTAAGCATACTTATATCTGTAACTATAGGTAAGTTGGCAAATACTTATTGGGGGGCATTTATCGAATGGTTAATGACATGGAAGAACGCATAAACAATATTTTGTCAGATTATAGAAATATAGTAAAGCCCCTTCTCGTAGATATAAAGGCAAGAAGGGCAGATAGGGAATTACCTGATAATTTCTTGAATGAGATAAGAGCCTTAAATGATCATATTGCACGCTGTTACCGTAACGAAGTTTGTGATATTGATGCAGAATTGACAAAAGCGGAAGGGCATCTAAGGAGATTAATATACGATTGCTTTAAACAATTAAATATCTATATTAATGATATTTTGGAACGAAAAGAGAATAAGTTCTACAGTGACCTATGGCTCACATACGATAAAGGAAGGTTTTGGAACGAATATTCAAAATCTCGAAAATATGCACAACAAAATGTTGTTAATGCTAAAAAAGCAGAATCAGTTGATTCGGATAAAGCTATGTCATTCTATGAAAAAGCCTTTCAGAATTACCGTAACGCAGAAAATTTGCTTTTGGAACACAAATGTATGCTATGGCGTTCTATGATTAATAAATATTGGCTTAAAGCGAGTCATTTCTGGTGGTGGTTATTAATCACGCTAATATTATCTATAATAAGTACTATTATAAGTATTTATTGGTAATTTAAATTCATAATTACAAGCTCGAAGATAGGTTTTTCGCCTGTTTTCGGGCTTGTGGTGTTTATATACTTTATTTTTTATGTCCTGGACCTTCAGGAAACCAGCCTTTCTTGACTCGCTCCTTTTGATGTATCAGTTCCAAAATACTCCAAAATGATGAGAATGCTGTAACACCAAGTATTGTTGATGCAATAAGATTTTCTACACCGATTGATAACACACAAAATGTGATACCTGCAACAAGGAACATCCACCAACATTTTGTGCCAAGATAATATTCGGCTTTGATAACAATAGGATGAAATACTCCAATAACTAAGAATGTGGCAAGTCCAACAATTATTCCTGTAAAATTCATAGCAGAGACATTATTTTGTTCAACATCTTTCTTTCAAAGTGCAAAGGTAGTCAATTTATAATAAACAGGAGTAAATACCCGGGGTTTAATGCTATCATACCAGCTATACCCCTCACATTTCCACCCTCAATGTATCTTATTCATTATTCTGCTAAAATTTGCGTAGCAACTTATCCGTCAATCACTTATATTTTTGTAGCTAACATTTTTCAAACCCAAAAGAGTGAAATATGGAAACAAACAAAGTTACATCAAGCCATCAACCGCCATCAGATGGAGGTCTGGCAAAAGAAGAATTTATCCGAATGGGAACAACGCTCTACAAAATTGTGGAGCAGCCGAGATTGACAAAATAAACATTCTGCGGGCATCAATCCTTGCAATGCACCGTGCTGTAGACGGCCTTAAGACACGCCCACAGCACCTGCTTATCGACGGCAACAAAGGTTACCCCACAGCCAAGCACCGCGCCGCAATACGCGAGTATGGGGTTATACCCCACCACCGCCTCTCATTCAACCTCTTGGGCGAAGAGCCAAAACAGCTGACATTGTCGTTCGAGTAAAGCCCCCAACTGCAATCAGTAGAAAAACAACAATAAAAAAGCAGGGCAACCTTTTGGTTGCCCTGCTGCGTTATACTATGTAATATTAAATTACTCAGCACGCAATGTGAAACGCTGGAAGCCTGTTGCTGTGAGCTCCTTGTCGAAGCCTTTCAAGAAATCGGCAACAGAAATCTTCTCGTTCTGGCAGTAGCCCTGCTGCAAGAGGCAAACCTCTTTGTAGAACTTCTGAATACGACCATCGGCGATGCGAGCGATCATATTCTCGGGCTTGCCCTCCTCACGAGCTTTGTCCTCGGCAACAGCACGCTCTTTAGCGATAACTGTGGGATCGAGATCCTCGCTTGTGAGTGCAAGGGGAGCAGAAGCTGCAATCTGCATTGCAATCTCGTGACCTGCCTCCTCGTTAGCCTGTGACAATGCTACCATTGTACAGAGCATATTCTTCTTCTGGTGGTTGTATGTGAAGATGTTCTCAGCCTCAAGAGTCTTGTAACCATCGAGCTCCATCTTCTCACCTGTGATACCTGAACGAGCTACAATTGCATCCTGAACAGTAGCCTCGCCAAGGGGAAGAGCCTGAACCTCCTCGATAGTCTTGCACTTTGCAGCAATTGCAGCGTCCAAGATATCCTGTGTCAACTTGATGAAGTCGGCACCCTGAGCAACGAAGTCGGTCTCACACTTCAAAGCGATGATAGCACCGAAGCCGTTCTCAGCCTTAACGAGTACACAACCCTCAGAAGCCTCACGGTCGCTACGTTTAGCAGCTACCAACTGACCCTTCTTACGGATAATCTCGATAGCTTTGTCGAAATCGCCTTCAGCCTCTGTCAATGCGTTTTTGCAGTCCATCATTCCAGCACCGGTCATTGTACGGAGCTTGGAAATATCAGCCATTGTTACAGCCATAGTAGTAAATTGTTTTTAGATTAATAAATTAGAGAAAAATTACTCTGCAGCCTCTTCTGCCTTAGCTGCACGAGCACGTGTAGTGCGACGGCGTGCGGGCTTCTTCTCTGCATTCTCCTCCTCGTTCTCTGTAGCCTCGCTGTCTACTTTCTCAACCTTACGCTCTTCCAAGCCCTCAGCGATAGCAGCGCAGCAAGCGTCGAGGATAACCTCTACCGACTTTGTTGCGTCGTCGTTTGCGGGGATTACGAAGTCGATGTCGTTGGGGTTAGAGTTTGTATCAACGATAGCGAATACGGGGATACCCAAACGGTTAGCCTCGTGAACAGCGATGTGCTCTTTCATTACGTCAACCACGAAGATAGCCGAGGGAAGACGTGTAAGGTCGGCGATAGAACCAAGGTTCTTGTCGAGTTTAGCACGCTGACGTGAAATCTGGAGAATCTCGCGTTTAGAGAGGTTTGAATAAGTACCGTCCATTGTGAGCTTGTCGATAGTAGCCATCTTCTTCACAGCCTTGCGGATTGTGGGGAAGTTTGTGAGCATACCACCGGGCCAGCGCTCGATAACGTAGGGCATACCTACTGACTGTGCCTTCTCGGCAACAATCTCTTTAAGCTGTTTCTTTGTAGAAACGAAAAGAATTTTCTTGCCGCCTTTAGCAATCTGCTTCAAGGCCTCGGCAGCTGTCTCAGTCATAGCAGCTGTCTTGTGCAAATCTATAATGTGGATACCATTGCGCTCCATGAAGATGTAAGGAGCCATTGCGGGATTCCATTTACGTTTGAGGTGACCGAAGTGTGCACCGGCCTCCAAAAGTGTGTCGAATGTAATTCTAGACATTGTTTTTTTTAATTTAATTGTTTACCTTCTTTTTAGTTAATTTTAACCAACCTCCCGGGTAGCCCACAAAAAGAGCTGTGGAGTCCCGAGCGGTTTAGATACTAAACGTATATTTCGAGACCGAATATTAACGTTTACTGAACTGGAATCTACGACGAGCCTTGGGCTGACCGGGTTTCTTACGCTCAACCTCACGAGCATCGCGAGTAAGGAATCCTTCGGTACGCAAAGCCTTCTTGTCATCGGCGTTGATCTTCACGAGTGCACGAGCAATAGCCAAACGCAATGCCTGTGACTGACCTGTGAAACCACCACCGTCAAGGTTTACTTTGATATCGTATTTCTCAACTACATCCAAAGCCAACAGAGGCTGTTTTACAACATACTGGAGAATGCTTGAAGGGAAATAAACCTGCAGATCCTTTTTGTTAATAGTAATTTTTCCGGTACCCTCAGTAACGAAAATACGGGCAACTGCGCTTTTACGTCTGCCTAATGCGTTTACCATTTCCATCTGCTTTCTTATTTATAAGAGTTAATATCGATTGTTTTGGGAGTCTGAGCTGCGTGGTTGTGCTCGGGACCCTCGTAAATATAAAGGTTGTTGAGCAAGTGATCGCCAAGACGGTTCTTGGGGAGCATACCTCTTACAACGTGCTTAACCAAGCGCTCGTAACCTTTGTAACCTTTGGCAACATCGGCGGGAGTGAAAGATTTCTGACCACCGGGGTAGCCCGAGAAGCGCAGATATACACGGTCTGTCCATTTGTTACCTGTCATTTTAACTTTGTTTGCGTTGATAATGATTACATTGTCGCCGCAATCAACGTTGGGAGTAAAGCTGGGTTTGTATTTACCCCTCAAGAGCTTGGCTACCTTTGAGCCAAGACGACCAAGTACCTGGTCTGTTGCATCTACAACAACCCACTCCTTCTGAGCGGTTGCCTTGTTAACTGAAATTGTTTTGTAGCTTAAAGTATCCACTTTAATTCCTTTTAAAATAGTTAATAATTCCATATTCTTCGACACTCCTCTGCCCTACCACACGGAATTTGGTACCGCAGAAACCCTCTTCGCGCTTGCCCGACCAATTGGCTAGATTGCATCTGAAACAAACTCAGAGACCTGGAATATCGATTGCCCGTAGCACGGGCTGATAATAATCGGCCTGCAAAATTACTTTTTTTCAACGAGATAGGCAAGCAAATGAAACTTTTTTTGAAAAAAAGTACATTTTTCTTTGCAGCATAAACAAAAAACATTACCTTTGCATCGCAATTGAGAAAAACAATTGCCCAGATGGCGGAATCGGTAGACGCGCTGGTCTCAAACACCAGTGGGGCAACCCATCCCGGTTCGATCCCGGGTCTGGGTACAACGGAGAAAATATATTTTCTCCGTTTTTTATTTACACGCGCGCGAGAGAGAGAAGAACATAGGGGATCAACGTAAAAAGTTGAGGGATTTGTATTCGCCCAAAGGTTCTTGACTTACTATAAACTCCTCGGTGCTATTCTGCGGCTATTCTCTCAATTAATTGAGTTTCTTTTATGTACTTTCGTCACGCGAAAGAACCAAAGCGCCGGCACAGAGATTCACGATTCAAACAAAGCTTTGCGTACACGGTCGCTTTGTTTTCGGCGTTGTTGTCTTTACGCGGCAAATTCGGGAACGGAGCAACTCGCTGTGCACGTTTACCATGCAACGCTGCTTTCCCAGCGCTCAAACAAGCTCCGTTCTTTTTCCTCGTTTGCCGCTAACAACAACTCACGCTCATACAGTGCCGTTTTTAGGAGATTACTCTTGCAATGAGAAAACAAGAGCAAAAGTAATTCGTCGCTGAAAGTGAAAGTTCGTGCCAGCGAGTGTAACGCAAGCTTGCTTGCAGATTACGCAACGAGCGCAGCCGAACTTGGTGAAACAAAAGGCTGCGTTACGCCGCCGCAGAGAGCATGTCGAGCAATGCGCCGGAAAGCCGGAGACATGTTTGAGCGAAGCGAGTCGTTGACGGCCCAAGCATTTGCGACAAACAGCGAGCGGCAAGCCACGAAGCGACCGAAGAATGTCGCTTGCGACTTGTGAGCAAAGCAAGTGGCGACCGGCAAGACGACAGCCCGGGTTTTTTGCTTCGCGAAACTCGGGCTGCACTCGGCATTGCACAAACAAGTTTCTCCTCTGC
>JAZTWX010000009.1:0-9849 GCA_045636125.1 Bacteroidaceae bacterium
GACAACAACGGCGAAAACAAAGCGACCGTGTACGCAAAGCTTTGTTTGAATCGTGAATCTCTGTGCCGGCGTTTTGCTGCCCTTTTGCGCGACAAAAGGGCAATAAAGAGTTTACTTAAACGAGAGAATAGCCGCAGAATAACACCGAGGAGTTTATAGAATGCGCATTCACTCCCCTCCGTCACTAATAGGGCCCTTTGGGCACTCCTTTGTGACACTAAAGTGTCAGTCGTCGCAAGCAACGCTTGTAACACGACACTCCCCTCCGTCTTCAAAAAACAAGTTTTTGAATCCACCTCCCCTCGCAAAGCGAGTGGCGGAGCTTTAATACTCCCGGGCCACCGAGAACTATATAGCAAGTAACACTTCTCTCGCATCCTTTGTGTAAACAAAGTTTACCACTCTTTGTTGCTGGCAAAGCCCTACGGGCACCCCTTTGATTGTATCCAAGTTGCTTGCGCTCGCGGTGAAATATCAAGCAAGCTTGTATTTCGCTCGTTTAATCGCAACTTTGTGAAGTTAAAACTTCAGTCGTCGCAAACATTGCTCGTTCGCAATGTCGTCGCAAGCAACGCTTGTAACACGACACTCCCCTCCGTCTTCAAAAAACAAGTTTTTGAATCCACCTCCCCTCGCTTGGCGAGTGGCGGAGTTAAGAAAATACCTTTGCAATAGAAAACCACAGCAGAAGTAATCCCCTAAAAACGGCACTGTATGAGCGTGAGTTGTTGTTAGCGGCAAACGAGGAAAAAGAACGGAGCTTGTTTGAGCGCAGAGAAAGCAGCGTTGTATGGGAGACGTGCACAGCGAGTTGCTCCGTTCCCGAATTTGCCGCGTAAAGACAACAACGGCGAAAACAAAGCGACCGGAACGCAAAGCTTTGTTTGAATCGTGAATCTCTGTGCCGGCGTTTTGCTGCCCTTTTGCGCGACAAAAGGGCTATAAAGGATTTACTTAATTGAGAGAATATCCGCAAAATAGCACCGAGAACTTTATAGTAAGTAACTCTCGGGTCACCGAGGAATTAAAGCACACGTTTATAAAAGATTCAATGCTTATCGTTAAAATATGAAGGCAAATTTGTAAAAAACATAATTGGGGTACCAGCTATATTTTACCCCTCAACTTTTGGGGTTGATTCCAAAAAACGGCCATAACAGCCTTCGTTTGCAATTTTAGCCCCTCAGTCGCAAGCGACAGTTCCCCCTTGATTACAAACAAGTGGAGCTGCTTATATACAAAAATTAAGGTAATAACATCCCTTAATAAATTCCTTGCTGCTCCCAACTAACCCGTTAAAAGTTTTGTAATAACCTTTGCTTTGTTTAATTTTGCAAGGAGAATTCTGAGCCTCCTCTCGGCTGTGTTGTCTGTTTGAGACAGAATGTGGTAGGGGCGATTATGTGACACCTGTTGTCTTCTGTTTTTTGCGGCAGCTGTGTGTTGCAGTGGTGGCTCTTTTTAGAAAATATTTACTTACTCTGTTATGCAAACCAAACATAGAATAGTAGTTCTGTTGTGCTTTTTGTGCTGCATCATAGGCGCAGCTGCCCAGCAGTTGTCAGTAGCTTCGTTCAAGCGTATGCCCACCGACCTCGATGCGCGTGTCAATTACCCGATCATCGACCAGAATGGCAAGAAATGTGCCATCATAAAGGTGGAAACCACCCACACGGGCTTTGCTTTCGACACGGGAACCCTTTCGGTGCAGGAGGTGAAACAGAAATTGGGTGAAATATGGGTGTATGTACAGCCCAGGGTTCGCAAAATTACCATCAACCACGCAACGCTTGGTGTCTTGCGTGAATATATATTCCCGGAGCTGATAGACGAGGCAACGGTTTATGTAATGAAGCTGGAGGCGGCAGCCCCTGCGCCTGTGTCCAATGTCCGCCGCACCGGTTTTCTCATAGTCGAGAGTACTCCCTCCGATGCCGAGGTGTGGCTCGACGACGAGTGGCTGGGAAACACCCCTTTCAGTAAGAAATACCCTATAGGCACAAAAGTGCAGTATAGCATAAGGAAACAGCTCTATCACAGTGAGGTGGGCGTGGCAACCGTTACCGAAGCGCAAACAAAGCTTAACGTGGCCCTGAAGCCCGCGTATGGTTCGTTGCAGGTGAAATCGGCCCCTGCGGGTGCTGTGGTGTATATGGATGCCGAAGTGCAGCCCGTGGGAACAACTCCGTTTACCCTCGAGCAGGTTGCAAGCGGCAGTCACAAGCTCCGTTTCCAGATGCCAATGTACGAGACAGCAAACAGGGAGGTTGTGGTTACCGATGGAGGGAGCGCAAGCGTTAATGTCCCCTTGCAGGCACGTTTTGCCACGTTGACCATAAAATCCTTGCCCGGCGCTGCAATTGAGGTCGACGGCAAGGCGTTGGGCACAGGCTCGGTGGTTGTGAAGCAAAGCGAGGGAATATGCGATATAAAAGCCACGCTTGCAGGCCACCGCGACGCACAGCAACAGCTCACTGTGGAGGCCGGCAGGGATGAAACCATTCAGTTGAACCCCACCCCCATATATGGCAGCCTTGCAATAGAGTCCACCCCTATGGGCGCCAATATCTTTGTCGACGGCAAAGCCTGCGGAACAACCCCTAATGTAATAGATGAATTGCTTGTGGGCGAGCACACAGTGCTTGTTTCCAAGCCCGGCTGTGCCGACTACAAAGCGACCGTAACAATAGCCGAAGGCGAAGAAACGGCTTTTGAGGCAAAATTGCAGGCCGGGGCACAGGTGAAAATATCTACCGGCAGTGCGGACGACGATGTGTATGTCGATGGCAAGAAAGTGGGCACAACGCCATTGAACGCCACTTTGTCCTTTGGCTCGCATAAGGTGTATGCAATGCGTGGCACTAAAAAATCGCAGGAAAAAACAGTGAATATTACAAAGAATGAAAATATAAAACTTTCCTTTGGTGGCCCGCTTGATTTCACTGTTAATGGCGTAAAATTCTCAATGATAGAGGTTGCGGGTGGCACATTCACTATGGGAGCAACCGGTGAGCAGGGCAGTGATGCTTTTAATAGCGAAAAGCCAACTCACAAAGTAACATTGGATACTTACTTTATTGGGCAAACCGAAGTAACGCAAGCGCTGTGGAAAGCAGTAATGGGCAATAACCCGAGCTATAGAAAAGGAGATAACTTGCCGGTAGAACAAGTCAGTTGGAACGACTGCCAGGAATTTATAAAGAAGCTCAATGCGCTCACCGGGCGTAAATTTCGCCTCCCCACCGAGGCCGAGTGGGAATATGCCGCCCGCGGTGGCAACCGCAGCCGTGGTTACAAGTACAGCGGCAGCAATAATATAGATGAGGTTGCTTGGTACGGTGGGAATAGTGGTAGTAAAACGCACGATGTAGCTACTAAAAAAGCAAATGAGTTGGGTATTTACGATATGAACGGCAATGTGTGGGAGTGGTGTGGCGACTGGTATGGCAGCTACAGTTTATCGCCGCAAACAAACCCTGTGGGCCCCTCTTCCGGCTCTTACCGCGTGTTCCGTGGTGGGAGCTGGTACAACATTTCGAGGTACTGCCGAGTGTCGTATCGCGACTTCAGCTCCCCCGGCCACAGCGACAACTACCTCGGCCTGCGCCTGGTGCTTGTCCCGTAGTTCAAGAGCTCTGTCGGCTTGTACCATCTTGAGCTTTCAAAAAAAGAATGCAGTGAATAGGCATTCCGCCCTGGGGAGCAGGGGAAAGGAATGCCAATGAACGGAATGAAAAAATGATTATATAGAATTGCCCGCAGGGCTTGATTTGATTGTTTTTTCTGAGAGAAATAACAATTGTAATTGAGCAAGTGGCTAAAATATAAAAGATATGCAGATAAAAATATATACAGTTCCTATAATGGAGAATGAAGAACAGCTCCGGGAATTGAATAATTTTTTGGCAACGCATCGTGTAGTGGATGTGGAGCAGTCTTGTGTGGGTGAACGATATTGGACTTTTTGTGTCAGATATGTCTCAAGTGGTGTCGATGCAAGGAGTAATCAAGGTAAAGGCGTTGTGCCTATACAAAGGAAAGTCGATTATAAAGAAGTGCTCACCGAAGAAGAATTTGAATGTTTTTCTGCGTTAAGGGCAATAAGAAAGAATTTGGCCGTGGAGGAAGGGATTCCTGCCTTTGCAGTGTTTACAGATGCTGAGTTGGCGAGTTTCAGTAAATTGAACGAGTTGAGTGAGGCGTCTTTGACAAAAGTAGATGGGGTGGGCAAGCAACGTGTAAAGAATTATGGTGCAAAGATGTTGAACATCTATTTTGAGCAGAAGAATAATGAAACGATATAATCATCTCATACCGCAAATAATAGAAATCGATAATCTTTATTTGGCATATTGGAAAGCAAGGAAGGGGAAAGAGGCAAAGGCCGAGGTGAGGCGCTTTTCGCAATCGCTTAATAAGAATATTCTTATGTTGCAGGAGATGATTAAGTGTGGAAAGAATGAACACTTTGAATACAATCGTTTCACAATTTACGACCCAAAGGAACGTGAAATTTGTGCTGCTCCTTTTATGCAGAGGGTATTGCACCACGCATTGATGAATGTATGTGGAGATTTGTTCGACAAACGTCAAATTCACGATAGTTATGCCTGCCGAAAAGGAAAAGGTACTTATGCGGCTATTGACAGGGCTATGAATTTGCATCGAAAATACGATTGGTGCATTAAGATGGATATACGTAAATATTTCGATAGTATTGACCACTTAGTACTTAAACGCCAATTGGCGTCAATGTTCAAAGAACGTGAATTGTTGATGCTGTTCTACGACATAATCGATAGTTATAGCACATCGCAAGGCAAGGGGTTGCCTATAGGGAATCTTACAAGTCAATATTTCGCAAATCAATATCTTTGCCGGTTGGATCATTATGCCCAAGAAACATTGAAAGTGAAAGGTTTAGTAAGGTATATGGATGATGTGCTCATTTATGGCAATGATAAATCTCTTCTTATGAAACAGGCAAAAGAGATTAGGAGCTATCTCGAAGAGCATTTATATCTGCAACTTAAAGTTTTGGACATACGAAAAACGACGCAGACAACGCCTTTCTTGGGGTATCGCTTAAAACGAAATATGCTGCTTTTGGGCAAAAGAAGCAAGCGCAGATATAAAGAAAAGATGATGGACTTTGTCGAAAAATTCGAGAGTAACGTGTGGACGGAAGATGATTATAGAAGACATCTCTCTCCTGTTATTGCATTTGTAATGAAGGCGCAATGTCTGGTGTTCAGAAAAACAATAATGGAGAAAGTGAAATGTAAACGGAACTTTTTGAAAAGGGCGGCTCTAACCGCGTGAACCGTGGTGGTAGCTGGAACAACAATTCGAGGAACTGCCGAGTGTCGAATCGCAACAACAACTCCCCCGGCAACAGCAACAACAACCTCGGCCTGCGCCTGGTGCTTGTCCCGTAGCTCAAGATGGTCTGCGGATACAGACTCAATAATGAACATAAGAGTTTCGTGTTGTTATTAAATGGCAATAAACCTGTAAAAGAAAGCGGGGATAGTAGTCCTTTGGTGTGGCGAACCACCTGCTTTTTTGGAAATATAATTGCCTCTGTTTTCGCTTGCTGTGAGAAAACAGAAATAAATTTCGTGTTTTCTCGCTCATTATTTTTCGTATATTTGAGGTGAACCTCCAATATACTTTCGCTCGCTGTGAAAAATATTCAAGCAAGCTTGACATTTGGCTTTGCCTAAATTCTATTCGCTCGTTGCGTGTAAAAATGAATTTTTACCCACTCGCTTAACGAATTTTCTTACTCGCTTATTTATGTATTTGATAAAAATCGAATATAAACTGCATTCGCTGTGAAAAAACAGAAATAAATTTCGTGTTTTCTCGCTCATTTGGCTTCGCCGAATCTGCTTCCGCTCGCTGTAAAATCAAATAAATTTGTTTTTGCTCGCTTATTCGCAGATTTTTTTGTATATTTGAGGTGAACCTCCAATATACTTTCGCTCGCTGTGAAAAATATTCAAGCAAGCTTGACATTTTTTGCTCGCTTATTCGTATATTTGCAAATAGTATTTGCGGTTTTCTGCCCTGTTGGTTAATCGCCCGTTTTTTTTGAATTACAACAAAATTATTTATAAACTTTAATTAAGTATCGAAATGGGAAAAGTGCTTCTTATCGGTGCCGGAGGTGTAGGTACCGTTGCTGCTTTTAAGGTCGCTCAGAACAGCGATGTTTTTACCGAAATTATGATTGCCAGCCGCACAAAGGCAAAGTGTGATGCTATTGTAAAGGCAATTGGTAACCCTAATATAAAAACTGCTGCGGTTGATGCCGACAGCGTTGAGGAACTTGTTGCGTTGTTCAACAGCTTCAAGCCCGAGATTGTAATTAACGTTGCTCTTCCTTACCAGGACCTCACAATTATGGAGGCTTGCTTGCAGTGCGGCGTTAACTATTTGGACACTGCAAACTACGAGCCCAAGGATGAGGCTCACTTTGAGTATAGCTGGCAGTGGGCTTACCACGAGCGTTTCAAAGAGGCCGGCCTCACAGCTATCCTCGGTTGCGGTTTCGACCCGGGTGTGAGCGGTGTGTACACAGCTTATGCTGCAAAGCACTATTTCGACGAGATTCACTATCTCGACATCGTTGACTGCAACGCCGGTAACCACCACAAGGCTTTTGCAACCAACTTCAACCCCGAAATAAACATTCGTGAGATTACACAGAACGGCCGTTACTACAAGGATGGCGAGTGGGTTGAAACAGGTGCTTTGGAGATTCACCAGCCTATCACTTACCCCAACATCGGCCCCCGCGAGTCTTACTTGCTCTTCCACGAGGAGCTCGAGTCGCTCACAAAGAACTTCCCCACAATAAAGCGTGCACGTTTCTGGATGACATTCGGCCAGGAGTATCTCACTCACTTGCGCGTAATTCAGAACATAGGTATGGCCCGCATCGACGAGATTGACTACAACGGAATGAAGATTGTTCCCTTGCAGTTCCTCAAGGCTGTTCTTCCCAACCCCCAGGACCTTGGTGAGAACTACGAGGGCGAAACTTCAATCGGTTGCCGCATTCGTGGTATAAAGGATGGCAAGGAGCGCACATACTATGTTTACAACAACTGCAGCCACCAGGAGGCTTACAAGGAGACAGGTATGCAGGGTGTGAGCTACACAACAGGTGTTCCTGCAATGATTGGTGCTATGATGTTTATGAAGGGCTTGTGGCGTAAACCCGGTGTGTGGAACGTTGAGCAGTTCGACCCCGATCCCTTCATGGAGCAGTTGAACAAGCAGGGCCTTCCCTGGCACGAGGAGTTCGACAAGGACTTGGAGCTCTAATTTGTAGGTAATTTTTAATAAATTCAAAGTCTAAAGAACAGAATGGCAAAAAAAGAAGAATTGGATAACATTGCAGGCAATGAGAAGCTGCGCGCTCTTCAGGCTGCAATGGACAAGATAGAAAAGAACTTTGGAAAAGGTTCTATTATGAAGCTGGGCGACGACAGCTACGAGGATATTGACGTTGTTCCCTCGGGCTCGGTTGGTCTTAATTCGGCGCTTGGCGTGGGCGGTTATCCCCGCGGCCGTATAATTGAGATTTACGGCCCCGAATCATCGGGTAAGACTACTCTTGCCATACACGCGATTGCCGAGGCGCAGAAGATGGGTGGTATTGCTGCCATCATCGACGCCGAGCACGCTTTCGACCGTTTCTACGCGCAGAAATTGGGAGTTGACATCGATAACCTTCTTATTTCGCAGCCCGACTGCGGTGAGCAGGCCCTTGAAATTGCCGAGCAGCTTATCCGCTCGTCGGCAATCGATATAATTGTGATTGACTCGGTTGCTGCGCTCACTCCCAAAGCCGAAATTGAGGGCGAGATGGGCGACAACAAGGTGGGCTTGCAGGCTCGTCTTATGTCGCAGGCGCTGCGTAAGCTCACATCGGCTATAAGCAAGACAAAGACAACCTGTATATTCATCAACCAGTTGCGCGAGAAGATTGGTGTAATGTTCGGTAACCCCGAAACCACCACCGGTGGTAACGCGCTCAAGTTCTACTCGTCGGTGCGTCTCGATATCCGTCGCGTGAGCCAGATAAAGGACGGCGAGGATGCAATTGGTAACCAGGTGCGCGTGAAGGTTGTTAAGAACAAGGTGGCTCCTCCATTCCGCAAGGCTGAATTCGACATTATGTTCGGCGAGGGTATCTCCCGCGTGGGCGAAATTGTCGACCTCGGCGTGCAGTATGGCGTAATTAAGAAGAGCGGTTCGTTCTTTAGTTACGGCGATACAAAGCTTGCTCAGGGCCGCGACCGCACAAAGGCTCTCCTTGCCGACAACCCCGAACTTGCCGAGGAGCTCGAAAGCAAGATAGCCGAAGCTATGAAAAACAGTACTAATAATATAGAAGAATAACAAATGAAGAAAACATTTTTAATGATTGCGCTCGCTTTCGCCGGTGTGAACGTGTTTGCACAAGAGGCTGCGCAGAACACTGAACCCGAATTCACAGTTGTAAAGGAGAATCGTATTACAAGCATCAAGAACCAGAACCGTGCAGGTACCTGCTGGTGCTATTCATCTTTGGCTTTCATCGAGTCTGAGCTCATCCGTATGGGTAAGGGCGAGTATGATTTGTCTGAGATGTTTATCGTGCATAATACATACCTCGACCGTGCCGACAAGGCTGTTCGCACACACGGTGACGCTTCGTTCTCGCAGGGCGGCTCGTTCTACGACGTTATGTACGGTATGAAGACTTTCGGTCTTGTTCCCGAGGCTGAAATGCGTCCCGGTGTAATGTACGGCGACACATTGAGCAATCACACTGAGCTTTCGGCTGTTGCCGATGCTGTTGTTGCAGCTATCGCAAAGGGTAAGCAGCGCGACCTCCAGGTTGGTGCCGACAATGTACCCTTGTGGAAAAAGTGCATCGAATCTATTCACAACATCTACCTTGGTGAGCGTCCCGAGAAATTTACATACAACGGCGAGGAGTACACTCCCAAATCGTTCTACGAGTCACTCGGTCTTAACGCCGACGACTACATCTCGTTGACATCTTACACACATCATCCTTTCTACGAGCCCTTCGTGCTTGAGATTCAGGATAACTGGCGTTGGGCACAGTCGTACAACCTTCCCATCGACGAGTTTATGGAGGTGTTCGACTATGCTATTGCCGAGGGTTACACTATTGCGTGGGGTAGCGACGTGAGCGAGAGTGGTTTTACACGCGATGGTAAGGCTACTATGCCCGACGCTGCTAAGAGCGCAAGCCTCGAAGGTTCTGATATGGCCAAATGGCTCAAATTGAGCGAGGCTGACAAAAAGAACACTCCCAAGCCCTCTACCGAGAAGTGGTGTACACAGGAGGAGCGTCAGGTTGCCTACGACAACTGGGAGACAACCGACGACCACGGTATGCAGATTTACGGTATCGCTAAAGACAAAGACGGTGTAGAGTACTACATGGTTAAGAACTCTTGGGGCGACGCCGGTAAATACAAAGGTGTTTGGTATGCTTCAAAGGCTTTTGCTCGTTACAAGACTATGAATATTGTTGTTCACAAGAACGCAATTCCCAAGTATATCCGCAAGAAACTTGGCATCAAGTAATTGATACTGCGGTTACGTTATAAGAGGGTGACCCAAAAGTAAAATTGGGTTACCCTTCTTCATTTTATCAGTTCAGCGTTCAAATTGCCGTATGATAATAAAAATATAGCTATTCCATTGATAAACATTGGAATAGCTATTGTTTATTTGGGAAATTTTTATTATCTTTAAACTACCACATCCAAAAACAATAAATCCCAACAAAAACTATGGCAAAGGTAATACATAAAT
>JAZTWX010000010.1:0-211883 GCA_045636125.1 Bacteroidaceae bacterium
TACGCCACGGTTTACAACATTGTGGTTGCCGAAGGCTTCCCACCATTCGTGCATATTGGTGATGCTGTTACCGATGAATACAATTTGTTCGCTGTTCACTGGCAGTACTTTGAAAGCATCGTACCTGTGGTTGCGGAACGGACCGTCGGCAAACGACAATGTCGTTGTCAATAGCCAACATAGAATCAAGAATAGTCTCTTTTTCATGTGTTGTGTGATGATATTAATTAATAAAAATAAAAAAATCGTTATTATGCCTATATTAAGCACAAACATAAAATAATTTAATTAAAATACTATAAATATTGAAAGATAATTATAAAAAAACATTACATATTGATCATTTTCTCGGCAACACCGTCAACAGGTTTACACGGCAACAATTTACAAGCCTTAGAAGCATTCTTTTCGCATAGATCGCAGCTTGCACATACAGTGCAACTACGATAAAAAACAGCATATATAAAACCATACAAATAAAAAAAATCTCTCGTAGTCTACGAGAGATTACTAGGCATTTAGCTTGCCTCTACAACTATATAAAATCTTTCAACTCTTCTTGCAAACAGCGCCTTGTGAAAAAGATTCTGCTTTTTACCGTACCCAACGGCAAAGACAGCTTAGCAGCTATCTCCCGATATTTGAATCCAGAAACAAACATCGAAAACGGGACCCTATAACTATCGGGCAAAGAATTAACCGCGCGATAAAGCTCCTTTCTATCATAATCATTTTCCGTTATAGAATCTTTTGTCAATTGAGTGCTATCTATATTATATAAATTATCGGTGTAATCGACAAATGTTTGTTCACGCACAACTTTTCTGTAATTATTAATAAAAATATTACGCATAATAGTGTATAGCCAAGCCTTAAAATTCGTATCAGGAGTATATTTGTCCATATTCTCAAGAGCCTTTAACGATGTATCCTGCAACAAATCATTGGCTTCCTCTTTATCAGCGGTCAATTTAAATGCAAATCTTTGCAACTCCGATTGCATTTTAAGCAAATCTCTTCTAAAAGCAACTGTTTCCATTATTTCAACAAAACTTTATAAGCCATCAGGTACTTTGCGTAAAGCAGAATTATTCACAGAATCAATAAACAATAAGACTGATAAACACTTCTTTTTAATAACATTTTTTCGCATAATTCTTTATTTTTAGGTTTATAATTAAGATTATTTTCTTACATTCGCAAAACAATTAAGAATATCATCAACAACAAAAATCAAACAACGGCACAAATATAAGAAGATTATTCTCAACTATTAAGAATTATAAGAATTTTTACATGCATATACACACATTTAGAAACAATCTAAATAATAGACCTATGGAAAGCCCTGTAAAAGAACGAATTATAAAATTTATCGAGTACAAAAACATTAGTAAAAATGCATTTGAAGAGACCTGTAACCTTTCTAAAAGATACATAAGTAATCTCAAAGGCACTCCGGGTTCAAGAATAATAAGAAATATTAAGAACGCCTATCCCGAACTAAATACCGTATGGCTACTTACGGGTGTCGGTCAAATGATAGAGGGCAAGAATGAAGAATGTGTCCCCCAATTAGAAGAAATTCGCGCCCCGATATTACCAACAAGAATTGCCGGAAACCCCAATACCGACATTTTAGACTACGTTCAAACCAACTCACAAGAATTGGAATTATCTCGCATCATAATACTCGACACACCCATAGACCTATGGCACATGATACGAGATGATGCACTCTCACCCACATTCAAGGTTGGCGACAAAATTGCCCTTCTTGCATACGAAAAAGGCGAAGAGTGCCCCATCCCCGGCAAGATATATGCAGTGGACACAACGAGCAATGGTCTCATTATTCGCAAACTAATGCCATGCGAAGATGGAGGTTACATTGCAAGATCATTGAACGAAGAAAGATACCCTGATTTTTTCATCAAAGAGGATGAGATAATTCGAATATTCCGCATCGTATATTTGGGAAGAAGCATCATATAACAAAACACCTCATAGGAAAACTGAGTTATTAGGCTGCGTATACCAGCCACAGCATCAAGCAATATTCCTGATTTAGAATAATTAGAGAGCTGGCTTTTTTATGGCAGCTCTCTTTTTTATGGCACTTATATCTTATATTGACCTATACAAAGTGTTTCGTGCGACCAAATAGCGACCACTTTTTAGGTGGTCGCGAAATTCAATTTTACACAAACAAAGAAGACCATCATAATTATATTAATAAGCAGAAGCGAAGAGATTAAGGATTTTCACTTATTCTTTATCTCTTCGCCTGCACTTGTCGCTTTATGAATTTCTATTCGAGTGTCGAGAAATCAATATCAGGAGATTCGGTCACATTGCCTTTACGCTCAAAATAGGTTCCAGATTTCATATACTCATCAAAAAAACCTCCCATAGAAAGGAAGAAGCAGTCTCCCTCTATGCCACCTGTATAGTCGAAACGCATCTCTTTGGCACCCGTCGTATCACAAGTGAAACGTGCTTTAGATACAGGAACCCAACGGCCGTCAGTTGTACGTGCCCATTGGTTGGTATAGTATGCTTTTCGATTGATATAGCCCATTACCGGATTAAAGTTTTCAAGAAATGAATGCGCTCCTGTGTACCAAGTAGATGTCTGAGGGCGACGGAATGATGCGATAAGAGACCATTCTCCCTTGTTGTTATCAAAAAAGTAAGCTGTATAAATAGTATTACCATTACCATCAGGTTTTACCCCCATAAGAAAACGACAACGCTCGCCAGCCTTCCAATCATAGTGTATGTAGCTTTGACCACCCGAACCTTCATTTCCAAAATCATTTATTATCGTATTCTCACCTTTTTTTACTAGTGTAACTCGCATAGAATCCGGTATCTCGGCAGGATTGTCGGTTTCAAAAGGACTCCACACCGAGAATAATACCCTTCTCTTGTGTGGGCTGTTATTCTGCATTCCGAAGTAGCCTTGACTGAATCCACAAGCCATATAATAACTGCTGGGTATATCGCCTTCCTCAGGAACAATAACTTCGTTGTAGAACCACTCCACATCTTCTTTAGGGAGAACATATCCTAAATGCACAGACGGGCCACGACGTCCGAAGTGGGTGCTGAAATCGGGTGCCACAAACGCTATATTTTGCATTTCGCCCCCAACAATAACAGCAGCTACGGAACCAAAGCTCTCACCCTCATTTATTTTAAGACCACGAATATCCACCTTTATATATCCGGGAGTTTTCACCTTGAATGTTCCAACATCTATACGCGATAAAGTATCACTATTGAGTGTAACCTTTTTTCTCTTGCCTAACAAAGAGACCTCAATGCGAGACTTGCCTTTTGCCTGCAAAGCAATATCAATTTTACCGCACTCATTTGCTCTAAAATAAAAGCTTATTACAGTTTCTTTGTCAATCCAATTGCGTATTGTATTACTGTGTTCGTCAATAGAGGCAGAATTTCCAGAGGTAATATACGCATTACCTGCTGCATTGACTACATATTCACTTTGAGCGACTGCTGGCGAATGAGCAAAAAGAGCAAGCATTAAAAGAGCAAGCATTAAGGATGCCAGCAATAAAAGTCCTTTGAGTTTCATTGTAATTTATTTTATTGGTTAATATTGTTATCTAACATTTTACAAATATATAAATATTTATCCATTTGCTTATAAAATTTTACTATATTTGATAAAATCGAATATAAACCGCACTCGCTTTGAAAAAAACAGAAATAAATTTCGCGTTTTCTCGCTCGTTTGTTATTATATTTGTAATAAAATTGCGAATGTCTATGTGGCACACGAATAAACGCTCTTAAAAGACATAACCTGTTTGCACTGTCGCTGTTGATGCGGCAGCAGCACTTCCTGAGTTATGTGCAAGCGAGTAAATCGCCAAACCTGTTTGGGTTATTTGCAACAGCAATGCTGTTGCTTTGCTGAATTTAGCAGAGCTCGTTGCGTAACCTGCACAATAAACAGCTATCATCTTGAGGCTTTGCAGCAGGCAGGCCACAGTGGATTCACATATCTATTTCTACGATTTGTGCGAACGAGCCCCAGCCACGAGTGTTTATGTATGTGCTTTTTGCGCCACGGGGAACATAGAGGACACACCTTTTGTCAATATCGTTGAAACAACCGCTTCCCGTTGCAGTCAACTCCTTTGCAGGGATGCGCGATATTACTTTTGTCAACATATTGCAACCTTCAAAGGTGTAGGCGCCTATGTTTTTAACACCGCTGCCCACAACTACCGTTTGCAGATTCTTGCAAAGAGCAAACGCCTTGTCGCCAATGCAGGCTACGCTGTCGGGGATTTCAATTTCCTGCAGGCCGCTTGCGTGGAATGCGCGGGTGGCAATCTCCTTGAGGCCCTGCGACAAGGTTGCTTTTTGCAGCCTTGTGCAACTCTCGAACGCGCATTCCCCAATGGTTGTAACGCCGGCAGGTATTGTAATCTCCTTTATCGCACTTTTCCAAAAAGCGTAAGCCTCTATGCTTTTTACCGAGGAGGGAATTTCAATGCTTGGCTTTTGGAAAAGTGTAAAGGCGCTGCTGCCTATTACTGCCGTGTTCTGCGGTATCACGGTATTTGCGCAAGCTGCCACAAGAGTGTTTGTGGCTGTTTCCATAATGGCGTTGCAGTTGTTGCGGCTGTCGTATTTTGGGTTATTTTCGTCTACTTGAATAGATTCTATACAGGTGTGCCCCTCGTATGTGAGCTCGCCAATATGTGTTACGGTTTTTGGTATAAAGACGGCCCCTGTAAGGCGGCAGAAGGAGAAAGCTTCGTCTTTTATGGTTTCTACCCCTTCGGGTATTATGATGCTTGTTGTCTCGGGGTTATTGAAAGTGTTGCTGCCTATTGATGTCACGCGGAAAGTGCGCCCGCGGTGCGTAACCGTCGGGGGTATCTTTATTTCACCATCGCTATACTCGAACAGAAACTCGTCGTAACGGGTGCCTTTATACGTTACCTCCACGGTGCGCGCCTTGTGGTCGGTTATCTGGTAATGGATACCACCCTCCTCGAATTTGCCGGCAACCGAGCCGCTTTCCCACGCTTGGTAGTCGCTCACGGCGGTGTACAGACGCGTTGCAAAGGGAGCGGCAATGCAAACAGCAGCCGCGGCGATTATTGCCAACACCCGTTTATTTGTGCCCTTTGCGCTTATGGCCGATATTATTTCGTCGGTATTATTGTAACGCTTCTCTTTCAACGGCTGCAGGCAACGTTTTTTTATGCGGCCCAGGTTACCGCCCAGTTTTTTGCCGCTTTTCTCCTCGATGTATTGCAGCACACACCCCACTGCGTAAATGTCGCTGCGGGCGTCAATGTCTTTAATGTTGCCGAGCCTTGTTTCGGGCGCGCTGTATTTTGCGGTGGCACCGGGCGAGCAATCGTCGTAGTTACTGAGGCAAAACCCCAGGTCGACAAGCTTCAGGTTGTTGCTTGTCTGCTGAATTATTATGTTGCCGGTTTATATCGAGATGCACAATATTCTCCTTGTGCAAGGCTCTGAGAGCGTGGCACAGCTGCAACAAAAGTTTCTCGCAGTTCTCTTTTCGCAGAAAATATTCGGGCTCTTTTTCTATTTTTTCTTTTAGGGTACTGCCGCTCACATACTCCATTAGAATATAGAGGGCATCGGTGTCGTCTTTTATGTCGATGTACTCCACCACGAAGGGGCTTTTAATGCCTTTTCCGGTATTGAATTCTTTGAAGAAAAGTTCGCGGTAACGCTGTTCGTTGCTGAATTCGGGGCGCAACTTTTTCATAAAGAAGAGACGCCCGTTCGAGCGTATCTTGTAGGCGAGCGAGGTGGTGCCGCAACGCTCCAACATCTCAATGTCGCCGGAAGCCTTTTTGGTGTATATAAAATCGCTGCTGTAGCCCTGTTCCATTGGTTACGACCTTGTTATGATTTGAAACTTCACGCCACCCTTCTTGCCACAGATGTAATTGACCGGGGCGCCGTCGTTGTGAATGAGCCCCGAGAGCATAAGCGGAGTATTTTCTATAATGCGTTCGCAGGTAAATGTATCGTTCACCTGCAGTTTGCTGTTTTTGCTGTCCACAACTTTGAACATACAAAGCCCTATGTATTGTATGGTAACACAGCGGTCGGGCTGCCACATAAGTTTCACTTTGTCGCCCTTTAACAACGTTTTTGAATGCAAGCAGTTGTTGAGCAGGAAATCGCTCTCACACTCCCCGTCTATTTGTTGGAATTTGCAAAAAGTATCCCAGTCGGGGTAACCTATATACCTCGACAAAATATTAAGCGTGCTCACACGCGCTGTCTGCACCTCCTTTTCTTGCAGGTAGCCCCACAAGCGTTTGAGCGTGGTGGGCGAAAGCTGGCTCCGTGTTTCGTTGAAAATACTGTTTGCAAGAAAGTCAAAATCGCGCGGAGTTCGCATTTTGAACCCTATAATATTCTCGATATACTCTTTGAGATTTTCAATTAAAGAGCGTTCCTCGTTGTCCATAGTGTGGCTTATGTGCTGTGTTTCGCTTGCGAAGATAGTGAATTTAACAATGAAAACACTCCCATAACCGGGTAAAACTAGGCACACACGACCATAAGGACCAAAATGGACCAAACAAAAGTGTTTTTCCCTTTTTCGCCTAAGGCACCAAAGCGCTATGCACGCCGGCACAATAAGCGGATCAACTCCAAAAGTTGAGGGGTAAAAATATAGTTGGTACCCCTATTATGTTTTTTACGAATTTGCCTTCATATTTTAGCGATAGGCATTGAATCTTTTATAAACGTGTGCTTTAAATCCTCGGTGTCTCATTCAATTTTTAACGGTGCCGGGTTTCGCCGTTGGCGACGAATTACTCTTGCTATGGGAAACCACAGCAGGGGTAATCTTCTAAAAACGGCACTGTATGAGCGTGAGTTGTTGTTAGCGGCAAACGAGGAAAAAGAACGGAGAAAGCTTGTGCAAACGAGAGCAGAAAGCAAATTTATTTGCATTATGCCGAGTGTAGCCGAGGTTGCACAAAGTGAAAGCTCGTGCAAACGAGCGGGTGAAAGCTTGCTTGCGCACAAAGCGAGTGCCGCCGAGTTTGTACATAGTAAATGTTTGAGCGTTGGGAAAGCAGCGTTGCACGGTAAACGCGCACAGCGAGTTGCTCCGTTCCCGAATTTGCCGCGTAAAGACAACAACGGCGAAAACAAAGCGACCGGAACGCAAAGCTATAAATATTTACAAGTGGAGATGTTTTTTTCAAACAGCTGCGCTCCTCCTACGGAGGGGAGCTGGCGCGAAGCGACTGAGGGGAGGCAAAACGTGCGCTTCAAATCCTCGGTGACCCGTGAGCTTTTCTTGCTTTAATGGCAATGCCTGTTTGTACTTTTTTGAAAAAAAGTACTCAAAACTCGTGCAAATGAGAGCAGAGTAGAAACTTGTTTGTGCTATGCCGAGTGCAGCCGAGTTTCGCGAAGCAAAAACTTGGGCTGTCGTCTTGCCGGTCGCCACTTGCTTTGTTCAGGAGTTACAAGAACATCCTTCAGTCGCTTCGTGGCTTGCCGCTCGCTGTTTGTCGCAAATGCTTGGGCCGTCAACGACTCGCTTCGCTCAAACATGTCTCCGGCTTTCCGGCGCATTGCTTGACATGCTCTCTGCGGCGGCGTAACGCAGCCTTTTCGCCCTTGGCGACGAATTACCTTTGCTGCTGTCAACCATTGCGAAAGCAACAGCGGGAGTAATCTCCTAAAAAACGGCACTGTATGAGCGTGAGTTGTTATTAGCGGCAAACGAGGAAAAAGAACGGAGAAAGCTCGTGCAAACGAGAGCAGAAAGCAAATTTATTTGCATTATGCCGAGTGCAGCCGAGGTTGCACAAAGTGAAAGCTTGTGCAAACGAGCGGGTGAAAGCTTGCTTACTCGCAGTTTTTAGTTCTTTCGCGTGACGAAAGAACATAAAAGAAACTCAATTAATTGAGAGAATAGCTGCAAAATAACACCGCCCCTTAACTTTTTACGTTGAGCCATAATTACAACAAAAAAAGAGGGTACATTCGTCGAATGTACCCTCTCAACCTTTTCAGGCGTAGATTATCTACGCAAGCCGAGCTTAGCAACAATTGCACGGTAGCGGTTGATGTCGCGGTCCTTCAAGTAGTTGAGGAGCGCACGACGCTTACCTACCAACATTGTCAAAGCTCTCTGTGTGCTATAATCTTTACGGTTAGCCTTCAAGTGCTCCGTCAAATGGGCAATACGGTATGAGAACAATGCAATCTGGCTCTCTGCTGAACCAGTATCAGTGTTAGACGTTCCGTATGTACCAAAGATTTCTTGCTTTTTAGCTGAATCCAAATACATAGATTTGTGTTTTAAATGATTAAAAATGTTATTTAGCGGCGCAAAGGTACTGCTATTTTTTGGTATAACCAACACTTTTCAAAAGAAAAATTCCCGCAGCTGCCGAATGATTCTTGTTTTTTATTCGTTTTTTACACTCATTTATAGTACCTTTGCAAACGATTCGCCCGCACACGTGCGCATATCTCAAATACACATAGTATACACACAACTTAATACCCACACAGAATGCAAAAGATTCGCAATATTGCCATCATAGCCCACGTAGACCACGGAAAGACAACACTTGTCGACAAAATGATGCTTGCCGGCAACCTGCTCAAGGAGCAAGACAACGACAACCTCACGCTCGACAACAACGACCTTGAGCGCGAGAGAGGAATAACCATTCTCTCGAAGAACGTTTCAATTGAGTACAAGGGAACGAAAATCAACGTCATCGACACTCCGGGACACAGCGACTTTGGCGGCGAGGTTGAGCGCGTGCTCAATATGGCCGACGGTTGCATTCTGCTTGTAGACGCCTTTGAAGGCCCCATGCCCCAGACACGCTTCGTGCTTCAGAAGGCTTTGCAGATTGGCCTCAAACCCATTGTTGTTGTAAACAAGGTAGACAAGCCCAACTGCCGCCCCGACGAGGTACACGAAATGGTGTTCGACCTTATGTTCTCGCTCGACGCGACAGAGGAGCAGCTCGATTTCCCCGTTATTTTCGGTTCGGCAAAGAACAACTGGATGAGCACCGACTGGCGCAACCAGACAAGCGACCTCACACCCCTGCTCGATGCTATCCTCGAGCACATTCCCGCACCCGAACACCGCGAAGGAACCCCGCAGATGCTCATAACCTCACTCGACTACTCGCCCTACACAGGCCGTATAGCCATAGGCCGCGTACACCGCGGAACACTCACCGAGGGTTCAAACGTTACTCTTGTGAACCGCAACGGCGAGCAATCGAAAATGAAGATCAAGGAGCTCCACACATTCGAGGGACTCGGCCGCAAGAAGACCGCGTCGGTAAGTTCGGGCGATATTTGCGCAATTGTGGGCCTCGAGAAATTTGAGATCGGCGACACAGTGTGCGACTTTGAAAACCCCGAGGCTCTGCCACCCATCGCTATCGACGAGCCCACAATGAGCATGCTCTTCACCATCAACGACTCACCCTTCTTTGGTAAAGAGGGTAAGTTCGTTACATCGCGCCACATTCAGGAACGCCTCGAAAAGGAGCTCGACAAGAACCTTGCCTTGCGCGTGAAGAAAGACCCCGAAGAGGATGCCTGGACAGTGTTCGGCCGTGGCGTGTTGCACCTTTCGGTGCTCATAGAGACTATGCGCCGCGAGGGTTACGAGTTGCAGGTGGGGCAGCCCCAGGTTATCTACAAGGAGATTGACGGCGTGCGTTGCGAGCCCATTGAGGAACTCACCATAAACGTGCCCACCGACTACTCGAGCAAGATGATTGATATGATTACCCGCCGCAAGGGCGAAATGTTGTCGATGGAGGCACAGGGAGACCGCGTGAACATCGAATTCAACGTTCCCTCACGCGGTATCATCGGCTTGCGCACAAACGTTCTCACCGCGTCGGCGGGAGAGGCAATTATGGCGCACCGTTTCAAAGAGTACCAGCCCTACAAGGGAGAGATTGAGCGCCGCACCAACGGTTCAATGGTTGCAATGGAGAGCGGAACAGCGTTTGCTTACGCAATTGACAAATTGCAGGACCGCGGCCGTTTCTTCATAAGCCCCCAAGAGGAGGTTTACGCCGGACAGGTTGTGGGCGAGCACATCCACGAGAACGACCTTGTGATAAACGTTACAAAGAGCAAGAAACTCACCAATATGCGCGCCAGCGGTTCCGACGACAAGGCACGCATTGTTCCTCCCATAATCTTCTCGCTCGAGGAGGCACTCGAATATATCAAGGAGGACGAGTACTTGGAGGTCACACCTAAATCAATGCGTATGCGCAAGACAATTCTCGACGAGATTGAGCGCAAACGTGCCAACAAACAATAATAACAATGAGAATGAGAAACGCCATACTCAAGCTGTGCGCGCTGCTCCTTTTTGCAGCCTGCGACAAAGCACCGCAATACACCATAAGCGGCAACACAGGCGCGTGCAACAGCACGCTCTACCTCTTTGGCCTCGACAGCCGTTACGACAGGATTGAGACTATAAAGAGCGACGCCGAGGGCGCATTCTCACACACCATAAAGACCGACACCATTCTGCCGCTGGGCCTTGCATTGCCAAGCGGGCACATCATCGCCCTTTACGCCGAACCAGGCGTAGACGCACGCCTCTTTGCCGACAGCATAAAAGGCTGCGGGTGGCTGGTAAAGGGCGGCAAGGAGCAGCAGAAGCACGACAGCATCTGCCGCATACTGGCCGGCGCAAAAAGCAATTCCGACCGCCTTGTACACATTGACAAATTCACAAAGGCCCACCCTTACAGCATAACGAATGTCGATGTAATACGCCGTTTCCTTGTGGATAAGCCCGCGCCCAACAACAGCCACGCGGCAAAGCGCATTGCCAATCTTGGCGGCACCGTGCAGGACCACGAATTCTTCACCGGCATAAAAGAGAAGATTGAGCAGAAGAACAGCAACACCCCCAACAAGCTGTTGCCCACACACACCTTTACCGACGTCAACGGCAAAAGAATAGGCACAAAGGAGTACAAGGAGAAGATGCTCATTGTAAATTTCTGGGCCGCGTGGGACAGTGCATCGGTTGCAGGCCTTAAAGAGGTTCAGGAGATAATTGCGCAATCGGACACAACATTCATAAACACACTCAACATCTCGCTCGACTACGACACCGAAATGTGGCGCGCAGCCATAAAGAAGCACGGGATAAAGGGCGACAATGTATGCGACAGAGAGATGTGGGAAAGCGCAATTGCAAAGAAATTCAGTATTTCAGGCCTCCCCTACACACTCATAGTAAGCCCCTACCAACGTGTCGAGGTATATAACCCCGCCCGCCACGAGCTCCTGCACAAGACCGACTCGCTTGTAAAGAAATACAACAAGAGCAAGAAGGAAAAGGAGAGATTCACAAAAAACAAAAATATAAAAACCAATGCTCGTTAAAGTATTTGCGGCAGCCCTACAAGGCATAAATGCCATACAGGTGACCATTGAGGTGAACGCCCTGCGAGGAATAAAGTTCTTTCTTGTGGGCCTCCCCGACAATGCCGTGAAAGAGAGCCACGAGCGCATAAATTCGGCATTCCAATTCAACGGGCTGCGCTTCCCAAGCAAGCAGATAATTGTGAATATGGCACCCGCCGACATCCGCAAGGAAGGGTCGGCCTACGACCTCCCCATTGCAATTGGCATACTCGCCGCCGACGAGAAGATTTCCACCGAAAAACTTGGCGATTACACCATTATGGGCGAGCTTGGGCTCGACGGCCAGCTTATGCCCATAAAAGGAACTCTCTCAATTGCAATAAAGGCAAAAGAGCTCGGGTTCAAAGGCGTAATTGTGCCCACTGCAAACGCAGCCGAAGCAGCCGTGGTCGACGGCATTGAGATTATTGCGGCCGACAACCTTATGCAAGTGATAAAATTCCTCAACGGCGAAGAGGACATCACCCCTTATACAATTGATGTTGAGGAAAAATTCTATGCAAGGCAGAACGATTTTCCGTTCGATTTCAGCGAGGTGCGCGGGCAGGAGAGCGTAAAACGCGCCTTTGAGGTAGCAGCTGCAGGTGGTCACAATTTGATAATGATAGGCCCCCCGGGCAGCGGAAAATCGATGATGGCAAAAAGACTGCCGTCCATTCTGCCGCCAATGACCATAAGCGAGAGCCTCGAAACAACAAAAATACACTCGGTGAGCGGTAACCTTGCCGGCGGAGCATCGCTCATAACACAGCGCCCGTTCCGCAGCCCCCACCACACAATTTCGTCGGTGGCACTTGTGGGCGGCGGCGCAAACCCGCGTCCCGGAGAAATTTCACTTGCCCACAACGGCGTGCTTTTCCTCGACGAGCTACCCGAATTCAACCGCATCGTGCTCGAGGTTATGCGCCAGCCGCTGGAGGACCGCAAAATAAGCGTGGCACGCGCAAACTACAAAGTGGAGTACCCCGCCGGAGTAATGTTCGTCGCATCGATGAACCCCTGCCCTTGCGGCTATTACAACCACCCCACAAAGCCCTGCGTGTGCACACCCGCGCAGGTTCAACGCTATCTCAACAAGATAAGCGGCCCGTTGCTCGACCGCATAGACCTGCAAATTGAGATAACTCCCGTGCCGTTCGAGAAAATTTCCGACGCACGCCAGGGAGAGCCCAGCGCAGCCATACGCGAACGCGTTATTGCCGCGCGCAAGGTGCAGGAGCAACGTTTCAAAGAGGAGCCCGGCATACACTGCAACGCGCAGATGACACCCAAGCTCATTGCAAAATATGCCACACTCGACGATGCAAGCCTTTCGATGCTCAAGACCGCAATGACACGCTTCAACCTTTCGGCACGCGCATACGACCGCATACTGAAGGTTGCCCGCACTATTGCCGACCTCGACAACAGCGCAAACATAGCAGCACAGCACGTTGCCGAGGCCATTGGCTACCGCAACCTCGACCGCGAGAATTGGGGAAACTAAAACACCTGTAAAACCACAAACGCCCTATGCACAATATAAAATCAATTTGCGTGTATTGCGCATCGAGCAGCAAGGTGAACGCCTGCTACTCCGACACAGCCTACACCCTCGGCACACTGCTGGGACGCGAAGGCATAACACTCATAACCGGCGCTGGCTGTCAAGGCCTTATGCGCAGCGTTGAGGACGGCACGCTCGAGAGCGGCGGCAAGGCTATTGGTGTAATCCCGCAGTTTATGGTGGAACAGAACTGGCACCACACAGGGCTGAGCGAGCTTATAATAACCGACAGCATGCACGAGCGAAAGGAGAAGATGGCATCGCTTGCCGACGCGGTAATTGCACTGCCCGGCGGCTGCGGCACAATGGAGGAGCTGCTCGAAATAATCACCTGGAAACAGCTCGGGCTCTACCTCGGTCCCATAATAATCCTCAACGTAAACGGATATTACGACCAGCTTATAGCGCAGCTCGAACGCGCCATCGATGAGTGCTTCATGGGCAAGATTCACGGCGAGATATGGAGCGTTGCCACCACTGCCGAAGAGGCTGTGCAAATTGCAAAAAGCACCCCGCGCTGGGAGTGCAGTGTACGCAAATACGCCGCACTATGACAGTGGAACAAGCACCATATTGCCTTGTAAACGACAATATAGCAATGTTGCTGTTTGTCCTGAGCCTTATAGGCATTGCGCACATATTCCTTGTGTGCGGCAGCAGCATAATAGAACGGGCAAAGAGCCTGTTCTATTACAGCAACCACCAATCGACCCCCTTCAACGAGCGCACGCACATTACAAAATGGTGTAACGCCCTGCTCTACTGGCAAACCATTTTCTACTGCGGCACCCTCGCATTCATCTACCTGCAATACTCCCCCCAAACAGCCGCGAATAGTGCAACAACAGCGCGCGCAAGCCTTGCCGGCTGCATGACTATGTTCGCAGGGTTGCTTGTGGCAAAGAAGGCGATATACGACCTTTGCAACAACATTTTGTGGGGCAAAGAGGTGGCAAAGGAGTGGAGCCGTTCACATTTCTTTACAATAAAGCTACTGAGCTTTGTGCTTTTACCCCTGCTGGCAGCCACTCTCTTCATTGAGCGCGTGGGCAAAACATTTATGACAGTTTATCTAATCTTTGCCACGCTCACGTACATTGTAGTATATATTAGCAGCTTAAATAGTATCATTTTCAGGAAAAAATGTAACTATTTGGATATTTTTTTATACCTTTGCGCACTCGAATTGCTTCCCGTGGCTATAATGTGGAAGCTGACAATAGAGGTGAACAGTTATTTACTAATAAATTTTTAGGACATTGAAGGTAAGTAAGATTTTGGTTTCGCAGCCGAAACCCGCAACAGGCAAATCTCCATATTTCGATATTGCAGAAAAGCACAATGTACAGATAGATTTCTGCTCATTCATCAAGGTTGAGGGACTCACAGCAAAAGAGTTCAGACAGCAGAAGGTGTCCATCCCCGAGCACACTGCCATTGTCTTTTTGTCGCGCCACGCAATTGACCATTTCTTTACACTCTGCAAAGAATTGCGCGTTGCCATACCCGACGATATGAAATACTTCTGCTTGTCGGAGACAATATCGCTCTACATACAGAAATATGTGCAGTACCGCAAGCGCAAGGTATTCTTCGGCAACGGCCACATACAAGACCTTGAGCCCCTTTTTGTAAAGCACAAGAACGAGCGTTACTTCATCCCTATGTCGAACGTTCACAACGACGAGCTCAACGAAATTTTCAACGCACACGGAATTTTCCACTCACAGGCAACAATCTACCGCACCGTGAGCACCGATATTCCCGCCGACTACATCAAGTCCTATGATATGCTCATCTTCTTCAGCCCTCACGGTCTCGACTCTTTGAAAAAGAACGCACCCGACTATGAGCAGGGCGAGCAGCTTGTTGCCTGCTTCGGTAATGTTACCGCAGCATACATCCGCAACATAGGCTTGCGCCTCGACCTCGAAGCGCCCACCGCAACAGCAACCAATATGCCTGCAGCGCTCGATGAGTTCCTCACAAAAAACAACGGTTGATAAAAAACCACAAACAGCATAGAGAAAAGCCTGTCCTGTAAACCGGGCAGGCTTTTTACATATAAACCAATAAAAAGCGAGCCGATGCGCGAAAACAGTTTCCCGCTAAAAGAGCACCTCAAAAGCAAGAACACGATAGACCGACTCTACGCCGAGGGTGCATCAGTAACAGCCTACCCGCTGCGTGCCGTCTTCATTGAAACGCCCGACGAGGGACAGGCCACAGCCTGCATACTCATAAGCGTAGCAAAGAGACGTTTCCACCACGCCGTGGACCGCAACCTTGTGAAGCGCCGCATACGCGAGGCCTACCGCCTGAACAAGAAACCCTTTATCGACTCACTCAACGCACAAGGCAAGAAGCTTGCCATTGCAATACTCTACATCGACACACGCCACAACAGCACCGAATTCCTAAAAAGGAAGATGGGCAAACTGCTGGCTGCAATTACCGAAAAGACCACCACAAAATGCGAGGGCTGATAGCGAAAATACTCATTATCCCCATACGCTTTTACCAAAAGTGTATTTCACCCCTCACACCCCCGTCGTGCCGTTTCACCCCCACCTGCTCACAATATGCCATTGAGGCAATAACAAAGCACGGCCCCATAAAAGGGCTGTTCCTTGCAATAAAAAGAATTCTCCGCTGCCACCCCTGGGGCGGCTCGGGATACGACCCTGTACCATAATGTTCATCGATATCCACACCCACAGAGCGGGCAACAGCACAAGCATTGCAAACAACATTGCTCCCCCGGCCGACAACTTTTATTACTCGGCGGGCATTCACCCGTGGGATATCACCCCGCACAGCGCCGCTCTTTTGCAGGAGCTTGCAACCACCGCCACCCGTGCCAATGTCGTAGCCATAGGCGAGTGCGGTATCGACAAGATGAAAAGCCCTGCAACCATTGCCACACAAACCGAAATTTTCGCTGCCCAGGCCCGCATTGCCAATGCCGTGAATAAGCCGCTTATAATTCACTGCGTGAAGGCACACAGCGAGCTTATTGCATTGCGCCGCACCATAAAACCCACCGTAGCGTGGATTCTCCACGGGTTCCGCGGCAACCCCACCCTTGCACAACAACTGTTGAAGGAGGGCTTTTACCTCTCTTTTGGCGAGAAATTCAACCCGGAGAGCGTTGCAGCCACCCCGCTCCACCGCCTTTTTGTGGAGAGCGACACAAGTTCCCTGCCCATTGAAGAAATTTACGCCACTGTTGCACAGGCAGCGGGCGTTAGCATTGAAACCCTTGCAGGCGCTGTGCAAGAGAACATTGCAGCGTGCAACATCGGTATAGGGCTATAATTCCACGCAGATACTCTTTTGATGAAACAGCCAACCGTTGCCCGCTCGATCAATTCATTCGCCACGCCCCAAAATACCTGCTACGTTACCCGTGAAGAAAGCGTCCTCTACCACAGCTCTTTACTCCTTTCTGTCGGCAGTGAAAGGACTATAAAAAATCACTTAATTGAGAGAATAACAGAAGAATAACACCAAAGAATTAATAGCAAGTTAAGGCTCTTCGGGCACTCCACTGCTCAACACCCCACACCGCCAGAGCATTAAAAAAAGAAGTGTAAAATTTGGGATTTTCGCCAAAGAGTTATATCTTTGCAACGCTTTTCAGCCAAAAGCGTAAAGCAACAGAGGATTGTCCTATGGTGTAATGGTAGCACAACAGGTTTTGGTTCTGTTTGTCTTGGTTCGAATCCAGGTAGGACAACACACAAAAAGAGGTTACGTCGCGACGTAACCTCTTTTTGTATTATATAAGTTTTTATATCATTCGGGATAATTCAAATTCTTGTCGGTGGCACAGGAAAGCACCTCTGCAAGATACTTACGCGCCTCCCACTTGGCCTCGGGAAGGTTCATTAGCAGATAATTGCCGCAGTCGCGCGCCGATGCACCGGGAACCTCACCCTCAAAAGCAGCCACAAACTCGAACGCCTCGCACAGCAAGGGAAGAATATCGCGCGAGCTCAGTTCGCCCCTCACGATAAGATAATTACCGGTGAGGCAACCCATAGGGCCCCAATAGATTATATTGCCGGCCCACACGGGGTGATTACGCAGGAATGTTGCCACAAGATGCTCCATTGCGTGTATGGCCGACGGGCTCAATGCAGGCTCGCGGTTGGGCTCTTTCATACGCACGTCGAATGTTGTAACAACCTCGCCACCAACAATGTCGCGGCGCGACACATACACACCGCGTTCCAGGCATATGTGGTCAATTGTGAAACTGGGTATCTTTTCCATAAATTACAGACTCATTAAAAAACTACGGATAACACCGAACGAACGGTCGGCCATCTCACCCCAGAAATTCTCATATTGTTCAATGTGATTGTCCACTCCCGGGGTGTCGCTTATTATGCGAAAACTCACGAACGGAACACCGTAGATGTGACAGGTCTGTGCAATTGCAGCAGTCTCCATATCAACTGCGAGGCCTGCGGGAAAGTTCTTCTTAATGGCGTCGAGTTCCTCGCGGTCGGTAATGAACTTGTCGCCGGTGCATATAAGGCCGGCGTGTATGCGGGTAGAAGTGTTTATGCTATCGTTGAGCGAGAGTGCACACTGCCAGAACTTTTCGGGAACGGGGAATTGCGCGGGCATACCTTGAATTTGACCATACTCGCAGCCCATTCCGCACCACACATCGTGATACACGATGGACGAGCTCACCACAACATCCATTACTCCCAGACAAGTATCTATTCCGCCGGCAACACCTGTGCTCACAACCGCGTCGGGCGAGAAAGCACGCACAAGCTCGGCAGTACCCACCGCAGCGTTCACCTTTCCAATGCCACACTGGCGCAGCACAATCTCCTTGTCGCCAATGTTGCCCACAAGGTACACTATACCGTTCTTATCACACTCGCACGCACCAGTGAGCAACGCTGCAAGCTGCTCATACTCCGACGACATTGCTGTTAAAACTCCAATCTTCATAAATTACGAAATAAGTAAAGAAACAAGAACATACACCCAATGCGCAACCACCGCCGCCGATATACCTCCAACAGCCTGGGCTATAATGGCCTTAGATGTGAGAGTGCGATAACCTATTGTGTCGAACATTGCCGTGTAAGTACTCAAATAACCACTCCAGCACATACCAATTGCGGTGAATACTGCAATGGCATTGCCATCAATCCAGCCGGCAGCCGCAAAATCGGGTACAAGGCCCAGCGCCGCACTCACTGCACCAAGCGCAGTGATAGGGAATGCAATGAGGTGGGGATCCTGAAAACCGAAAAGAAACTCGAACACAACGCCCAACTTACCACCAATCCACGGCAAGAGCTGCACGCCCTCGTAGGCTGCGCCGGTGTAAATACCACCATCGGAAGGACCAAAAGTAAACAGCATCACAAGTGTCGATATTATGAGCACACCGGGAATAATGGCCATACCCACATCAACTCCGGTGCGACCACCGTCGAGCAGAGAATCGAGTATTTTCTGGAAGAGAGGCTTCTCCTCCTCTTTCGCCTCAATATCCTCTACCTCCTGCGCATCGCAGGCATCTTCGTACTTGTATTGGGGGTAGCTTTTCACCACGAAATACTGCATTAAGCGGGTGGAAACAATACTGCCGCAAGCAGCTCCGAAAAGACCGATAAATGGCTCAAAGAAATAAGACTGCCCCACCATAAATACAATAACGAGCAAGCCCATACCAAAGGCCGTTCCAAAGTTCGTGAGCGAAATGAACTGGTATTTTTTGAAGTAGGCGCAGAAACGCTTGTCCTGTGCAAGAGACATTATCGCAGGGTTATCGGACAGGAATGTGAGCACCGCACCAAGCGAAGCGACACCGGGGAGGTTAAAGACGGGCTTCATCAATGGACGCAGAAGTTTTTCGAGCAACGACACCACGCCGAACTCCACAAACAGACGACCTATGGCACCTGTAATAACACAAATGGCCATAAGATAGAAGACGGTGTTAAGCAGCAGGTCGTGCGCGGTGTGCATAACGGTGTTAAGCATATTCGCTGTACCCATTTTTGCCGCAAGACAACCGAACAACATAAATATAACCGCCAGACACACAATGCCCGAGGGTATATATTTCAGGAACTTCTTCATAGAACGTTATTTATTAAAGCTCAAAAGGTTCATTTTCCAGGTAACACCCACTGTGAGGTAGGTTTGTTTGTCGAGCAACACTGTGCCACTGTCGCCAAAAGAGTATGAACCGGCAGCGTGCAGACGCACATCCTTGCTACCCTCCAACGGGAAATATTCAACGCCGGCACCCACGCGGGTTATCTCGCAACCATCGGCAACAAGGTAATCCTTGCCTGTTCCGGTATTGTTTACATCGTAGCTGGCCTTTCCAAAAACTTTGAGTTTGTCGGTGGGACGCCACTCAACCTTGCCTATTACCGAATAATTTTTACCCAAGAAGGCCTGGCCGCTTGTTGCACGGTTCATAAGGTCGAGCTCCACGGCACAATGTTCCATATTGAAGCGGTTGCCCAAAGAGATGTAGCTTATGTAATGCCCGGGGAGATACTCCATCATATTAAGAGTATAAATGGTATTGAGGCTACCGTGCGAGCTTGTCCACATGAGGTTGTAGGCATACATTTCGTCCTGTGTTATTTTCACGGTTTCACCGGCATCGTTTACACTTGTGACAACACGCCAAGGGCTCTCACACACCTGCAAGAGCAGTCTGTCCTTACCGTCGTTGAACAAGTAACCGGCACTTGCGCCAAACTGGTAGCAAGGAATATTATGCCACCATTCGGAGCAGAAGTAGAGGTCTATGGGAGCTGCGTCATATTCAAAACCTCCAACGGCTACAACGAGTTTACCGGCCGTAAACTCCCAATTGTTTTTCTTGTAGGCAACGTAGAGCCAGTCGGTGGCATCGAAGAAAGTTGCATCGTCGCTGGTTTTGTTCAGGCTCTGACAGTAGGAATAAGAAAAGCCCCCGCCAATACTTCCGTCGGCACGAAGATTAATGTAATTGCCTTTGAAACCCGTGGCATCGTACGCCAATTCATCTTCGACATATTCGCGCTGATAGTCACCACGAACCTCCAACCCAAGAGAGAGCAATTTTTGTTCCTGCGCAAAAACATTTGCCCAGAACAAAGCGACCAGGCACAATAAAAAAGCCTTTTTCATAGTACTGTTTTTTAACACGCAGCAACGTTATTTTCTGCTGCAATATAACACTGCAAAAATATATTAAAATTCGGATTATACAAACTGGAAAGCCGAAAAGGAGACGCCCAGCCACCGCTACAGCGAGAAAGTGTTAACAGCCTGCACAACAGCCGCGACCTCCTCGTCGGTGAGCACGGGAGAGAGCGGCAAGCTCAGCTCCGTTGCGTGTATGCGCTCGGTTATGGGCAGCTGAAGGTGTGCATACTCGGCCAAAGCCTGCTGGCGGTGGGGTGCAACGGGGTAATGTATAATGGTCTCTATGCCACAATCCCGCAAATGAGCCTGCAATGCTTCGCGGTGGGGTGTGAATATGGGGAATATGTGGAAAACATTGGATTCCCAATCGCCCGGCTGCAGCACCCCTACAAGCGGGTTGTTTATCTCGCTCAAATAACGGCGCGCCACGCTGCGGCGGCGCTCATTGTCGCTGTCGAGACGCTGCAGCTTCACAAGCAATGCCGCTGCCTGAATTTCGTCGAGACGGCTGTTTATGCCCTTGTAGATATTAATATATTTTTTCTGCGAACCATAATTGGCTATCGCGCGCACCACAGCCGCAAGCTCGCTGTCGTTAGTTGTTACCGCACCGCCGTCGCCCAAAGCACCAAGATTCTTTGCCGGGTAGAAACTAAAGCCGGCAGCGTCACCCAAAGCACCCACGCGCACCCCCACGCACAATGCCCCGTGAGCCTGCGCAGCATCCTCCACCACCTTCAACGAGTGGCGGCGTGCAATGTCCATTATGGGGCGCATATCGGCCACGCGGCCATAAAGGTGCACGGGCAGAATTGCTCGCGTACGAGGGGTTATAAGGGGTTCTATTTTTGAAGGGTCGATATTACAGGTGTGCTCACACGGCTCGCAGAAAACAGGCACAAGCCCCGCGCGCACAACAGCAAGGATAGATGCTATATAAGTGTCCGCCGGCACAATAACCTCGTCGCCACTTTCCATAAGGCCAAGCTCACGGTACGCAAGGAAGATGAGAGTGAGAGCATCGAGCCCGTTGGCAACGCCCACACAATGCCCGCAACCGCAATATGCGGCAAAGGCCTCCTCGAAACGACTGTTTGCGCCGCCCTGCAGATACCAGCCGCTCTTCACCACCGCCGTCACGCTCTCCGTGAGAAGAGGCTCGAACGAGTCATTAATCTTCTGTAAGTCGAAATATTTAATCATCGATAATATTGTTTACACAAACCTCGTATGTGTCGTAGACTACCGCACGCGCACCGAACCCCTCTTTCTGGAATATCAACCCCTTGTTCAGGTAACGGCCGCCCTGCTCCACCGAGTTTCCGAAATCGAAATACTCCTTGCCGGCAAACACCTCGCCAATAAGGCGGGAGAAAAGCAGGTCGAGAGCACCGCAAGCACGCCCGGCAACCGCCGATGCTATATACTGCACGTGGGCCACGCGCGCGGTTTCATAAATGACAGCACCTGCCAGCATAGTACCACCCTCGTCGAAAGCCCCGAACAGGCGTATATTTTGGGGAAAGCGCGACACCAGCATACGCATCTCTTCAACCGTGTGCACGGGCGAGACGTTGTGCCTCTCTTTAAGGTTCTTTTCGAGCATCTCCCAAAAAGCATCGTAATTGTCGCTCTCGTGCACGGCCAGTGCATTTTGCACTGCCTGTTTCACCTTGCGACGGCGCAGAGTGCTCAATGGCAACGGCTCGCGCAACCACACCGCCGACGACACCTTGCGCTGCACCAAAAGGGCGTTATAGCGGAAGAGGGCATACAAGTCCTCCTCGGCGGGGTATTGAGCATAAATATGGGGTAAGGGACGGTATATAATCTTCTTTACGGCGGTATTTTCCAGCAAATAGTCGCGCAGAGCAGCAAAGAGCTCCATCACATCGGCCACACCGGTCGAAGAGCCCAGCACAAGGCCGCCGTATGTAAGCCCACCGTGCGATTCAAGCACATCGCCGTCAATATTTGCAGGGAGAAGCGCCACAAGCGACCCGCCTTTGTAGAACAGGAGTGAGTGGTCGGCAATGCAGGTGTTGTAATCCATATAAGCACGGGCAAAAAGGAAGGTTGCGTTCTTCGCCTCTGCAATAAAAGCGTCCCACTCCCCGGCCAACGAGCCGTTGTAACGTACGACCGATATTATTTTGCCACCGCAAGCTGTCATACCCTGTTTATATATTCAAAAAACTCTTCGCGTGAATTAATGTAGGACGAGGTATCGTACCCGTGCGAGGCAAATACAAGCAGCACCGCATCCTGTGAAAAGTTGTCAAGCTCGCGCCAGGTTGCGGGCGGCACCAGCAACCCTTTATCCCTTGAGCACAGGGTATAGTGGCGGCGGCCAGCCTTATCCTCGAGCACCACATCCACGCTACCATTCACAGCCACAAGATATTCGTAACACTCCTTGTTGGCGTGGAAGCCACGCGCGGCACCTTGCGGAACATCGTATATCCAAAATACTCTCTCTATGGGGAAAGGCACACTCGCCCCTGCCTCAACAATTGTGAGGCTGCCGCGTGAATCCTTGTGTGTGGTAATATCTCTCATACTGTTTTTAACGTAAATTACGTGCAAATATTATTGTCGCGCGCAATTATGTTGCGAATATAAGAACTATGGAGGAAATAATTGCATAGTAACACAAAAAAAGGCGAGGATTGCTCCTCGCCCGGCCTGTCACTCATCATCACACATCAACCACTCACAGACCTCGGCGCCTAATAGCAGATTCTCGAGGGGCGCCGTAATCATATAAACAACAAGCACCCGAATTGTTCAGCCGCAGCAGGCACTTTTTCGCCCGCCCGCAAATAAAAAGCGCAAGGCCTTTGCTTTTTTGAAATATTTTGCCGTATTTTGCATTAAAGCAATTAAAAAGAAACAATTTTAACACACAGATATTATGAACAACATCCCTGCCGAGTACGACGAAATTCGTCCTTATATACCCAGTGAGCTTCCCCAGATTTTCGAGGAACTTATTGCCGACGAAGAGTTCAAAGCCGCAATGGCATACGCCTTCAAGGGCGTGCCCTTTGAGCATCTGGCAGCCGCAATGCGCGCGTCGAAGACAAATATCGAGTTTCAGAAAGCCATTGTGGCACCATTCATAAAAGGATTGCTCGAGAAGTTGAGCACAGGCATCACCCTGAGCTACGACAACAAGAAGAGCCTCGGTAACGCTCTTTGCATTTCGAACCACCGAGACATCATCCTCGACTCGGCACTGCTGTGCATCCTCTTTATCGAAGAGATTGGCAACACAGTGGAGATTGCTATTGGCGACAATCTTCTCATTCGCCCCTGGATAAAAAAACTGGTGCGCCTGAACCGCAGCTTCATTGTACAGCGCTCGGCGTCGATACGCGAAATGCTCGCATCGTCGAAACGCCTTTCGTCATATATGCACCACACAATAACCGAGCGCAAGCAGCCTATCTGGCTCGCACAGCGCGAGGGACGTGCCAAGGACTCGAACGACCTCACACAGGAGGGACTTATCAAAATGCTCACAATGTACTCGAGCGGCAATATGGTGGACTCGCTCAAGGCGCTCAACATTGCCCCCACCTCAATTTCCTACGAGTACGACCCCTGTGACTATCTCAAGGCAAAGGAGTTCCAGCAGAAACGCGACAACCCCGAGCACAAGAAATCGCCCATGGACGACCTTGTGAATATGCAGCAGGGCCTTATGGGCTACAAGGGAGCAATACACTACCACGTTGCCGGCTGCATTAACGACGAGATTGACAAGATTGACCGCACACTGGGCAAAAACGAAATCACCAACGCCGTTGCACGCATTATAGACAAGCACATACACAGCAACTACCGCTTCTGGCCCATCAACTACTACTTTTACGAGCAGCTCACGGGCGACAAACAATTTGCCGACAAATACACAGCCGAAGATGTTGCCAAGCTCGAAGCCTACCTTGCCGACCGCATTGCAAAGGTCGACCTCCCCAACAAGGACGAGGCTTTCCTGCGCACGAAGATTCTAGAGATGTATGCCAACCCGCTGAAGAATTACTTAAAAGCAATAGCTTCTTAAATAAATGACAAATGCTGCACGCGTGCAGCATTTGTTTGTAACGAGCGATTAAAAAACGCCCGATTTGAAATTTGTGGCAAAATCGCAACCTAGAAGGAAGTATCCATAAATATCTTTGTGCCAAAAAAAGAATTATGGAGACATTTGTGTCAGAAGATCCCAAAGAAATCGAAGAAGAGAAGAAAAGACAAGCTGCATACCGTAAGTACCTCCCCGATATTATGGGAGATGACGAGGACGAGACAGAGTATATACTACTGCCACAAAAGAAGAATGCAGAAGCGAACACAGCCGAAAAACCACATGACAAAAGAGCCGGCTATGTTCAGAATTTAGTGAACAAAGCCAAAGTTTTGGCAAAGGAGGCGGCTTTTGCATTAAACCACCCTGTTACAGCGTGGGAAATTGGTGCAGGAGTAAAGCGAAACTCCACCAACATTTCCACAAAAGCCACTCGCTTTGCCACAAAAGGAGAGGTGCTACACGGAGCGAAGCGAGAAGAAAAAGACGAAGGTAGCGAGAATGGGGCTTTCAGGCACACATTGTGGCAAGCCGACATAACCTCACAAGCAGGAGAGAAGAGGGCTCGAGAAGCAGGTGATGCACACGAAATAAGCCCCAACACCAACCTCGATGTAAGACGATTCAACTATTTGGAAAACGCCGACCAGACTACCGACCTCCTCAACAACCAAATTGGTCGAAGAATTGGACGGGAGAATCGCTACAAAAGCACAAAAGAACTTGCATTACTGGTGCTGGAAGAGTTTTACAAAAACGGCCTCTACGTTTCGGAGCAAGACGAAGAAGGTTACTGGAATGTAAAAAAGAAAACTTTGGACGAAGCAAAATATAACAGTTTGTTAAACGTTTATAAGACAATGGACCAGGATGGCTTCACACAGGAGGACCACAAAAGAATTAAAGAAAAAGACAAAAGGAAACGCGAAGAATTACACGCAAAATGGGCAACAATGGAATAAAACAATTTACAAAGAAAATACGAAGAGTCGTTCTTTTTATTTTAGCAATAATTGCCATACTCGCCACAATGGCAATTGTAATGCTAATTGCCGTTTTAATAATCTCAAACGAATATTCAAAACCGACAAAAAACTATTTCGACCGCTGTATTGAATGGGAATATTTCTGGGAAAAAGACAAGAACGGCGAGTGCGTGATTGACCTTGCCGACTTTATGGATTTTGAATGGGATTCACTTAAATATTATTCCAGAAATTGTAATTTGGAATACATTGAACAGGACCTGGGATGCCATTTAGAGAACTACATAAGTAGTTCTTGCAGAATTGTATTTATGAAAGAGGGCAAAGTTGTGAAACATATCGGGTGGCACACATTTCCGTCGTATATGGACCCCGGAGGAGTTGTTTTCTACACAAAAAAGGAATCTTTCACAGCCTACCCCGATAACGCAAAATTCAAAGCATTCAAATTCAAAGGAGAAGAATACAAGAATTTGGATATATACATCTATCTCGAAAAAATTGAGTAACCCACTGGTGTGTCAACCGTTGCCGTAGGTCTTTTCAATCTCCTCCATTATAGCCATAAGCTCGTCGACCTTTTCGGCACGCAGCATAGCAATGCGCAAGGGACGGAAATCGGGCAGCCCCTTTAACAAGGGAGTAGCGGCAAGGTGACGGCGCACGTGCAGAATTCCGGGACGCTCGCCCAGCCAGTCGACGCTGTCGCGCACCTGCGTGCGCAGAATATCCATACACTCCTTAAAGGTGAACGGGGCCGCCGGCTCGCCGTTGAGCAGATAGTGCTTTACATCGCGAAAAATCCACGGCTGGCCAAAACTTGCACGGCCAATCATAATGGCATCGACCCCGTAGCGGTCGAAACACTCTTTTGCCCTTTCGGGGGTTCTTATGTCGCCGTTACCAATAATGGGGATGTGCATACGTGGGTTCTTCTTTATCTCGCCAATGAGTGTCCAGTCGGCATCGCCGGTGTACATTTGCGCGCGGGTGCGGCCGTGAACAGTGAGCGCAGCAATGCCACAGTCCTGCAAGCGCTCAGCAAGTTCCACAATGCATTTGCTGTTTTCGTCCCAGCCCAGGCGGGTTTTCACGGTAACGGGTATTTTAACCGCATCGACCACCGCTTTTGTTATTTCCAACAACTTGGGAATATTCTGCAACATTCCCGCTCCACACCCTTTGCGGGCAACCTTCTTCACCGGGCAACCGAAATTTATATCAAGAATATCGGGGCGCGCCTGCTCCACGCGCAACGCAGCCTCGACCATAGGCCCCACCTCGTTGCCATAAATCTGTATGGCCACGGGGCGCTCCTGTTCATACACCGTGAGCTTGCGCACAGTGCTGTTTATGTCGCGTATGAGCGCGTCGCTCGACACAAATTCGGTGTACACCATATCAACCCCGAACCGCTTGCACAAGAGGCGAAAAGCGGCGTCGGTAACATCCTCCATAGGAGCGAGGAACACTGGGTATTTTCCAAATTCAATGTCGGCAATTTTCATGGCTGCGTGTTATTTTAGCGCGAAATTACTGCAAAAAGAGCTAATATGCAAGTAAAGCACTCCCATCACCCTCTCAAAATCCCTCTACGAGATATATTACCCCAAAACAGTTCCACGCAGCAGCAAGCCGCAGGCCTTCCCTGCCCCAAAAGGAGCGGCATTTCCCATTCAGCGAAAAAATGCGATTTTGAAGGAGGCAAAAAAACGCTATCTTGGACCGCGACAAGAGGAGATACTCGAAACGTATGATTGCTTGAGCTTCTAAACTACTAAACACAATTATCCCCCAGGACTACCTAATTATGCAGGCGGTTCTGGGGAAATTCTTTTTCAACTTTGTTGCATTTTAAAAGCGGCTCGCACAATTATTATTCAACACATTGAAAATCAACAATAAATGTAAACATTTTCACACAGTCGCATATCAAAACACGGTGTGATTTTACATAATCCATCTTTGTCTTATGAAAATCTTCACATTTCCCCACGCCATTATGTCTTGACACAGATACGTTTCGACACGCTGTATCTTAGAGCGGAGAAGTTTCCACAAAGAGATTTACCCAACAAACTCTTCGGGAATTTTGTAAGTGTTGATATCTTTTTACACTTTTGCTTGCAATCAGTTTGTTGTATTGATACTTTTGCTTAAAAAGTAAAATTATGGATAGATTTACAATTAGAGAACAAATCGTTGAACGTTTTCGGCAGTGTGAGTCTGATGTTTCTAAAGCCGACTCATTAAAAGAGGCTCATTCTATTTTGGATAAAATTTCTAATAGTTTTGCTCCTTTAGATACAATGGGGTATTATAAAAAGAACTTTATTTTGCCTTTGTATAAAATGAACTCAATTTCTGAAATTGCAACAACTATAAAAGATAAAGCTGACGAAATTGAAAAGAATGGCTCTTATTATGAGAAGATGTTTTTTAGTTTTATGGTTGTACTGTAAAATAAGTACTTAAATCCTGTCAAACACCCAAACCTCTTTATCCTAATGCGGATAGAGAGGTTTTCCTGTTTTACAACATACATTCTTCAAATGTTTTTTACAATTTTGACCTTTGGCATAGGTTTTATCATTAAAAATTGTTTATTTTTGCCATAATGCAAAATAATGTGTTATGGATAAAGAAAAACTTATTGATAAGATAAAGAATTTACAAGGTCTTACGAATGATGAGAAAGCCGACCTTTTGGGATTGTTGCGTTCGTTCAAAAAGTATGGTCTTGTGTGGGAAGAGAAACTCGAAGAGGTTGAAGAACGTTTGCGAGAGGAAATCCCTGTGCTTACAGAGGTTAAAGAGCGTGCGATTATTTCGGATAGCGCCGATGCTCCCAATCACATACTTATTGAGGGAGACAACCTCGAAGCACTTACTACTCTTTCTTATACACACGAGGGTGCTATTGATGTTATATATATTGACCCACCTTACAATACCGGCAATAAGGACTTTATCTATAATGATAAATTTGTTGATGCCGAAGATGAATACCGCCATAGCAAATGGCTGTCATTTATGAGCAAACGCCTTCGTATAGCAAAGAGGTTGCTTTCGGACAAAGGTGTTATCTTCATTTCGATTGATGATAATGAACAAGCACAGTTGAAATTGCTTTGTGATGAAGTTTTTGGTGCAGAAAACTTTATAGCCTCTCCTGTTAGGCGAAGAAGAAAATCGCAGGCTAACCTATCCAAAAATATTTCAACGATACACGAGTATGTTCTTATTTATAAAGGACATGGTGTGCATGAACTAAATAAAATTCAAGCAAATATTGATTTGTCCGATTACAAGAATCCTGATAACGACTACAGAGGACCATACAAAACTATGCCCTGTACAAATAAAGGAGGTAGCAAATACTCCGTAGTAACACCTTCAGGGAGAATTATTGAAGAAGAATGGAGATTTAAGGAAGATACATATTACGAGCTTCTTAACGATAATCGTTTAGTGTTTCCAAAAGGAGGAATGGGGAAACCTAGATATAAATTATTTCTTTCAGATAAACAAGATAGTGGAGTCATTGCAAATAGTTGGTGGGCGGAATTAGAATCCAATCAAGAAGGAGCCACGATGTTAAAAGAAATCATGCATCAAGATGTTTTCAATAATCCTAAGCCCATTGGTTTGATAAATTTTATTTTTAGATTAGGAACGAGATATAACTCGACTATTCTTGACTTCTTTGCTGGCAGTGGAACAACTCTACACGCAACGATGCAGTTGAATGCAGAGGACGGCGGTAACAGAAAATGTATTCTTGTAACAAACAATGAGAATGGTATTTGCGAGAATGTAACATATCTGCGTAACAAGAAAGTTATTGAGGGCTATACCACACCAAAGGGCGAAGAGGTTGCGGGATTAACAAATAATACTCTCCGTTACTACCGCACAGAGTTCCTGCCACGCGAGCGTTCACCACGCAATATGCGTGCATTGGTTTCGCTTGCAACGGATTTGATTTGCATTAAAGAGGATTTATATACCGAGCTGCAAATGTTTGGTAAATATCCCACACACCCAAAGTTGATGCGTTATTTTGCCGATGACAATAAACAGATGCTTATTCTTTATAAAGAAGAGGCAGTTTCTTATATTGTGGAAGAGATTAAGAATATGGAGTTCAACGGTAAGTTGAAGATTTACATATTCACTCCCGGCAGGTATCCTTTCAATGATGATTTCTTTGAAGTGCAGGACAAAGTGGAGCTTGTGGCATTGCCGGCAGCAATTTATGATGCATATACAAGAGTGTTGCCCAAACGCAAAGAAAAGTATCTTGCACCCGAAAAAGAGGGCGAGGCTGCACCACATACATTGTTTTATGATAATGAGGAGGGCGAAGAATGAAAGAGTTAAAATATCAACAGAAAGCCGTTAAAGAGCTTGTAGAAAAGACGGTTGATTTATTAAGGCTTAACGGCAATCGTCAACAGCTTATATTCAAAGCCCCTACAGGTGCAGGTAAAACAGTAATGGCAAGTGAAATGCTTGCTACTCTTGCCGAGGAGTTGCAGACACGCAGCGACTTGCCATTCCAGCACGTGGCTTATATATGGATTGCTCCAAATAAGTTGCACGAGCAGAGTTACTTCAAGATGAAGAACTTTTTCACTGAAACACGCCTTTTGCGTGCGGTAATGTATGATGAACTCGACCATTGCGACGGTGTTATTAAGCTCGGTGAAATTCTTTTTGTGAATTGGGCAAGTATAAACAGCGACAAAAACATCATGGTGCGCGACGGTGAGCAAAACCGTTCTTTGTTCAATATTACAGACAGTACAAAGGAAAATGGCACTCCTATTGTGGTTATTATTGATGAAGAGCATCTTTTTTGGTCTAAAACAGCAGACAAGTCGAAAAAGGTGCTTGAACGCATAAATGCAAAAGTTGAAATTCGCATTTCTGCTACTCCAAAAACACAATCATACAATGTGGTTAATGTGCCTCGTCAGGTTGTTGTGCAGGAGGAGATGATAAAAGAGGGCGTTATCCTCAACCCCGATGTAGCAAAAGGCTACAACAGCGACGAGGAACTGAATTGCCACTTGATAAAGAAAGCTCTTGAAAAGCGTAAACAGTTAGCCGATGCTTATCGCAGTTTAGGTGTAAATATAAATCCTCTTCTCTTGATACAGTTGCCGAATGATAATACGGAAACAATGTCAAGCGAAGATGAAACCATTGCCGAGCAGGTGCGTACTTATTTGAGAATGACACACGGAATTGACGAGGACAACGGCAAACTTGCAGTGTGGCTTTCTAATGAAAAATCCAATCTGCCCGGGCTCGAGAAAGAGGATTGCTTGACCGAGGTGCTACTGTTCAAGCAAGCTATTGCTCTTGGTTGGGATTGTCCTCGTGCTGCGGTTTTGCTTATATTCCGTAAATTGTCAAGCGAAGAATTTACTGTGCAGACTGTTGGCCGTATCTTGCGTATGCCCGAACAGAAGTTCTATACAAATCCCCTGTTGAATAAGGGATATGTATATACGAACATAAGCAAAGACCAAATTCAGATTGTTGCAGATGATATGGATTATCTGCATAAGTCGATGTTGCAGTCTGTTCGTCGTGAGAGCTTGCAAAATGTTGCTTTGCCGAGTTCTTATGAGGTGCGTTTAAGTGCCGACCGTAACCGTCTTGGCCCCGATTTCAAACGGGTTCTTATGAAGGTGTTTGAAGATGAGTGGCTGATGAATGTGCAGTTATCTCTATTCTCTATGTTTGATTTCTTGGAAGAAGAGGAGAACGGTGCATCGCCCGAAGTGGGAGAAGAGAGCAAGGTTGCAAAAAACCGTCATACAGCACAAGCTCGCGGTATTCGTCTTGATGTGAAGAATGTGAATATTGATATTCCTACCGATGTATTCTTCCAAAATGATATTGGTACGGTTGATGTTGGTGAGAAGTTCAAATATGCCCGTACAGCCGGAGAGGTAAACCGTGTATATGTTGATTTCTGCCGTTCTTTGCTTGGCAGTTTCGAGCGTTCACACAGTACCGATGTGTTGGCGAATTATCTTGTAGAGGCAATAGAAGATTTGTTTGAGATATTCGAGACCGATGCCAAAAAGGTTATTCTTTACCACACCAACAAGCCACAATTTACCAATATCATAACAAAGGCTCTTGCATGCTATCAAAAGAAGCTCGAAGAGCGACAGCATATTGCAAGACAGCGTGGCTTTGCCCAATATACTTGGGAGGTGCCCGAAGATAGATTGTACAAAGAAGAGACACACCGTGTTGTGGAGTCGGTAAAAGACCATGCTTTGATGCCTTTTATTGAGCTTTATTCTGTTTCTAATCCTGAACAGAGGTTCGTTTCGTTCCTGGAAAGCAACAGCCAATATATTGATTGGTGGTACAAGAATGGCGATGAGGGTAAACAGCATTACTCGATACCTTACACAAGGAGCAATGGCGACAAGGCACTTTTCTATGTAGATTTTGTTATTCGTGCTAAAAACGGGCAGGTGTTCCTGTTTGATACAAAGACAGAGGGAAGCGACCCTGAAGCACCGAACAAACATAATGCACTGATTGACTACATCAACAGTGAGGAGAATAAACATTTGCAGTTGAAAGGCGGTATCATTATTGAGAAAAATGATAACTGGTATTACTCGCCATTCAAGATTGATGACACAACAGAGATTACAGGGTGGTCGGCTTTCTACCCGGTACAGTATAAATGATAAATTGAACAGCTATGCAGAAGGGGATTGACCAAAAGTTCGTTCATTATGGTATTCGCAAAGAGGACTTGGCTCTGATTGAAGCGATATGCGAAAAACACGAGATTGATTTCGATTGGTTGAGTGAAGAGATTTTGCGTACATATCACGGCAAGAAGGTTGATGTTATTGAGATGACGGATATTGAAACCGAGTCCATTATTAAAGCAGCCATACAAAAGATAAAGTAAGGAGGAGTGAGTTATGATTATAAAAAGAGTCCATATTTCAAATTATAAGACATATCTGTCTCTCGACCTTGATTTGTCTGTTGATGATGATCGCCCGATAATTCTTATAGGCGGTATGAACGGTGGTGGTAAGACTACCTTGTTTGAGGCTATATGTGGTGCCTTGTATGGTTTGAACATACGAACAAAAGAGGAGTTCGAGGAACTATTGAACAATGGTGCTGTAAATTCTGCAAAGCCTGAAATTCAGCTTGAGGTTACTTTCGTTGGCCGTGTGTTGGGGCAGGAACAGAAGTATGTTCTTCGTCGCACATACATTCTCAATCCGCAACAAAAGCCTGTTGAAAGTGTATATCTGAATATGCAGGGCAATACCTTCGTATATGGTTCGGCTACTCCTGCTGCCGAAAGAGCAAGGAACGAGCAACAGGTTAATAAAATCATAAAAGCAAACTTGCCACAGGAGTTGAGCAAGTATTTCCTTTTCGATGCTATGCAGTCAAGCGAACTGCTTAAAAAGAATGTGTTCGCACAGATTATTAAGGATAACATCGAGAATGTTATGGGCTTTAAGAAATATCTTCAACTCAAGCGTGCAGCGGAAAAATTGCAACAAGATTGGGCACAGCAACGCCTTGAAGCGGAGAAAGAGGCTGAAGAGTATAACGAACTATGCAAAAAGAAGGCTGAACTTGAAAAGGCTCTTGTTGCTTTTGAAGAGAGCCAAGACCGCTTGTATAAGTTTATCACATCTTCACAAGAAGATTACGACAGAGCAAAAAGCGGTGCAGAGAACTCTGCAAATGTGCAGCGTAAGATAAACGAACTTATAGACAAACTTGAATCTGTAGCAAAGAAAGCACTCAACTACACAGAGGATGTCAGGGATTTTGTCGAGAATATTGAGGTCTCTGTTTTCTTGCCGAAGTTGGCATCTAACATTGCAAATGAAATTGAGAATATCCTGCGTATAAAAGAGGACTTGAAGAAGAACAGCGAAGCGGTTGTTTCTGTCGATACACTGAAAGATATTACCAGCAAAATTATATCATACCTTAAAGGACTGTCTTTGTGTTCTTATGATGTTGATGAAGATAATGTTGTTCAGCACGTAAAGGCTTTGCAGGAGGCAAACAAGGCTGTTGATAGTTACGATTTCTTGGACGAGGACGAGTTGAATGCTTTACAAAATCTAATAAACACCTCAGCATCTAACCGTTTCGTTCCGTTAGACCGAACCCGTGAAGAACTTGAAGTCCTGTTGGCAAGTATTCCTAATTGGGAAATGCAGAAAAGTTCTTTGCAAGCATCGCTCGTTGGCGGTAATGAAACATTTATCAAGCAGTTTGAAGATGCAAAGAAAGAACTTGAACAAATTAAACTCGATGAGGCGAAAACTATTGCAGAGGTTAAACGACTCGAAAACCTCATACATCGCTATGATGTTCAGATACAGCAGGAGCCCGATGTTAAATATGACACATTGGTTAAGCTCAAACCGTTCTTTGAAGAGGTTGCAAACAGTCTGTTGAAGAAGAAGAAAGCACAGATTGAAACTGAAATGCAACAACAGTTGAATGAACTCTTGATTTCATATAAAGGATGCATTGCTCGTGTTGAACTCTCTGAAAGCATTGAGAATTTCAATATTAAGTTGTACCACAAAGCCGGTAATCTTATTTCGCTTAATCAACTCAATGCTGCTTCCAAACAGATATTCATTCAGGTACTGTTGAAGGTGCTTCGCAATCTTGGTGATTATAATCCACCTGTGATGATTGACACTGTTATGGGTGTACTTGACAATGAGAGTCGCGATGCTCTTATGGAAGAGTATTTTCCACAGCTTGCAGAGCAGACAATCTTACTTTGTACTACTTCTGAAATACGCAAAGAGTCTGATTATATAAAGCTCGAACCGTTCATTTCTAAAACATATACTCTTAAGCGTGATGTTGAATTGCAACGCACCACAGTTGAAGAGGGGTATTTTGGTGTTACCTTAAACGCATAAAGTTATGGCTATAAATTTCTATGGAGTAAAACAATCGGAAGGCATTTTAGATGAACTGAATGCTGTTAAGGAGAGCATCGAAAGCAGATTGAACTTGACAAAGATAGTCGGCAGTGAAAAGCGTGTTACCCTTGCGAATAACAAGGTAATGCGTATATGCTTTATTGTTGGCTTGTGCAATATTGGCGAAAGGGATATGGAGGCCATAAAGGCTATTCCTCTTTCAAAGAACAGCCAGCGTATTGTAGAGAGTTTCTTTACGAAAAACAATCTCTCTTCCTTGTATTCGGCATTGCTGAAAATACGTTACAACGCATACGGTGTTGATTGGAGCGATATTGGTTTGCTATCTCGTATCATTGCCTATGAGATGTTGCGTGGCCGTGATTATCTTCTCGATGAGCATAATCTTAATTCGTTCCTCTATGCTGTAAATGCAAAGAGTTATTCAGGCAATAACATTCCTGCACTTGAATTGCTTATTGGAGAGTATGACGAGGATATGGAAGCCATACTCGACATAAACAGTCGTGCAATAACTAATTCGCAGATACTCGTTGCAGGTGCAACAGGTTCGGGAAAAACGAACTTGTTGGCTGTACTTATACAGCAGATACGTTCTCGTTCTATCGAGACACAATATCCTGTAAATTTCCTTTTGTTTGACTACAAAGGTGAGTTTTCGGACATCGCAAATAGTCATTGGTTGAACCTTTTTGAAACAGATCGGACTGCTATTCTCGACCCGATAGAACGCCCCTTGCCGTTTACCCCTTTTAAGGATTTTACCGGTAAGGCAATAAATGAAATAAACCTCTATTCTACAGAAATGGCTACCGCCCTTTGTTCGCTCGATAATGCACGCATTAGTGCCAATATGAGTAACAGGTTGAGTGAAGCCATTGTTGAAGCATATAAGACAACTAACGGCTTGCCTATTACCTTTGACCTGATATTGGAGAACTACATTGATAGGTTGCCAAATCCTGAAAAAGATGATAGCGTTTCATCAATCCTTAAACAGTTGGTACGAAACAAACTTTTTGAGAATGAGGATAAGATGAACCTTATTGAAGATTGCTTTGTGGTTAAAATGGACGCTTTCCCTAAAGACGGCCCGATAGCAAAAGCAATCGTTTATTTCCTTATCTCAAAGCTAAATATCATTTACGAAGAACTTGAAAAACAGGCTGTCAGTGATGATTATGTGCAGATAAGACACTTTACTATAATCGACGAGGCGCATTATATGTTGGATTTTGACAATCGCCCTCTTCGCAATCTTATTGCAGTTGGCCGTAATAAAGGATTGAGCATAATTCTTGCCACACAGAATATGGCAAGTTTCCAGAGCAAGCATTTTGATTTTTACGCTAATGCTCAATACCCACTCATTATGAAACAGCAGACAATAACCGATGCTGTTATTAAAGACCTATTCGGTGTCAGCGGTAGAGAACTGCAAGAGATACGCACCGAAATAGCCGGTTTGCAGAAAGGTGAACTTATCATTAAAGACCAAATGGCATTTGCTCTTGATATTGGTAAGAAGTATAAGAAAATAAAGGTTTCGCATTTGATATAAATAATACATTTTATATTTATATATGTCAAGAATGGATTTTGAAAATATTAAGGGGAAAATCATTCCAAGATGTGATACTTGTGGTTGTCAAGATTACTTTGAACACAATGATGATTATTCATATATAAAATGCACTAATTGTGGTCGAGAGTATTTTGGTGGTAAAGATGAACTTCTTGAATATAATCAAGAATTAATTGATGAAGCAAAGGAGAATTTGGCAAAACAGGTCAAAGCAGAGCTTGAAAAAGAATTAAGTCGTTTATTTAAGAAATGAATATAACAAACTTGTCTATACAAGATATTTGCACAATTATTGTAACAATCATAACAGTGGTTGGTGCTATTTGGGGGGGTGATAAAAAGTGTGCATTTTCTTATCAAAAAAGTTAAGGTTAAGCAAGCTGCTATAAGAGCAAACTTCTTTAAGTCAGGTAGTTCGTGGCGACTACGTATTTATAACGCTTCAGAGTCTGATATTGAAGCCGTAAATGTAAAAATTCTTATACCGGAATCGGAGGGGGTTTATGCTCATTGGGATTGTGATAAAGATATATGTCCGTCATTGAAAAGACACGCTAGATTTGATATACATATGACTTTATGTACTTCTGCTCCTAATTTTATTCCAATAACTATTGAATGGGAACAAGGTAAGAAGATTTTTTCTACTATTGAAAACGTACAACTTCATTAAGTATGGATAATGATAAAGTTTTGTATTTCGGTGTAAAGTCTATTGTTAAAGGAGACTTTGTGTTGAATGCTCCTATTGTATCTAATAATTTTGGTTATCAAGTTTCATTGTTTATAGAAGATGGCGTTTACAAAATTTCGATTATTAGAAGAATCCCCAATGATAGTCCTCTTGTTCTAAATCATCAAATACATAATGGTGTTGTAAACTATATAGCTCCTCAAGAAGCTGATTATATCGATTTTATTAAACAATTACAATACATTGAAAGCATAGGCGGGTGTTACTATAATATAGCCAAGATTTTCTACGATGAACATTTAGAACTTGTTTGGTTTACTGGTGGAGAAATGTTTAACAATTTAATTCAGATTTTTTCATTACAAAAAGAGTATAAAGCACGAGATAAGAAACTTTTAACAGAACGTTGTATTTCTAATATTTTAGTACTGAACAAGACTGTTCCAGATGCTAATATTCCATGTAACTATTTTAGAGAAGCTAATAATTATTTGCATAATAGAGAATATAGGCTTGCGTATATTCATTTTTATATGATTGTTGAATATTGTTTTGCCAATGGGAAGTTTGGGAAGAAAGAACAAGTTACTGAATTTATTAAAAGTAAAGAACTGTGTTTTGCTTTACTTGACTCGATTAAGTCATTTAAGACTCATAGTCCACAACAATATGCTTGGTTAGAATTAGCGGTTGATAGTAAGTATGGCTCATTTACTATAAAGAATGTTTTTAATTATTTAGTTTGGCAAAGAGGACTTCTTGCTCACGCTTCTACACGATCAGCAAAGTATGTATTTAATGAAAAAGGGTTACACAATATTACGGTTTTTATTAGTATAATTTCTTTACTTATATGTGGTAATTTTCAAGTGTACTGTATGTCCTCTCAAAAGTCAAAAGATAAGAGGTTGTCGGAAAGGTACGAAAATCTAAAAAATGAGCTTGGTATAAATTTAGAGTAAAAAATTGTCAATAGAAAAAATTAGATGAATTAAAATAAAAAGCTAATGACCGAAAATAACAACATAGTAATTTACCAAAGCGAGGATGGCAAGGTGCACCTCGATGTGGTGTATAATGAGGAGACAATGTGGTTGTCTCAACAGCAGCTTTGTGAACTATACCAAACGAGCAAATCAAATGTAAGTGAGCATATTAAACATATATACGAGGATAATGAACTTTCGCGTGAGGCAACTGTTCGGAAATTCCGAACAGTTCAAATTGAAGGTACACGCAAAGTGGAGCGCGAAGTAGATCATTACAACCTTGATATGATTCTCTCGCTTGGTTATCGTGTCCGTTCAGTTACTGCAACCCGTTTCCGTCAGTGGGCTACCGAGCGTTTAAAAGAGTATATCATAAAGGGCTTTACAATGGATGATGAACGCCTGAAACAGTTAGGTGGTGGTAACTATTGGAAAGAGTTGCTCGACCGTATCAGGGACATCCGTTCATCGGAAAAGGTTATGTATCGTCAGGTGCTTGACCTTTATGCAACAGCGGTGGATTATGACCCAAGAAGTGACCTCTCAATTGAGTTCTTCAAAATTGTTCAAAACAAGTTGCATTTTGCTGCACACGGACACACAGCAGCTGAGGTTATTTATGAAAGAGCCGATGCGGAGCAACCGTTTATGGGGTTGACAACTTTCAAAGGGGAGCATCCTACGCTTGCCGATGCAAAAATCGCAAAGAACTATCTAAAGGAAGACGAACTGAAGATACTTAATAACCTTGTTTCGGGATATTTCGATTTCGTCGAGATACAGGCAATGAAGCGTCGTCCAATGTATATGAGCGATTATATTCAAAATCTAGATAATATACTTTCTTCAACTGGTGAACCTTTATTGGTAGGTGCTGGCAAAGTGAGTCATACCGCAGCTATTTCAAAGGCTGAAAAAGAATATCGTAAATATGAGTTACGCACACTCTCGCCAGTGGAACAGGCTTATTTGGATACAATTAAGCAATTAAACAAGGAGGCGAAAGAGAAGAATAGGAAGTGATAGAGATGTATGAATAGAATAGTTCTCATAGGTAACGGTTTTGATTTGGCCCACGGTTTAAGGACCAGTTATAAAGATTTTATAAATTGGTATTGGAAGGACTGTGGCAACAGGCTTCTGCATTGTCATAATAAAACTGTATCAGATGGGTTATGCTCTTTTGAATTAAGAGACGGTTGCGGTCTGAGTTGCTGGGGCTCAGCTTGGGGACTCCGCTATCGTAGAAGCAATCCGCTTAAACCATGGAATTTAAATGATGTTGTCAATTTAGCTAAAGAGGATAAAGATTTCTGTAAATTCTCATTCACAAGTCCAATTCTTAAAAGAGTTTGGAACAAGTTACAGTTTGGGTGGGTTGATATTGAAAATGAATACTTCTCGTTGCTGACAGAAGAAAATTTGACTATTGACAAGGGTTTTGTTGGGGCCAATTACAAAGAGCTTAATTGTCAATTGGAAATTTTGCGGGATAAACTCATACAATATTTGAAATGTCAAAGCAAAAATGAAACACCAATCATTGACAATATTAGCGATATAATATACAGACCGATAAAAGAAAGAGAAATATCTGTTGCCTACAAAAAGTCACTTGGTGGAAACGCTATAGAGGATATTACACCCAGTGCAACAATGTTTCTGAACTTTAACTATACCCAAACTCCTGAAAAGTATATATCTGATTCTTCAAAAGTTTTGATTAATTACATTCACGGGCACCTTGATAACCCTGAAAGTGTTATATTTGGTTATGGAGATGAGTTAGATTCAGACTTTAAAAAGCTCCAAAATATGAATGATAATGAGTGTATGCGCCATATCAAATCCATTCGTTATTTGGAAGCAGACAGCTATCGCAAGATGCTGGAATTTATTGAATCAGACACTTTTCAAGTTATCATATTAGGACATTCGTGTGGTTTATCGGATAGAACCTTGCTAAACACCTTGTTTGAACACAAGAATTGTGTCTCTATAAAGCCATATTACTATGTAAACAAAGAAGGCAAGGATAATCATCTTGATGTCATACAGAACATCAGCAGAAATTTCACTGATATGAAATTAATGAGAGATAGAGTTGTCAATAAGACTTTTTGCGAACCATTTGTTAATTATAAAGAATCGCAAGAATAATATTTACACCTGTAAAAACTTTGTTAGAACGGTGTCTTACTTAAAATTTTAGCAATGAATGACCTCAACCACTACATAAACTGCTTTTCATCTTTGAATACGATGAAGAAACGTGGAAAACCGGCTCCACACAAGGCGCTATTGCTTTTGTCGGTTATTGACCTTGTTGAGCGTGACGTTATAAGCGATTGTTGAGTTCCTTTGTCCGGTGCTTTGATACAACAGTTCAAAAGTAATACAGCAAAGTTGCTGGGTGAGAGCATATTATTTCAACCTAAAATATCGTACCCATTCTTTCATATGCGTTCGGAGCCATTTTGGGAATTGATTTCTCCAAATGGCTGCAAGGTTGAAGATGTTCCGGCCATTCACTTTCAACACTGAAGCAACATATTGCCTATGCTAGGATAGACAGAGAATTGTTTGAGCTATTGAAGAACCCGAATGTTAGGGCTAAACTGCGTGTAATACTAATTTCGACCTACCTTGACAACCAGCCGACGCTAGCCGACGCACTACCGACAATGCTTATGAGTTTTGGCTACTTGACGACACTTATAGCGTGCTAAGCAAACCACATCTATTATATTCCCTGCACCTCAACGGTTGCAGGGGTTTCTTGTTTTTATCCCCTGTCTATTCGCTGAAATGCACAAAACGCGGTCCAATCCCACCCAATCCCTAATAGGTGAAATATAGTAATTGATTTATGTTGATTAAAACATTATATAACCTGTTTTGTGGTTCAGAATCACAAAATAGGCATTCGGATTGTGCACCGGATGTTATCGACAAGCACACAAACAAATTCATATTCCCCTGCCCACATTGCCCGTATTTGCTTTTTTTTGAGTACCTTCGCGGTGTATACACACAAACTGTTTCTTATGTTAGAGAGAAAAGATTTTGAGATAATGGCTCCGGCGGGGTCGCGCGAGAGCCTTATGGCTGCTATTCAGGCGGGGGCAAACTCCATTTATTTTGGTATTGAACACCTTAATATGCGTGCCCACTCGGCAAGCGCATTTTCAATAAACGACCTGCGCGAGATTGCGCAGATTTGCGACTCGCACGGCATTAAAAGCTACCTCACCATAAATACTATAATTTACGAGAACGACATTGATATGATGCACCGCATTGTTGATGCCGCCGTGGAGAGTGGAATTTCGGCTGTAATTGCGGCCGATGTTGCGGTGATGCAGTATTGCAACCGTGTGGGGATGGAGGTTCACCTGTCGACACAGCTCAACATAAGCAACAGCGAGGCTTTGAAATTCTACGCACAGTTTGCCGATGTTGTGGTGCTTGCCCGTGAGCTGAATATGGAGCAGGTGGCGGCTATCCACAAGGTTATAATAGACGAGAACATCTGCGGCCCCAAAGGCGAGCTCATACGCATTGAGATGTTCTGCCACGGTGCGCTGTGTATGGCAATCTCGGGCAAATGTTACCTGTCACTCCACCAGCTTGGCCGCAGCGCCAACCGCGGCGAGTGTATGCAGGTGTGCCGCCGAGGCTACATTGTGAAAGACCGCGAGAGCGACATTGAGCTGGAGGTTGACAACAAGTATATTATGTCGCCCAAAGACCTCAAGACCATACGCTTCATTGACAAGATGATTGAGGCGGGTGTGAGAGTGTTCAAGATTGAAGGACGCGCACGCGGCCCCGAATATGTGCAGACTGTTGCCGGCTGTTACAACGAGGCTTTGGAGGCTTACCTCGACGGCTCGCTCACCGAGGAGAAGAAGGACGGATGGGACACACGCCTTGCAACGGTGTTCAACCGCGGTTTCTGGGACGGGTACTACCTGGGGCAGAAGATTGGCGAGTGGAGCAACATCTATGGCTCACAGGCCACCGAGAAAAAGGTGTACGTGGGCCGCGGAGTGAAATATTTTTCAAAGCTGGGAGTGGGAGAATTCTACATTGAGGCAAGCGAGATAAGCGTGGGCGACAAATTGCTTGTCACAGGCCCCACAACCGGAGCAATGTACCTTGAACTGGAAGAGGCACGCGTTGACCTCGGGGCGGTGGACACCGTGCCCAAGGGTGTATACGTCTCGTTCAAAGTACCGGGGAAAGTGCGCCCCGCCGACAAACTCTACAAAATTGTGAGCACAGGCAAAAGCTGCGACTAAAAACCCACACAAAAAACAATGATTACCCCTGCTCCACTGAAGAAAGGCGACACAATTGCCATTGCCTCGCCCGCAGGCGCGTTGCGCGAGCCCGCGATAGTGGAACAGGCTGCGCTGGAATTGCGTTTGCGCGGCTACAAGGTGGTGCTTGCGCCCCATTGTCTTGGGCGCAACGGCTATTACAGCGGCACTCCAGAAGAGCGCTTGGGCGACTTTGCTGCCCTGCTTGCCGACAACACCGTAAAGGCTATCCTTTGCAGCTATGGAGGGTATGGTTGCGTGCATCTTATAGAGGAGCTTGCCCCGCTCATTGCCCGCCACCCCAAATGGATTATTGGTATGAGCGACTGTTCGGCCCTGCACGCAGCGTGCATTAAGAGCGGCGTGCAATCGCTGCACGCCCCACAGTGCCGCCACATTGCAACACTCCCCCACCACCCTGCCACCGAAGCGCTTTTCGGAATTCTTGCAGGCGAAAAGCCACACTACAAGGCAGCACCCCACCCGCTCGACATTCAGGGGGTGGCACGCGGCAGGCTCACAGGCGGCAACCTTTCGGTGCTTGCAGGCCTTGCAGGCTCGCCCTACGACATTTTCACTCACGGGAGAATAATTTTCATAGAGGACACAGGCGAGCTGCCCTACCGCGTGGAAAGACTCGTGTACCAGCTTAAACTATCGGGGGCACTGGCATGCACAAAAGGGCTTATTGTGGGGCAGTTCAACGGGGTGAAAGAGCACACCGGCTTTGGTGGAACAACCCACGAACTTATACACAACATTGTGAAAGAATGTGGCGTGCCCGTGTGTTTCGGCTTTCCGGTGGGGCACTGCGACAACAATTTCCCGTTGATTGAGGGGGCAGAGGTTGAATTAAGGGTTACACCCGCCGGCACAGAACTTTTGTTCGCGCATTAACGGAAGAGAGCACAATGGTTTTGAGAAAGAGTGCAAGAATTTATTGATAAGTTCCCACCTGTTTGTTTATTCAAAAAGTTATTCTGAACCCAACCACAATAAATGAAACTCTTTCCCGTACCTTGTAACATTAAACTTTGCGTTATCGCGATTTAATAAACATTTTTGAGGTTCTAAAGAGATATTAACGGTTCTGACATCACCGCTGCATATTTCCTGATACATTTCCTCACTCACTGTTCTGCCTCTTAATTTATAGACAAGCTTACAACCTCCATCGTAGGATGTAAAACACGTGCCGTGTTCATTGTTTATCTCTTCTGCAGGGTAATAACCATCGTAATAATAGAGAGTATCCCATTTGCAATTCATACCAGCAAGATCAATATCAAAAGTATCGACACACCCATTCTCTTGCCATTCGCTTCGGGCGTAATTATACAAGCTGCCACTACCATAGTAATCGCAGTATATTATAACTGCAATGCCCAGTAATATAATAGCAAAGAAAGATACAACAATAATAAAGCCCCATTTGAGGATTTTAAGCATAAACTTGAATATATTCAGGAGAATTGCGGGCATTGGTATAATCTTTTTACAATGTAAAGCTAACACAAATTTTCTTTATTGCAAATAATTGCTTGCAGCAAAAGTTATGCACCACAACTTTGAGGCAAGAATGCAAGAATGTATTGAAAAGCCTAACACTTGTTTGTTTATTTTAATGTACAGGGAGATGCAAAATACAAAAGAATTATTTCTTTAATCTTACATAATACTCTTTATCCAATTTGCTCACATTCAGTACAGCATTGTCACGTGTTATTACAGCTGTATCATTTAAGAAAAATACTACAGTAGGATAGATTCCACTACACTCACCTGTATATTCTTGCGCGCTTACAACTTCTCCTTTGTGCAAAACAATTACTCTGCTCGAAATCATCGGTTCTTCCTTAAAAGAAACATCGAATTTTTTATTGATATCGCGAACCGCAACTCTACAAGAATAATGGTATATGGTATCCCATTCACCACTCATATTGGCTAAATCGACACTGAACTTATTTTGTTTTATTCCCTTTTGATGCGAATCTATAAAATCGTACAAATAAAACTTGTCTTCACAACATTTAAAAACTAAAACCGATATAACGAGAATAATAATTGCTAATACTTTTTTGAAACTTTTCATACAATGAGTTTATTATATTTTCAATTTGCTCCTTGATTTTATATGGTTGAGATACAATTCTCATTATATCGACAATACTAATTACCTTATCCTCATAAGGAAGAAAACCGTTTTTATCAGCTAAATTATAAATATATTTCAATTTAGCATAATATTCATCTGTTAATTTTGATTTAACAATATGCCAACACCCATCGTCACTATATTTCAACGTATACAATCCATTGTTATAATATTCATCTAGCACTTTAGTACTCAACTCCTTTATTGTTTTTCCCTTATTCTGTTCTCCAATTCGTCGACCTATTGAATTGTTTAATAAATCTACTGCAGAATCGGCCATTTCCACATCCTTATACTTACGAACAGACAAATCCATCTGAGGATTAGGCTCATGATTATTTCCTATAATCGTCGCTACACCCGAACCATAAGCTGCTGTAATTGCAGACTGCCACAAAGTATGTCTTAATGCATTTATTTCTGATGGATGTTCATTATTATCCTTATTTATAGCCTTGACACCTTCAACTCTTTTTGCAAATCGGTGGGCATTACTTGATATATTTTTGAATTTAGGATGAATAAACCCAACATCATAAGCTATTTTAGCATTATCCCAATTTTTTGTTGCCCACGCAAAGGTTTTTGAATCAGGAGTATTGCGATCATAGATTTTTCCGGACGAATTAAGTTCGTTCAACTTCTCTCTTGAATTATCCAGTAATCCAAGTTTATTTTCATCGTACACATCACCCGCATAAAATGCAGCTTTTTTAACTCCTTTCGCAACATTCTTAATATTCTGTTCATTGTCTATAACCGCCTGATAATATCCTACCGGGTTAAAAGGGCGATTAGCGACTAACTTTGCAGCCGCACTTACATACCCAAGCAATTCTTTGTAACGTAAGCGGTTTTCATCCTTTTTTGTTTGCAAATTATCCACTTCATTATTATTCTGTCTCTGTGGTTCGTACAGAGCATCATCGGCACACCCCTCAAAAAGATGTGGTAATAATTTCTTTGATGCGGCATAAGCCTGCTGCTCTTTCTCAATCCCTTCCGGGTCGTTATTATCTTTCGAATGCACTAACATAATGTAAAATTTTAATTTGCAGCGAAAGTAATGCACAAATAAAAAAACAAGGTTGCAATTTTACCTATTTGCAACCTTGAATATTTACATTACGTCTATTTTGCGGCGGTTTTTACAACCCGGCCTTTGCCTTGAACGCAAGGGCGTAGAGACGCATCTGCTTAATCATTGAAAGGAGACCGTTGCTGCGGGTGGGCGAGAGGTGCTCCTTGAGGCCGATAGCCTCGACAAAATAGGGCTCGCTGGCAAGAATTTCGTCGGGGGTGTGGCCCGAATATACTTTTATAAGCAGCGCCACAATGCCTTTTACTATGAGCGCGTCGCTTTCGGCACGGAAGAGAACGCGGCCGTCCTCAAAATCGGCCTGCAGCCACACACGGCTCTGGCAGCCCTCAATGAGGTTATTGTCGGTCTTATACTCCTCGGGGAGCGCGGGTTGCTCGCCGCCCAGGTCTATGAGCAACTGGTAGCGGTCGAGCCAGTCGTCGAAACCGCTGAACTCGTCAATTATTTCGTCTTGTTTTTCGTTTATAGTAGCCATATATTTTGTTCCTCTTTTTTCTCTGTTATTTCTCGTTGTAAATTACAGCCATCACTGTCTGCCCCACAGCCTTTAGCGTTGCAGGGTCTATCCAGCCCATATCGTCCTTTACCGTGTGGTGGTGAGGGCCGAAGCCGTTGGGGCTGTTCCTGTCGCAGTTTATAATGTCGATGCAGGGGAGCCCAAGAAAGCTGTTCACGTAGAGGTGGTCGTCGCTTATCATCCCGCCCTCTTCGTTCACAAAATAGGCTGCGTAGCCCTCTTTTGCGGCCTGCGCCCACACTTTATCGACCACCGCCGGAGCGTAGTAGTTTGAAATGGACTCGCGGTAGAAAGTGGACGACGGAGCACCCACTATGTCGAGCAGAATGCCGTAGCGGGCATTATAATTTTCCTTGTGAGGGAAGCGCGACCAGTATTGCGAGCCGAGCGCCCACGAGTGGTCCATCCCTGCGCCGTTGTATGGTTCATTTTCGTGACGACCATAATCCTCGGCGTCGAAGAGTATAATGTCAATTCCCACTGTGGTGGGTGCCGAAGAGAGGTGGCGGGCAATTTCGAGCAACACTCCCACGCCGCTGCCACCATCGTTGGCACCGAGGATGGGTTTGTAGTGGTTGCTCTTGTCGGGGTCGCTGTCGGCCCAGGGGCGGCTGTCCCAGTGGGCACAGAGCATCACACGCTTTTTGTTCTGCGGCTGAAACTGCGCCACAATGTTACGTGCCTGCAGCTTGTCGCCGTTATAAGCGGTGAGGGTTACATTCTGCGTAACAACATCGGCACCACAGGCGCGCAGCTTGCTTTCGAGATAGTCGCCACAAGCCTTGTGGGCAGCTGTGTTGGGCACACGGGGGCCGAACGCCACCTGCGCCGCCACAAAGGAGTATGCGCTGTCGGCGTTAAAGACGGGAACAATGGCGGCTGCCTCAACAACCGCGGGCGCGCTCTTTTTGGGAGCGTTGCCACAGGCTGCGAGCACCACTATAGAAAGTAAAAGGATTAATATTCTTTTACCCATCACTTACTTGTTGAGTTTCCAGGTTGCACCCTCTTTTGAGTCCTTAATCTCAAAGCCGAGAGCAGCAAGTTCGTTACGTATCTTGTCGCTGGTTGCCCAGTCTTTTGCAGCCTTTGCAGCCTGGCGCTGCTCGAGCAACATATCGACAACCTTGCCGAATGCCTCCTCGCGTGCGCTGCCCGAACCGGCCTCCTCTTTAAGGCCCAGGATGTCGAACATAAAGAGCTTGAATGTCTCTTTGAGCTCGGCAAGGTCGCTCTCGCTGATTGTAGCCTTCTTGTCGGCCGCCTGGTTAATGGCACGTGTAGCGTCGAAGAGGTGCGAAATAACCTGTGCGGTGTTCATATCGTCGTTCATCGCGTCGTAGCACTTCTGTCGCAAGCCTGCAATGTCGGCGGTTGTTTCGCCCGACGCGGTGAGGCCGCAGAGAGTCTTGTAGCCGTCCATAAGGCGCTGCATTCCCTTTTCGGCAGCCTGCAGTGCCTCGTTGCTGAAGTCGACTGTGCTGCGGTAGTGTGCCTGCAGGATGAAGAAACGTATGGTCATTGCCGAATAGGGCTGCGCAAGCAACTTGTGGGTACCGTTGAAGAACTCGTCGAGGGTGATGAAATTACCGAGCGACTTGCCCATCTTTGTACCGTTGATGGTAATCATGTTGTTGTGCATCCAATATTTCACCACGGGCTTGCCCATTGCTGCAACGCCCTGCGCAATTTCACATTCGTGGTGGGGGAAGACAAGGTCCATACCTCCGCCGTGAATATCGAACTGCTCTCCAAGATATTTGCGTCCCATAGCGGTGCACTCGCAATGCCAGCCGGGGAAGCCGTCGCTCCAGGGCGAGGGCCAGCGCATAATGTGTTCGGGCTGCGCGCATTTCCACAATGCAAAGTCGGCGGGGTTGCGCTTCTCGCTCTGTCCGTCGAGCTCTCGGGTTGTGTTGAGAACCTCGTCGAGGTTACGGCCCGAAAGAACACCGTAGTTGTGTGCCTTATCGTATTTAGCAACATCGAAATAAACCGATCCCTGGCTTTCATAAGCGTAGCCGTTGTCTATAATCTCCTTAACAAGCTGAATCTGCTCTATGATGTGGCCCGAAGCGTGGGGCTCGATGCTGGGCGGGAGAACGTTGAGAGCCTCCATCACCTTGTGATAGTGCAATGTATACTGCTGCACAACCTCCATAGGCTCAAGCTGCTCCAGACGGGCTTTTTTAGATATCTTGTCCTCGCCCTCGTCGGCATCGTGTTCCAAGTGGCCTACATCGGTGATGTTACGCACATAGCGCACCTTGTAACCGAGGTTCTGCAGGTAACGGAAAAGCACGTCAAAAGTAATTGCGGGGCGCGCGTGACCAAGATGGGCAGGGCCGTACACGGTGGGGCCGCACACATAAAGTCCCACATTGGGCGCGTGCAACGGCTCGAACAACTCTTTCTTGCGAGAGAGTGTGTTATATATCATTAATTTATTTTCCATAATAGTGTATGTTTTTTATTGTTCTTTCCATTAAAATCCCCTTGTGACAAGAGGTTCAAGCGGCACGGGACGGGGCTGCGCCACTGCCCGACGCGCACTAGTGCGCGAAGATACAAAGAAAAAACAACATTATGAAACTATTGCGCATTTTAAGCGCTGCCGGCGGGCAAACAGGCTAAAAAACGAGGCGGCGCACAGCGCAGAAAGGCTACAGCGTGCCCCGGCGTAAAGGGTTACAGGCCGCATCACCTGTAATCCTTCAAAAGCTGTTGCAACTGCTGGCGCGTGAAGAAAATGCGGCTCTTCACGGTGCCCAGCGGCAGGGAGAGCCTTTCGGCAATCTCGCGATATTTGAAACCCGACAGGTGCATGAGGAAGGGAATGCGATACTCGCGCGGCAGGCTGTTCACAACCTTGTATATCTCCTTGCTGTCGTAGTTGTTTTCGGTTATATAGCTGTCGAAATCCTGCGAGCTGTTTACGTGAAAAAGATTGTCGGTGTGGTCGATGAATGTCTGGTCGCGCACCACCTTGCGGTAGTTGTTTATGAATATATTGCGCATTATGGTATATACCCAGCCTTTGAAATTGGTGTCGGGCATATACTTGTCCATATTATCAAGGGCTTTCAGGGATGTTTCCTGCAATAGATCGTTCGCCTCCTCTTTGTCGGCGGTGAGTTTGTAGGCAAAGCGTTGCAACTCCGACTGCACCTCCAACAGTTCCTTCCTAAATTTTGCAGTGTCCAATGTTCAAAGGTTTTAAGTATATATATGAATAGAAAACACACAAACAAAATATTTTGTTCACTGCCTAGAAGTTTTTCCAAGGAACCGCCAGCACAAAAAAACCGAACAAAAGCTCGCGAGCTTTTGTTCGGTTGTAAATCTATCGCAGCAGAAGTTTACTGCTTCTTATCGTTTTCTATGAGCTGCAGGAGCTTTTCAATAGCCTCCTCCTCGGGAATATTCTTTTCGACGCACTCTTTCTGGCGGTAGAGACTCACCTTGCCGCGCGCCGCACCCACATAACCATAATCGGCATCGGCCATCTCGCCGGGGCCGTTTACAATGCAGCCCATGACACCAATCTTCAACCCTTTAAGGTGGGCAGTGGCAGCCTTAATGCGTGCCAGCGTTCCCTGCAGGTCGTACATTGTGCGGCCGCAACCGGGGCAAGCGATATATTCGGTCTTGCTTATGCGCGAACGGGTTGCCTGCAGAATACCGAAAGCAAGGGAGTTTAGCTCGTCGGGTGCAATGCCCGGGTTCTCTATCCACAAACCGTCGACAAGGCCGTCGATGAGCAGCACACCAAGGTCGGCCGATGCTTTTATGCGCAGGCTCTCAATAGATTGCTCCTTGTAGTTGCGACGCACAATAACAGGAGCTGTTATGCCTGCAGCGGCAAGCTTGTGCACCACGGCGCGAAGCTCTCCCACAGGGTTGGCGTGTGCGCTCACAGCTACTATTACAACATCTTTGAGGGCTTTGAGTTTTTCGATATTTTCGGGGGTGAGGCAACGGATGCACAACTGCACAACCTTGCCGTCGGCAGCCTCGTCTATTCCCACTGTGGGATAATCGGCTGCAATAAAATCGGGGGCTGTATCGACAGCCGAAGATGCTCCACCCACAACAACGGGCACTTGCGAACCGCCCACCTTGCCCACAGCCACTGTTACGCGGCGCACAGGCTCCTGGTAACAGAAACCCTCGTAGGGCAAGCCCTCAATGGGTGCGTGCCCTGCACGCTTAGAAATATATTCTACAAGCTCGCGGGCAACGGGAATTTCATTTTCGGGAGCCTCGGCAAGAGATACGCGCACAGTGTCGCCCACTCCGTCGGCAAGCAACGCACCAATGCCCACCGCGCTCTTTATGCGGCCATCCTCGGCATCACCAGCTTCGGTAACTCCAAGGTGCAAGGGGAAAGATATTCCCTCGCTCTGCATTACAGCCACAAGGCGACGCACAGTGGTCACCATCATCGATGTATTGCTGGTTTTAATGGAAACAACAACGTTCGAAAAATTCTCGTCGCGGCAGATGCGCAGAAACTCCATACACGACTCCACAACTCCCGACGGGGTGTCGCCGTAACGGCTCATAATGCGGTCGGACAGCGAGCCGTGGTTCACGCCCACTCTAATGGCCTTACCGTTGGCTTTACACAAGTTAAGGAACGCCACGAAACGCTCGCGCAGACGCACGAGCTCGGCAGCATACTCCTCGTCGGTGTAATCAATCTGCTTGAACACACGTGCCGCGTCGACATAATTTCCGGGGTTCACACGCACCTTGTCGGCATACTGCGCCGCAGTGTCGGCCACTGCTGCATTAAAGTGTACGTCGGCCACAAGAGGCACATTGCAACCGCGCGCACGCAGCTGCTCCTTTATGCTGCCAAGATTGACAGCCTCGCGGTTACCCTGTGTGGTGAGGCGCACAAGCTCGCCGCCCTTTGCAGCGATGCGCAAGGCCTGCTCAACACTACCCTCGGTATCCATTGTGGAGGTATTGGTCATCGACTGCACCCTCACAGGGTTCTCGCAACCTATTTTCACACCACCCACGTTCACCTCTACCGTCGGACGACGGCGGTAGTTGAAGAGGTCTATATTAGTTTGTTTTGTACTCATATTTAAGTTCCTTAAGCTCCTCGTTAGCTTTTTCTATCTTCTTCTTGAGGTTGTTTTTATAGGCTGCCATACGTGCGGCAAGGTCGCTGTCGGCAAGCGAGAGCATCTGTGCAGCAAGAATTGCAGCGTTGAGCGAAGCGTTCACGCCCACGGTTGCCACGGGAATTCCGGGAGGCATCTGCACAATTGCAAGCAGTGCATCCATGCCGTCGAGTGTGCTGTTGATGGGCACGCCGATAACGGGCAATGTGGTACTTGCGGCAATTACACCGGGCAAGTGAGCCGCCATTCCTGCGGCAGCTATGATAATTTTAACGCCACGCTCCTTTGCCCCTTTCGAGAAGGCCTCTACAGCCTCGGGGGTGCGGTGAGCCGAAAGAGCATTCACCTCAAAGGGAATTTGCATTTCGTTCAAGAAATCGGTTGCTTTTTTCATTACGGGAAGGTCCGATGTACTTCCCATTATAACGCTTACTATTGGTTCCATTCTAATGTGTATTTTTGTTTTATGGTCTTTCTTTTATTACTCCCTTGCGGTAGGCTGTGAGCAGCTTTTCAAGGTCGCTGATTTTCAGCATAATTCCACGGCCTATGTCGGTGTCGCACACACGCTCGCGGCGGCCCATCATTTCAACAATCTGTGTGGTGCTGTGAATGTCGGTTCCGTTTCTCACAGCCTCCTCGGTCGACGTGAACGGCTCGTGCTGAACAAGCTGGAAGCCGCGGCTGTGGTACACAAGCGTGTAACCAGCAATACCGGTGCGGTTGTGGTACACACGCGAGAAACCGCCGTCGATAACCATCATCTTACCCTCGGCCCTGATGGGCTTTTCACCCTTGCCCACACGCACGGGAACGTGGCCGTTTATTATGTGACGGTGGTTGCCTATGACGCCGAACTCGTCGAGAATATAATCGCACACAGCAGCATTGTCGCGCAGCATATAATACCACCCCTTGGGCTCTTTCTGCACCTCTTTGTCCTGCAAGAGATAGCGCTCGAAGGTTGCCATCTTCCACTTTCCGAAGAGAGGTGAATAGGGGCCGCACCACAGATACCAGAAAAAGTCGCGTGCCTTTTCGCGCTCCTCGCCCTTGACATCGTTGTCGAACGCCGAACGGGCAATGCGCTCCACCTGTTTCATAAGTTCCTTGCCCTTCACGTTCTTTCCGTTGAAGTTTACCTCGCACATTGTGCCATCTTCGTTCAAGGGCACCGATGCGTGGAACATAAGGTTCGAGTTGTATATCACGTACATTCCACCGCGCATAAGCAGACAGTTGACGTGGTTCTGCAGGCGCACGCTACGGGTGAACGAGTAACGCAGGCGTTCCATAAGGTCGGCCTCCTCGCGGGTGAGGTCGTAGGGGTGTTCGGGGTCGAGTGTGGGCCACAGGGTATCGAGCATAGGATACTCCTTGCCGTCGATTTCCACCGTGCCGCGCTCTTTCTTTATGTGCTCCATGAGGCAGCGGTTCTGCATCTCCCATTCGGGATATTTCTTTGCAAGTGCTCCCGAGAGCTTGAATTCAATTACCGCCACCGCCTTGTGCATCTGCGCAATGAGGCGGATATCCTTTTCGGTGAAGCTGGTGCGCTCCTCGTCGACACGGGGGTAATATATCTCGCAAGGGTCGTCGGCATACTGCTCCATTGCAAATGTTGCCAGCGGCACCATATTAATGGCGTAACCGTCCTCGAGCGTGCGGGTGTTGGCATCGCGTAAAGAGAGGCGCAACACACTTGCTATACAGCAGAGATTACCGGCAGCAGCACCCATCCACAACACGTCGTGGTTACCCCAGGTAATATCCACGTGGTGATAGTTGCACAGAGTATCCATAATGAGGTGAGCACCCGGGCCACGGTCGTAGATATCGCCCAGAATGTGCAGACGGTCGATGATGAGACGCTGGATGAGCGAACAGAGGGCGATTATAAAGTGGTCGGCACGGCCGGTGTAGATGATTGTATTTACAATGGCCGAGAAATAGGCATACTTGTTGCGCTCGTCGTTGGCCTCGTGCAGGAGTTCCTCTATTATGTAGGCATACTCTTCGGGCAGGCTCTTGCGCACCTTTGAGCGGGTGTATTTCGACGATATATTGCGGCACACGGTTATGAGCCTGTTGAGCGTCACAATGTAATACTCGTCCATATTCTCACACTCCTGCTTCACAAGCTGCAGCTTGCGTTCGGGATAATAGATGAGCGTACAAAGGTCTTTCTTCTCCTTTTCGGAAATTGTATCGCCGAAAAGGTCGTTGACCTTGCGTTTGATGTTACCCGACGCGTTGCGCAAAATGTGCTCAAACGCCTCATTCTCGCCGTGAAGGTCGGCGAGATAATGTTCTGTGGGCTTTGGAAGCTGCAAAATAGCTTCGAGGTTAATAATTTCGGTTGTTACACTTGAAATTGTGGGAAAGTCGCGCGCCAAGAGACGCAGGTAGCGAATATCCTCCTTAACCTCTTCAATAGATATCTGTTTTTTCTCCATATTCTCAATGGTTTTTCAAATAAGCGACAGGGTACAATGCACCCAAGAAACACTCTATTGCAAATTTAGAGTTAATTTCCGAAAAGACAAAGGATGTAACACTAAAAAGTGTTATACAAGAAAAGAGTGCCCTACTCCTTGCGCAAACGGGCCACCGGTATGTGCAGATGCTCGCGATATTTTGCCACTGTGCGGCGGGCGAGAGTGAAGCCCTGCGCGCGCAGTTGCTCCATAAGTTCCTCGTCGGTAAGCGGGTGGCTCTTGTCCTCGGCGTCGACAAGTTCCTGCATTATGCGGTAGAGCTCGCGCACCGAGTGGGAAGCGCCGTCGGCGGTGGTGACACCGTCGCTGAAAAAGTATTTCAACGGGTATATTCCCCACGGCAACTGCGCATACTTGCTGTTGCTCACGCGCGACACGGTAGAAATGTCGTAGCCCGTGCGGCGGGCAATATCTTCGAGAATCATAGGTGAGAGGAGACCCTCATCGCCACCGTTCACAAAGAATGGCTTTTGCGCGTCGACAATAGCCTGCATTGTGGAGAGCAGAGTATCTTCGCGCTGCTTTATGGCAGCAATAAAGCCCTTGGCCGAGTCTATTTTCTGTTTAAGGAACTGCGCGGCGGCACGGTGTTCGACATTGTCGCTCTTGCTCTGCTGGGCAAGCATAGTTTCATACTCCTCGCTCACACGCAGAGTGGGAACATAATAGTTGTTGAGCGACACGCTCACATACTCGCCCTGAACATCGATGTTGAAATCGGGGAGAATCTGCTGACGGCTCAGCCCCACACTCTCCACGAGCGAGGCTCCGGGGCGGGGGTTAAGGCGTGCAATATCGGCCAGTGCATCGCGACATTCGTCGCGGCCGGCGAGCAGCTTTTCGGGGATAATATCCCAGTGTTTTTTCGTAAATTCGTCGTAGCACTCGGTTATTATGCGCTTGTGCAGCGAATAGTCGCGCTGCCCGTCGTTGCGTGAGAGTTGCAACAGCAGGCACTCTTGCAGCGAACGCGCAGCAATGCCTGCGGGCTCAAAAGCCTGCACCATTTTAAGAACCTCTTCAATTTCTTCCTCGCCGGGGGCTATTGAGCCATAGAGCAAGAGTTCGTCGGCAATTTCAGCAAGAGGCTTGCGCAAGAGGCCGTCGTCGTCGAGCGAGCCTATAAGATACTCGCCTATGGCTCTTTGCTGCGGGCTCAAAGAGAGCTCACCCAACTGTTCCAGGAGCGTTTCGCCAAAAGATTGCGCGTCGCTCACCGGGATATCGGCCGCCGAGCCGCCGTCGTGATAATCCCACCCGTTATAAGGGGGAACATCGTCGTCGCTGCGGTAGTCTTCAATTGAGCTTGCGGCATTTTCCTCACCCTCATAAGGAGCATCGGCAATGTATTCGGGCTCCGGTGCTTCGAGCGCCGGGTTATCCATCAATTCCCCACGCACACGGTCTTCCACCTCAACAGTCGTAAGCTCCAAAAGACGGGCGAACAAGACCTGTTGGGGCGAGAGGGACTGCGTTTGCACCTGCCCCTGTACCTGTGTCTGCGAAAAGGAATTTCTTGCCATAAACTAATAGGTAAACGTGCTGCCGCCCAAAAACTCGCGTATAACCGATGTTGGCGGCAACAGATTTTCCTGCAAAGGTACAATATAATCCAAGAAACGCAATAGGCGGCGGGCAACAGAATACTCTTTGCAGCTCTGCGGCACGGCGCGCAGCATAGGCTCGGCCTGTGTCTTGAAGGCTGCAAGCTCGTAGAAAAGCGAAGAGTTGAACATTACATCGGCATTTTCCTGATAGGGAAAAATCCACTCCTCCTCGCCCTCGCGCACGCTGGGCCAGCGGCTTATTGTTTCAACAGCCGAGTAACCGCGGAATTTTGCATCGCGCACCATACGGCGCAGCAAGCGGGTGTCCGATGTTGATATGTAGTTGTGGTAGTCGAGTTTCATAGATGTGAGCGCCGACACGTATATGCGGAATTTCTCCTCGTCGGGCACCTGGCGGGTGAGCATAGGGTTAAGGCCGTGCGTACCCTCAATCACAAGCACCATTTGCGGCAGCAGCTTAATTCTGTTGCCTTTGTACTCGCGCTTGCCCGTTACAAAATTGTAGTAAGGGAGCTCCACCTCCTCGCCCGCAAGAATCTTTGTGAGCGACTCGTTGAAATAAGGCAGGTCAATGGAGTGAATCGACTCAAAATCGTAGTCGCCGTCGGGCTTGCGGGGTGTGAGTGTACGGTCCACAAAAAAGTCGTCGAGCGATATTGCATAGGGTTTAAGGCCGCACGCCATAAGGTGCACGCTCAGGCGCTTGCTCGATGTTGTTTTTCCCGATGACGACGGGCCCGCGATGAGCACTACACGTGCCCCGCGACGCTTAATTTCGTCGGCCATTTCGGAGAAACGTTTTTCCTGCAACGCCTCGGCAACATTCACAAGCAGAGCCTCATAACCCGTGTTCACTGCAAGATTAAAATCGCCTATCGTTTCAACCCCCATCACCTTGTGCCAGTGGAGGCGCTCCTCGAAGCGTTCCTGCAGTTTCTCCTGCGGCACTTTGTCTTCGAGCGTGGTGGGACAATCCTGGTCGGGGACACGCAGCAGCACACCCTCGGCAAACTTTTCTATTTCAAAAAGTTTAATGTAACCGGCACTGGGGAGCAGGCCCTCGTAATAGTGGTCAATGTAGTCGCCCAGTTTATAGTAACAGGTGTAAAGATACTTGTATGTCTTCAACAACCTCACCTTGTCTATGCGCCCCAGACGCTCGAACACCTCGATAGCCTCGGAAGTGTGGCACTCGACACGATGGAAGGGGATGTCCTCGGCAATTATCTCCTGCATACGGCTACGCACCGCGTCAACCTGTTCAACAGAGAGTTCCGTGTCCATGCGGCAATAGTAGCCTTTTGAGATGGGATTTTCGAAGCGCACCACACGGCCGGGGAAAAGGTCGTTCATTGCCTTCATAAAGACAAAAGTGAGCGAGCGTACATAGAGGCGGAAACCATCGTCCGATGTTATATCGACAAACTCCACATCCTTGTGGTTGTAGACGCGGAAGTCGAGGCCCTCGACCTCGTTGTTCACCCTCGCCGCAATTACATCGTAGCGCAGGTCGAGTTCAAACTCCTTGCTAATATCGCGAAGCGAAATACCCGACTGGAAACTCTTTGTCTCGCCGTTGTTCACACAAAAAATCCTTACCATAGACTCTGTTGTTTGGGTTACACAATATCGTACTTTGCGAAGATAGACAGAAAAAACAACGAAACAACCGTTGAAGGGATTATTTTTATAAAATTAGAATTTATTTGCACAATCTAATTTGTGCAAACAAAACATTTTCCTACTTTTGCTGTAAACGCAAAGAATTATGGAGAAGCAAGGGCTGTACATAAAAAGCATTGAGATTGACTCGCTGTGGGCCAACCGCAAACACATTTACTGGGAACTTAACCCCAATGTGAACATTTTGAGCGGCAGCAACGGAGTGGGCAAGAGTACCATTATTAACCGTTCGGCCCAATACCTGAACATTATGCGCGACGGCTGCCTCACGAACAACCCCGAAAGCGGCGTGCACATAAAATTCCACCCCGCCGATGCAACAAGCATACAGTTCGATGTGATAAGCAGCATCGACCGCCCCATTTTGAGCAGCGAGATGATGAGCAAGATTCCCGGGGCCGACATTCGCACCGAGCTCGACTGGCAGCTCTACAACCTGCAACGCCGCTACCTCAATTACCAGGTGAACACAGGTAACAAGATAATCACACTGCTCACATCGGGCAAAGCCGAGGACCAGATGGCCGCAGCCGAGCTCACAAAGCCAAAAAAGATTTTCCAGGACCTTATTGACGAACTTTTCGCCCCCACAGCAAAGAGCATAAACCGTGCGAGCAACGAAATATTCTTCGAGCAGTATGGCGAGACAATTTCGCCCTACATGCTGTCGTCGGGCGAAAAGCAGATGCTTGTGATACTGCTCACCGCGCTTGTGCAAGACAACGCCCACTGTGCCATACTCATGGACGAACCCGAAATTTCGCTGCACATTGAGTGGCAACAGCGCCTCATAACACTCATACGCACTCTTAACCCCAACGCACAGATAATCCTCTGCACCCACTCGCCCGCAATAATAATGGACGGCTGGGCCGACGCCGTGACCGAAATGGAAGATATCACAAAATAAAACACAAAAGGAGCGATGAAAAAGCTCACCCAATATCTCAATTCGGCCTTTATTGAGGCAGCCAATAAGCTGCGCCCCAAGAAGGCAAAGCACCGCATAATCGCTTATGTGGAGAGCTACGACGATATTTCATTCTGGCGCAGCACCTTCAACGAATACGAGAGCGACAAATACCATTTCGAGATAATGCTTCCCGCCCGCCGCAAGCTCACAAAGGGCAAGAAGCAGGCAATGATGAACCTGCTGGGCGAGGCTGTGGGCCGCAATATGATAGCCTGTGTCGACGCCGACTACGACTACCTGATGCAGGGAGCCACAGAGTCGTCGCGCAAGCTCATAAACAACCCTTATATTCTGCACACATACGCATACGCGATTGAAAACCTGAAATGTTACGCCGACAGCCTGAAACAGGTGTGCGTGCAGAGCACACTGAACGATGTGAACATAATGGACATTCCGGCGTTCATGGCGCTCTACTCCCAAATATGTTACCCGCTGTTCGTGTGGAACATACTCCTCTACCGCAAGCACGACCTTTCGACAATGAGCATGCTGCGTTTCTGCGAAATTGTAAGGCTCACAGCATTCAATGTGGAAAACCCCGCCCTCTCGCTCAAGCAACTGGAGGGGCGCGTGAACCACAATCTGGCATTGCTCAAAAAAAACAACCCCCACCTGATACCCTGCTACGAGGAGCTGAAAAAGGAGCTTGCCGAGCTTGGGATAAAGCCCGAGGAGTGTTATTTCTACATTCAAGGGCACCACATTATGGACAGCGTTGTAATGCGCATCCTCTCCCCCATCTGCCGCTTGCTACGCAACAGGCGCGAACGCGAAATTGAGCAGTTTGCCTACCACAGGCAGCAATACAACAACGAGCTTTCGTCCTACCGCAACAGCATATGCGATGTTGCACTAATGCTCAAGAAGAACACAGCATACAAGGAAGCGCCCCCCTACAAACGCTTGCAACAGGACATTGAAAACTTACTTAAGACAATAGGTTGATTCTTTTACTGGCGTTTCCAGAAAACGGGCATCAACAGCAGGAGCACCGCAAAGAATTCCAAACGACCAACAAGCATCTGGAACGAACAGAACCACTTTACAACAGCCGGCAGTGTGGAAAAAGAGTCGAACGGGCCATAATGACCAAGAGCCGGGCCTACGTTACACACCGACGAAGCCGAAAGACCGTAAGCGTCGAGGAAATCTATCCCGAAGGTCATATTCACGAATATACCACAAACAATCATTGCAACATATATCACCGTGTAGGCAAGTATGGCCGACTGCACCGACGAGGGAACTATTTTGCCGCTCATACGCACGGGGATTACCGCGTTGGGGTGTACAATACGTTTGAATTCATTGAACATCACGCGACCAAGAATGGAGACACGCGCACATTTCATGGCACCGCTGGTCGACCCCGAACAGGCTCCAAGATACATTATAGCACTCAACAGAAGCCACAGCACAGGCAGCCACAGCACATAATTGGCTGTTGCAAAACCGGTGGTTGTCTGTATGGACACAACCTGGAAAAGCGACGCGCGGAACGACTCCTCAACGCCCATTGGGGTGGTAAAAAAGAGCCCCACAGATATTATAGCGGTGAATAACGCCACCGACGAAACATACACCCTGAATTCACTGTCGCGCAGCAGCGAAGAGAAATTTCCTTTGAAAAGGAAAAGATAAAGCAACGAAAAATTCACACCGCCAAGGAACATAAAGAGCGTTACGACATATTCTATGAGCGGGGAATTAAAGGCTGCTATACTCGCCTGTTTTGTGGAAAAGCCACCCGTTGCCACAGTGGACATGGCGTGGCACACTGCATCGAATTTTCCCATTCCCGCGAGTTTGAACGCAAAAACGGCAAGCAGTGTGAGGCCTACATAAATTGTGAGAATCCAACGCGCGGCAACCGATATTCGCGGGTGCAGCTTTGCACGCATTGGGCCCACCGACTCGGCTGCAAAAAGGTTAATGTCGCCCAAACCGAAGATGGGGAAAACAGCCACCGTAAAGAATACAATTCCCAAGCCACCTACCCAGTGGGTCATTGCACGCCAGAAGAGCAGGCTCTGTGGCGCCGCCTCAATATTGTCCATCACCGTTGCACCGGTGGTTGAAAAACCCGACATTGTTTCGAAAAAGGCGTCGGTAACCGAGGGCAGACAACCGCTCAAGTAGTACGGCATTGCACCAAAAACCGAAAATACTATCCAGCAAAGGGTTACCACAATGTAACCGTCCTTGCGCGAAATATTGCGTTCCTTTCCACGACCTATGTACGCAAGCACAATACCGCTGCCCACCATTGCCACAAGCGTGTAAAGATAGGTGCGTACAATGTGCTCACCATAATAGAGCGAAACTCCGAAGCTGCTCACAAGGAAGCACGCCTCTATTATGAGCAGGAAGCCCAGGATGCGGGATATTATTTTGGGATGGAACATTAATTGAAGTATTTTTCGAGTTTCTTTAGAACATTCTCCAGGCAGAAGATTATAACGTGGTCGTCGGCCTGAATCATTGTATTTCCGGTAACGTGCATACCCTCGCCGTTACGCACAAGACCACCGATGTTGGCACCTGCGGGCAAAGACATATCCTTCACGGCCTTTTTTGTTATGGGCGCACCCTCTTTCACGGGAAACTCCGCCACAACCGCCTGAATGGAGGTAAGGCACTTTACACTTGAAACATCGGTTTTCAGCATCATCTGGAAAATGTTGCTCGCCGCAAGTTTCTTTTTGTTGATAACAGAGCCTATGTCCATATTTTCGGCCATTGAAATATATTCGATATTTTCAATTTCGGCCACTGTACGGTACACGCCAGAGCGTTTGGCCGACAGACAGGCAAGCATATTGGCTTCGGAATTGTCGCTGAGGGCTATGAATGCGTCGGTACGCTCAATTCCCTCGCTCAGCAGGAGTTCGGGGTCGCGCGCATCGCCGTTTATTATCATCACACGGTCGTCGACAAGTTCCAGCAATTTGCGGCAACGTGCAAGGTCGCTCTCTATTATCTTTACCTTTATGTTTTCGGGGATGAGCTTTGTCGTGCGCACCGCAATGCGGCTGCCACCCATTATAATGAGGCTGCGCACCTCGGAAAATTCCTCTTTGCCACACATTTTGCGTATGAAGGGGATTTTTTCCTTCACGGTCATGAAGCAGACAAGGTCGTCGGGCTCCACGGCGTCGTTTCCGCGGGGTATTATAGTTTCATCGCCGCGCTGTATGGCAACCACGTGATAAGGGGTGTCGCCGGGAAACTCCTTGAACGGGCGGCCCAATATGGGCGCTCCCTCACGCACTTTCACACCCACCATTATGAGTGCTCCGTCACCGAATTCCAGGAACTGGCGCATCCAGCTATACTTTATACTGGTTGCAATCTCTTCGGCAGCAAGCTGTTCGGGGTAGATGAGCGAGTCTATTCCAAGCGAAGCGAAATAGCTCTTGTGCTTGGGCTGCAGATATTCGTAATTGTCTATTCGTGCAACGGTTTTCTTTGCACCAAGATAGTGGGCAAGGATGCAGGCCGTTACGTTGACACTTTCGTCGGGTGTTACAGCCACAAAAAGTTCGGCATCACCCACACCGGCCTGTTTCAGGTCGCTTATCTTTGTGGGAAGGCCCACCTGGGCTTTAAGGTCGAAGAGCGACTCCATTTTACCGAGTTTCTCCTCGCTCTCGTCCAGGAGCACGACATTCTCGTTACCGACAGAGAACATCTTTGCAAGATGGGTTCCAACGGCGCCGGCACCGGCTATGACTATCTTCATACTATTTCTGTTTACATTTCAATATGGCACGCAATATGGCGTCGTTGTTCATTCCGCATATTTCGTACAATTCGGCGGGCGTTCCGTGTTCTATAAACTTGTCGGGTATTCCAATGGGGTGGATAGCAGGAGTATAACCCTCGGCTGCCATATACTCGGTCACTGCACTTGCAAGGCCGCCCTTCACAACACCGTCCTCCACGGTTACAATGTGCTTGAACTTTTCGCCCACCTCTTTCAATATAGCGGTGTCGATAGGTTTCAAGAAACGCATATCATAATGGGCTACGCTCACGCCCTCTTTCTCGGCTGCTTCAATGGCTGCGACAGCGGTTTTTCCAATGGGGCCCAGGGTGAGCAGGGCAACATCGGTACCATCCTTCATTTTGCGTCCCTTGCCCACAGGAATTGTTTCAAAAGGACACTTCCAGTCGAGCAACGAGCCCTTGCCACGCGGGTAACGTATTACAAACGCTCCGCGCCCGGGTTGCTGCGCGGTGTACATGAGACGGCGCAACTCGCACTCGTCATAGGGCGAAGATATTATTATATTGGGGATGGGGCGCAGATAGGCAAGGTCGAACGCACCGTGGTGTGTAGAGCCGTCCTCACCCACAATTCCCGCACGGTCGAGGCAAAGTACCATATCAACGCGTTGCAATGCTGCATCGTGAATGAAATTGTCGTAGGCGCGCTGCATAAACGACGAGTAGATGTTGCAGAAAGGCATTGCACCGCCCTTTGCAAGGCCGGCCGAGAAGGTTACAGCGTGACCTTCGGCAATTCCCACGTCGAAGAAACGCGAAGGTATCTCCTTCATCAACAGATTCATTGAACAGCCTGTGGGCATTGCGGGGGTTACACCTATTATCTTTTCGTTCATTTTTGCAAGCTCCACCAACGTTTCGCCGAACACATCCTGGAAACGGGGGCTGCCACCATTGCTCACAAGACGCTCGCCTGTTTCAATATCGAAGAGGCCGGGCTGGTGCCACAAGGTAGGTGTCTGCTCGGCAGGCTTGTAGCCGCGGCCTTTCACGGTGTGTATGTGCAGCATTTTGGGACCCTTCATATCTTTTATGAGGTGAAGTGTGCGCACAAGTTCACGCACATCGTGCCCATCGACAGCACCGAAATATCGTGCAGCAAATGCTTCGAAAATATTGTGCTGGCGGAACAACAGGGACTTGAGCCCGTTGTTGAAGCGGGTGAGATTTATGGCGCGACGCTTGTTGAGAAGGCCTATCTTTGTGAGGAAACGCGATATTCTGTAACGCACCTTGTTGTAGAGGCGCGACGAATGCATTGAAATGAGCAGATGGCTCAAACCTCCCACACTCTTGTCTATCGACATATTGTTGTCGTTGAGAATAATCAAGAGGTCGTTGTCGCAGTTGGCAAGATTGTTGAGTCCCTCATAGGCAAGGCCGCCGCTCATTGAGCCGTCGCCGATAATTGCAACCACCTTTTCGTTGTTCCCCTGCATGGCCGCCGACACGGCAAGGCCAAGAGCCGCCGAAATTGAGTTCGACGCGTGGCCCGCGATGAACGAGTCGTAGTCGCTCTCGTCGGGCGCGGGGAAGGGTTTAATACCATTGAGCTTACGGTTCGAGTGGAAGCGGTCGCGACGACCGGTCAATATCTTGTGACCGTATGCCTGATGACCTACGTCCCACACAAGCTTGTCGTTGGGGGTATCGTAGACATAATGAAGGGCTACGGTAAGTTCCACCGAACCGAGGCTCGAAGCAAAATGTCCGGGGTTGGTGGAGCAGGATTCTATAATGAATTCTCTCAATTCGGCACACACCTGCGGCAGGGCACTTTCGGGCAAGGCACGCAGGTCGGCGGGAGAGTCAATTTTCCCAAGCAAAGGGTATTTTGTTTTTTCCTGTTTTTCCATCTTTTCTATACAAGCAATCTTTGTACAAAATTACTGCAATAATATACTTTTTAATGGTAAAAAGCAATTTTTAACCTACATTAATTTTCCACAGCACGGCGGCTGTGCAATAAATTTTCCGCGAAGATACAACAATAATTGCGTAAGTTCATTAAATTTGCAATAAATTGCAAACAGACTATCAACCGCGCACATTATGCAGCTAACTACACCGGTGGAGGCCCGGAAGAGTTTTTTGGAGATAACACACAGGGAGAGCATACTGCTCCTGGGCTCGTGCTTTGCCCAAAATATAGGCAACCGCCTGCTCGAAAACAAATTCCCCGCCTGCGTAAACCCTTTCGGCACACTCTACAACCCCTTATCCATTGCAACAGCATTGCACAGGATTGTAACAGGGGAAGAGTTCACCCACTCGTCGCCCGAAATATTCGAGAGCGGCGAAAAGTGGCACAGTATTCTGCACCACGGCGACTACTCGCGCAGTGAAAAGAGTGAGCTGCTGGCTGCAATAAACGGACCGCTGCAAAAGGCTCACGAAACAATAAGAACCGCCGGCACGGTGATACTTACCTTCGGCACAGCCTATGTATATGTGCGCAAGAGCGACAATTGCGTGGCCGGCAACTGCCACAAGCTCCCCGCCGCTCTTTTTACACGCAAGCTATTGAGCATTAACGAAATCGTAGAGACTACAGCCCACTGCATTGACGAGATTTTGGGCATAAACCCCGATGCACGAATACTCTTCACGGTGAGCCCCATACGCCACCTGCGCGACGGTGCACACGACAACCAGAAGAGCAAGGCCACACTGCTGCTCGCAATAGATGAATTGCAGAAGCTCTACCCCACCTGCACAGCCTATTTCCCCGCATACGAGATAATGCTCGACGAGTTGCGCGACTACCGTTTCTACGCCGAGGATATGACACACCCCTCACCACTTGCGGTTGAATATATCTGGGAGCGTTTCACCGCCTGCCACATTGCCGGCGAGAGCATCGCTCTTTGCAAAGAGATTGCACCCATAATGCGTGCCCTCGCCCACCGCCCCTTCGACGAGCGGAGCAGTGGCTACAAGGAATTTATAGAGAACACTCTGCGGAAGATAGAAGCTATAAAAGAGAAGCACCCATACATTGACTTTGAAAAAGAGATTGAAAAATGCAATATACAATTGAGCAAATAGCAAACATTCTGGGAGCGCCCTTCACGGGCAACGGCGCCGACACGGTGGCACACCTGCTCACCGACAGCCGCTCGCTCAGTTTCCCCGAGGAGACACTCTTTTTTGCCATACGCACAAAGCACGGCGACGGGCACAACTACATTGACGACCTCTGCAAACGCGGGGTGAAGAATTTTGTAGTGGAGGAGAAAGAGCTTGCCGTCACCCACCCCGAAGCCAATTTCATTGTCACGGGGAACAGCACACGTGCATTGCAGAAACTGGCGGCTCACCACCGCAGCAAGTTCACAATACCCGTGGTAGGTGTCACCGGCAGCGATGGAAAGACCATTGTAAAAGAGTGGCTCCACCAGCTCACCTGCGAGAACTATAACATAACCCGCTCGCCCCGCAGCTACAATTCACAAATAGGCGTGCCACTTTCGGTGTGGAGGCTCGACGAGGACAGCACGCTTGGAATATTTGAAGCGGGAATATCCCAACCATCGGAGATGGACAAGCTGCAGAGCATTGTACAGCCCACAATTGGAATTATTACAAACATAAGCAGTGCCCATCAGGAGAATTTCGGCACTGTGGAGGAAAAATGCCACGAAAAACTATTGCTCTTCAAAAATTGCGACATTATAATCTATAACGCCGACAGCCCCATTCTTGCCGGTTGCATAGGCCGTGCACTGCTACCGTCGCGCGAGATTGCGTGGTCGCGCAAAGACAGCGACAAGCCTTTGTTCATAAAGAGAGTGGAAAAGGACGACTGCGGCACAACAATAGAATACCGTTACCTAGCATTCGATGCAAGCTACCGCATACCCTTCCTCGACGAGGCCTCTGTCGAGAACTCTATAAACTGCCTTGCGGCAGCCCTTTACCTTATGGTTCCGCCCGAAACAATTGCCCGCCGTATGGCACAGCTGGAGCCCGTAGCTATGCGTTTGGAGGTAAAGGAAGGAAAAAACGGCTGTATGCTCATAAACGACAGCTACAATGTAGACACCGCTTCGCTCGATATTGCACTCGACTTTATGGAGAGGCGCTGCAAGAGCCTGCCCCACCTGCGCAAGACACTCATCCTCTCGGACATTGCACAGACAGGGTTATCGCCTCACTCGCTCTACCGCACTGTAGCCCAGTCGATAGAACACCACAAGATAGACAAATTCATAGGCATAGGTACAGATATTAACAGCGAGAGCGCAAGGCTCAAGAAAAGCGCCCGCGAGTGCCACTTTTTCAACAGCAGCGAGGAGTTTGTGAAATCGCCGCAATTCGAGGCGTTGCGCGGCGAAGCCATTCTCATAAAAGGAGCACGCTCGTTCCAGTTCGAGAACATTACCGAACTACTTGAGAAGAAGGTGCACCAGACAATTCTTGACGTTAACCTGAGCGCACTGCGCGACAACCTCAACCACTACCGCAACAACCTGCTCCCGGGCACGAAAAGTGTCTGTATGGTAAAGGCCGACGCATACGGCGCCGGGGCATTGGAGGTTGCACGCACGCTCGAGGATTGCCACGTCGACTACCTTGCCGTTGCCGTTGCCGACGAGGGCGCCGAGCTGCGCAAGGCTGGAATAAGAACGGGAATTATTGTTATGAACCCCGAGCCAAGTTCGTTCCGCACACTCTTCGAGAACAAGTTGGAACCCGAGGTCTACAGTTTCGCCCTGCTGCGACAGCTCACGCAGGCAGCCGAGCGCGAAGGTATAACCGACTACCCCGTGCACATAAAAATAGATACCGGAATGCACCGTCTGGGCTTTCTTCCGCAAGAAATTCCCGCCCTTGCCGACGAGCTCAAACGCCAGAAGACGCTCACCCCTCGCTCGGTTTTCTCCCATTTTGTGGGCAGCGACAGCCCACTGTTCGACGATTTTTCAAAGACACAGCAGCAGCGGTTCGACGAGGCGAGCAACACGCTGCAGGCTGCATTCAAGCACAAGATTCTGCGCCACCTGTGCAACAGCGCAGGAGCCGAGAGGTTCAAGGATGCGCAGTACGAAATGGTGCGTTTGGGCATTGGGCTCTATGGCGTGTCACCTATGGGGCACGACAGCACACTGCGCCCCATCTCCACCCTGCGGACAATAATTCTGCAGATACACGACATCCCCGCCGACGAAACAGTGGGATATAGCCGCCGAGGCCGACTCACACGCCCGTCGCGCATTGCAGCACTGCCCATCGGATACGCCGACGGCCTAAACCGCAAACTGGGCAACGGCAGCGGATACTGCATTATCAACGGCAAGCAAGCGCCTTATGTGGGGAATATCTGTATGGATGTTTGTATGGTCGATGTTACCGACATACTGTGCAACGAGGGCGACGAGGTTGAGATTTTCGGCAACACCCTTTCGGTGGAAACCGTAGCCGAGTGGCTCGATACAATACCTTATGAGATTCTCACAGCCGTGTCGAACCGAATAAAAAGGGTATACTATAGCGACTAACTAAAAACGTCAACTGCTAGCAGTTGCCGTTTTTGGTTTATATAATCCCTATATTCTTAATGAATATGTAGAGAATGAGCAGCGGGGTCACATAGCGCAACATAAAAATCAGCGGCGGTACAGCATAGCTTTTTATAGTGCCGTAGTTCATAAGCTCATCGCGCAAGAAAGAGCGTTTCATCACCCACGCAACAAAAATACAGGTAAACATTGCACCCAACGGCATTACAATATTGGCAACTATATAGTCGAAAACATCGACCAATGTTGCACCTGCAATTTTTATACCAAGAAAATCTATATCGAAGACAAGGCTCAAAGTGAGGAAACTGAGCAACAGCGACGCGCCCGAAGTTATTGCAGCCGCCACACGGCGCGACATTTTAAGCTCCTCGGCAATATAGGCGGTGAGCACCTCGTGAAACGATATTGTAGAGGTGAGCGAGGCGAGTGCCACAAGCACAAAAAAGACCGCCGACCACAAAGGGGCAAGGGGCATTCCTTTGAAAATCTCGGGCAGTGTCACAAAAATGAGCGACGCCCCCTCTGAGGGTTGCAACCCCGCACTGAACACTGCGGGGAAAATCACAAGCCCGGCAAGCACCGACACCAGCATTGTAAGAAGCGACACGTTCAACGATGTTTGCACAAGGTTATTATCACCCTTGAAATAAGAGGCATATGTAACCATACAGCCCATTCCCACCGACAGCGAGAAGAACGCCTGCCCAATTGCCATCATAATAGTCTCGGGCGAAAAGGCCTTCGCAAAATCGGGCGAGAGCAGGAAACGGTACCCCTCGGCGGCACCGGGCATAAAAGCCACACGCACAGCCATAATTATGAGAATGAGAAAGAGCGCAGGCATCATCACACGCGATGCCTTTTCAATGCCCTTTTCCACACCACGAGCTATTATAATATGGGTAAAGAGAATGAACAACGCAGCATATAAGAACGGGCGCCAAGAGCCCTGGAAAGCCGCAAACTGCTCGGTAAACGAGGCTTGCGACGAATATAATGCCCCTGTTGCCGAGCTCACAAGATACTCCAACGACCAACCGGCGATAATATAGTAGTAACCCGAAATCAACAACGCACCAAGCACACCGCTGTACCCCAAAAGGCTCCACTTTTTAGAGAGCATGCGATAGGCACCCACAGCATTCTTGCGGCACTTGCGGCCAATGGCAAATTCGGCAAGCATCGCGGGGATTCCAACTACAAACACACTCAACAGGAACACCAACAAAAAGGCTGCTCCACCGTGTTTTCCGGCAATATAAGGGAAACGCCATATTGCGCCCAAGCCAATGGCGCTACCGGCCGCCACAAGCACTACACTTAATTTTCCTCCAAATGAGGCTCTGTTATTTTCACTCATACTTAATCTTCAATTCGGCTTTTGAGCCGCGAAATTAATAAAAAACATTCTCACAGGCCAATGCCGCAGTGTAAATAACCTATGTTAAAAGGCGCTCAAAGCATTGTCTATTTCAAGCATTCTTTCCTCGTAGGCCGCTTTAATGCGAGCGACAGCCTCGTCGAAAGAGAGGGTGATATCGTTATTTGTATTTTGCGTTACAGGCCACATTTCAAAATTTACCTCGTTAGATTCTTTTATCCAACCGGCCTGTTCATCTATATACGATGGAATTTTTTCGAACTCGCAGCGTAGCTCGCCCCAACGCCTTTTGAGCAGTTGCTTAAATTCTTCGTGCTCCAACAAACGAGGATACCACAAAGCCTTGCAAAGCAACAGCCCCTTTTTGCCCGGCATAAAGGTTGCGCAATCAAAATCCCAAGCAGGGCCTGCGTAGAGCTTGCCGCCACGCTTCTTGTACATATAGCAACTCTTCGGCCAACCGGGTTCTGCGTTCCCTGTGAGGTTGTAAACAAGGAACCAGTCGGCATAGGATTTTACATCTATGAGTTTTTCAACCGCATCCCAAGAGCCCTGTTCAAGAGCATCCTCGACCGAGTTTACATAATCCTTAATATATACAAATGCCGGGTGTTCCCACGATGTGACAACATCTTCGTCGGGCGATTTTATGGTTACAGGCAGATTTTTGCATTTTGTGTAGAAATAGTTTATCTCCTCTTCGGCATAAGTGTCGAACTCCAACAGATAGCCACCGGTAATATCTTCGCCGGTGGTATTTTCGTCTATCTCGTCTATATTAACCCTGTTTTTGTCGACCCTTATCTGCTCGCACAAATAGTAGTTACCACGATGCTCGCCGTTCAGATACAGTTCGACAAACTCGCCGCGAGGGGTGAACGGCAGACATTTGCGGGCAATCTCAAAGGCAACGTCGTTGCGCAAGAGTGTCCTGTCGAGCCAATTGGCAAGCAACACCCAACGTTTGTGCGAGGGCATACCCAACACCTGCTCTTTCTTGTTTAATTTCACGGCATAAGCCTTCTTGGGCATAAGCCACGTGGAATTCCCGCGGCCTCGAAATTCGGAGTTCATCGAAAGGGACTCGTTCCCACGCTTGTCGAAGATAGTTATATTCCCTCCTACCCACTCGGTCTTACTATTTATTCCCACATTACCGTTAGTTGTCACGTGCACTTGCGGCAAGGTGAGAGGCTCGCCGCCACCGTCACCATCGCCATCGCCCAACGTATCTTCACACGCTGTCACAAAAAATTGCAATACAAACAGAAAAGAAAGATGCAGCAACCACGCTGCACATTTATTAGTGTTTTTCATATATTCTAAAAATGAGTTTGCGAAATTAATAAAAAAGAGCGAATAAAGCATTATGCAATTGAGAATTAACGCATAAAGAGAAGGCAAAAATGCGATTGTGCATCTTCTTTTTAGAAAAACAGCCGGCAAGGAATCATTTTTTCATTAATTGTGCAATTTTCAATAAATATAAATTACATTTGGAGCATTAAACATAAGAATATTAACAATATACACTTTTTGTTATGGGATTTTTTGATATTTTCAAATCGGCAGATTCTTTCTGGGAGATGGGAGAAAATTGTTTCTATGGGAGAAACGGGGCAAGCAAAGACCACGAGATGGCTCGTGAATATTACGAGAAGGCTCTCAAAAAAGGCACCTCAAAACCCTTGCTAAATCTTCTTGCCATATACTCGTCGTCGGCCGAAGCTATAAAAAAGAACCAAAAAAGGATTTTTGAACTGTGCCAGAGAGATGCTTTCAACGAAAAGCTCACAAAGAGAGAGCAGGCCCTCGCACAAAACAACCTGGGAACCTGTTATTTCAACGGGATAGGCGTGCCCATTGACAAAAAAGAGGGGCTCACATGGTATCAGGTTGCAGCAGACAACGGCAGCACTCTTGGCAGCTTTCAGTTTGCAAAATTTTCCTACAAGCCCCTGTCGGAAGACTCCACAGCCTATTTTACCGCGCGCAAATACATGGAAAAAGCCTTTGCCAACAGAAAGGGCTTAACCCCCAAGGAGCAGGCTGAAATTGAACAGAAATACAAGGAACTTTTCGAGCAGTTGAGCAAGAAAGAGCTTGAAGGAAAAAGCGGGTACGACCTCTACATGAAGGGAATCGAATATCAAGAGGGGCGCAGCGGCATTAAAGACGCAAAAGAGGCCGAAAGGTGGTTCAAGCAGGCCTACAAAACCCTCACCGATAATTGCAACACCAACAGCTATTCAATGTTCTGCCTGGCCTATTGCTACTATTTTGGCAACGGCTGCCCGGCCGACAAACAAAAGGCGAAGCAGTGTTTGTTAAAATCGCGTGCAGCCGGATGCGAGAATGCCGAGCCCATCCTCTACAAATGGTTCCCGGAGGTGAAAGAGGAAGAGCGAATAAACGACTTGCGCAAAAAGGCCGATGCCGAGGATGCAACAGAGGAAGCTTTAATTGAGATGGCACTGTATTGCCTCGACAACGGGGAATATGAGCAGGCGGTCGATTATTGCGAAAAGGCCATTAAAAAGCACAGTTCACCCGACGCCCTCGTAATTAATGCTATAATTTGTGAGCAGGGCTATAAACCTTATGAGAAAGATATTAAACGCGCCGACAACATGTATGCCTGGGCGCTTACAAAAAACGGCCCCAAGCACTATCGCTTGCAGTATGCATTTGCAAAATTTGCATTTTATGTGTATTTTGAGTACCCCGACTATATACTCGACGAGTATGCACTCGCGTCGCCCAAAGAGAAGGGAGAGACCTATTTGACACTTTCTGTGGGGTACATTAAAAAGGCGATGGAGCAGAATTATTATAAAGCCTATGAGTTTTACGGGAACATGCTTGTGAGGAGCTCGGAGCCGGCAAAAGGCGAAGAGCCGCTAAAAACAGCATTGGAGAATGGAATAAACTCGGCTGCAATATATTTGGGCTTACTATATTGCCAAACAAACGAAAAGGAGAAAGCTGTGCACTATTTCGAGCTCTTCCACAGCAGCACTCACGACAAAGTGGAGGATGATTTAGAAACATTTTGTTACAATTTCCTTATGGACTATTTCAAGGAAAAAGGGAACAAGCATAAGTATATAAAATATCTCCAGATTCAATGCGACAGGGGAGTAGGCATTGCTATTCTCGATATGTTGCAGTACTTAATTAATGGGGAGTATGGTGTGAAACGAGATATGAAAAAGGCAAAAACATATGCCACAAAATTGTTAGATTTCCCACAATACAAGGAGCAAGCTCAAATTATGCTGGATGCGATGAAGCACCTTTCATAAAACAGCAATTGGAGCACCCCGCAGGGTGCTCCAATTGCTGTTTTATATACCTATTATATTATACAAGGTGGGCGATAAGTTCCTCGCGGTCGCCGTAGAGAAGGTCGATAATGGGAACCTCAATCATTGTGTAGCAACCGGGCTGCTGACGCATTGTGGCACGCGCGCAGCACACAAGCACCTGAGCTGTGAGTGCAGGGTTGTTTATCTTCATATTGAACTCGAACAATTGATTCTGTGTTGTGCCCGACACGCCCTTGCGTGTAAGGTTCACGCCGTGGCCCATATCCAAAAGGTCGTCGACACAGGGAACATTCATAACGTGTGTTTCGTCGTTCACAAAGTAAGGGTCGGCCTTGATGGCTGCCGCTACTTGGTCAAAATCGTAACCCTCCTCAATTTCTACATATACCATACGGCGGTGTATGCCTGTGCCCACAGGGATTGTCATCGAAAGAGCTGCTTTCACGCCCTCGATAGCCTTTACGGCTACTGTGTGCCCCATACTCATACCGGGACCGAAGTTGGTGTAAGTGATGCCCTTGGGAGCTATTGCCTGCAACAGCGCACGCACAACCGAGTCGCTGCCCGGGTCCCAACCGGCCGAGATTATTGAAACAGCGTTGCCCGACACTGCACTTTCGGTGAGCGAACGGCGCAATTCCACAATTTTTGAGTGAATGTCGAAGCTGTCGACTGTGTTTATTCCAAGCGCAAGGATATCTTTCGCATAACGCTCTACGCTGCGTGTGGGGGTTGAGAGGATGGCAACATCCACGTCGCCAAGCTCGCGTATATCCTTCACCACGGTGTAACCCTGCAACTCGGCGGGAAGGTTTTCGGCTCCCGAACGGCGCACAACGCCTGCCACCTCGAAATCGGGAGCTGCACAAAGTGCCTGCAAGGTGTATTTTCCTATATTTCCATAGCCTACTATGGCTGCTCTTATCTTTTTCATATAGCTTGTTTTTTAGACCGGTGCGAAGATATAAAATTCTCGTTTTTCTTCTATATACTGCACGCTTTTTTTTTGATGCACAAACAAAAAAAAACCGCTGAACGAGTCAGCGGTTTTTAGTGTAATTATGCCTGAGGCTTGCGGGGCTCGCGGCGCGGACGGCGCTCACGCTCCTCGTAACCTTCGGGTTTTTCAATGAGTGCACGGCGTGAAAGCTTGAACTTACCGGTCTTGGGATCGATGTCGAGGAGCTTAACCTGCAACTTGTCACCCTCTTTAATACCGGCCTCTTCCATTGTCTCGAAGCGTTTCCAGTCAATTTCGGAGATGTGCAAGAGACCATCCTTGCCGGGCATAAACTCAACGAATGCTCCGTAAGGCATTACGCTGCGGACTGTACCCTCGTAAGTCTCGCCGGCCTCGGGAATTGCAACGATTGCTTTGATCTTTGCAATTGCATCGTTGATTGATGCGCCATTGTTTGCTGCAATCTCGATAACACCCTCGCCGTCGATCTCCTCGATAGAGATTGTAGCACCGGTCTCCTCCTGCATACCCTGGATAATTTTTCCGCCGGGGCCGATGACAGCACCGATGAACTCTTTGGGAATGCGCATTGTTTCGATGCGGGGAGCGTGGGGTTTAAGTTCTGCGCGGGGCTCGGCGATGCACTCGGTAATCTTACCCAAGATGTGCATACGGCCCTCGCGTGCCTGGTTAAGGGCCTTCTCGAGAATCTCGTAAGAAAGACCGTCAACCTTAATATCCATCTGTGTAGCTGTGATACCGTCAACTGTACCGGTTACCTTGAAGTCCATATCGCCCAAGTGGTCCTCGTCGCCAAGAATATCGCTGAGCACGGCATACTTGTCCTCGCCTGCATTCTTGATAAGACCCATTGCTATACCCGACACGGGCTTTTTGATTTTAACACCGGCATCCATAAGCGCAAGTGTACCGGCGCACACTGTTGCCATTGATGAAGAACCGTTCGATTCGAGGATATCCGATACTACGCGAACGCAGTAGGGGTAGTCGGCGGGAATCATATTCTTGAGGGCGCGGCAAGCAAGGTTACCGTGACCAATTTCGCGACGGCCTACACCACGCTGTGCGCGTGCCTCACCTGTTGAGAAGGGAGGGAAGTTATAGTGAAGGAGGAAACGCTCGGTACCCTGGTTCATAACCTCGTCGATAATCTTCTCGTCGCGTTTTGTACCAAGAGTTACGGTTGTGAGCGACTGTGTCTCACCACGTGTGAACACTGCCGATCCGTGGGGGCCGGGGAGATAACCAGCCTCGCACCAGATGGGACGAATCTCGGTTGTCTTACGTCCATCGAGACGCTTGCCCTCGTCGAGAATGCAACGGCGCATAGCCTCTTTCTCTACATCGTGGTAGTAGCGGTCGATGAGAGCGCCCTTTTCCTCGAGTTCCTCGTCGGTGAACTGTGCTTTGAACTCCTCTTTTATAGCGTCGAATGCAGCTGCACGACCGTGTTTGTCGTTGTTACCGCTTGCAGCAACGGCGTAAGCCTTTGCGTAGCAAGCTGCGTGTACCTGTGCACGGAGGTCCTCGTCGTTAACCTCGTGGCAGTACTCGCGCTTAACGGTCTTGCCAACCTCTTCCATAAGCTCCATCTGCGCTTTGCAGTGAACCTTGATAGCCTCGTGAGCCACCTTCATAGCCTCCAAAAGGTCGGCCTCGGATACCTCTTTCATTTCACCCTCGACCATCATAATATTGTCGTAGGTTGCTGCTACCATAATATCCATATCGGCCTCTTCGAGCTGTGCGAATGTGGGGTTAACCACAAACTCGCCACCGATGCGTGCTACGCGAACCTCAGAGATGGGACCGTTGAAAGGAATATCGGAAACAGCAAGAGCTGCCGATGCTGCAAGGCCTGCGAGTGAGTCGGGCATATCAACGCCGTCGGCCGAGAAGAGCACGATATTAACGTAAACCTCGGCGTGGAAGTTGTCGGGGAAGAGGGGGCGCAATGCGCGGTCGACCAAACGACAGGTAAGAATCTCATAGTCCGAAGCTTTTCCCTCGCGCTTTGTGAAACCGCCGGGGAAACGGCCGAACGATGCATATTTCTCTTTATACTCTACCTGCAAAGGCATAAAATCGGTGCCGGGTACAGCGTCTTTTGCTGCACAAACGGTCGCCAACAACATTGTGTTACCCAGACGCAACATCACAGAACCGTCGGCCTGCTTTGCAAGCTTTCCGGTCTCAATAGTGATTACTCGTCCATCGGGTAATGCCACATTTTTTGTTACAACATTCATTTTTCTATTCGTTAAATTTATTTCTAAACTTCTTAATTCTCGCAAAGATATACAAATTTCGACATTTTAACTATCTTTGCCCACACATTTTTACCAAATTATGAATATTTTGCACAATAAAGCAACAAGAGCCGCACTTGCAGCAGCGGCAGCAATACTCGTTTGCGCGTGCCAGCAAGCACCGCGTTTCACCATTGAGGGCAAGGTTGAAAATGCCGCAGGGCGCACACTTTACCTTCTTAACATCGGCACAAACAACACCGCAAGAATCGACTCGGCCAAGCTGGGAGAGAACGGCGAATTCTCGTTCTCGCACAAGAGCCCCGACTGCTACGATTTTTATGCGCTGCAGCTGCAGAACGCACCGCGTCGCATAACAATTGCTATCGACTCCACCGAAACAGTTACCGTTACAACAACAGCCGCCCATTTCGCCGACAGCTGCACTATTGCCGGTTCACCGCAAAGTATAAAGATTAGAGAGCTTGCGATGCTCGAAAAATCTCTGCAACAGCAGGTTAACACTCTGTTACAGAGCAGCTCGATGAGTGTAACCGAGAAACGTGAGATAATATACAACCTCATAGGAGAGTTCAAAAGAAACATCTTCACGCAGTACATTGCAACAGCCCCGCACAGGGCCAGCGCATACTACGCACTTTTCCTGCGCCTCAACGGCGAGCCACTCTTTTCGCCCACAAAAAACCGCTTCGACAGCCAATGTTTCGCCGCTGTTGCAACAATGCTAAACAACAACTACCCCCAAGCCACACGCGCGATACATTTATATAATATAGCCACCAAAGGCATTGCGTCCACACGCCCCGCCGCGCCCAAGGACACAATAGACATAAACAGCGAGAGCGTTGAAAAAATAGGGCTCTACAACATTGAGCTGCCCGACATCAACGGCGACACGGTGAGCCTGCGCTCGCTCAAGGGCAAAGTGGTGTTGCTCGACTTCACCGTGTACAGCATTGCCGGCATAAGCAGCCGCAATATAGGCCTGCGCGACATCTACACAAAATACCGCGACAAGGGATTCGAGGTGTACCAGGTTTCATTCGATGAAAATGAGAATTTCTGGAGCAATTCGGCCGAGAATCTTCCGTGGGTGTGCGTGCGCGACGCTGCCGGCCGCGAGTCGAAGAACTTGCTGCTCTACAACATAAGTTCACTGCCCACGTTCTACCTCATAAACCGCGAGAACGAAATAGTCTACCGCGACAATCAGGTAGAAAACATCGAGGCCGAAATTGAAAAACTGCTGAACGAATGAGCCGCAATATAAGCACCAAATAAAAAAGATGTTAGCCATTTATAATAAAAGTAAAATTTTCGCTTTTTAATTTGCTTTTCAATTTTTAATGCCTATCTTTGCATCAAGTGATATGAAAAATGGGTTCCGATGCTAGCAATCGGAATCCATTGTTTTACTATAATATAAATAACAATTAAATACAGAAACATAATGGGATATATGTCCGAAGAGGGCTACAAAAAACTGATAGCCGATCTAAAAGAGTTGGAGGCGAAACGCCCCGAAATTGTTCGCCAGATTGCAGAAGCACGCGACAAGGGTGACCTTTCGGAGAACGCAGAGTATGATGCAGCAAAAGAGGCACAGGGATTGTTGGAGATGAGAATCAACGAGCTCAAGATGATTATTGCCGATGCCAAAATCATCGACACATCGAAGCTCAGCACCGACAGCGTGCAGGTACTCACCAAAGTAAGCCTCAAGAACACAAAGACAGGCGCCACAATGCAGTACACCATCGTTCCTGAGAGCGAGGCAAACTTGCGCGAGGCAAAAATTTCAATCAACACCCCCATTGCCAAAGGATTGCTCGGCAAAAAAGTGGGAGATGTTGCCGAAATTACCGTACCCCAGGGCAAGCTGTCGTTGGAAATTACAAACATTGAGTTTTAACAAACAGAACAATGGCAACAATATTCAGCAAGATAGTAGCAGGCGAGATTCCCAGCTACAAGGTAGCCGAGAACGAGCAGTTCTATGCATTTCTCGACATCAACCCGCTGGCAAAGGGACACACCCTTGTTATCCCCAAACGCGAAGTTGACTACTTCTTCGACCTCACCGACGAGGAGATTGCCGCAATGCAGGTATTTGCAAAGCAAGTAGCCTGTGGCATTAAACGCGCGTTCCCCTGTATAAAAGTGGGGCAAGCAGTGCTTGGGCTCGAAGTTCCGCACGCGCACATTCATCTTGTGCCTATGCAGAGCGAGAAAGATATGCTCTTCACGAATCCCAAGCTGCAACTTTCTCCCGAAGAGTTCCGCGAGATTGCCGAAAAGATTCAAAAAGAGATTGCTTGACAAAGCACAGCGCCCCTCACAATGAGGGGCGTTTTTTATGCCAAAAAAACAGCAAAAAGCAGGGACAGGAAAACAAAAATCACTATCTTCGCCACAAAGAAAAAACTACATAAAATGAGAACACTTATAAGCAATGCAATAATAGTGAACGACGGCGAGCAGTTCCGCGGCTCCATTGTCACAAACGACGACCGCATAACCGAAATTCTGCGAGGCGACGCCCTCCCCCGCAGCGAGGTCGACACAATAATTGAAGCCGAGGGGATGTACCTTATCCCCGGAGTCATCGACACACACGTGCATTTCCGCGAGCCGGGGCTCACCGAGAAGGCAACCATCGCCACAGAGAGCCGTGCCGCGGCCGCAGGTGGCGTCACATCCTATATGGAGATGCCCAACACAAAGCCGCAAACAACCACTATAAAAGCATTCAACGAAAAGTTCGCCATTGCAGCAAAGGACAGCATCACGAACTACTCTTTCTACTTTGGTGCAACCAACGACAACAGCAGCAAGTTGCTCTCGCCCGAACTGAACAAAGCGTGCGGAATAAAGCTCTTTATGGGCTCGAGCACCGGCAATATGCTTGTGGACAAAAAAGAACAGCTCGAAAAGATTTTCTCCACCGCACGCCTGCCCATTGCAGTGCATTGCGAGGACAGCGACATAATTGCAAAGAACACCAAGAAAGTGATTGCCGAAGCCGGCGAGAACCCTCCTGTTGAATACCACCCCGTGATACGCGACACCGAGGCCTGCTACCGCAGCACAAAAAGCGCCGTGGAGCTTGCCAAGAAATATGGCAGCAAGCTTCACATAATGCACATAAGCACCGAAAAGGAACTCTCGTTGCTTAAAAAAGGAAGCATCGGCAGCAAGAACATCACAGCCGAGGTCACTCCCGCCCACCTCACTTTCTGCAGCGACGACTACGCGCGCTTGGGCACAAAAATAAAATGCAACCCCGCAATAAAGAGCCGCAACGACCGCGACGCACTGCGCGGCGCGCTTATCGACGGAAGGATTGATGTGGTTGGAACCGACCACGCACCCCACCTGCCAAAAGACAAAGTGGGCGGCGCACTCACAGCAGCATCGGGAATGCCGAGCATACAATTCTCCCTGCCCACAATGCTCAAGCTTGCCGACGAGCTGCATATTCCCATTGAAACGATTGTAGAAAAAATGTGCCACGCGCCTGCACGCCTCTTCGGCGTGAACAAGCGCGGTTACATTAAAAAAGGCTACTTTGCCGACTTTGTACTCTTGCGCCCCGACAGCCCACACACCGTTGAGCAGAAGGATATCATAAGCAAATGCGGGTGGAGCCCATTTGAAGGTGAGACTTTCAACTGGGAGATTGCGCAAACGTGGGTTAACGGCAACTGCGTGTACAAGAACGGCTGCATAATAGAAGGGACAAAGGGCAAAAAGCTCACATTCAACCGATGAGGAGAACCATTTTCCACTACACCGCCGCACAACTCACGCCCTACATCGCCTGGGAATACTTTTTCCACGCCTGGGGGATAAAGCCCAGCGAGGCGGGCAGCGAAAAGGCGCAGGAGGTGAAACGCGATGCCGAAAGGTTGCTCGCTGCCCACAGCGGGAGCATTGTGGCAAGCGCAGTTTTTGCACTATGCAACGCTGCATCCCGTGGCGACGACATTATAATAGAGGGCACCACACTATCCCTGCTGCGCCAACAACACTGCCGCCCCGGCGAGCCCAATTTATGCCTGAGCGACTTTATTTCGCCACGCGGCGACAAGATGGGGCTTTTCGCCACCACCGTGAGCGGCTTTTTTGCAACCGCGAGCAACGGCGACACATACGAGAGCCTGCTCACACAGACCGTTGCGAGCCGCATAGCCGAGGCTGCCGCAACCCTGCTGCACAAGGAGGTGCGCACAAGCTGCGCCTTGTGGGGGTACGCACCCGATGAACAACTCACCCCCACACAGCTGAACGCCGAGGAGAACTGCGGCATACGCCCCGCGATAGGCTACCCCTCGCTGCCCGACCAATCAATAATATTCACCGTGGACAACCTGCTTAATTTGCAGGAGATTGGGATAACGCTCACCCCCAACGGTGCTATGCAACCCCACGCATCGGTGTGCGGGCTTATGATTGCCCACCCCGCCGCGCGCTACTTCGCAGTGGGCCCCATAAGCGACGAACAATTGCGCGACTATGCACAGCGACGCGCTGTAAGCACCGAATATTTACACAAATTTTTATACAAAAACCTACAAAAATAGAGTTTTACCGCCCATTGTTAATAATTGTTTCGAAAAGAAGAGCTATATTAGCGCAAACATAAAAAAGATTAAAGATGAGAAAATTCCTCCACCCCCTTTACGTGTTATACCAGTTTGTATTTGCCATATGGGCAGGTATCATTCTAACATTCCTCGCTTCGTGTGCCATCTGGTTCTTTGGCGGAGTGTTGAAAGTGAAGAACGGCGACTACTACCCCGCTGTAATATGGTGCAGACTCATGTGTATAATATTCCTCATTCCCATTAAGATTGTGGGACGCAAAGAGAACGTTGCAAAGGACCGCAACTACGTTTTTGTGGCCAACCACCAGGGAATGTTCGATATTTTTATCCTCTATGGTTACATTTCGAAGAACTTCAAGTGGATGATGAAGAAGCAGTTGCGCAAAGTGCCCATGCTGGGCCTTGCCTGCGAAAAGACCGACCACGTTTATGTCGACCGCACCACTCCGCAGAAAGACCTTTTGCGCAAGTCGCTCAATATTCTCAAAAGCGGAAAGTCGATGACCATTTTTGCCGAAGGTACACGCAGCAACGACGGAAAACTCGGAAGCTTCAAGAAAGGAGCTTTTGTGGTAGCCAATATGGCACAGAAGCCCGTTCTCCCCATCACAATACAGGGAGCATACGACATTCTCCCCAAAGGCTGTTTCTGCGCCCACTGGTCGCCCGTAATACTCACGTTCCACCCTGCAATAGAGTGCAAGGGCCGCGACAGCGAGAATGTAGAGTACCTGATGCGCGAGACACGCTCGGTAATTGCAAAGACACTCGGCGAAGAATAAACACACTCAATAAAACACACACAGGAAATAGAGCGCTGCACACAGCGCTCTATTTCTTTTTCCCACATTCAAAAAACCACAAATTACCCCTTGCACGACAACATTTTACAACAAAAACAGGCACTTTGGTAACTTTGCACTTTCAACACAACCGAAGAGTGCATTTTTTAACGTATCTTCGCATAGAGAAAACACATTAATCAAAAAAATAACAAAAGAATGAAGAAAACCCTGCTTACACTGCTCATTGCAGTAACCACCCTCCCCGCCCTTGCCGACGAGGGTATGTGGCTCTTGCAGCTCATGCGCAGCCACAATCTCGAAAAGCCTATGCGCGAGCTTGGCCTTGAACTCACAGCCGACGACATCTACGATCCTTCGGCTCCCTCACTTAAAGACGCTATCGGAATTTTCGGAGGCGGATGCACAGGAGAAATCGTTTCGCCCAACGGCCTCATTCTCACCAACCACCACTGCGGATACAGCTACATTCAGCAGCTGAGCGCTGTGGGACGCAACTTCTTGCGCGACGGTTTCTGGAGCCAGAGCTACGCCGAGGAACTCCCCTGCAAAGACATCAATTTCACATTCGTTGCCGAAATCAAGGATGTTACCGACGAGGTAAATAACCGCGTAGCAAACGGCAAGCTCAGCGAGCAGGATTCGTTCAGCGCAAGCGCGTTGGCGGCTGTTGCAAAAGAGCTGTTCGATGCCGACACAATTAAGGGCAAAGAGCACCTCACTCCCCAGCTGCTCCCCTACTTTGCCGGCAACAAATACTACCTTGTATATTATAAGAAATATACCGACGTGCGCTTGGTGGGTACTCCTCCCAACTCAATAGGCAAGTTCGGTGGAGAGACCGACAACTGGATGTGGCCCCGCCACACAGGCGACTTTTCGGTATTCCGTGTGTATGCCGACTCTCTTGGCAACCCCGCACCCTACAGCGAAAAGAACATCCCCTTGCACACTCCCAAATACCTCAAGATTTCGCTCGCAGGCATTGACTACGACGACTTTGCAATGATTATGGGCTTCCCCGGCAGCACATCGCGCTACCTCACAGGCGACGAGGTAAAGCATCGTATGTTCTCGCAGAACGAGCCCCGCGTGGCTATGCGCGACGCATCGCTCAAAGTTATCCGCGAGGAGATGGAGAAGGACGAGGCCGTGAACATTCAGTATGCAAGCAAAATGGCCCGTATAAGCAACTACTGGAAGAACTCCATCGGTATGAACAAGGCCATTGTGGAGAACAAGGTGGTTGAAACAAAATTGGAGAAAGAGGCCGCCTTCAAGAAATTTGCCGAGGAAGTTGGCAACAACGACTATGCAACCGTTGTAGCAAAGATAAACGAGGCTGTAAACGCACGTAGCCGCCAGGAGTATCTGCTCACACTCACAAGCGAAATTCTGAACAACGTGGAATTCGTTCCCCGCAACCTCTATTCAACAAGCGAGACATTCAAAAGCAAGGAAAATGCAGAGAAAGAGGCAAAAGCCATCTACCCGTGGATACACAACCGCGACTACAACCACAACGTAGACCGCAACGTGGCTAAAGGCGTGTTTGCAACCTATATGTCTCTCACAACTGAGGACGAGCGCCCTGCATTGCTCAACGAAATGAACAAGAAGTACAAAGGCAATATTGCAAAATACATCGACGATGTTTACGACAACTCTATAATGGCAAACGAGAAGAATTTCAACAAATATCTCAAAAAGCCCACAGAGAAAGCCGTTAAAAACGACCTCGGAGCACAGTTGCGCAAGGCCGTGCTGGACAAATACCAGGAACTCGCAGCCGAGAAAGCAAGCTTCGACTCAATAATCAACCCCTTGCACAAGACCTACCTTAAAGGCCTTATGGAGATGGCAGGCGGCGCACCTATGGCACCCGACGCAAACTTCACAATGCGCCTCACATATGGTAGCATCAAGGCATACCAGCCCAAGGACGGTGTTACATACAACCACTACACCACCCTCAACGGAGTAATGGAGAAAGAGGACAGCACAAGCAGCGAATTCACCGTGCCTGCACGCCTCAAAGAACTCTACATTGCCAAGGATTACGGTTGCTACGCATTGCCCAACGGTGATATGCCCGTAGCCTTCCTCAGCACCAACGACATTACCGGCGGTAACAGCGGAAGCCCCATTATGAACGCACGCGGCGAACTCATCGGCCTTGCATTCGACGGCAACTGGGAGTCACTCAGCAGCGACATCAACTTCAACAAGAAACTGCAGCGTTGCATCAACGTGGACATCAGATACGTACTCTTCATCATAGACAAATTCGGTGGTTGCAAACGCCTTGTCGACGAGATGACAATTGTACAATAACACACAACTGCACCGGCAGCATCTGCGGGGGAACGACGCGTCGTTCCCCTGCTTTTTTATATGCCCACACTAAACATTGAAGCGACGCGCAAGGCAACACACACATACCCGGCCGAGCATAACCCAGGCAGCGTGCCCAATGCCTGCAGAAACAGCGCAAAAGACCGTGAGTATTATAAAGCCGATGAAAGGCTGTTAAAAACAACAGAAGCCCTGTCAGAGGCCAACGCACCTGCACTACCTTAGCGCGAAAAGAACGCTGCAAGGCAAAGAAAAGGGCGCGTGCAGCATATATTACCGGGCACAACAACATAATGCCTCCCTGCGCTCTAAAAAGGCGCAGGGAGGCATATGCTTTAAGGGTTATGCAATAAAAAAGTATGACTCAATTTGAAAATTGAGTCATACTTTTACTTATAGTTACCCGCCGTGGCGAGTCATTTACTTTTTCTCTTATCGCTGAGAAGATGAGTACACAATACTCAACGCCCAAGCTTTACGAAGCTCCATCTTGACGTCGGTGATAATACCCATTGAGGTGTTCACGTCGGCTTTAATAGAGATTTTCATAAAAGGCTTGTCGCGCTCAGCCAAACTCTCACGCTCGTCCTGTACATACTCGCGAATGTGCGATACATCGGCAAATTTGTCGTTGAGCTGAATGCGGCTCGACGCACCAAGCTTCGCGCGGTAGTCGCGTGTGGGCTTACCAATGTAGATATTCGATACCAAAGACTTACGCTCGAGCTTCTCCAACTCGGTTCCCTGAGGGATTTTGAACTCCACCTTCAACTCTACTTCACGCATTGATGTTACAATCATAAAGAAGAAGAGGATAGAGAAAATCAAGTCAGGCAATGACGAGGTGTTCAATTCGGGCAATTCTGCCTTTTCTTTCTTTCCGAACTTGCTCATAATTATTACTGGTTATATGTACGGGGCTCGGCCTCCGATATCATTGTTTTATAATACATACGGCAAGCAAATTGCTGATCCTCGTTGCACTCGGCAAACGGGCGACCGAATGTTTTTCTCGCCAATTCGTCGCGTAACTCGTTGTAGGCACCATACAACTCATTTTCTACCTGGAAATAGGTGTCGTAATTGGTTGCACGGTCGGTCTGCAACGATATAACGTGCTTGCTTGTCACCATCTGCACTCCGAAGGGATCGGGAAGTTTCTCGGCGTGCTTTTCGGGATAGTCGGCACGGTTGTCGGGGTTGGCAATAAACTCTTTTGCCAATGCGCGCAACTCTGTAACAGGAATAATGAAAGGTTTCTTCTCACCCTGGGTGATAAGAATTTCGTTATTCATATTCACATTCACCACCAAGCTGTTGCGTTTACGAATCTTGGGAGGATCCTGCAAATCCTGTTCTTCGGGAGGGTTGGGCAGACGTACCTGCAAACCGCGGTCGGTATCCATTGATGTGGTTACCAAGAAGAATATGAGCAAGATGAACGAGATGTCGGCCGTTGAACTGGCGTTAATTCCCGGAACTTTTCTTTTACCCATTTTATTACGCTTTTACTTTGTTAAAATTCTTGAATACACCTGCGAGGCTGAGGATCAAAGCAACAACCGACACAGAGATAAGAACGTACTGCACGTAGATGCAAACGTCGGTAATAGTCAAAATAGTTGCATCCTCGAACCACTCGTTGTTTATGCGGATGGGAGCTGTTGAAGAGAACAGATAAGCCACCACAAACAGAGCTGCCATAGCACCCAACGCTCCAAGGCTCTTAAGAGCAGCTTTGGGGTTAGTCTTCAAAGAGGCACCGAACTGCATAAGACCGAACACTACAATGCCGGCTACGCCCACTGCCAAAAGTCCATACATCCAGAACATGAGGAGGTCGGTGAACTGAGGGTCGGTAGCGTATGAACCACCAGTAACAACTGACTGGTTGTCATAGCCGACGCCGTAGAACAGAACAAGCACAATTGCTGTTATGCCCATAAGCCCCATAAAGACGTATGACGATATTTTATTAGAAACTTCAGCTTTCATAATTACTTTTTTTATAGCTGTTTGTAATTACTTCTTCAAGTTGTACTTTGTGAGAAGGTCGAGAAGAATGATTGAAGAGTCCTCCATATCGGCTGTAAGAGCCTCAATCTTGCTGAGGATGTAGTTGTAGAACACCTGGAGAACAAGAGCTACGACAATACCGTAGATAGTGGTGATAAGAGCCACTTTCATACCGCCGGCAACGATAGTCGGAGAAATATCACCTGCACGCTGGATTTCGTCGAATGACATAACCATACCGATCACAGTACCCAAGAATCCGAGTGAAGGAGCCATAGCGATGAAGAGAGTAATCCAAGAACAACCCTTCTCCAAGAGACCGCTCTGAACGCTGCCGTAAGAAACGATTGAACGCTCAACGGTGTCCAGGCCCTCGTCGATACGGAGCAAACCCTGGTAGCAGATAGCAGCAACGGGACCAGCTGTGTTGCGGCAGATATCCTTTGCCTTCTCAACATCTTTTGCCTCCAAAGCAGCAGCGATAGACTCCATAAGTTTCTTTGTGTTAACCTCTGCAAGGCTCAAATAGATAATACGCTCGATGCAGAAAGCCAAACCGATAACCATAGCGATGGCAACCAATGACATAAACGCTGCATCACCCTCGATGAACTTTGTCTTCAAAGCTTTGTGGAAACCTTCCTGCTCAGCCTCCTCAACTACTGCGGGAGCCTCTTCTGCAACAGCCTCCTCAGCAACTGCTGTAGAGTCTGTAGCTGTTGAATCACTTACCTCTGTAGCAACAGGAGCAGCATCCTGTGCGTAAACCATTTGGGTACCGAATGTAAACATACCCATAATTGCAACAATTGCAAAAAGCTTTTTCATTGTGTGTAATTTTTAGAGTTGATATTTTAAGTTAATATTATTCATTAATCCAGCGGAAGGAGGGGGATTCGAACCCCCGATACGCTTTTGACGTATACACGCTTTCCAGGCGTGCCTCTTCAACCACTCGAGCATCTTTCCTTGTTTTCGGCAGGACAAAACACCTGCTAATCGGGTGCAAGATACAAAAATTTTCGCAACCTGCACTTTATTTCACGGCAAAAGTAAGTTTTTTTTTCAAATGAATAAAGTTTTATAAAAAATCCTTTTGCATAAAACACAAAAAAAAGAGCCGCATAGAGTTTTTTAACAAATTTACATATATAAAAACGGAGAAAAGAAAGAAAAATTACTCTGTTTATTATTTTATTGGTTACTTTTGCGTTGAGTATGAAAGAAGCATTTATGCAAGGGAAAAAGAACATAGCAAAACTTATTGCAGACATTGCCAACCCCTACCGTTGGATAACCGCGCTGCGCAACTACGCGTTCGACAAGGGGTGGATAAAAAGCACTGCGTTCGATATTCCCATCATATGCATAGGCAATATCACCGTGGGCGGCACAGGGAAAACCCCGCACACCGAATACCTTGTGCGCCTGCTCGAAGAGAGAGAGAAGGTGACGGTATTGAGCCGCGGTTACGGCCGCAAGAGCAAAGGCTACATTATGAGCGACGAAAAGAGCCCTATGAGCCTCATCGGCGACGAACCGCACCAGATAAAGACAAAATTCCCGCTATCGGGCGTTGCCGTGTGCGAGAAACGCGTCACAGGCGTACAGAATATCCTTGCCGAGAGAAAAGAGACCGGCGTCATTCTACTCGACGATGCTTTCCAGCACAGACATATAAAAGCAGGGCTTTACATTCTGCTTGTCGACAGCAACCGCCCCATATGGAACGACTGCGTGCTGCCCTTCGGCCGCTTGCGCGAGAGCGATAACGGCGCCAAGAGGGCCGACATTGTAATTCTCACAAAGTGCAGCGAGAACATAAGCCGCGAATTTATGGACAATTGCAAAGCACACCTGAAAACAAAAAAAGGAGTTCCCGTGTTCTTTTCAAAAATGGCATACGGCAAGCCCTACCACATTTTTGAGCCACAGCGGCACGCTGTCATCGAAAAAGGGCGTAACGTGCTTTTGCTCACCGGAATTGCAAAGCCCGAGCCATTGAAAAAAGAGATTGAAAGCCGTGGCGCAAATGTAACGCTCGTACAGTATGCCGACCACCACAATTTCACCACAAAGGACATTGAGGAGATTGCAAGGAGATTCAACCGTCTGGAAGGCGAAAAGCTCATTATAACAACCGAGAAAGACGCCACAAGAGTGCGCGAGATACAGGGTCTGCCGGCAGCCATAAAGGAGAATATTTACGCAATGCCCATTGAGATAAAGATTATAAACGGAGAAGAAGATAAGTTTAACCAAATAATTACCGATTATGTTACAGAAAATAAAAGAAACAGCTGAATTCTTGAAGGCAAAAATGACAACTGCTCCCGAAACAGCCATCATTCTTGGAACCGGACTCGGCAGCCTTGTCAACGAAATAACCGACAAGTATGAAATAAAATATGAGGATATCCCCAACTTCCCCCTTTCAACAGTGGAGGGACACTCGGGCAAACTCATCTTCGGCAAGCTGGGCAACAAGGATATTATGGCAATGCAGGGCCGTTTCCACTACTACGAGGGATACTCTATGAAAGAGGTTACTTTCCCCGTGCGTGTAATGCGCGAGCTTGGCATAAAGACACTTTTTGTATCGAACGCAGCAGGTGGTATGAACCCCGATTTCATAATCGGTGACCTTATGATTATAAACGACCACATAAATATGTTCCCCGAACACCCCTTGCGCGGCAAGAACATCCCCTACGGCGACCGTTTCCCCGATATGAGCGCAGCCTACTGCCCCAAATTGCGCGCAATGGCCAAGGAGATTGCAGCCGAGAAGGGAATAAGAGTGGTTGAGGGTGTATATTTGGGTACACAAGGCCCGACATTCGAAACTCCTGCCGAGTATGCAATGTTCCACCGTATGGGCGGCGACGCTGTGGGTATGTCAACCGTGCCCGAGGTTATTGTGGCACGCCACTGCGGCATAAAGGCTTTTGGAATTTCGGTAATCACCGACTTGGGCATAGAGGGCAAGATTGTAGAGGTGAGCCACGAAGAGGTTCAGAAGGCTGCCGACGAGGCACAGCCCCGTATGACCACAATTTTCCGCGAAATCATCAACAGAGCATAAGAGATACAGAAGAGCATGAACACAAACAAAAGAACCGAAATTTCGAAATTGGGAGAATTCGGGCTCATAGAGCACCTCACATCGGGCATCACCCCCGCAAACGAAGAGACCGTTGCGGGAGTGGGCGACGATGCTGCCGTGCTACGCTTCGACAGCGAGACCGACGTGCTTGTGAGCACCGACCTTCTGATGGAAGGAATAAATTTCGACCTCACATATTTCCCCCTGCGCCACCTTGGCTACAAGGCTGCCATTGCAAACTTTTCAGACATTTACGCAATGAACGGAACGCCTAAACAAATAACAGTGTCCATTGCGTTGAGCAAGAAATTCTGCATAGAGGATGTTGAGGAATTTTACGAAGGACTCAAACTCGCCTGCAGCCGCCATAATGTCGATATCGTGGGAGGTGACACCACATCGTCACTCACAGGCCTTACTATAAGCATCACCGTGATAGGAACTGCACCCAAAGGCACAAGCGTAAAGCGCAGCGGAGCAAAAGAGACCGACCTCATTTGCGTGAGCGGCAATCTGGGAGCAGCCTATATGGGACTTCAGCTACTCGAGCGTGAAAAGATTGCAACTGCAGGCAAGGACATTGAGCCCGACTTTGCAGGAAAAGAGTACATTCTGGAGCGCCAGCTCAAGCCCGAGGCACGCAAAGACATCATTGAGAAACTGCGCGAGGAGAATATCACCCCCACAGCAATGATAGATATTTCGGACGGCCTCTCGTCGGAACTTATGCACATTTGCAAGCAGAGCAACAAAGGCTGCCGCATCTACGAGGAGCGCATACCCATTGACTACCAGACAGCCATTATGGCCGAGGAACTCAATATGAATGTCATTACCTGCGCGCTCAACGGCGGAGACGATTATGAACTGCTCTTTACCGTGCCCATTGCCGACCACGAAAAGGTAGCCGCAATGAAGGATGTAAAAATCATAGGACACGTTGTCGACAGCAGTATGGGACTTGCACTCATCACCCGCGACGGTGTGGAGATGGAGTTGCGCGCACAGGGCTGGGTTGAAAAGGATAAATAATGGTTCTGCACAGCATTATTCAGACAATATTCGTTGCAGCAGGCGTTACTGCATTGCTGGCAGCCGCTTTCAACTGGGAGTGGTTCTTTGCATCGAAGAACGCCGAACCTGTTGTGAAACGGATAGGACGCAAACGCGGCCGCCTGCTCTATGGAGCTGTGGGCGCGGTGCTTGTAGCAACAGCTGTCTTTTTCTACTACAAAGTACGGGAGATAATGTAATGCCACCAATTATATACGAATAAGAGGGCGCCAAATTTGGCACCCTCTTTTATTGGGAGTGAATAAAAAGCAAAGCTCAAGGCTTGCGTAGACTTAAAAGGCCGTAGTTTACCAAGCGTAAATGAGGCTTTTAAGGCAAGCGTAACGAAGTGATTTGCTTTTTAGTCAAATCCTAGTGTGTTTCCACTATTTTAGTCTGCGGCAACTGTTCGTTGCGTTTGGTAGTCTTTTCCACCAACGCTGCTGCAACCTCCATAAAGGCAAGGCCATCGGGGGTGTTTTTCATCGCAATGGGCACACCCTCGTCGCCACTCTCACAGATGCTCTGCACAAGAGGAATCTGGCCTATAAGAGGGATATTGTAGGCTTCGGCCATACGCTTGCCACCCTCTTTGCCGAAGATGTAATATTTGTTGCCTGGGAGTTCGGCGGGAGTGAACCACGCCATATTTTCCACCACGCCCAAGATTGGAACAGCCACCTTGTCGTTTATAAACATATTTATACCCTTTATTGCTGCAGCAAGCGACACCTGCTGGGGAGTTGTAACCACCACTGCACCGGTGAGCGCAAGACACTGCACAATTGTGAGGTGTATGTCGCTTGTGCCGGGAGGAAGGTCGATAAGGAAATAGTCGAGCTCGCCCCAATTAGCGTCGGCAATAAGCTGTTTAAGAGCGTTGCTGGCCATACTTCCACGCCACAGGACAGCCTGCTCGGGATCCACGAAAAAGCCTATCGAGAGCAGTTTTACACCATATTTTTCAATGGGCTGAATGAGATCGCGGCCGTCGATATGCTCGCTGTAAGGGCGTGCATCCTCCACGCTGAACATTTTGGGGATTGAGGGGCCGAAAATATCGGCATCCAAAAGGCCCACTTTATAGCCCAAGCGTGCGAGGGCTATTGCAAGATTGGCCGATACGGTGGATTTTCCTACACCACCCTTGCCCGACGAGATTGCAATTACGTTTTTCACCTGCGGCAGGAACTTTCCAACCTCGGGGCGCGCTGCCTGGCGTGCCACAACCGTGATATTGCCCACAATGTCAACATCCTTACCCACGTATGTGAGGATAGCCGTTTCGGCCGATTTTACAACCGAACGGATAAAAGGGTCGGTGGGTTTTTCAAAGATTAGCGAAAAAGATACTTTGTTGCCTTCGATGCGAATATTATCGTCGACCATTTCGGCCTCAACGAGATTCTTGCCGTTGCCGGGGTAACGCACCTTTTCGAGTGCGTCGAGTATGAGTTTGGGATAGAGTGCCATAGAGAAATTATATTTCAAAGTCTACATCGGCACGCGCCTCGCGCACCTCTTTACAATATGCCGCAACAGCCAAATGGGCGGGGTTCACCTTGTAGCTGTCAAGCGCCTCCTTATTATCGAATGTAGACACAAGCACTGCGTCGTATGCCGATGCCGAGGGGTTGTTGTTCACGCCAACCTCCAACGAGCGTATTTCGGGCACAACACCCACCAACGCCTCCAGGTGCTCTTTCATCCACTGCGCGTGCTCCACGCGGTTTTTTCCTTTTGCGCCTTCCACAAAGCGCCACATTACTATATGTTTAAGCATAATTCTTACTTGCTTGTGAGCAGACTGCTACGCTTGCTACGGTTATAGCTGCGATACTCGTCGAGCTCAATTTCCACACAAGGCTCGGTGAAGGTTTTTTTACCGGCGAGCCCGAATGATATATATTTGATTGTTATTCCGCGCTCCAACCACTGCGATTCGTAGTAGGTGCGTATGGAGAGAATGTCGCTCACACTCTCCTGTGCATATATATTATCGATACACTCCACCACGGGGAGGGCGTTCACCTCGGTAACATATTTTGTGTAGGTGAACATAAAATTACTGTCGGTTTTCAGGTGTATTACAGCATCGGGCGCAAGAATGCGGCTGTAACGCTCCAGGAAAAGCGACGATGTAAGGCGTTTGGTATATTTTTTCATCTGCGGGTCGGGGAAAGTGAGCCATATTTCACTAACCTCGCCTGCAGCAAAAAAGTGGTCGATAATTTCAATTGTGGTGCGCAGGAAGCCCACGTTTGTAAGGTTGTTCTTTATTGCGTCGGTTGCGCCTGTCCACATGCGCGCACCCTTAATGTCCACACCTATGAAATTCTTGTCGGGGAAGCGACGGGCAAGCTCCACGGTGTACTCTCCGCGGCCGCAACCAAGCTCCAACACTATAGGATTGTCGTTCTTGAAAAAATCACGATGCCAGTTGCCGCGCATTTCAAAAGGAGTAGCATCGGCAACCGAATAGTGGTGCTCTATCACGTTGGGATATTGCGCCATATCGGCAAATTTCTTCAACTTACCTTTTCCCATAATTATGCTGCAGTTTTATTGTTTTCGTATTCAGCCTTCAGTTTTTCGTAATAACCGGCGAAAGTTGCGCTCATATAAGGAGAAACCCAGAGCGAAGCTACACCAAAAGAGATAATTACGAGCAGAATCCAACCGATAAACGAGAAGTATAGGCAGAAATATTCCCATTTATGCCCTTGCATCATTTCCATACTGCGTTCTATTGCAGCATTATACGAGAGCGAAGGGTTATCTTTCAGCACATAAAATGTTTGGGAGTACGAGATAGCCTTTATTATGCCCGGAACAATTAGAAGAAGCATCCACAAGACTGTGAAGATTTGCACCAACAGATATGTACCGGTGATACGCGACCAGTCGTTGTAGCCACCAAACAGGCTTTTTATATTAAAATCTTCACCACTGCGCAGGCTATCCAAAAAAGCAATGACATAGCCATACTGCACAGGCATAAGCAAAAGGGTTGAAATAATGCTATACTCCCATATTTGCGACTCCACAGTTGTTAAGCCCATAGCAATGAGCAGATAGACCAAGGTAAACATAGCGGCACTGCCCCATTTACCACTGAGTGTCTCCCAACCGATATTTCTATATGATATTGAAGTTCCCACTAACACCTATAATAATTATTAAACCCTTGATTGAAAATTAAATATCGAGCACTGTTACCCAACCATATGTATCGGGCTCGTCGCCATACTGAATTGCGCGCAAGTGCTCGTAGAGCTTTGTGCACACAGGACCGGGCTTGCCATCCTTTGAAATAACGTAGGACTTGCCAGTTTCAAGGTCGTCGATGCGCTCGATGGGAGAAATCACCGCCGCTGTACCGCAAGCACCGGCCTCCTCAAATGTTGTAAGCTCCTCTTCGGGGATGGGACGGATTTCCACCTTCATTCCCATATCCTTTGCAATCTGCTGCAAGCTGCGATTGGTGATTGAGGGGAGAATAGATGTTGAAAGAGGGGTTACATAGGTATTGTCCTTGATTCCGATAAAGTTGGCTGCGCCGCACTCGTCGATATATTTTTTCTCTCTTGCATCGAGATAGAACTCGCAAGAGTAGCCCAAATCGTGGGCAAGTTTGTTGGCACGGAGGCTGGCAGCGTAGTTACCGCCCACCTTGTATTTTCCTGTACCGAGAGGCGCCGAACGGTCGTACTCACGGATGATAACGTAAGGATTGGTTGAGAAGCCGCCTTTGAAATAGGGGCCGACGGGAGTTACGAAGATTATGAACAGATACTCCGAAGCAGGGTGCACGCCCACCTGCGCACTTGTTCCAATGAGCAACGGACGGATGTAGAGCGACGCTCCGCTTTCATAAGGGGGGATATAATCTTTGTTAAGCTCCACAACCTTTGTTACCATCTCACGGAAAAGTTCCACGCTCACGTGGGGCATAAGAATTCCGTCACAGGTCTGCTGCAGGCGCTCGGCGTTTGCTTCGAGGCGGAAGATTCTCACCTTGCCGTCCTTTCCACGAAAAGCCTTCAATCCCTCGAAAGCCTCCTGGCCGTAGTGCAGACAGGTTGCTGCCATATGCATATTAATATATTCCGAGGAGCTTGTTTCAATTTTGCCCCACGCACCGTCGCGGTAGTAGCAACGTACATTATAATCGGTCTTTCTGTATCCGAAGCCGATGTTTGCCCAATCTAGATTTTTCATATAGTCGTTTTTATTTATACAAGTCGAAGAGCAATGCACCCTGCGGGCACAAAGCAGATGCAAAGATAATCATAATTAATAAAAAAGGGGGATTTATTGTTTTTTTTTCAAGCATCGGCCCCGCCAGAGGCAATATTTTGCAACAGCGCCTTTACATCCTCGTCGACTTTATGCAATTTTGCGTGACAGAATTTTATGAGCGTGTCGGCCTCTTGCAGCGCATCGGTGAGTTTTTCAATATCCACTGCCCCGCTCTGTATGCAGTTCATTATCTCTTCGAGCCTACCCATCGCCTGGTTGTAGCTCATTGTGTCGTTGTTATTCATTATCTTTTGTTTTTTCTTTTACTATACTTACGAATTTCCCGTCGGCAGTGAGCGTTTCAACCTCGTCGCCCGGCTTTATGTCGCTTGCGCTGCGCACCACCTTGCCGCCTGCTCTTGTGAGCGTGTAGCCCATAGAGAGGATGCGTGCAGGGGAGGCTGCCTCCGAGAGTTTCTGCCACACATCAAGCTTGTGCAACTGCCTGTCGATGTGCATTTTAACAAACACCGGCAGCTGTTGTAACAAAGTTGTCATTCGTCTCTTGCAGGCATCGGTAATATCGGTTGCCGCTTGCGTTATGCAGTCCTGCATATAGTCGAGAGCCGCCTCCTGCGCCGCAAGTGACTGCACCAGAAGCTCGGCTGCTGCGGTGGGTGTCTTCACCCGCGTGTGAGCCACGGCGTCTATAAGCGTGTCGTCGCGGTGGTGCCCGATGCCGGTTATTATAGGCAACGGGAATTGCGCACAGTTGTTGGCAAGGTCGTATGTATCGAAACAGCTCAGCTCGCTTGTAGCTCCACCGCCACGTATTATAACAACTACATCCCAGCAATGGGCATTTTCGGCAATTTTATCCAATGCTGCTATTATGCCCTGCTCCACCTTGTTCCCCTGCATAGGAGAGGGAAAGAGGGCGGGGTAAAAGACAAAGCCATAAAGATTGTTGAGCAACTGGTCGCAGAAATCGCCGTAACCTGCAGCAAAAGAGGATGAAATTACAGCCACCCGCTGCGGGAGAGCCGGAAAGGGCAATTCTTTATTCAGGTTTATTACACCCTCGGCGGTGAGGCGTGCAAGAATGAGCTGCCGCTGACGGGCAATGTCGCCCACCGTGAAAGAGGGTTCAATATCGCAAACGTCGAGTGAATAACCGTAAAGTTCGTGGAACACCACGGTTACTTTGAGCAGTACTTTAAGCCCTGCGGCAAAAGGCTCGCCTGTCTGTTCAAGGAAATAGGGCTTCAACAGGGTATATATGCGCGACCATATTGTGCCGCGGGCCTTTGCCACAATGTCGCGCGCCGACTCGCTGCGCTCCACAAGTTCAATGTAACAATGCCCCGCCGATGTTTCGCGCACCTCGCTTAGCTCACCCGTAACCCAATAGGCTCCCGGCACGCCCGAGGCAATTGCGCCACGCACCATATTATTCAGGGAGAAGAGCGAGAGAGGCTCGGCTACGTTATCCATTATATTCGTTTATCCATTGATTAATACCACGTTGCGACGCAATAAATGCACCGCCCACTACCATATTGCCCACATAGAACACGGCCGACTGCCCCGGAGTAATTGCCGAAACATCGTGCCCGAAACGCACGAGCCACAACCCGTCGGCCACCTTGACAGGCGGCTCGCAGGGCACCGCGCGGCTACGGTAGCGCACGCGCACAGCAAGACCATCGGCGGGGACATCGCCCACCCATTGAGGCTCTTCAACGAGCATATAGCGGGTGGCGAGCATCTCTTCGCTACCGAGCATCACTGTGTTTTTTGCCGCATTTATCTTGAGCACGTATGCGGGGTAACCCAGTGCAATGCCGAGGCCCTTACGCTGCCCCACCGTGTAGAAAGGAAAGCCTGCGTGACGGCCGAGCACCTTGCCGGCGCTATCCACAAAAGCCCCCTCGCCCACGCGGGTGTCAATATCGGGGACATTGGAACGCAAAAAGTCGCGGTAGTCGCCGGGGATAAAGCACACCTCCATACTCTCGCCACCCTCGGAGACACTTTTGAGCCCCTGCTCGCGCAGATAGTCGCGCACAGAATTTTTATCGCGGTCGCCAAGCGGGAAAAGCACACGTTTCAGTTGTTCCTGCGTGAGCCTCCACAAAAAGTAGCTCTGGTCCTTGCGGCAATCGTCGCCCGTGCATATGTATACCTTGTCGCCTATTGTTTCGAGCTTCACATAATGGCCGGTCGCTACATATTCGCAGCCCAGCTTATCGGCCCACGCGAGCAGCTGTGCAAATTTTATTTCGGGGTTGCAGTTTACGCAAGGGTTGGGAGTGCGGCCGCTCAGATAACTGTCGATGAAAGGCTGCACCACCGCCTCGCGAAATTCTGCACGAATATCGGCCACGTGGTGCCGGATACCCATATTGCGCGCAAGCTCGGCGGCATCATCGGCTGCTTTCAGCGACGAGTCGCAGGTTACGAGAGTAAGCCCCACGACCTTGTACCCGTCGGCAAGCAACATACTGCACACGGCGGTGCTGTCTATTCCACCGCTCATTCCCACAAGCACACTTTTACTATTTTTTATCATCGGCCGAAAATGTGATTCACTTTTTAATTATTTTCATTAACTTTGCAACTATACACAGCGTGTGCCGCATATCTTGGAATTTACAATTTCAAAGATACAACTTTTACCGCATACGTTGCAATTGCTGCACTTAAATTTTGCAAAAACAACACCACGTATATGGAGACAAATGAGAAAAAGGCGCCCACCGAGCTTGGGACAGAAAAGATAAGCAAACTGCTCACGCAATACGCCATCCCCGCGATCATCGCCCAAATTGCAGCCTCGCTTTACAATATGATTGACAGTGTTTTCATTGGACAAGGAGTGGGAGCACTCGCAATTTCGGGCCTCGCGACCACTTTCCCGTTTATGAACCTTTCGGCAGCATTCGGTGCAATGGTGGGCCTTGGTGGAGCCACGCAGTTGTCGGTGAGGCTGGGACAAAGGGACTATGAGTCGGCAAAGCTTATTCTTGGCAACATTGTTACGCTGAACATTATAGTGGGAACGCTGTTTGCAGGCGTTTCGCTCCTGTTCCTCGACCCCGTCCTCTGTTTCTTTGGAGCGAGCGAAGCCACATTGCCCTTTGCACGCGACTATATGGTCGTAATTCTTCTTGGCAACATTATCACCCACCTCTATTTTGGTATAAACGCCGCGTTGCGTGCAGCCGGCCACCCTCGCCAGGCAATGACCGCCACCATTATAACCGTTATCGGCAACATAATCCTCACCCCTCTTTTCATATATGTTTTTGGCTGGGGCATACAGGGAGCCGCGCTTGCAACCATTATAGCACAATGTATAACCCTTGTGTGGCAGATTCGCATCCTGAGCAACCCCAACGAGCTGTTGCACCTGCAAAAGGGTATCTATAAGTTGAAGACACACGTTGTAAAGAGCATTCTGAGCATTGGAACATCGCCGTTCTTCATTAATGCTGCAGCCTGCCTTGTGGTAATTATGGTGAACAAGGGATTGCGCACATATGGCGAGAACGGAGATATGGACATTGCCGCTTACGGCATTGCCAACCGCGTGATATTCATCTTTGTAATGATTGTGCTGGGCATCACACAGGGTATGCAACCTATTGTGGGCTACAATTATGGTGCGAAGCTTCACAACCGTGTGAACGAGACTTTCAAACAGACCTGCATCATCGCAAGCATTGTAATGATTATAGGCTTTACACTCAACGAGTTTATCCCCGAGACCATTGCACGTGCCTTTACAACCGACGCCACACTCATAGCCTGCGCCGCAAAGGCTATGCGCATTATGTCGGCAATGATGCCGCTCATTGGTTTCCAAATGGTTACAACAAACTTTTTCCAGAGCATCGGTATGGTAAAAAAATCGATTTTCCTCTCGCTCACAAGGCAGATACTCTTCCTCATCCCCTTGCTCGTCATTCTGCCTATGATATATGGCGAGAACGGTGTATGGTTCAGCGCGCCTATTTCCGACTTTATAGCAGCAATGCTAACAATCTATATGCTAAAAAAGCAGTTCAACGAGTGGAAGAGAAACGGTAACATTGTATAACGAATCTATAACTGATATATGAAAGACTTTGTAATTACCATAGGCCGCCAGCTTGGCAGCGGCGGAAAAGAGATAGCCGAAAAACTGTCACAAAAGCTGCAGATACCCGTGTACGACAAAAAGCTGCTTAAATTCGCTGCGAAGGAGAGCGGGCTCGACACCACCGTGTTCGAGAGTGCCGACGAGAGAGAGTCGGACAGCCTTTTCGGCAGCGTGTTCAGCATACACGGTTCGCTGTCAAATGTATTTTCGGGCACAGGCAGCTGCCTGGAGAGCGACAGCCTCTTCAAGATTCAGAGCGAGGTGATACGACAGATTGCACAAAAGGAGAATTGCATAATAATTGGCCGCTGCGCCGAATATGTACTGCGCGACCACCCGGGCATTACAAGCATCTACATTACTGCCGACAAGAACGACCGCATTGCCCGCATTGCCGGAAAAGAGGCCGTGAGCAACGAGAAGGCCAAGGAACTTATGGAAAAGGGCGACAAAAAACGCCGTTCGTACCACGACTACTATGCCACCACCCGCTGGGGAGAGGCGCAGAGCTACGACCTATGCATAAACTCGTCGCGCTTGGGCATAGAGGGTACAGTGGATTTTCTCTACAATTTCATAAAAAGCCGCACCGGGGAATGAAGAGAATAGGCATCCTTTCGGACACGCACAGCCACTGGGACGACAAATACCTGCTGCACTTCAACGACTGCGATGAAATTTGGCACGTTGGAGACATTGGCTCGCAGGTAATAATAGACAAGCTCGAAGAGCACAGGCCTGTGCGCGCCGTACACGGGAACATCGACGGCGGCGACCTTCGCCGACGTTTCAGCGAGACGCTGCGGTTCAAGATTGAGGATTGCAATGTGATTATGAAACACATTGGCGGCTACCCCGGGCGTTACGACGCATCTATTCGCAACGCCGTTTACACCGAACGGCCGCAGCTTTTCGTTTCGGGGCACTCACATATTCTGAAGATAAAATATGACCCCATCGTGGGCTGCCTGCACATCAACCCCGGGGCAGCAGGAAAACAAGGGTGGCAACAGGTGCGCACCCTTGTAAAACTCACCATCGACGGCTCTGCGTTCAAGGACGTCGAGGTTATAGAACTTTCATAGATTACTTCTTGCGACGCTCGCGCATTTTGCGTTTGAAGCGATTGCGGGCACGGCGTTTAACGCGCAGTGCAAGCACCTTGTGCATTAGCTCAAAGGGAGCGACATCGTACTTCTCGCAATATAGCATAACAAAATTGTATAGTTGCGGCATTGGGTAGAAGCACTGCTCTATTGAGCGTATATAATCGCTCTGCGAAGCTGCGACACCGAATTTCATACGGTTGATATCGATAAGGGAAAATTCAAGCTCCCCGGCCTTTTCATCATAGAAGACGTTTCCCGCATTAAGATCCATAGGCACAATTCCCTTGGCATAGAGCCCCGAGAGAAAATCCAAGAAGGCGAGCAGAATTTTGTCGCGTTTTTCTGCTGGAATATCGTCTGTATACACAGTTTCCAACAGCTTGTGTGGTGTATATTCCGAGATGAAGCAGGCCTTGTCATAAAGACCGCCCTTGTAGGTTTCGAAATAGGCTACGGGCGCAGGGGTTGACACTCCGTTTTCGAGCAGTAGCGACGCATATTCGTAGGCGCGGTGGGCTTTTGACTTGCGCACAAGATAGGCCACACGGTTTATAAACGAGGGGCGTTTGAATCTCTTCACCACGTAGGGCTTGCCATCTATCATTACCTTTTCAACGACATTGCGTTTGTTGCAGAATACGTGGGCGGGAGTGTAATTGCCGTTTACAATGTCAATCAACTGCGCCTCCAGATGCTTGTATTGCGGATTTATTATCTTGTTCAAGGCTATAGGTTTTATTTAGTTAATATTCAAAAGGAACGGAACGGTCAATTTCTCTTGAATACTTTCCTGTTATTTATAATGTACATACCCGCGGGGAGGTTCTGCAAAGGAGCAGATGCTTCTGCACCCTTCTTGACACAAACTCCGTAGAGGTTGTATACATCGACCGTTTCGTTGTCGCCTGCAAAGATAATGGGTGCCGATGTTTCACCGCCTACCTTTTTTACATAGATATTTACCATTTTTTGCGTACCCTTGTAGCAAGAGAAACGGGGGCTCTGCGTGTTATACTGCAAGATGTTTCTTGTGTAGCTGCCTTGCGAGACAATGGTGGCGGCGCCGTCGGCTGCAATGTCGACCGACCAGCTTGCAGCGTCGGTAACACTCCCGAGCGAGCGCAAATAGTTGCTGCTGCTCGACACCGCTGCAAGATATCGCCCACCGGCATTAAAGGCAAATGTTCCGGCTTTTGTTCCCTGCTCAACGACAAGCACCTGGGTGCCGGCCGGACACGATTGCAGTGTGTTGTCTTTCACAACCACCCCATCGAGGCTCTCGCGGTAATTATCCGTTTGCGCGCCCATAGCAAAAGTTTCGTACACAATGATTACAGAGTCGCCAACAGAGATATTAGAGGCATCGAACAACAAGCTGTACATACCCGGCACGAGCGGAGTTTCGTTGCCAACATTGTCATCGCCGTCGCCTGTTGTGTCATCGTCGTCTGTATTACCGCCGCTGCCACCGACATTGCCTTCACCCTCGGACACCTCGCCGACTACAAGATTCTTCACTCTGAACGTAGCCGATTTAACGCCCGAAGAACTATATCTGAAAGCTATTGTAACACCACTCTTGCCAATGTAATTTGAGGGAACCAACAATTTGTCGACAACGTTGAATGCCGATGCATAGTTTGTGCTGCCCGACACCGAAAAGTCTATTATCTCCCAAGTGGCCGCGCTCACATCGCCCGTGTAATTGTCGCTTATGAGCAATTGGTTGTTTTCAGCGACCTTGCCCGACTCGTTATACTTCGTGATATACTCAAAAGATATTGCAACACGCTGCGCTGACGAAAAGTCCATTGTGGGCGAAACGAGCCAGCTTTCGGCGGCATAATTGGTATCGGTCGACGAATCGTAGGCGCTGGCTTCAACACAACCTTTTTTACACTGCCACGGGAAAGAGCCCACAGTTTCAACACTTTTGAACCCACCGAGGCCAACCGAGAAATACTCTTTTGCATATACGCCCTGCTCTTTTCCACTGGGGAAGAGACGACCATCGAGCTTAAATACATAATCCACCGAGTCGCCCCAAACATAATGAGCAAGCTGCGGATAGTCTATATAAGGATTACGGTTACCCTGAACCTCAAACACGGCATTATTGCGGGCTATCTCCTTCTCGCTCACAGGATCCTGGTTGTGCCATTTGAGCAAAAGTTCCACCGCCCACGGCTTCAACGTGGGATAGGTGCTGCTTTCGTAGTTCATCAGGGTTGTACGAAACTGGTAATCATGGTAGCAGGTGAACATATACATATAGGTGCGTGCAAAATCGCCCTTATATTCGTCGCACGGCTCAAAAGCGTTTGTCGCCTTGCCATCGATTGTCGCCTTGCCCACAAAAGAAACTCCGTTGTTCCACGTTATGCTTTCAAGCTTGGCGAGCGGATAGTTACTTTTTCTCTGGTTGGCATCCTGATCCGATGGATTGAGATGATGAAGGTCGTAGTAGGCATTGAATTCGTCGGCAACATCGGAAACACCCCACCAGCTTTTGGGAAGGCTGTGTTCGATATTCATTCCCTCAACCGACTCTCCTTTTGCTCCAAAATAGCGCACTGTGCCTGAATACATATCGGCCACCTGATTTTTTGTTCCGGCAACAACATCGGTTGTGTAGAATGCACCCCAGGTGGAGGAGGCACCGCTACCGTAACTTATAACCTTGTGCTCCCTCAGCAGCCGGTGTAATGCATTTTTAAGTTTTTCACCACCCTGCAGATTATTTACCGGGTCATAGTAACCTTGCGCCTGCACCGCAAGCACAAAAAATAGAGCGGCAAAAGCCGCAACAGCTCTCTTTATTAAAGCAATACACATATTTTTATAATTGAAAGGGGACAAACTGAAGCTGCCCACCATCTTAACATCATTGCAAAGTTATTATTTTATTTTAATTCGTGCTCACTTTATAAAAATATTTATAACTTTGCTTTCCGTTGCCCCTGCAACAACATTGACTATTACAAACAAACAACTATATAAAATGGAAAAGGAGAGACTTTTTAGCGAATTTCCACCCGTTACCGCCGAATTATGGAAGGAAAAGATAGTCGAGGACCTCAAAGGTGCCGACTATGAAAAGAAGATGGTGTGGAAAACAAACGAAGGGTTCAGCGTCAACCCCTTCTACCGCAAAGAGGACGTAAACACAGCCGTCGCCACCGAGCTACCGGGCGAGTTCCCATACACGCGCGGAAACAGCACACAGAACAATTGGCTCATAAGAACCGAAATTGTGGCCGACGATGCAACTGTTGCCAACTATAAAGCCCTTAAAATGATAAAAGAGGGCGTTACCGCCATCGGCTTCAAGCTAAAGAGTTCGGCACTATCGGCCGGATACATCGAACAGCTCCTGTGCGGCATCAACCCACAGGAAATTGAGCTCAATTTCGACACCTGTATAAAACGTGCAGCAGAGCTTGCCACCCTGCTCGTCTCTTATTACAAGAGCAAAGGTTACGAGTTGGCAGCCATTAGCGGCTCGCTCAACTACGACCCGCTGAGCAAAGAGCTGTGCAAAGGCAAGATAATAGAGGACTATACAACAGAAATAAAAGCCATTGCCAAAGCAACCGAGGAGATGCCCAAATTCCGCACTGTGGCAGTAAATGCAATTGCACTGAACAACAGTGGAGCTTACATTACCCAGGAGTTAGGCTACGCACTTGCGTGGGGTAACGAATATATGCAGGCAATGACCGACGCGGGAACTGACGGCTGCAAGGCTGCAAAGATGATTAAGTTCAACTTCGGAATTTCGAGCAACTTCTTTATGGAGATTGCAAAATTCCGTGCAGCGCGTCTCCTGTGGTCTAAGATCGTGGAGCAATACACCACCTGCAAAGAGGCCTGCAAAATGGTTGTTCACGCCGAGACAACATCTTTCAACCTCACACTTTTCGACTCATACGTAAATATGCTACGTACACAAACCGAGGCTATGAGCGCTGCTATTGCCGGTGTCGAGTCAATTACCGTTAAGCCCTATGATTCGGTGTACGAAACACCTACCGACTTTGCCGAACGCATAGCAAAGAACCAGCAACTTATTCTCAAACACGAAAGCCACCTTGACGCCGTTGCCGACCCCGCAGGAGGCTCATATTACGTCGAGAGCCTCACAGCATCAATTGCAGCCGAGGCGTGGAAGCTTTTCCTGCAGACGGAGGAAGCAGGCGGTTTCGGTGCAGCAATAAAGAGCGGCGAAATAAAGGCAAAGGCCGAAGCATCGGCAACCGAAAGACGCACTGCACTTGCACGCCGCAAGGAGATTCTCCTGGGAACCAACCAATACCCCAACTTCACCGAGACGAGCAACGGCAAAAAAGCGGTGTCGGCAGCTTGTTCGTGCAGTGAGGGCGAGGGGCTGAAACCCTGCCGCCTGGGAGAGGAGTTCGAGCAGTTGCGCCTTGCGACAGAGAACAGCGGCAAGCGCCCCAAAGCGTTTATGCTCACTATCGGCAACCTTGCTATGAGACAGGCAAGAGCACAGTTCTCCTGCAATTTCCTTGCAACAGCCGGTTACGAGGTTATAGACAACCTTGGCTTCGGCAGTGTCGAGGAGGGTGCAAAAGCTGCGCTCGACGCACAGGCCGACATTGTAGTCATCTGTTCAAGCGACGACGAATATGCCCTCTACGCAATACCCGCTTACGAAGCGGTAAAAGACAAAGCGCTTTTCATTGTTGCGGGAGCACCTGCATGCAGCGAGGAGCTGCAGAAGGCCGGCATTGAGAATTTCATACACGTGAGAGTGAATGTTCTTGAAACATTGAAGGCTCTTAACGCAAAGTTGGGCATATAATTACACACAGCTATGAGAAAGAATTTCAACAATATAGATATTTTTGCGGGCAACACAGCCGCAACCGTGGCACCAATGGAGGGCAACTGCTGGGAGACAGCCGAGCACATTAACGTAAAGCCCGTGTACACCGCCGACGACCTCAAGGAGATGGAGCACCTCGACTATGCAGCAGGTCTGCCACCCTTCCTGCGCGGTCCCTATTCTATGATGTACACCTTCCGCCCGTGGACCATACGACAGTATGCCGGTTTTTCAACCGCCGAGGAGAGTAACGCCTTCTACCGTCGCAACCTTGCATCGGGACAGAAAGGCCTCTCGGTAGCATTCGACCTACCCACTCACCGCGGCTACAACCCCGACAACGAGCGAGTGGTGGGCGATGTGGGAAAAGCCGGAGTATCAATCTGCTGTATGGAAAATATGGAGCAGTTGTTCGACGGTATCCCCTTGAACAAGATGTCCGTTTCAATGACAATGAATGGTGCAGTGCTGCCCGTGCTTGCGTTCTACATAAACGCGGCTCTTGAACAGGGTGCGAAGCTCGAAGAGATGGCTGGAACAATCCAGAACGACATTCTCAAGGAGTTTATGGTGCGCAACACATATATTTACCCGCCCGCATTCTCAATGCGCATAATCAGCGACATTTTTGCCTATACATCGCAGAAAATGCCCAAATTCAATTCAATATCAATTTCGGGCTATCATATGCAGGAGGCCGGAGCTTCGGCCGATATTGAGCTTGCATACACCCTTGCCGACGGACTCGAATATGTACGCGCAGGTGTTGAGGCAGGCATCGACATCGATGCTTTTGCACCACGCCTTTCGTTCTTCTGGGGCATTGGTATGAACCCCTTTATGGAGATTGCAAAAATGCGCGCCGCACGTATGCTGTGGGCCAAGATAATAAAGCAGTTCAACCCCAAGAACCCCAAATCGATGGCTCTGCGCACACACTGCCAGACATCGGGTTGGTCGCTAACCGAGCAGGACCCCTTCAACAACGTGGGCCGCACAGTGATTGAGGCAATGAGCGCTGCAATGGGACACACACAGTCGCTGCACACAAATGCCCTCGACGAGGCAATTGCCCTGCCCACCGATTTTTCGGCACGCATTGCCCGCAACACACAGATTTACCTGCAGGAGGAGACAAACATCTGCCGTGTAATCGACCCCTGGGGCGGTTCGTACTACGTTGAGAGCCTCACAAAAGAGATTGCCGAAAAGGCGTGGAAACTCATACAGGAGATTGAGGAGCTGGGAGGTATGGCAAAAGCCATTGAGACAGGTTTGCCCAAAATGCGCATCGAGGAGGCTGCGGCACGCACACAAGCACGCATAGACAGTGGCAAGCAGATAATTGTGGGCACAAACGCTTATTGTCTCGACGAGGAGGAACCTATTGATATTCTCGAAATTGACAACACTGCCGTGCGCAAGGAGCAACTCGAAGCCATTGAACGCAACCGCAAGAACCGCGACGAGGCAGCCGTGAAAGCCGCACTCGAAAAAATTACCGAATGTGCACGCAGTGGCGAGGGCAACCTGCTCGAAGCTGCCGTTGAGGCTGCCGGCCTGCGCGCCACACTTGGAGAGATTTCCGACGCCTGCGAGGCCGTTGCAGGGCGTTATAAAGCAATAATAAGAACAATATCGGGCGTGTATTCAGCTGAAAACAAGAACGACGAGACATTCAAGGAGGCTTGTCGACTGACCGAAGAGTTTGCAAAGAGAGAGGGACGCCGTCCCCGAGTTATGATTGCCAAAATGGGACAGGACGGGCACGACCGCGGTGCAAAGGTGGTTGCCACCGGTTACGCCGACTGCGGCTTCGATGTCGATATGGGAATGCTCTTCCAGACACCCGCCGAGGTTGCACGCCAGGCTGTCGAGAACGATGTGCACGCAGTGGGCGTTTCGTCGCTCGCTGCCGGACACAAGACACTCATCCCGCAGCTCATCGAGGAGCTTGCAAAACTTGGCCGAGAGGACATTATGGTGTTTGCAGGCGGTGTAATTCCTGCACAGGACTACGATTTTCTCTACCGTGCCGGCGTTATCGGCATCTTCGGCCCCGGAACAAGCGTCGCGAAGGCAGCCTGTGAACTTATGAACATATTCCTTAACCAAGAATAAAAGAAGAGAACGAGAATGATTGTGTGCATCGCCGAGAAGCCCTCGGTTGCAAAAGAGATTGCCGATGTTCTTGGAGCGAGAAACAAACGCGACGGTTTTTACGAAGGTAACAACTATTGCGTAACGTGGACTTTCGGCCACCTTTGTACGCTTAAAGAACCGGGCGACTACACCCCTATGTGGCAGCGTTGGAGCCTTTCGAGCCTGCCGATGGTGCCGCCCCGCTTCGGCATAAAGCTGATAAACGACAAAGGAATAGAAAAGCAGTTTGCAACAATTGAAAAGCTTATGCAAAGCGCCGACTGCATTATAAACTGCGGCGATGCCGGCCAGGAGGGAGAGCTCATACAGCGTTGGGTAATACAGAAGGCTCAAGCAAAATGTCCCGTTAAACGCTTGTGGGTATCTTCGCTCACCGAGGAGGCCATACGCGAGGGATTTTCAACGCTTAAGGACCAGAGCGAGTACAAGCCGCTCTACGAGGCAGGTCTCTCACGCGCCATCGGCGACTGGTTGCTGGGAATGAACGCCACACGCCTCTACACGCTCAAATATGGAAAGAACCGGCAGGTGCTCTCCATTGGTCGCGTGCAGACACCCACGCTCGCCCTTGTGGTGAAACGCTGCGAGGAGATTGCCAATTTCGTACCAAAGCAATATTGGCTGCTGAAGACCTTGTACCGCGACACCACCTTCAACGTAATTGTGAAGAAGAGCGATGAGGAACTTATGGCAGAAATTGAGAAACTTAAAGAGAAAGCCGAAAAGAAAGGCGAGCCGTTCGACACAGCCGAAGCCTACAAAAAAGCCGAAGCGGCAAACGCCGGCATTGAGCCCATTGCCAACGAAGAGCAAGGTTTGAAGTTGCTCGAACTAATTAAGGAGCAACCCTTTACAATTACATCTATAAGCAAGAAGGATGGAAAGGAGCTGCCACCCGCGCTCTACGACCTGACCTCGTTGCAGGTCGACTGCAACAAGAAATTCGGTCTTTCGGCCGAGGTTACCTTGCAGACAATACAGTCGCTGTACGAAAAGAAGCTCACCACCTACCCCCGCGTAGACACCACCTACCTGAGCGACGACATCTACCCCAAGTGCCCCGCGATATTGAAGGGCTTGCGCGACTATCAGACACTCACAGCCCCCCTTATGGGGCAGACACTGATGAAATCGAAAAAGGTGTTCGACAACAAGAAGGTTACCGACCACCACGCAATAATACCCACAGGAGTGTATCCGCAAGGATTAAGCGACCTCGAGAAGAAGGTCTACAACCTTGTGACACTGCATTTCATTGCAATATTCTACCCCGACTGCAAATACCGCAGCACAACATTGCTGGGCGAAAGTGCCGAAATTCCGTTCAAGGCTACTGGCCGGGAGATACTGGAACCCGGCTGGAGAGTGGTGTTTGCAGGAGAAAACAGCGACGAAAAAGAGGAGAAAGAGGCTACATTGCCGCATTTCGAAAAGGGTGAAAGCGGCCCGCACGTTCCCGAGCTCTCGGAAAAATGGACAAGCCCGCCCAAGTTCTATACTGAAGCTACCCTGCTGCGCGCAATGGAAACTGCCGGTAAGTTCGTGGACAACGAAGAGCTGCGCGACGCTATGAAAGAGAACGGCATAGGCCGCCCGTCAACAAGAGCGAACATCATTGAAACGCTCTTCAAACGCGGTTATATGCGCAGGGAGAAGAAGAACATTGTTGCCACCCCCACAGGCACCGAACTTATAAAAATAATAAAGAACGAACTCCTGAAAAGTGCCGAACTCACCGGACAATGGGAGAAGAAGTTGCGCGACATTGAAAAAAAGCAATACGACGCAAAGACATTTATTGACGAGCTCAAAGAGATGCTCAACAAAATTGTGCGCGATGTGCTGAGCGACAACCAAAGAATAGAAAATTTCGCAAAAAAAGAGTAGCCCATACAATTTACGCGCGAAAAATCAGTTATATACTTGTATGACTGATAGTATAAAATACAAATATATACAATTGTGCGTGGCGTTGACCGTCGCGCTCTTCACCCTCTCGTGCGGCAGCGAAAAAGCCATCAGAAAAGGCGACCAGTTTGCTGCCGTTAATGAGTATTACGAGGCTGCTGAACAGTACAAGAAGGCCTACCGCAAAATACCCGCAAGCGAGAAGGAGAAGCGCGCCGTTGTTGCCTGGAAGATGGGCGAATGCTACCGCAAGAGCAATAATGCGGTGCGTGCAGTGGGCGCATATATGAACGCTGTGCGTTACAAATATCCCGATTCCCTTCTCCTGCGCCACCTTGCCGACGCCCAGCTGCGTAAGGGCGACTACAAGGCTGCCGCAAAAAACTACGAAGATTACTTGCAGAAAAGTTCCGATGACAGGCTCGCACAGGTGGGCCTGCAGTCGGCGTTGCAATCGCAACAATGGAAAGAAAACCCCGGACGATACATTGTGAAACGTTCGAAAGAGCTCAACGGGCAGCGCAGCGACTACTGCCCCGCATACGTAGGCGAGGACACTACTATGATTGTTACTACCTCCACACGCAAAGAGGCTAAAGGCGAGGGCACAAGCAGCATAACAGGACAAAAATGCGCCGACATTTTCCTCACCAAGCGCGACGAAAAGGGAAAATGGCAGAAGACCGAAATTATTGAGAGTGAAATAAACAGCGAGTACGAGGATGGCGCCTGTGCCTTCTCACCCGACGGGAAAACAATGTATTTCACCCGTTGCGTAAGCGACAACCAGAGCCCGCGCTACGCTGCAATATACAGCAGCACCCGTAGCGACGCATCGTGGGGCGGCGCCAAAAAAGTTGAAATATCGAGCGACTCACTCTCACTTTTTGCCCACCCGGCAGTGTCGCCCGACGGCGAGTGGATCTACTTCACATCCAATATGGCAGGGGGCGAGGGTGGCCTCGACCTGTGGCGTTACTACATTGGAACAAACAAGGCCAAAGAGAATCTTGTGGAGAACCTGGGCAGCGGAATAAACACCGAGGGCGATGAACAATTCCCCGCATTCGGCCCCGGCGGCGAGCTCTTCTTCTCATCGGACGGCTACCCGGGGATGGGCGGCCTCGACATTTTCTATGCCACACAGAGCGGCGAAAACGAATGGGAGATTAAAAACCCTATGGCACCGCTCAACTCCAACGGCGACGATTTTGGAATAACTTTCGCACCGGGCCTCTACCGCGGATATTTCTCATCGAACCGCGGCGACGCGCGCGGCTGGGACCACATTTATTCGTTCCTCTTGCCCGAGACAGTGCACACCCTAAGCGGCTGGATTTATGAAAAGGATGGATACGAATTGCCCGACGCAGTCATTTATATGGTGGGCGACGACGGCACAAACACAAGCTTCGGGGTGATGAAAGACGGCTCCTATTCGGTGCGCGTAACCCCCGGTGTAAAATATGTGATGCTGGGCACCTGCAAAGGATATCTCAACTCGATGCAAGAGCTCACGACCGACAACAACGAAGGCAACGTAGCCTATCAGCGCGATTTTGAACTAGCGTCGGTAACACGCCCCGTGCTCATAGACAACATATTCTATGAGTTCGACAAGGCAACGCTCACACCCGAGTCGACAGCATCGCTCGACGAGTTGGTAGAACTACTCAACCTCAACCCCAACGTGACAATAGAGCTTGCATCGCACTGCGACTACAAAGGCACGAGCAGCTACAACGAGAAGCTCTCGCAGGCTCGCGCCGAGGCGGTCGTAGAGTATCTCATAGGCAAAGGTATTGTGGCCGAGCGCCTTACTGCAAAGGGATACGGCGAGGAGAGCCCGAAGGTTGTAAACAAGAAACTTACTGAAAAATACACCTTCTTGAAAGAGGGCGACACGCTTACCGAGGCGTTCATAAGCAACCTCAGCGAGGAGGAACAAGAGACGTGCAACGCACTTAACCGCCGCACCGAATTCCAGGTGCTGCGCACAACATACAACCTCTATCGCTAAACACCTTTGACCTTGTCGCTGTTCTTGCGCGCAAAGTCGGCCCAGCTGCTGTATTTTGTTGTTACGGCAGGGCGCCCGCGCTGAATAAAGTGGCAGTAGGCGGCACCGAGCGCGTCAGTAGCATCCATAAAACGGGGCATTTCTTCACTTGAGATATTAAGCAGGCGGCGCAACATTTCGGCCACCTGTTGCTTTGAAGCCCCTCCGTTACCCGTTATTGCCATTTTTATTTTCAAAGGAGCATATTCGTGAATGGGCACATCGCGGCTTATGGCAGCGGCGATTGCTACGCCTTGCGCACGCCCGAGTTTGAGCATACTCTGCACATTCTTCCCGAAGAACGGCGCCTCAATGGCAAGCTCGTCGGGGAGAAACGACTGTATAAGCCCCTGCACACGGGTAAAGATTTCTCCCAACTTAATGTAGCTGTCGTGGCACTTGCGCAAGTCGATGACACCCATAGCAATGAGACGGGCGCGGTTGCCGTTTATGCCAATAAAGGCATAACCCATAAGGTTTGTTCCCGGGTCGATGCCCATAATAACCCTGTCATCGGTGGGAGGGGTTGTTTGCTCCATTGTCATAGTGCAAGATAATGCATAAGTCCTTTACAACCCATCTCAATTTCGCTGTAGGTCTGCGAGAAGTTACCGTGATACCACGGGTCGGAAATATCGCCGCCGGCAAGAGGGGTAGCCGCTCCGGGCTCTGTGCAGCCTGCAAAATCGAGCAGTTTCCACACCTTTCCACCACCAGTAGGTAGCGAGCGCATATTGCTTATATTGTAACTCTCCATTACAATTATAAGGTCAAAGGAAGAAAAATCGGCAGCTGTAATGCGGCGGGCGCGCTTACCCTCGCAACTTATCCCGTGACGGGCAAGCTCACGCGCAGCAGGGGGATACACGCTATTACCAATCTCCTCGCTGCTTGTTGCAGCCGATTCTATGTGCACGGCAGCCTGCGAGCCTGCAGCCGCAACCATATTTTTCATTATAAATTCGGCCATCGGTGAACGGCAAATGTTTCCGTGGCACACAAAGAGTATCTTTTTCATTCGTCAAGAAAGGCTGAATCGAAAGAGAGGGGCAGCAGCGCCTTAATGCCATCTTCAATTACATAGCTCTCCTCCGCTCCGTATAGTATTATTTTAATTGTTGTTCCAAAGCGTTTCTCGGTCTCCAAGATAACCTGACGGCAGGCACCGCAAGGAGGTATGGGCAACGCAAGTTCACCATTTTCGGTGCGTGCGGCAATCGCAAGGGCAAGAACTGCACTTTTTGGATACTGCGAATTTGCCCAGAAGAGTGTTGTGCGTTCGGCACACAGCCCCGATGGATAGGCAGCATTTTCCTGGTTGCTACCCTGCACAATGGTTCCACCTTCAAGACGCACTGCTGCGCCTACATTAAAATTTGAATACACCGCATAGCTGTTGGCGGTTGCGGCACGCGCAGCATCGACCAGTTCACGCTCCTCGGCAGTGAATTCGTCGTATGTGCAAGACTTTATCTTTGTCTGCAAAACAATCTCTTTCATACATTCTCTTTTTTGAATTGAGCCCAATGTCATTACGTGCTACAACGTAATAACACACATATAATAATGCGAAGGTAGCCTTTTTGTTGCGTAAAAGCAATTTATTAATTTATTTTGTGGCGAAAAACCAAACATAATGAAAATTTTACACATACTTCCACTTTTGATATTGCTCGCCTTCACTGGTTGCACAAGCAGCAAAAAAGCCATTACAAGCAGCAAAAGCATTGAACAGGCACGTGACGACTACGAGCGCTACATACTCACATACTACCCCATTGCCGTGGAACAGATGGAGAGACATAATATTCCGGCAAGCATCACACTGGCGCAAGGACTTCTGGAGTCGGGGGCGGGAAAAAGCAAGCTTGCACGTACATCGAACAACCACTTTGGCATTAAAGCCGACAAAAGCTGGAAAGGGCGCCGCGTTTCGTCGATGGACAACGGCAAACTGTGCTATTTCAGGAAATACGACAATGTGCGCGACTCATATGAGGACCACTCGAAATTCCTTGTAGGGCGCGAGAGATACGCATCGCTCTTCAAGCTTAAAAGAACCGACTACAAGGGGTGGGCAAAGGGATTGAAAAAGGCCGGGTACGCCGAGGACAACGCCTACCCCACAAAGCTCATTAGCCTCATTGAACGCTATGAGTTGCAAAAATATGACAGCTACAAGCTTAAGGATGTAAAGAAGAGCACCACCATTGCACCCGAAACGTACACAGCGCAAAGAACCATATACCGCGCCAATGGGTTACTGTACGTAATTGGCAACACAGGTGACACATTCAAATCGCTGAGCAAAGAGACAGGCATCTCGCGACGCAAGCTAATAAAATACAACGATTTATACAAAGACTACAACATCAAGGCCGGTGATATAATCTACCTTGAAAAGAAGAAAAACAGGGCCACCAAAGGACACTCCGTCCACACCGTGAAACAGGGCGAAAGCCTCCACTCAATATCGCAGAACTATGGTGTAAAACTCCAGAAACTCCTCAACCGCAACGAAGAGATTATGCAAAAAGGGTTAAAGACAGGAGACATCATAAAGTTGCGCTAGACCAATGGTGGATTAATTATTATTAATTATTTTTCCAAAATTTATTTTTTTTGCTTACCTTTGCCGAGTTATATGCCTTTAGGCAAACTTTCGGAAAGTAAAAAAACAAACATAAAATCAATGAAAAGAATTAAAACCTTAAGCACATTCATTGCAATTATCGGCCTTCTGTTCATTGCCCAGGAAGGTAATGCACAGAGCATAAAGTCCGATACAATACGTGAATCGCGTTTGAGCAACCTGCTCGAAGCAATCGGCAACAACGAAGGCTTTACCGTTGCCGACGACAAGGCCCTCACACAAGGCCGTTGGTCAATTTTTGGAGGCATTGGTATAAATACACTTCAAGCCGAGGGTAACGACAAGGTAAACAACCTCTGGGACCGTCGCCGCATAAAAATGCAGTTTGGTGCCAATATGTGGATTAACAACTATTTGGGACTCAAAGGCCAGATAGGTCTTGGAAAAATTTCGAGCTACTACCTTGCCGGCGCCATTTATGGCCAGTCGCTCAACTATTTCGACTACCCGAGCGATATTAAAGAATACATCATTGAGAAGGATGGCCTTGCCTGGTTCCGCAGAAAGTTTATGTACCTCGACCTCAGCGTTGCCGCAATGACCGACGTTGTAAGATGGTTCGACAAGGAAAACCGTTGGAGCGTTCAGCTCTACGCCGGCCCCATGCTTGCATACTCTTTTGAGAACCAGGGATTCGACAGCAACACCGCATTGGGTGCAAAATTGGGTACAACCATCGACTACAGAGTGAGCAAGAATATGTCTATTATGGCCGATTTCCAGGGCAGCATAATCAACGAATCGTTCGACGGAATTATAGGCGGCGAGGGCGAGAAAGGCTACAAAGCCGTTGAGGGCATCTTTGCAGCGGCCATTGGTGTGAGCTACTATTTCCATGAGAATGCGTCTAACACCACTGTTGACATCCCCGTAACATACCAGGATACATACGTTCCCCAACCCGTGCGTATAAAAGAGGTTCAGGCGCCCGCGAAGAACATTATCGCACCCTTTGCAGTACGCTTCCTCATCGACAAATCGAACATCGAAAAGGGACAGATGCCCCAAATCAAGAAGATGGCCGAATACCTGAAGGCAAACAAGAACGCAAAAATATCACTCACCGGTTATGCCGACAAGGAGACTGCATACCCCGAGTATAATATGCGCTTGAGTAAACGAAGAGTTGAATCGGTGAAAAAATACCTCATCAACGAATGTGGTATTGAGGCCGAGCGCATAATTACCGAGGCGAAGGGAGATACCGAGCGCGTATACGACGAGGACTCTCGATGGAACCGTGTAGTTGTAATGAGAGTTATCGAAGAATAAGAAACCGTAACACGAAAGAAGATGAAAAAAATCGCAATACTATCCCTTCTGTGCGTTGCAGCAACAGCAACTTATGCACAAGAAAAACGCGTTGAAACAAGAACCGAGGTTGACAACATTGGCGTTGAGTACAAGACAAAATATGTGTCAGCACCCAACAGCAACCTCTATATTCAGGGTTCTTTTGGCGGCACAATACTTTTTGGCGAGGACGATTCAAAGCTCTCGTTCGGCGAAAGACTACGCCCCTCGTTCAGCATTGTCTTTGGTAAAAAAATCACACCCCTGCTGGGTGCACGCATAGGCTTGGAAGGCAACAGCCTCCGCGGCTGGAACAGCAACAACGGCGGCAGCTACCCCAACCACCAGAGCGACCCTCGCAAGGACTATCTCGACTCAAAAGGCGTTGACACAAGCAACGGCTACGAGCAGGACTATCGCTATTTCTCGGTTAACGCCGATGTAATGCTCGACCTCCTCAACGCATTCGAGGGCAAGAAAAGAACCGACCGCAAATGGGAACTTGACGCCTATGGCGGTATAGGTATCCTCACCACATTGGAGAGAAAAGGTGTCGACAACAAAACATCTTTTGCCGGACGAGTAGGCCTTGCCACCACCTACAACGTAACCGACCGCATCGGCATCAACCTCGACCTTGGCACAGCCATCACAGGAGCCGAATTCGACGGACACGTTGGCAAAGGCGAGACATTCGACTTTGTGAACACCGTAAAGGTGGGTGTAAAATGGAGATTCGGCAAGCAGGGCTTCAAAACCGTGTATTCAATATCATCGGAGCAGTATGCTGCACTCAGCAATTATATGTCGACCGTTTCTACCGAACAGATGGAGAAGGGCGAGCCCGAGGAAAAAATCGTAGTTATTGCCGCAAAGGACAAATTGCTCATCCCCTACGTTGTATTCCACGAAGGAAAAGCAACATTCAACGAGGAGTTGCAGATGGTAAACATCTCCAATGCAGCAAGAATAATCAACGAGAACCCCGACTGCACAATGGAGGTTGTCGGAAACACAAATTCCACAACAAAGGAGATTGCCGAGCAGCGTGCAAACGCAGTAAAAGAGATACTCGTAAAGCGCTACTCTATTGCCCCAGAAAGAATTGTGGTTAAAGCCGAGGACATGAACGAGGACAACCAGACTGTTCACTTCATCACAAAGTAACGCTTGGTTTACATATACTAAAAAACGCCTGCTCCGGGAGCAGGCGTTTTTCATATACATTCATTTTCATTTCTCGAGTTCTTGCGGGATTCTATATGCAGTGTAAAGTTCGAACAACGCGCCGATGAACATAGCCACAATCCACTCGTTACGCGTGTGGGTGAACATGAGCACCCCCGACAGCACAAGTACAAGCCCGCCTATCTGCTGCTGCACCACCAAGCGGCGCAGAGTGTGGTTACCACCGCGCACACGGCACAGGAACTGCGCAACAGCAAGCACCGCAGCCGCACACAAATATACATAGGGGGCAACAGCTGGGAAGAACATTTTACCCATCGCCGCAGCCAAAAGCACCACCCAGCTTGCGCAATATACAATCTCTTTTACTTTCATTTCAGTCCTCTATTATAAAAACCTCTTCACCCTCTTTGTGCATACCATACTTCTCGCGCGCCACCTTCTCCATAATCTCAACATCGTTGTAGAGCTCACGGTTCTTGTAACCATAATCATCAAGTTCACCTTGCAGTTCCTCAATGTCGGCCTTCAGCGCCGATATTTCGCGACGGTTGTGAAAATGCTTTATCATATTGTTCTCGTCGAAGAAGAACAGAATGAGCAGGAACATAATGGTAACAAAAAGATACTTGTGCGTACGTATCCAGGCAAAAAGGGTTGCTATACTGTCGTTCATAATTATACAAAAGCTGATGTACAAGCACAAAGGTATATAAAATAATCGTATATACTTTAACAGGCGCAGGCAATGTTTGAATATTTGGCCATCATTTATCCTTTTTTATTTTGTATTGCAAGGCGTTTGAGTTATTTTTGCAATGATAGAAAAGCCCGCAGCAAAGCTGCAACCTAAATACACCTTAGACACATAATGGAGAATTACATAGTATCTGCCCGCAAATATCGCCCCGACACGTTCGAAACGGTCGTATCGCAAAAGGCGCTCACCACAACACTCAAAAACGCCATCCACAGCGGCAAATTGGCGCACGCCTACCTTTTTTGCGGCCCGCGCGGAGTGGGAAAAACCACTTGCGCCCGCATTTTCGCAAAGACAATCAACTGTCTCAACCTCACTGCCGACGGCGAACCTTGCAACGAGTGCGAATCGTGCAAATCGTTCAACGAGCAGCGCTCATACTCCATTTACGAGCTCGATGCCGCCAGCAATAACTCGGTCGAGGATATCCGCTCGCTCAACGAGCAGGTGCGCATACCACCTCAGGTGGGAAAATACAAAGTGTATATTATAGACGAGGTGCATATGCTCTCTCAAGCAGCGTTCAACGCATTCCTTAAAACGCTCGAAGAGCCACCTGCACACGCTATCTTCATTCTCGCGACAACCGAGAAGCACAAGATAATACCCACCATCCTTTCGCGCTGCCAAATATATGATTTCAGCAGAATTGATGTTGCCGACATTGTCGCCCACCTGCAGAACATTGCCACAAAAGAGAATATAAACAGCGAATACGACGCACTGAGGCTCATTGCGCAAAAATCGGACGGGTGTATGCGCGACGCGCTCTCGCTTTTCGATCAGATGGCAAGTTTCACACAAGGCGACCTCACATACAGCAAAGTAATCGAGAGCCTCAATGTGCTCGACTACGAATACTACTTTAAGCTCACCGACTATATTCTCGAAGGAAAAACCTCACAAACCTTGCTGCTGTTCAACGAAATTCTGCGCAAAGGATTCGAGGCAAACACCTTTGTGGAGGGCATTGCCGCACATATGCGCGACCTATTGGTAAATGGCGACCCGCTCACCGCACCTCTTTTTGAGGGCAGCGACGAACTGCGCAAAAGATACGTGGAACAGGCTGCAAAATGCACACCAAAACAGATTTTCCGCGCAATAAAACTCTGCTCTAACTGCGAGCTCAACTACAAGGCAAGCCGCAACAAGCGCCTGCTTGTGGAGCTTACGCTAATAGAGTTGTCGCAAATAGCATCGGGCGATGATGATGAAGATGGTGGGCGCCGCCCAAAGATTCTTAAACCCATATTCAACAGAACCGAGCAAAAGCAAGAGATAGCACAACCCGCCACAGCCACACCTTCACCCGCACCGGTGGCACAACAACCCACAAGACCTGCACCGGCAGTTGCCGCACCTGCACCCGAAAAGCCACAGGCACCCCCTGTAATGCAGGGACGCCCCGCAGCTCTCAGGCAAAGCGGCACTCAACCGCGCAGCATAGGTGGAATGTTCAAGGGTTTAAGAACCAACATAGACAATGAACAGAAAGCCGAAACAGGCTCAGCCCCCACACAACAGGCCGAAAGACCCGCAGAGAGTATAAAAAGGATAAGCAACGAGGAACTTGTACAGGCTTGGACCTCTTATGCTCTGCTGCTCCCCGAACAGGAACGCGCCCTTGCCGACAGAATGAAAATAATCACCCCGACAATGAGCGACGACGGCTCTTTCACAATCTCGGTGGACAACCAGTTGGTTGCCGATATGTTCAACAAAGAGAGCGAGCGCATAAAGAGCGGTATAAGCAAATACCTTAACGGAGCAACGCCCTCAATGAAGGTTATTGTAAACAAGACCACCATCAAAAGACACGTTTACGACCGCAGGGAACAATTCGAGTTGCTAAAAGAAAAGAACAATATAATAGAGAAATTAAGGAAAGCCCTCGACCTGGAACTCTCATGAGGCTGTGCAAAAGCACAGCCTTTTTTTTGCAACAGCAAAAATTCAGAAAGGAAAGAAAACTCAAACAGCAACAAGGTTATAGTACAAAATAGTAGAAAAACAAGGGAAAAGAGCACTTTTTTTAAGCCAAAATCGGCCTATGAAAAAAGTCTCTAATAAAAAAATTTTTAGCCTTATATAGAATGGTTCTAATTAAGGAAGTTGCAGCCACCCCCAACACACAGCAGTGCAAAAAACTCCCTTTCCCACTCGTTACAAGCGGGTTTTAACACATTGGACAAAGGCCGCAAAAATTGCCACCCAACGCACCCAACACGTTACTACACAACATTTTACAAAAAATATCAAAAAGACAACTTTGCAAAACAAAGCCCTCATAACCACCTGAGATACAGCCCATTATAAAGTGCTAATTTTTCGGCGTTATTTTCTATTTGTTTTTTCATTTTTCTTTTATGATATTTGCAATAGGAAAGACACTGAAAAACGCCGCTCCACAAGCCGCTTGACGGCAGGAGCCGCAAGGTAATCATCGAATTTTGCACGACAAAAACCTCGATGATTATTTATTCTCAAAAAAAAGAAGAAAAAGAAAACGATCGATGGATTCACTACTCAATGAAAAATGGAGCAAATGTCTCGACATTATCCGCGATAATGTGACAGAGAAAGCATTCGCTACTTGGTTCGCCGACATAAAGCCAATCAAGTACGCCGACTCCACCTTGACCATTCAGGTCAAGAGCAACTTTGTGTGCGAATACCTCGACGAGAATTATGTCGGCCTGCTGCGTTCCACCCTATTCAAAGTTATGGGCAATGGAACAAAGCTTATGTACAGCGTACTAACCGACAAAGACAATAACCTGAGTGTAGAAGTTGGAACCGACAGCTATTCGGCCAACGGAGGAAACACCCGCTCACTTAATTCAGGCAACCAGGCACCGCAGCCTATGCAGGAGAGCGTGCAGGAGCTCGATTCGATGCTCATCAACCGCTACACCTTCGACAACTACGTTGAGGGCATAAGCAACAGACTTTCACGTTCTGTTGCCGTGAGCGTTGCCAACGCACCCGGCCGCGCATTCAACCCCCTGTTCATACACGGAGCATCGGGCGTGGGAAAAACCCACCTTGTAAACGCCATCGGTTGCAAAATTAAGGAGTTACATCCCGAACTGCGCGTTCTCTACGTGTCGGCCCACCTTTTTCAGGTGCAGTACACCGACTCAATCCTGCAGAAGAATTTCAACGACTTTATGAGATTCTACCAGAGTATCGACGTTCTCATTATTGACGATATTCAGGAGTTTGCAGGCCTGCAAAGAACACAGAACACGTTCTTCCACATATTCAACCACCTGCACCTCAACGGCAAGCAGCTCATTATGACATCGGACCGTTCACCTGCACAGTTGCAAGGAATGGAAGAGAGACTCATTACCCGTTTCAAATGGGGAATGACTGCAGAAATTGAGAGGCCCGACCTTGAATTGCGCAAGAACATCCTCCGCAACAAGATACACCAGGACGGTCTTAAATTCCCCGAGGAGGTAATTACATACATTGCCGAAAATGTAAATGCAAGCATCCGCGACCTCGAAGGCATTGTCGTGTCAATTATGGCACACTCTACAATAAACAACGCCGATATCGACATCAACCTTGCGCGCAGAATACTCGGCAACATTGCAAGCTACGAAAAACCAGCCATTACAATTGACGCGATAATCAAAAAAGTCGCCGACTACTATGGCGTTGAGGTAGAGAGCATCAACACACGCTCGCGCAAGCGCGAGGTAGTGCTCGTGCGCCAGGTTGCAATGTATATGTCGAAAAAATATCTCGACTTTTCAACCTCGAAGATTGGCCAGTACATTGGCAACCGCGACCACGCAACCGTTGTTCACGCTTGCAAAGCCATCGCCAACCTTGCCGAGACCGACAAACAATTCCGCAACGAATTGAACGAAATAGACTTGATGTTACAAAGCGCATAACCAAAGCATTTGAAATAAAAACCGCCTTGCTCCTTTCCACGAGCAAGGCGGTTTTTTATTGCACAAGCCGCACAAAAAAGAAAACCCGCAGCACACATCGACATCACCTTTTACGGAACACCCTCTGAAGCCAAGCAAGCACAAAGGCAACACCGCTCGCATAACGCAATTCACCATTTGGAAAACTTTTTCACCCTTACAAAAATTCATATTATTGATTTTCAATGTATTAAAAAATATTTTGGAAAACTTGATAAATTGTTCATAACTTAAAATAGAAAAATTTGGTTATTCCGCAAATGGAATATATATTTGCGAATGCTTAAAAAAGCACACTCCGAAAGAATAAATAAAAACCAAAATAACCAACCAAAGTGAAAAATCAGACCTACACCTACGACGAAGCATTCAAAGCTTCACTCGACTATTTCAACGGCGACGAACTCGCAGCAAGAGTTTGGGTAAACAAATATGCCGTAAAGGATTCTTTCGGAACAATCTATGAAAAATCTCCCGCAGAGATGCACTGGCGCATTGCGAACGAGATTGCACGCATTGAGCAGAAGTATGCCAACCCTATGTCGGCCGAAGAGATACACAGCCTTCTCGACCACTTCAAGTACATAATCCCCTCGGGTAGCCCTATGACAGGTATCGGCAACGACTTCCAGATTGCATCGCTATCAAACTGCTTCGTTATAGGCATCGACGGTAAAGCCGACTCATACGGCGGTATCATACGCATAGACGAAGAGCAGGTACAACTTATGAAACGTCGCGGCGGTGTAGGCCACGACCTCTCTCACATTCGCCCCAAAGGCTCACCCGTAAAGAATTCGGCCCTCACATCAACCGGCCTCGTACCCTTTATGGAGCGTTACTCAAATTCAACCCGCGAGGTTGCGCAGGACGGACGCCGCGGTGCGCTTATGTTGAGCGTATCGGTGAAACACCCCGATGCCGAGGCATTTATCGACGCCAAGATGACCGAGGGTAAGGTTACCGGCGCAAACGTATCGGTGAAGATTGACGATGAATTTATGCAGGCCGTAACAACAGGCGCGCCCTACCAGCAGAAATTCCCCATCGACTCCGACGAGCCCCTCTACACAAAAGAGGTCAACGCCGGCGACATATGGAAGAAAATCATTCACAACGCCTGGAAATCGGCCGAGCCCGGAGTACTCTTCTGGGACACTATACAGCGCGAGTCTATCCCCGACTGCTACGCCGACCTCGGTTTCAAAACCGTTTCAACAAACCCCTGCGGCGAAATACCCTTGTGCCCCTACGACTCTTGCCGCCTCATTGCAATAAACCTCTACTCGTACGTAGAGAACCCCTTCACCCCCGAAGCACGCTTCAATTTCGACCTCCTGCGCGAGCACACCATAAAGACACAGCGCATTATGGATGACATCATCGACCTTGAGCTCGAAAAGATACAGGCCATACAGGATAAAATCGAGAGCGACCCCGAAATTGAAGAGGTTAAGGAGGCCGAGAGAAAATTGTGGCAGAAGATTTACCGCAAGAGCAGCATGGGCCGTCGCACAGGTGTGGGAATTACAGCCGAAGGCGATATGCTTGCAGCTATGGGAATGCGCTACGGTAGCCCCGAGGCCATCGACTTTTCGGTTGAGGTACACAAGCAGGTTGCACTTGCAGCATACGGTTCATCGGTAACACTTGCCAAGGAGCGCGGAGCGTTCGAGATTTTCGACTACAAACGCGAGGAGAACAACCCCTTCATCAACCGCTTGCGTGAGGCCGACCCGCAGCTCTACGAAGATATGAAGCAGTATGGTCGCCGCAACATTGCCTGCCTCACAATCGCCCCCACAGGAACGGTGAGCATAATGACACAGACAACATCGGGTATAGAGCCGGTGTTTATGCCCGTGTACAAACGCCGCCGAAAGGTAAACCCCAACGACCCCGAGGTACACGTAGACTTTGTCGATGAGAACGGCGACGCATTCGAGGAGTACATTGTATACCACCATAAATTCGTCGAGTGGATGAAGAAGAGTGGCATAGACACCACCAAACGCTACTCACAGGTGGAGATTGACAACATTGTGGCCCGCTCGCCCTACGCAAAGGCAACATCGAACGACATCGACTGGGTGGCAAAAGTGGAGATGCAGGGACGCATACAGAAGTGGGTGGACCACTCTATCAGCGTAACCATCAACCTCCCCAACAATGTGGATGAGAAGCTTGTAAACGAGCTTTACATCACAGCCTGGAAATGTGGTTGCAAGGGCTGCACCGTATACCGCGACGGCTCACGCGCCGGCGTGCTCGTTTCGACCGAAAGCAAGAAGGAAGAAAAGAACGAAGAGATGAAGCCCACAATAACCGAGGTACGCCCAACAATACTCGAAGCAGATGTTGTACGTTTCCAGAACAACAAGGAGAAGTGGGTAGCATTCATTGGATTGCTGCACGGCGAACCATATGAGATTTTCACCGGACAGCAGGACGACGAGGACGGAATACCATTGCCCAAGAACGTTACACACGGCGTAATCATAAAACACACCAACGAGGACGGCAGCAAGCGCTACGACTTCCAGTTCGAGAACAAGATAGGCTACAAGACCACTATCGAGGGACTTTCAGAGCGATTCAACCCCGAATTCTGGAACTACGCGAAGCTCATTTCGGGCGTGTTGCGCTACAAGATGCCCATTGAGCAGGTTATAAAACTCATTTCGTCGCTGCAGCTCGGCTCCGACAATATCAACACCTGGAAGAACGGCGTAGAGCGTGCACTCAAGCGCTACATTGCCGACGGAGCAGCATCGGCCGAGAAATGCCCCAATTGCAAGAGCCAGTTAATCTTCGAGGAGGGTTGCCTGCACTGCCCCACCTGCGGATATTCGAAATGCGGATAAAAGCGTAACTTTAACAAACTATATATAATCCCAAGGAGCCCGGCTAACGGAATTAGTCGGGCTCTTTGTTCAAAAGAGACCTATATGCATATCGACAGTTACACAATAGAACTGAACAACATACACCTTTATGCCCACCACGGAGTAATGGAGCAGGAGAGAGAGGTTGGCGCGTGGTTCACCATAGACACAAGACTCGGAGTGAGCGACTCTTCTGCAGCACAGAGCGACGACATTGACAACACAATAAGCTACGCCGATGTATATGAGATAATAAAGAGGGAGATGAAAACCCCGTCGAAGCTGCTCGAAAATGTGTGTGCAAGAATTATGGAGGCGCTTTTCTGCACCTTTCCCACCATTGAAAAAATCACTGTTACTTTGAAAAAAGACACCCCGCCTATGGGTGGTGACAGACTGAATGCGGCCGTAACGATGCAGGCGTCAAGATAATCTCCTATCTATCAACACCTTCACAGCCTCACGGGCTGCTGCCTGTTGACTTTCTCGCTTCGAGAACCCCTCGCCCACGCCACAAGGCTCACCGTTCACAAGCACACGCGAAACAAAGAAAGCACCATCGGCACGTCTCTCCTCTTTCAGAAGCTCAAACACCACCTTGCGACGGCGCTTTTGCCCCCATTCGAGCAGACGGCTCTTGTAGTTATTGTCGTTGCGCACAACAGCGTCAATGTCACCTAAATGCGGGAACACCTTCTCGAGCAAAAAGGTGCGACAATATTTATAGCCTTTATCTATATACACCGCGCCTATAAGTGCCTCAAGCGCATTGCCGTACACATAACTATTATGCTGGTTGGCCGTACCACTTTCCATCACAAGACGGTCCAGCCCAAGCTCCACTGCAAGAGCATTAAGCCTGTCGCGACACACAAGAGTGCTACGGGATTTAGACAAAAAACCCTCGCGCTCCTTCTTGAATTTAGTATACAGGAAATCGGCCGTAACGGAACTAAGAACCGCATCACCCAAGAACTCCAGACGTTCGTTGCACACTAGTTTGCGCCCCGGCGAATTCAAGGACGAGCTGTGGGTAAAAGCCAATTTGTATGGTTTCAGGCTATTGGGAAGAAAACCCAGAATAGAATACAATAAAAGGTAAGACTCCCTGTCTTTTCGCGACAGGAGCCTTACCTTATCTATTAATTCAATCAAAAATCTCTTAGCCTTCAATTTTCTTAAAAGCTATTGATGCATTGTGTCCGCCAAAACCGAAAGTGTTCGATATTGCCACCTTAATCTCTCTCTCTTGAGCTTTATTGAAGGTGAAATTCAAAGCATAATCAATTTCGGGATCCTCGTCACCATCTTCGTGATTGATGGTAGGAGGCACAACACCGTTCTTAATTGAAAGCACTGTTAAAAGCGCCTCTATGGCACCGGCAGCACCCAAAAGGTGGCCTGTCATAGATTTTGTGGAGCTTATATTGAGTTTGTAGGCGTTCTCGCCGAAAAGAGCCTTGATAGCCTTCACCTCGGCAATATCACCAGCATAGGTCGATGTTCCGTGAACATTGATGTAGTCGACCTCCGAAGGATCGATACCGGCTTCGGCAAGCGCATTCTTCATCACACGCATAGCGCCGTCACCGTCGGGGTGGGGAGCTGTAATGTGATAAGCGTCGGCAGTGAGGCCGCAACCGGCAATTTCGGCATATATTTTCGCTCCACGAGCAACAGCGTGCTCATACTCTTCGAGAACAAGACAAGCTGCACCCTCGGCCATCACAAAGCCATCGCGGCTCTTGCTGAATGGACGAGAGGCCTTTGCCGGTTCGTCGTTACGTGTTGACAGGGCGTGCATAGCATTGAACGCACCCACGCCCGTGGGACAGATGGGAGCCTCGGTACCACCAGCAAGAATAACATCGGCACGGCCCAGGCGTATCTGGTCCACCGCATCTATAAGAGCGTTAGACGACGATGCGCAAGCCGAGGTAGTTACATAGTTGGGGCCCTTGAGTCCGTATCTGATGGAGATAATACCTGCGGTCATATCGGCAATCATCTTGGTAACAAGGAACGGCGAGAAACGAGGGCCGTTCTCCTGGCTCAAGCTATATGCGCGTATCTCGTCTTCCAAAGCACTGATACCGCCGATACCCTCGCCATATATCACTCCAATACGATTGCAATCCTCCTGTTCAAAATTCAGCCCGCTGTCGGCAATAGCCTCAACAGCCGAAGCCACACCATAGATTGTCACATTGTCAACCTTGCGCAACTCGCGGCGCTCCATATACTGCGAAGCGTCGAAGTTCTTCACCTCACAGGCGAACTGTGTTTTGAACAGATAGGTATCAAAATGAGTAATAGGCCCTGCACCACTCACTCCATTGACTGCATTCTCCCAAATTTGAGGAACATTATTACCCAATGGCGAAACGGCACCAAGACCTGTTACAACAACTCTTCTAAGTTTCATTATAGAATTGTTAGGAGAGAGAGAGGAGTTGCTATTATTTCTCAGCAACTTTCTCCTCTACATACTTAACAGCATCACCTACTGTTGCTATTTTCTCAGCCTGCTCCTCGGGGATAGAGATACCGAACTCGTCCTCAATCTCCATAATGAGCTCTACTCTGTCGAGAGAGTCTGCGTTCAAATCGTTTGTGAAGTTAGCCTCAGATGTAACCTCAGACTCTGATACACCGAATTTCTCAACGATAATTTCTTTTACTCTTGCTTCAATTTCTGACATAGTTGTAATATTTTGAAAATTGTAAATTATTTGGCACAAATTTATGATAAAAATCAACAACAACAAAGAAAGAGGCATTTTTTTTGCAACTGCATTGCACATTTTACGCTTTTTGTGCAAAAATGCAGCCTTTTTAGCCTTTTTATTCAGCGTTTTTTAACAATTTAATGTCGTAAGCACCAGGTTCGCGGCGTAATTTATAGTTATTACGCAGCTCCTCAAAAGCCGCCGGGTTACTCTTTAGCGCACGGGAATCGTCGTGCGGAGAGTATATCTCAAGCGCAGCATCGGCAAACGTGCGAGCCTCAACTACCGCAGGCACAGGTGGTTGCAAGGCAAGAGACGGCACGGGCACCCCGCCACAGTATGCAGCAAAAGCCTCGAGCACCTGCCTTGTGGCGTTTATTTTTCCCTCGGCCGAATAGCCGGCAATGTGAGAAGATGCTATATACACCTTATTTAATAAAGAGAGACTTATCTGTGGCTCATCCTCCCACACATCGAGCACGGCAGCCATTGTTCCATTGCCTTGCAGCACCTCCAGCAGCGCTCTATTATCGACCACAGGCCCACGCGAGGCATTTATGAAAAGCTTGCACCGCGACAGCGAGGAGAAGAAAGCCGCATCGGCCAGATGATAACTGGGATAATCGCCTCCCTCATTCAAAGTGGGATGAAAGGTTATTATATCGCTTTGCGCAGCAATTTCGGCAAGCGACGAAAAGCCCTGCTCGCCCCTAGCAGCACGCGGTGGGTCGTTGAGCACCGTGCGCATACCCTCGGAACGCGCCCAGCGCTCTACGCGCGAGCCAATTTCTCCCACGCCCACAATGCCCAAGACAAGGCCTCGAAGAGCAATATCATTATCCTTTGCCCAACTATACACCACAGCCTGAACATACTGCAACACAGCGTCGGCATTGCAGCCGGCAGCGTTTGTCCACTCTATCCCCTTTTGCGCACAATAGGCCGAGTCGATGTGGTCGTAACCTATTGTGGCAGTGCCTATAAAGCGCACCTCCGTGCCTTCGAGCAAGGAGGCGTCGCAGCGGGTGCGCGTGCGCACAAAAAGCGCTTCGGCACCGCAAAGGCTCTCTTTTGAAATTCCCACACCCGGCAACGGGAGAACACTATGCCCCATAGCCTCAAGAGCATCCTGCAAAAAGGGTATCTTCTCGTCAATAACTATTCTCATTTTTCAATTATTTTTCACAGCGCCACAGTTTATATTGTAGGTTTTGTTCAAATATACAAAGTTTTTGAATAAAGTTTGCCTATATCACAAAGTTTAATTAGTTTTGCCTATTATATTTGAGTTTTCATAGACTTTACACACATTAAAACATAGAATTATGAAAAAGTTCACCGAAATGAGTTGGCCTATTTTCAATCAGGCAATTGAGGATTATCACAAAACCGACAATGTAGATACTCCCATAAACAACCCTTACCCCGTAAAGAGCATCGAGTACTATCTCTACCTTAAATGCTGGATAGATACCGTTCAATGGCATTTCGAAGATATCATACGCGACCCCAACATCGACCCCGTCGAGGCACTCACTCTCAAAAGACGCATCGACAAGTCGAACCAGGACCGAACCGACCTTGTAGAGCTCATCGACAGCTACTTCCTCGACCTTTATAAAGAGATTAAGCCCGCTGCCGACGCCACTATCAACACCGAGAGCCCCGCTTGGGCAGTTGACCGCTACTCAATCCTCTCGCTCAAGATATACCATATGCAGGAGGAGGTCAACCGCAAAGATGTTGACGCCGACCATCTTGCAAAATGTCAAGCAAAGCTCGATGTGCTCCTCGAGCAGTACAAGGATATGACAACATCCATCGGACAATTGCTCGATGACATTGCAGCAGGCCGCAAGTACATGAAGGTTTACCGCCAGATGAAGATGTACAACGACCCTGCCCTCAACCCCGTACTCTATGGCGCAGGCAAAAAATAAAGAGACACAACACACTGTACTCATTACACGATTTTCGGCAGTGGGCGATATAGCAATGACAATTCCATTGCTATACTCGCTTGCTCGCACATATCCGCGCGACAAGTTTCTCTTTGTAAGCCGCGAACGGTTCGGGCAGTTCTTCATCGACAAGCCCGAAAACCTCCATTTCATCGGGATAAATCTCGATAAATACAAAGGCCTCACCGGGCTGTACAAGCTTTACAAAGAACTCGCCGTGCACGCTCCCGACCGCGTAGCCGACCTCCACGACGTATTGCGAACAAAGGTATTGCGAACATATTTTTCGGTACTTGGCGGTGCAAAAGTGGCCAACATAATAAAAGGCCGCAGCGAGAAACAGCGCCTTACACGTAGCAAGAAGAAGATACAGGAGCAGCTCAAAAGCACATTCGAGCGCTACCGCGACGTGTTCACACGCCTAGGTTTCCCCTTCACCCCCGAATTCAACTCGCTTTTCGGCAACGCAAAAGGCGACATTTCGGAATTTTCGAACATTCTCCCCCAAAAGGGAACGAGAAAATGGGTGGGCATTGCGCCGTTCGCCGCGCACAAGGGAAAGATATACCCCGTGGAGAAGATGCGCGAGGTCATCGCCCTGCTTGCAAAAGAACCCGACGTGGATATTTTCTGCTTTGGCAACGGAGCAAAAGAGGAAGCCGTTGTCAACGAGTGGTGCAAGGAATTTCCCTGCGTGCATTCGTTCCTGGGACGCACCAATTTCAACGGAGAGTTGCGCCTGATAAGCCACCTCGACGCGATGGTGTGTATGGACTCCGCCAATATGCACATGGCATCGCTCACCGCCACCCCGGCAATATCGGTGTGGGGTGCAACATCGCCCTTGGCAGGCTTTTTGGGCTGGAACCAGCGAAAGGAAGATTGCATTGAGCTACCCCTCCCTTGCCGCCCCTGCTCGATATTCGGCAACAAGCCCTGCGCCTTTGGCGACTACCGTTGTATGAATATCCCGCCAGAATGCATTGCAAAGAAAATAATTGAAAGAATTAAAGAATAAAGAGGCTTGCCGGTAAAGAGGCCGGCCTCTTTTTGTTGAAAGCAATATGGAACAAAAAACAACCGACGCAACAAAGGACGCAATGGGAAGAGCCATTGCCGACTACCACAAAAACGGGAAAGCAGCAAAGCTGCGAGTATTCTCGTCGATGTTCTACGAGGACGAGATACCCGTGGCAACCCTCTTCAGAATCTACAAGGAGATGCCCCCACAGGAGCAAAAGGCCATTGAGCTATGCAAGGGCCGCGTGCTCGATGTCGGCGCGGGGTCGGGCTGCCACAGCCTGGAGCTGCAAAAGCGTGGACACGAGGTGGTTGCCATTGATATCTCGCAGCTGTCGGTCGATGTGATGAAAGAGCGCGGCATCGACGCCCGCACAATAAACTTTTTCGACGAGACATTCACCGAGAAATTCGACACCATATTACTGGCAATGAACGGAATAGGCATCGTGGGCAAGACCGAAAGACTGGAGGAGTTTTTCCGTTGTGCAAAAAGGCTGCTCGCCCCCGGCGGACAGGTGCTGCTCGACTCTTCGGACATCAAGTACATATTCATCAACGACGACGGCTCCATGGACATTAACCTCGCCGCAGGCTACTACGGAGAGGTCGATTTCAAGATGCGCTACAAGAACATCACAGGAGAAGCATTCGACTGGCTTTACATCGATTTCGAGACACTTTCGATGTACGCAGGCGAGAACGGGTTCGAGTGTGAGAAATGTATCGACGGCCCGCACTACGACTATCTTGCCCGCCTCACCGTCAAGGAATAGGACCCGGCCCGTGCATCACATTAAAAGCTCCACCCGTGGGGCTTTTCTTTTTAATACCAAACACAAGAGCACAAGGCCTTTACAGCACCAGAAATACAACCAAATTATTTGTTTTTTAACAACAAATTAGATATCTTTGCAAGGAAAGGTCGCGCACGCACGCGCTCACACACGCGGCACAACGCATTAACGCGCGCACGTAAACGCGAGAAATCTTACACAACTCTTTACAACTCAATGCGTTACACACCCATTGAGGAGCCAAAGGTATGCCCTGGCGCGAACAAAGCACAAAAACATTATGAAAAACGAGGAAAGCCCCCTGTTATGGTTCGCAATGAGCGCACCCTACCGCCGCGAGCTCAAAGCACGGGATTTTCTCGCAGAAAAAGGCATTGAGTGTTTCGTGCCTATGAAAAAAGCCGTTGTCGAAAAGAACGGCAGCAAAAAGCGCCAGACAGTGCCCGCAATACACAATCTCATATTCGCGCACACCACAAAGGAGAGAATGCAAAGCATTAAACAGTGCTGCGAATATCTGCAATATATGACACGCCCCATAGACGGCAAGAACACCCCCATCACAATTCCCCAAAAGGAGATGCAGCAATTCATAGCTGTAACACAAGCAAGAATAGACGAAATTACATACCTGCAACCGCAGGAGCTGAACCTTGAAAAGGGAACCAGAGTGCGCATACACGGCGGCCCGTTCGATGGCACCGAGGGTGTTTTCATAAAAATAAAAGGCAAGCGCAACCGCCGCCTCGTTGTACTCATAGAGGGGCTTGCAGCCGTAGCGGTAAACGCAGAAATAACCCCCGACCTTGTGGAGGTCCTCTAAAAACGCAAACAAATAAAAAACAGACAAATATGAAAAAGCTACTTCAGCTGCTCTTTGTAGCAGTAATCGCAACAGCGTGCTCAACCAGCAAAGACGTCCTCTATTTCCAGGACGCAAAGGGAGGCGACACAAAGAATGTCACCACACTCGTGAACAAAATCAAAATGAAACCAGGCGACAAAATCACAATTGTCGTAAACAGCAAGGACCCCGAGCTTACAATGCTCTACAACCTTATGTCATCAAACCGTACTTTGGGCAGCAGTTCTTCCACTTCTACTAATAGCAACGGATACAGTATGCCCTACACCATCGACAGCTACGGAAACATAGACTTCCCCGTGATTGGCAAAATGAACATCGAGGGAAAAACCCGCGAAGAGGTTGCCGAATACATAAAGAACGAGCTCATAACAAGGAAGCAAGTGCTCGACCCTGTAGTTATTGTGGAATATGTAAACCAGAATTTCACGGTATTGGGCGATGTAAACCGCCCCGGCAAGGTCAATATCGACCGCGACCAATTGACCATCATCGATGCCATTGCTTTGGCCGGCGACCTGAAAGTTACCGGAAAACGCAACGATGTAACGGTTTTGCGCCAAGAGGGCGACACACAGAAAATTTACGAGATTGACCTGCGCGACACCGAGAGCATAAACTCCTCGCCTGCTTACTACATACAGCAGAACGACATTGTATACGTGAAGCCCAACAGCAAAAGCGCCGGCGGCAGCAGCATAAACAGTAACACACTGCGCTCAACATCGTTCTGGATGTCGCTCGCATCGTTTGTTATGGCACTCACCACTTTCATTGAAAACCGATAACCCCACCAAGCAACAGCTATGGCTCCCAACAAACAAAGACACGTAAAAAACGACAATTCGCTACCCATCAGGGACCTGCTCTATGTGTGCGCAGCCAACTGGCACTGGTTCCTTGCGGCGCTCGTAATAACCCTGTCGGCTGCCTTGTTCTACATTCTTGCAACGCCACCCACATATGTGAGCACAGCATCCATTCTCATAAAAGACAATGAGAGCGGCGGTGGCGGAAGCAACAATTTCGCATCGTTCAGCGAAAGCCAGAACAGCAATGCAGCCGAAGAGCTGAAAGCTATGCGCTCGCCGGCAACAATGGCCGAAGCGGTAAAAAGACTCGAACTCGATGTGTGTTACACCATAGAGGGAAAGTTCCACAACCCCGTCATTTATGGTGCAGCCTTGCCTGCGAAAATAAAGTTCCTCGACCTTACCCGCAACGACGATGCCGGGTTTACAATGCACGTTACACCCGACAGCGCAATATGCCTGTGGAGTATAAAGAAAAACGGCGAGCTCACGAGTGACGGGTTCATAAGAGCACATTGCGGCGACACCATAAACACCACAATCGGCCGCATTGCCACCTTCCCCGGCGAAAACATAAGCGCAAACATCAACAAAAACATTTTTGTAAAGCGCACTAACATAAACGAGACAAACGACTATTTCCTTTCACGGTTCAACGCAAGTTTCGAGAGTGAAAACACCACAATTGTCAAACTCAGCATAAAAGACATCTCCACCGTGCGCGGCAGGGAGATATTGCAACAAATAATAGACATCTACAACGAAAACTGGCTCACCGACAAGAACCAGATAGCTGTGAGCACCGCAGCGTTCCTCGACAACCGCATAAAGCTCCTGCAACAGGAACTGTGGAAACTCGACGGCGAAATTTCCACAAAGAAGATTGGCAAGACAACCGAGAAAGAGGAGGAGGCAACAGCCGGCTCTATCACCGAAAAAGAAGAAGCCGAGAAAAAGATACTGGCGCTCAACAACCAGCTACAGATAGTGCAGTACCTCACCGACCTGCTCAAGGACAAAAAAAACTATCTGCTACCCGGCAACATAGGTCTCGAAAATGCCAATGTGCAGCAACTCGTTACCGACTACAACGCCACCCTCTTGCGCCGCAATTCGGTAGCACAGAACAGTAGCGACGAGAACCCCATTGTCATCGACTACGACAACCGCCTGGCAAAACTCAAGGAGACCATCATAGTGGCTGCCGACAACGAGATTGAAGCCATAAACGCACAGCTGAAACTCACAAAGAAGTTCGAGAGCAACACCACCCGCGCCATTGCATCGAGCCCCGAACAGGCCAAAAAACTGCAGTCCATCCAACGACAGCAGAAGGTGAAGAACGCGCTCTACCTGTTCCTGCTACAGAAACGCGAGGAGAATGCTCTCTCCAAGGAATATGTCGCCATAAACACCCGCGTCATTTCACAACCCACCAGTTCGTGGACACCCATAGCACCAATGAAGAAAAATGCCATAATGATGGCACTCGCCATTGGCCTCTTGCTGCCCACAATGATAATTTTCCTCAAAGAGGTATCGAACAGCAAAGTGCGCGGGCGCAAGGACCTCGAGGGGCTCACACTCCCCTTTGTCGGTGAAATACCCATGTACTTCCCCGAGGATAAGAAAGAGGCAAAGGAGGCCCGCGGCAAAACCCCAAGCAGGCAAATCGTGGTTAAAGAGGGCAAACGCGATGTTGTAAACGAAGCCTTCCGCGTGCTGCGCACCAACCTGCGATTCATCACAGGACAGAGCGAGGAGTGCAAGGTTTTAATACTCACGTCGTTCAACCCCGGCAGTGGAAAAACATTCCTCACAATGAACATAGCCGCCAGCCTCGCCATTAAGGGCGAAAAAGTGCTTGTAATCGACGGCGATATGCGCCACTGTTCGGCATCGGCTTTAGTGGGAACACCCCAAAAGGGAATGAGCAACTACCTGAGCAGCGACGTTAACGACATAAAAGAGGTTATTGTTGCCCACAACGAGAAAAGCACCCTGCACGTGCTACCCGTTGGCACAGTGCCGCCCAACCCCACCGAGTTGCTCAACAGCAGCCGTTTCAAGGAACTTGTCGAGAAGCTGCGCAGCGAATATAACTACATATTCATCGACTGCCCGCCCATTGACATTGTTGCCGACACACAGATTATTGAGGCTGTTACCGACTACACACTCTTTGTGGTGCGCACCGGCCTCCTGGAGCGCTCAATGCTGGGCGACCTCGAAGAGTTGTACGAGAGCAAGCGTTTCCGCAAACTGACAGTTATACTCAACGGCACATACAGCCACGGCGACTACCACAAATACAGCTACAGCTACCGTTACGGCTATCGCTATGGTTACCGTTACGGCTACCGCTATGGCTATCGCTACGGTTACCACGGCGAGGAGAAGAAAAAGAAGAAATAATTACAATGAAAGAAAGGCAAAGCAATATTGAGGCCCTGCGCGTCATAGCAATGACATTCATTGTCCTGTGGCACGTATCAATTCACGCACAAAAGGGCGAACTGCCCACACATAACTATATTGGCGCAATAACCATAACCGGAGTTAACCTGTTTTTGCTAATCACCGGTTATTTCGGCCTTAAGTTACGCTGGAGTTCTTTTTTGAACATTGTTGCCATAGTTGTATTCTACACAGCATTATCAATAGTACTCAATACCGGCATATTTGGTATAAAACCGACTTTAGGAAATATTGTACAAGTATTTGCACCTATGAGCTTTACCCAATACTGGTTTGTGGGATGCTATTTTATACTTATGTTGCTGAGCCCTGCCATAAACTTTGTTGCCGAAAACACAAACCGCAAACAGTATTTGTACATCCTTGGCATACTCCTTTATTTAAGTTGCATAAGCGGGCTTTTGTTTAAAAATAAAATAAACATAAACGGTTTTTGTGCTATGCATTTCATCACAATGTATTGGGTTGGAAATGCCATAAAGAAATTCGATGTAAAGGAGTTTTTGAAAACAAAATACTTTATCGCTATTTATAGTATCGCAACGCTATCCATCTTTGTTACAAAAGAATTGAACATCGGCACATATAGCTACAACAACCCGCTACTGATAATTGCCGCCACATCACTATTTTGCATTGTTGCAAAGCAAAAATTCACTAGCAATGGCATTAATTGGCTGGCACAATTCATGTTCCCGGTATACCTGTTGCAAGACAGCCATTTCGGATTCAACATATACAAAAAGCTATATACAATTGGAGTAACCGAAAGCTTTTGCAGCACCAAATATTTCCTTGTGATATTGCTATACATTGCAGCACTTTTCATTGGGGCCATTCTCCTTGAAAAGACACGCCAAGCGATAATGAACAAGCCCGTTAAAAAATTGAGCGATTTCTTAAACAAAAAAGCGAACATTTTTCCATAATGTGGCCCTTCCATAAAAATACGACAATAGCCCAGAGCCACCTGCTTGTAGGGGGAGCGGACCACCACTCGCACATTCTCCCCGGGGTGGACGACGGCATAGAGAGCCTAGAAGAGGCACTCCACGTGCTTGCCCTGTACCAAAGAACAGGCATAAAGGAGCTATGGCTCACCCCGCACATTATGGAAGATTTCCCCAACAGCCCCGCGCTGTTACAGGAGAGGTTCGCGGCGCTGCGCGCAGCATACAAGGGGAGCATCACTCTGCACCTTGCTGCGGAGTATATGATTGATGCACATTTCTCCACCGTGATGGAAAAAGGCGAGTTCCTGCCCATAGGACACGCCGGCAATCACCTGCTTGTGGAGACATCGTACTTCACCCCACCAATGAACCTGCACGCTACACTGCGCAACATTCAGTCGCGTGGTTACCACCCGCTGCTCGCCCACCCCGAACGCTATATTTACATGGGCAAAAAGGAATACACCGAGCTTAAAGAGATGGGCATCAAATTCCAGCTGAATATTCTCTCACTTGCAGGAGCATACGGCCGAGAGGCGCAGAAAAAAGCCCTGTGGCTACTAAGCAACGGAATGTACAGCGCCGCCGGCAGCGACCTGCACAGCGCAGGAGCTATTGAGCTTATCGGTAATATTGCGCTTGGGGAAAAAGAGAGGGGCGCACTCCACAAACTATTAAATAACAAACTATAGAACAGATAATGGCAGCCGATACACGTACACAAAAAACACTGCTCAATGCCCGCATAAACACCATATGCTACATGGTGTCGCTGTTTGTCGCATTTTTCACCAGGAAAGTACTGCTCGACAATTTAGGAACCGATTTTCTGGGACTTACCGGCACCCTAGGCAGCCTTTTGGGCTTTCTCAACCTTGCCGAATTGGGCGTGGGCACAGCCATTGGCTACACGCTTTACAAACCTTTGTTCGACAAAGACAGAACCAAGATAAACGAAATAATATCGCTGCTCGGTTATTTATACCGCTGCATTGGCCTTTTCATCCTTGCTGCAGGCATTATATTATCGTTCTTCCTCCCGCTCATATTCCCCGAACCTGCAATTTCATACGGTGTAATCTATTTTGGCTACTACTCCTACATTTTTGCATCACTTCTGGGATATTTTGCAAACTACAAGATGTCGCTCCTTGCAGCCGACCAGCGCAACTACATAATAACCGGATATTTCCAGCTCACAACCACAACCAAGGTCATTATACAGATGCTGCTCGCAATGCATTTTCACAATTTCTATCTCTACCTTGCAATTGAAATTGTATTCGGTATTATAAATTCAGTAATCCTTAACTATAAAATAAAAGTCACCTATCCCTGGCTCGAGAGTAATGTCAAGCAGGGGCACAAACTCTTCAAGAAATACCCCGAGATCATTAAATACACAAAACAGATATTTATCCACAAGATAGGCTCTTTTGCACAATTTCAAACAACCCCTTTTCTCATATACGCCTTTGCCTCACTCTCAACAGTAACATTGTATGGGAACTACACCCTCATAACCCAAAAAGTGCAAGGTTTTTTAAGCGGCATAGTGGATAGTGCAGCAGCAGGCATCGGCAACCTTGTTGCCGAGGGTAACAAAGAACGCATCTATAAAACGTATAAGGAACTTTTTGCAATGCGTTTTCTTTTGGTGGGTATCATATCGTTATGCATATTCTACCTCTCCACGCCCTTTGTGGGACTGTGGTTGGGAGAGGAGTATATGTTGCCCGACACATTCATTTTCATTGTATCGCTACAAATGTTTCTCACACTTTTTGCCGGCATTTATCATAGTTTCCTGCAGGCACACGGACTTTTCCACGACGTCTGGTCGGCTTTTGTCGAAACAATAATTCTCATTGCCGTGGCCATAATTTTGGGAAGCAAGTGGGGCTATTTGGGCGTGCTCTGTGGCCCGCTTGTAGCACAGTGCATTATAATACACACCTGGAAACCCATTTTCCTGTACACTCAGGGGCTGAAACAGCCCCTCTACAAACACGCAATACTGTTGGTAGCACACTCGTTACCACTCGTTGCCGGATATTTTATTTCAAAATACGGCACAGAATACATTATCGAGCACATTGCAATAGATAATAAATGGCTGCATTGGGTAGTACTTTCAGCCCTGTTTACAACTATCGTATCAATATCGGCTAGCGGTTTAATGCTCATCACATCAAGTGGGTTGCGTTCCTTTGTACTACGTTTCATAAAAAAATAAAAAGCATGAAAGTCCCTTATTTCCTTAAAGTACTCAAAAGAAAAGTTCTTGAGGCATATATAAAAAACCGATACACAAAATGGCGTACTGTAAAAAAAGAAAACTTGCTATACAAAAACAGCGAAGAAAGAACCGAAGAGGGATATTACACAGGAGCAATAAATAAGTTAGATGGCAAGAAAAGAGCCGTCTGCATCTACGATGAAAAAGCGAAAATGGGTGGCCTTGTAGACCGCTTAAGAGCTATCGTTTCTATATACAAAATTTGCAAGGAACAGGACATTGAATTCAAAATACTGTTCACCCACCCATTCAACCTCAACCGTTACCTGCAACCCTGCAAGGTAAACTGGGGAATAACGCCTCAAGAACTCAACCGCAACACAAACGAAACCGACATTTGTTTCATATACACAGCAACCGGCAACGACTACGAAGCGAAAAAACAGGAAAAGTGGTTCCGGCGAGAGTTCAAAAAAGGTTACAGAGAGTTTCACGTGAGAACAAACGCCCTGTTTTCATACAGACACAATTTCTCAGAACTTTTCAACGAGATATTCAAACCCACTCCATTGCTTGATAGTCTTATAGCCAAACAAAAGGAAGCTTTGGGCGAGGAGTATATAAGCACGTCGTTCCGTTTCCTCGACCTCCTTGGCGATTTTAATGAAACCTGCACAAAGGGAGCGCTAACAGAAAAAGAACGAGATATGTTAATCGCGGCAAACATTGCACAAATTGAAAAGTTGCACAAGCAGTTCCCACAGAAAAAAATACTCGTCAACAGCGACAGCATTACCTTTCTGCAAGCTGCCGACAAACTACCCTACACCTATATAATACCGGGCGACATAAGCCACGTTGACAGCGGCGAGAAGGCAAGCAACAATGCACACGACAAGACACTGACCGATTTCTTTATGATAGCAAACGCACAAAGCATATACTTGTTCATTACAGGCGGAATGTACAACAGCGGTTTCCCCTACGCGGCATCGCTACTCTACAACCGCCCTTTCCACGTAATAAGACACTAAGGACTTTTGTGCGCATAAACCCGTAACGATGCAAGGTGCGTGCAGCACTCAGTAACCATTGCCCTGGAGTTTATTCAATGAAAGAATAACAAAAGCAGCTCCCACTGTACAAGGTTACAGCGCAACTCTTGAAGGAAATTACACATTGCGCGAGCGCTTCACCTCCTTCATCGTTTTTCAAGAATTTGTATGTTTCTTCTATATATTACGACAACATTGCTTGTTACCATTTCATTGTCTGGATTATTTGTCATTATCCATAAATGGCAACGTTTAAAACCATACAATCAAAAACCACTATATATAAGAACCTTTGATGGGAGCAATAGCCCGTACCACCCTTCAGTTATTTATTTCAAAGACGAATGGAATGGATATAAATATTGGATGGCAGAAACTCCATACTCACCACTTTGTAAGCCTTATCAAGATAGAAACGAATGCCCTTCGATACACGTATCGAAGGACGGAGTTAATTGGAGTGAAGTAGCAAACAATCCTATTGACAACCTAAATGGAAAAGAGATTGAAGAACTTGATTATTTTTCCGACCCTCATCTAGTATATGCAAATGAGACCTTAGAGTGTTGGTATAGACTCACCCGCCGAAAAGGGGTAAGCAATAATCACAAAGAAACCCTCCTCTTAAGGAAGAAAAGCAAAGATGGCATAAACTGGAGTGAAAGGGAGGTCTTAACCAAGGTTGCAGAGGAGGGAAAAAATCCGCTAGGAGATGCAATTTTTAGCCCCGCTATTATATATAAAAACGGGAAATATCATATGTGGTATGTAAACAGCGATGACCCGCACCACAGAGGCATATGCTATTCAGAATCAACTGATGGATACGTATGGAAGCAACCGACCACTTGTCTACTTACAAATTATGGTAACAGGCCGTGGCATATTGATGTCAATTATATTGATAAAAAATATTACTTGGTAAATTATAATCTATACGACATAAGTATTTGGGAAGGACACGACGGAATAAGTTTTAAACTCAAGAAACAATTACTAACTCCGTCTATAAGTGGTTCTTTTTATGGATATAAACTATATCGTGCATGTATGATAAAAGATGATGTTGAATATAAAGTATATTTTAGTGGTAACAACTTTATACATACGTACATCGGGTTAATGGGAGGAAAAGATATTGATTGCTTAAATTTTATTATCAAAGGTAAGCATTTAAGTTTTATAGGATTCATTTACCACTTAATAAAATTAAAATCCTTCTCTGCAAATTTTATAATTAAAAGAATAAGTAAAGCAATAAAGAAAAAGATACGAAATCTTTTAAATTAAGACACAAAGGAAGTCATTATAATAAAAACTCAAAGAATAAATGATTGGTGTTATTGTACCGGTATATAAAACCGAGAAGTATGTGGCTGAGTGCATAGAAAGCATTCTCGCACAAACATACACGAACTACCGACTTATATTAGTGGACGACGGCAGCCCCGACAATAGCGGTGCCATTTGCGATGAATATGCCACAAAAGACCAGCGAATAACTGTCATTCACCAAGAGAATGCCGGTGTTACCCGTGCACGCGCTCGCGGAGTAGAAGAAGCTGCCGACTGCGAGTGGATTACTTTTGTGGATAGTGATGATACAATTACAAGTGACGCTTTAGAATCTTTTACTCTATTAATCAATCCTAAATACGATATCATCGTACAAAGCGAAGTAAGCATTGTTGAAACAAAGCCGATACAAAGCCCTCAGATATCTATTAAAGAATATCGCGAACTACTTTTGAAAGAAGAAATCGCTTGTGCACCATGGGGTAAAATGTTCAAAAGAACATTGTTTAACGGATGGGAATTTAATATCCCCGCAAATATACTTATAGGAGAGGATCTCATAATGAATCTGCGTTTAGCCTTTAATAGTAAAAAAGATGTCAAAGTACTACAAAAGGAAGTTTATAACTACAGATTGCACAACCAAAGCATATCACATACTTTCAATAACAATACCGCATATGCAGATAACCTTCATATGCAAACCATTTTGTCAATACCACAAGAATGCAAGGAAGATTATGTTAAGCACACTATTGAAAAAAGATATAAAATATGGAAAATTGAATGGTATTATAAATACGATTGTAATGGAATGAAGGAGACATCATTTTATAAGAATCTTAAAAGAGATATAGAAGAATATAAATTCAAATTGTCATACTGTGATAAAATCATATTTACAGTTTCCAATAGAATTATCCGTTTTCTATTAATAAATTTTATGAAGGCACATAATATCATAAAAAACATTAATTGCAATAAAAAATAATTGGCAAATATAAAATTGAGAGGCTAATATAAAGCACATTTAGGATATTGTACAAGATGTTGATACAAGTATTGCTTTTACGCATTTAAGCTTTAAAAGCAACGACTGCAACTATAATTATATCACTAGTATTTATAGAGCCTACTACACCCGTAACGATGCAAGGTGTGTGAGGCGCTCAGTAACCATTGCCCTGGAGTTTATTCAATGAAAGAATAACAAAAGCAGCTCCCCGATACAAGGTTACAGCGCACCCCCCGAAGGAAATTACACATTGCGCGAGCGCTTCACCTCCTTCATCGTTTTTCAAAAAAGAACACAACTCCCGTATATGAACGAAAAGATAGGCGTAATAGTCCCGGTATATAAAACCGAAAAATATGTAGCAGAGTGCATCGAGAGCATTCTTGCGCAAACATACACAAATTTCCGTCTTATACTTGTGGACGACGGCAGCCCCGATAGCGCGGGCAGCATATGCGACGAGTATGCCACAAAAGACCCGCGAATAACTGTCATTCACCAAGAGAATGCCGGTGTTACCCGTGCACGCGCTAGCGGAGTGGAAGAGGCTGCCGATTGCGAATGGATTACATTTGTGGATAGCGATGATACTATTACAGCTGATGCATTAGATAGTTTAATTACAGCAAATAAAAAGGAGCATGATATTGTAATTGCTTTTTTCGAAGACGAACTTTATAGAAAGAATGCTATTATCAAATGGAAAGATTTTGTAAGTATTCTATTACACGACGATACAACAGGGGTTTCTATGTGTTCGAAATTATATCGTAAGACATTATTTAATGAGACGATTTTTTCTGCACCCAAAGATATTATTATTAGTGAAGATATAATAGCAAATCTTAAACTCTCGTTTAGCAACAAGAAAGATATTGCAGTAATCAAGAATAACATTTACAATTATCGAAGTAACCCAGACAGTATCACTCACACATACAATATAAATGCTGATTATGCACAAAGATTATATGAAGTAGAAATAAACACTATTCCTATAGAATACAGAACTAACTTTTTAAAAGACACAATAGGAACTAGACTTAAAAGATATAGGATGTTATGTGGGTATAAATATAATTGCAAAGATATTGTTTGTACAAAATTTTACGACAACCTAAAGAAAGATATAGAAACCACTAAATATAAGTTCCCGTTTATCGATAAGATCATTTTCTATTCAAGCAACTGCATCGTACGTTTTTTTGCCATAAACGCAAAAAAAATACAAAACAAATTAAACTCCCTCTTTCACACCTTTAGCAAGTGTTAAACAACACACAGGATCTTTTGTAACAATACGGCTTGCTAAATCTTAAATAACATATTTATATGACAGAAAGAATAAACATACTATGCACACCCGACGATAATTATATACCATATTGTGGCATAATGCTTACATCGTTGTTTGAGAATAATAAAAACGAAAAAATTGTGGTTTATATTATCGATGGAGGACTTAAAGAGAATAATAAAAACTCCATTGTACTTCTTTCTAAAAAGTATAATCAAGAGGTAGTTTATATAACTATAAACAAAGATTTATTTAATAATTGCCCTATAAGAAAAGGGGACCATGTAAGCATTGCCGCTTATTATAGAATAATCGCACCTGACATTTTGCCTGCTAATATTGACAAAATATTATATCTCGATTGCGACATAACAATTAATAGAAATATCACTGATTTGTACAAAACCGATATTGCAAAAATGGCAATTGGGGCCGTAATTGACGAGGAATATTTTAATTCAGAAAAACACACACGTTTACAAATCCCTAACAATAAAAGCTATATAAACAGTGGAGTAATATTATTCAATTTAGAATATTGGCGCAAAAACAAAATAGCAGAGCGTTGCCTACAATATGTGGCCAAAAACGCCGAAAGAGTAATTCTGCACGACCAAGATACTTTAAATGCTGTATTACACGATAAAATAGAGTACCTACCTTTAACATATAACTTTCAAACAGGTTTTCTATTTACACAATACACATACGAAGAAAATGTAATAAAAGAAATAGAAGGGTATATGTACAATCCAGCAGTCATACACTTTACAGGCTACAGTAAACCGTGGCACATACACTCTCAGCATCCATACAGAAAACGTTTCCTCCATTACCAGGCAATCTCTCTTTGGAAAGATACTCCAATAATAGACCACGAAAATTTATGCGATAAATTACGATACTGGATAATCAACCTGGTTTGGGTACTACGTATAAAAAAACGTCCTAAATCATACATCATAGAAAAACAACCATAATTAAAATGATTGGTGTCATTGTACCGGTTTACAAAACCGAGAAATATGTTGCAGAGTGCATTGAAAGCATTCTCGCGCAAACATACACAAACCTCCGCCTTATACTTGTTGACGACGGCAGCCCCGACGGCGCGGGCACCATTTGCGACAAGTATGCACTGAAAGATAACCGCATCACCGTTATACACCAAGAGAACGCTGGTGTCACCCGTGCACGTGCACGCGGAGTGGAAGAAGCGACCGATTGCGAATGGATAACATTCGTCGACAGTGATGACATATTACCCAAGAACTCACTGGAGAGATTACATTCTGCAACTATTGACGATAGTTGTATATCAATAGGAGGCATCTCGCGCTTTAATAGCACAATAAAAACAAAATCCTCAATCAATCTTATATCTTACATCACTGCAGAAGAACTACGCCACAATGTACTTGTTGGCAAAGACTGTAGTTTGTGTGCTAAACTTATAAAGAAAGAGCTGTTCGACAATAAAATATTCGACATTCCGCAAAGTATCGTCATGGGCGAAGACACTATTGCATGTACAAGAATCGCATTCAACAATAATAATAGTGTTACATATTGTAAAAAAAACGTATATTACTATAGACAACACAGTGATAGTTGCATGCATACATTTAAACATAGTGCCAAATATGAACAACAATTCATAGAACATCTCCAAGATTCCATACCATCTAGAATCCGAAATAAATATATAAATACTCTCATTGAAAGACGCATAAGAAGTTTTGACTCTTTTTTCGGTTATTCGTCTAACATTCCTGAATGGATTGGCAGTTGCTTTCACAAACAGCTCATCACAGATATTAAAACATATAAATATCGTAAGCTCCCGATAGAAAGATTGTTACTTACAACAACCAACAAGCAGCTGCGCTGTATTCTTATTTTTATTAAAAGGATTAAAAACAAGATAGAGAAATACCTGAACAACAATGAATAACATCTCTTTCATATTCCCCCACCCCGTTGATGGCCCCACAGGAGGCTACAAGGTGGCATACGAGTATGCCAACCGCCTGGTTGCCGACGGGCACAAGGTGAACATTGTATATTCGGGGTCGCTTTTTTGGAAGAAGAAATCCCTCTTTCACAAACTTACCAACTGCGTGAGATACTTACAGAGGCTGTGGAAAGGATATTCGTGCCGCAGTTGGTTCCCGCTCGATGAGCGTGTGAAAGAGCGCTTTACTCTCTCACTCAACTACCGCCACGTTCCCAAGAGCGATATTTATATATGCACATCGCCACTCACGGCAATGTATGTAAAGGGTTACCCCACCGACAGGAATTTTTACTTAATACAAGGTTACGAGAACTGGGGCGGGTTGAGCGACAAGGATTTAAGAGCCACCTATCACTACCCGCTAAGGAAGATTGTAATATCGGACTGGCTTGCCAACGTTATGCAAGAAGAGGGTTGCGACTACACTATCATAAAAAACGGTTTCGATTTTGAGTATTTCAAAAGATATATCGACTTCGAAAATAAAGAGTTACAAACTATAACAATGCAATATAGTCCTGTAAAACTCAAAGGTTGCCAATACGGATTCGAGGCTTTGAATATTGTAAAAAAACAATACCCGCAATTAAGAGTTAGCCTATTCGGCACAAGTGAAAGACCTTGTAATTTACCCGAGTGGTACACATACTACCGGCGCCCCAACAAAGAGACGCACAACTACATATATAATAACTCAAGCATATTCCTGGCTTGCAGCAGTGAAGAGGGCTGGGGATTACCAATTGGCGAAGCTATGATTTGCGGTGCAGCCGTTGTGTGCACCAGCAACCACGGCTACCTTGAAATGGCAAAAGATGGCGAGACTGCACTTGTTTCGCCCATTGAAGATGCCGCTGCGCTTGCGCAAAACATAATACGATTGATTGAGGACGATGCCCTGCGCTGCCGCATAGCAAAGAACGGCAACGAATTCATCAAACAATTCAACTGGGACATTGCCTACAAGAAACTACTGCAAACATTAGAAATAAAATGAAACTCGCATCGTTCGACATATTCGACACAGTGCTCGTGCGCAAATGCGGCAAGCCCGACAATATCTTCTACCTCCTCGCCCACCATCTTTACCCTGGCGACGCGGCAAAGAGAGAGGAGTTCTTCTTGTGGCGCAAAGGCGCAGAGGGTGCAGCCGCCGCCACGCTTAACGGACGACAGACAACTATTGACGACATATATTCACGCGGCGGTGGCGAGAAGTTCAAGGAACACATCCTGCAACAACTCATTGACGCCGAAAAGGCTGTGGAGAGCGAGAACCTCACTGCAAACCCCGCAATAAAAACTGTTATTGAAAAGCACAGGAAGGAGGGGTGCACAATCTGTTTTATATCGGATATGTACCTGCCCAGCGCCTTTCTCGAAGAGGTGTTGCGACGCGAGGGCTGCTTGCTGAACGATGAAAAGGTTTTTGTGTCGTGCGAGGAAGGGGCGCGCAAATCCACCGGCGCACTATATGACAAAGTGCGCGCAACACTCTCGCCCACCCACTGGGAGCACTATGGCGACCACCCCGTGAGCGATGTTAAGCGTGCCAAAGAAAAAGGAATAGAAGCCCACCTTGTAAAAAGCGGGTACACCGAAACGGAAACGAAACTTGCGCAAACAAATAATTATGCCTTGCGCTGCCTCGCAGGGTTGCAACGCGCCGCACGCATAAAGGACGGCAACAGCGCATACGCGGCTCTCGCAGCCGATTTTGTAGCACCGGCCTACATCCCCTACGTGCATTTTGTTATGCAAAAAGCAACCGAGAGGGGCATAAAAAAGCTCTATTTCCTCTCACGCGACAGCTACATCCTGCAAAAGATAGCCGAGCAGGCACAAACATTGTACCCCACAATTGAGTTAAAATATCTTTTTGTGTCGCGTAAAGCGCTTCTGCTCCCTTACCTGCAGAAACCCACAGCCGAAAAATTCCTTGCCGTGCAGGACAAACGCACTCTGCAAGGACAAAGTGTAGAAAAGTTGCTGTGCAGCCTGGGAACAAGCACAAAGGAACTGAAAGAAAAATTTTCTACCACTTTTGCGTTTACAAAAATCACAAGCAAGAGCGAGGAGCAGGAGTTTCTCCACAAGATATTCGGCAACGGGAGCACGTTCAAGCCCCGCCTGCAAGAACTTGCACGCGAAAAGCGCGCGCTGCTCAACGACTATTTTGCACAAGAGGGGCTTTTCGACGGCGAAAAGACCGCAATGGTGGATGTTGGCTGGTTGGGCACTACTCGCCTGATGATAAACAGCATTTTGCGCGAGGAGGAACACACCGACACACTCTTTTTCTATTACGGAGTGAGGGGTGATGTCTATGGCGCCGAACACGGAGCCTTCGAGAGTTTCTACAAGAAAGGAGAGCTCACAACCACGCTCACAACGCTCATTGAGAACTACTTTTCGGCATCGCCCTATCCCTCGACAAGCGGGTATGAGCGCGAAAATGGCACAATAAAGCCCTCCTTTGCAGCAGGTGCCCGATATAAAGAGAATAACATTACAACCGCAAACACTAACGCTGCCACATTCCTTGCTGGTGAGATTCTGCCCGCTGCACAATGCGCCACAGGCACGTTGCGCAATTGGTGCAACGAGACTGCAAAAGCCGCACAGGCGTTAAATGCCAAAGACATTGACATTACACCGCTTTGCGAGGCCGAAGAGTTTGATGGGCAGGCATTTGTGAGGAAATTATCTACCCGCGAACTTTTGAATATAATGTTCCTGGGTGGCCGCTGCACTGCGTTCGACAAAGCATCGGTAAGGCTCACGGTCGGTACCAAAGCATTTTCTTTTGTGTGGCCGCTGTGCCACATAACCGGGCAAGCAAGACGATTCCTCTATTTGACATTGAAAGGAAACAGAATACAAAAATGAAGATAGCCACCATACTACTCAACTACAACAGCGCAGCCGACTGCCGCAAGTGCATTGGCTACCTGCAACAGCAACAAGGTGTGGAGCAGGAAATAATAGTTGTGGACAATTGCTCCCGCAGCGAAGAACGCGACGCCGCAAAAGCCATTTGCGACGAAACGGGCGCAACCTTCATTGCCAACAACCGCAACAGCGGCTACAACGCCGGCAACAATGTGGGCCTGCGCTATGCAGCAGAAAAGTGCTACCGTTTTGCCCTCATTGCCAACCCCGATATGGAGTTCCCGCAAGATGATTACCTTGCAAAAATGCTCACCGCAATAAATGCCGACGAGGATATTGTTGTATGCGGTAGTGATATTGTGGGGCTCGACTGCCGCCACCAAAGCCCGATGTTCCGCGATGGAGACTGGCACGGCTGCTGGGGGTGGGTAACATCGCTCTTCAAGAAAAAAGGGACAGAAAGCGACGATTTCATCGACAATTTCGCCACAAGCCACTATTGCACAAAAGTGAGTGGCTGTTGCTTGCTGGTGAGGCTTTCGTTCGTGGAAAGCATTGGTTTTTTTGACGAATACCCAATGCTCTACTGCGAAGAGGCCATTTTGTCGCGACAGGTGGAGAGTGCCGGCAAAAAGATGTACTACACAACAGATGCACAAGCCGTTCACGCCCACCGCAAAAGCGAAAAAGGCAACCCCGCAATGCGCTTCAAGCAATGGCGCCGCTCGAGGCTCTACTTTATTAAGAAGTACAGCGGCGACACCGCTTTCGGGCGCTTTATGGCAGGGCTGTCAATTATATTATACACCACAACATTAACACTTGCCCACTATATTAAGAAATGAAACAACGCGCCGACTATATTGATGCCGTTAAAGGCGTTGCCATTTTGTGCATAACCTTCCTGCATTTTGAACAGGGAGTAATCCCTGCGTGGCTTAATGTGTGGATTGGGTTGTTTATGATAACAGCTTTCTACTTTACATCGGGCTGGGTTACTGCACTTGGGAACAAAAATACAAGCACAAAGGAGTTTGCAAAAAAAAGGATAAAACAGCTTGGGGTGCCCTATTTGTGGTTCAGCCTGTTAATTATATTGTTCGACATGATATGGTGTGCAGCAGGGTTTATGGAAAGCAATATTCTGCTACGCGATATATACAAAACCTTCACACTGCGCGGAATTGGCACACTATGGTTCCTGCCGGCGCTGTTCATTGGCGAGGTGACATTCAACTACATCAAGAACGGCAAAAAATGGTGGCTGTGGGGCACAGTGGGAATGTTGGCGGTATTTCTCACATCCCATTTATATTTTAACCACTGGCAACCGTTGCGCGATGCATCAACTATAAACAAGTTAATAGATTCACCGTTGCAACCATTGGTAAGAGGTCTGGCAGCGTGGCCGGTTGTTGCAATAGGCTATTTAACTGCAAAATATTTGTGGAAAAGAATAGCTGCGCTTGGCAATATAATACTTTTTATCGTGGGATGCGCAATTATCGCATTCAGCATAATTCTTGTTGTGGCACCACCATTCAATTTGTTCTATATAAACTCACTCTTGTGCAACACCTTGCCGGCTCTTGGTTTTATGTGCCTGTTTGCTGCAGTTCCAAAGAACAGGATAAAGAATTTCTTTGTTTACTGGGGAATAAACTCACTTGTGCTTATGTGCACACATCTCAGCATTATAGAAGAGGTATTCAAAACCATTAATACAAAGGTTTTCCACAGCCCGTTCGAGGGGTGGAGGACTATTGCATACTTCATTTTAACAATACTGCTCACGTACCCTCTTGTGCGCCTTTTCAATGGCAAACTGAAATTTATGACGGGGAAAAAATAAAAATATTTTATGCAGCAATTCAACACAAGCAGTGGCCTTGTAAAATTTGCCACCGTACTATTCATTCTATATGGTATATATTATATCCCAATAGACGGGCGTATCACTATTGGCCCGGTAAAACTGACACTTGTTGCCATTTCGCTTTTTACGTTGTTGACACAGTGTCTTTATATGTCGAAAGCATTCATTATTGGTAGCATATATGTGATATATCAATTCCTTTCGGCAAGTTTCCACCCCGAGAGCTGGCGTATAAGCACCTTGCTATACTCCACAATACTTGTCTACACATATGTCTGCTTCTACAATATGGTGACTATTAGAAAGGTCTTCACCATTGAGTACTTTATTAAATTGTGCAAATGGATGATGATGGCCTATTTTGTAGTGTGTATAGTACAACAAGTATTCTTGTTCGCGGGAATAAGCTACATGCCCATTATAAACTTGTGCCAGTATTTTGGCCGTGGAATAGGTTGTAACTCATTGTGCCAAGAGCCAAGTACTTTCGGCCGTTTTATGTTGGTATTTTATTATGCCTACATTAAATGCAGTGAATACAAACGAGGAGATGGGCCATTCTCGCTGCACGAGCTATTTAGTGGAGAGCATAAATGGGTTACCATTCGTTTCCTTTGGATGATGCTCACAATGGGTAGCGGAACGGCATTTGTGTGCCTCATTCTGTTTAGCGGATATTTTGTGAGAAAGCACAATTGGTATTATATGTTACCCATTCTTGCAATATGCTATTCACTACTGCAAGCAAGTGGAATTGAAGCACTCGACCGCGCTACAAGCACAATTGAAGCTACCACCACTTTGGATGCACAAACTGTAAGAGAAACCGATGGTTCTGCATCGGCACGAATAGCCCCTGTCCTAAACTCATTAAATGCCGATTTCTCAAAATTCGAAACCTGGTTCGGCAAAGGAATTGACGCGGGATTGAAAGATAAAATCAATCGCACATTATTCGACGATTATGGCTTTATATTCTATTTACTCTCATTACTACTTAATTTCGCTTGCGCATATAACTTCCTATCATTAGCAACCCTTTTTATGTTTGCCGGTGTGGCTGGCAGTTCGGGAGGAAATATTCAATATATGTGGGAACTTATGATGATTATGACCTGCGTGAAATATTTTCACGACAACCGCTACAATCCCGACATTTACGAAGAGATAGAAGAAAACAGCGCTGAATAAAGAAAACAAGGAATTACAATACAAAATTTGTAAAAACATCAAATATGAATATCGTAGATTTTTTCGACAATAGAAGGTACTGGGAAGAGAAAAGAAACAAATTTCTCAATAGTATTTATTTTTATGCACTATGGAACAGAATTGTCGTAGTTGCTGCAAATATTATATTGCCGGTCTACTTCAAGCTCACTGCAAACAATAAAAAATATGCCTTAAAAAATACCGACAAGAAGGAAAACCGCTATATTGTTTCACTAACATCGTTCCCAACACGAATCCCAAGATTATGGCTAGTTGTAGAAAGTATTTTACGACAAAACATAAAACCCGATAAAATAGTACTCTATCTGCAAGTTTCATCAGAAGATTTATTACCGAAGAATTTGCTTGCTCTTAAAAAAAGAGGGGTAGAAATTGAACTTTGCGACAGTTCTTTACGCTCACACAACAAATATTATCACGCGTTCAAGAATTACCACAAAGATAACATAATAACAATAGACGACGATATCTTTTATAGGAGCGATTTTATTGAGAACCTAATAGACTGGAATAAGAAGTACCCCAAGTGCATTATATGTAATTGGGCTAAAATTGTATCGAGCGAAACAGAATTGTATCGCAACTGGCGCCAGGTTGCCGAATCTTCGATTTCAAAGTTCTATCTCCCCATTGGTGTTGCCGGTGTTTTATACCCGACTAACTGTATGTACAAAGATATTTTCAATCAGGAACTTATAAAAAGCTGCACCCTTTCGGCCGATGATATTTTTTTAACGTGTATGGCGCTACTGAATGGGACAGAAAAATTTTTTACCGGATACAAACAGCATTTTCTTGAAGTTATAATAAATAGGAATATTAAATTAAGTACAGAAAATATTTCCCAAAACAAGAACCAGAAATGTGTTGACAATCTAAATAAATACTACCAAGAAAGACTGGGTATAAGACCTTTTATTGACCTCATAAATGACTGATCTCACCCTTGCCATTTGCGTTTATAACGCCGAAAAATACAATAAATAATACTTATTATAAAGAACCACATTCTTTTTATGGCATTACCTATAAACATAAACGACCTTCTAAAAAAGAACAAGGTCGAGAGCAATAGAATTGAATTTAAAGCCGGATGGAACCCCAAAAAGATATATCACTCAATTTGTGCCTTTGCCAACGATATTGACAACTTGGGTGGAGGTTACATTCTTGTGGGAGTTGAAGAAGAGAACGGTATAGCCAAAAGACCTGTTAAGGGCATTTCTCACGAGCAAATAGACAAAATTCAAAAAGAGATGATTGGCTTTAACAACAAAATAGAGCCTTATTATCTCCCACGAATATCGGTCGAAGAGATTGACAATAAAACAATTGTCGTTATATGGGTTCCCAGTGGAGCAAATAGGCCTTACAATGTTCTGGAAGATGTTAATGCAAAACACAGCAAACCAAAATATTATATAAGAAGTGGCAGTTGCACTATTGAAGCTAAAGGAGAGGCTCTCGATCAATTGCGAGAACTGGCAAACAGGACTCCTTTTGACGACAGAGGCAATTCCGCAATAAGTATTGACGATATATCTCCCATATTGGTATACGACCACCTGAAAAAGGTTGGAAGCAAGCTTGTCAACAAATTTAGTTCAGAGGGATTAGAAAAAATTCTTGAACAAATGGATTTGTATGAAGGCCCCACAGAAAGAAGAGATCTTAAAAATGTTGCAGCAATGATGTTCTGCGAACATCTTCAAAAATTCTTCCCCATTAGCAGAGTCGAAATTGTGGTATTTCCCAATGGAAGGATAAAAGACCCTAACAACTTCTATGAGATTCCTAAAATTACAGGAACCGTACCACAAATGATTGATGAGACTTTAAGACAATTACGCACATTCATTAGAGAACGTATAATAAAACAGAAAGACAAAGCCGAATCACTTCGATATTTCAACTACCCATACCAAGCGTTAGAGGAGGCTGTTGTTAATGCACTTTACCACAGAGACTACCAAGAGCGCGAACCTGTGGAAATAACAATAGAGCCAGATAAAATATCAATTCTCAGTTATGCAGGCCCCGACCGTTCTGTTACAGCAGAAGCCATTAAGCAAGGAAGCATCTTGCGCTCGCGAAGATACCGAAACCGCAGGCTTGGAGATTTTCTAAAAGAGCTAGAACTCACAGAGGGAAGATGCACCGGAATTCCTACTATACAAGAAGAGCTGGCAAAAAATGGTTCACCAAGAGCCACTATAGAAACAGATGAGGGAAGAACATTTTTCCTAATAGACATTCCTTGCCACGAAGGATTCGAAACCGAGTTACTAAAGACCGAAAATTCGGAGTTAACAACGGAAAACTCGGAGTTAACGCAGAGAAACACGGAGTTAACAACGGAAAACTCGGAGTTAACGCAAGAAAACTCGGAATTAAATGCTGAAAACGGGATAAGACAAATTCAGAGAATTAGGAGCGAAGCGAACAAGCAGAAATTCATAGAAGCATTGATATTATTTTGTAAAACGGAGAAATCCATAACAGAAATTGCCGAGTATTTTGGTTTCAAAGATAAGTACAGGCTGAAAAAGAACTATATTCAGCCAATTATAGGTGTACATTTGAAATTAACACAACCCGACAACCCAAACAGTCGCTCACAGAAATATGTAAGCATACAACACGTAAACAATGACTGACCTCACCCTTGCCATTTGCGTTTATAACGCCGAAAGATATATAGAAGAGACTTTGCGCTCGGTTCTTGCACAAACAATGCAGCAGTTCCACCTGCTCATTGTGAACGATTGCAGCACCGACGGAAGCGTTGCCGTTATAGAAAAGTTCTTTGCCGGCACTCTACGGCAATATGAACTTGTGTCGTTCGAAGAGAACCGCGGAATTGGCTACGCAAGGCATTTTGCCGAGCGCAAGGCCGAGACAAAATATATGATGTTCCTCGACGCCGACGATATTCTCCACCCCGATGCCATAGAGACAATGTACCGCAAAATAACCGGCGATGGCGACCTTGTGGCCGTGGGCTGTTACCTTGAATACATCGACCGCAACGGCAAAAAGATGGGCGGCGGGCTCTTCCTTGGCGAAAAGACAAAAGAGAAATTTATTGAAAAGGCGGCGGCAAAAAAGCTCATCTTTATGCAGCCCACAGCAATATACAACCGCGACGCATCCCTTTCGGTAGGTGGTTACGTGATAGACGGCTACCCTGCCGGCAAGCCCCGTTACCAGGATTTTTGCGAGGACCTCGACCTGTGGACCCGTATGAGCGACCTGCACACGCAAGGCAAGGCAATTGTGGTGGTTCCCCGCGTGCTGTGCAAATATCGCAAGGGCAGCGGCCTGTCGAGCAACTCGTTCAATATGATTATTAAGATGCGCTACACAAAAACGAATCTTTTGCGCCGCCGCAACGGGGAGAAAGAGCTTACTTTTGTTGAATTTTACGAGTCGCTCACTCCCCGCCAATTGAAGGAATACAAAAAGGATGCTGCCGCCGCCGATGCCCTGCGCAACGCAGCCTTCTACTTTAAGAAATACAATGTTTTCTGTGGTGCGTGGGAGATTGTAAAATGTGTGTACCACCGCCCGCTGTACATTTGGGACAAGATAAAGCACAATTCGGGGATTTTCAGACATAAGAACAAAAGGACATAATAAAGGCATACTATGAACGTGGAAGAACTCATAAAACAGATTATTCAATGTGCATACAATGTAAGAAAGAAATTGTATGCAGGATTTCTGGAATCTGTTTATAGGAATGCACTATTAATTGAACTTCGCGGAAATGGTTTAAAAGTTGATAAAGAAGTACCAATTAATGTACATTACAACAATGTAATTGTTGGTGAGTTCCGGGCAGATATTATAGTAGAAGACTCGGTTATTCTTGAATTAAAAGCAATACAAAAATTGTCAACAATTCACGAAGCACAACTTGTAAACTATCTCACTGCCACCAACATTGAACACGGTTTGTTAATAAATTTCGGCAGCGAGAAACTTGAAGTAAAAAGAAAATATAGAATATTCAGAAACACAAAAAATATGTAACTTCTGTTCTTATGTCTATAAAAGAACAAAGAAGCGAGGAGATAAAAAACACAATGACACAAAAAGAGACAACGAACCACATTGAGGCAGTTATTGGGTTGCTGAACGCAAAGGCCGAATATGCCGTGCTACGCAATTTCGAGGGGCTACCCCACAGCAACAACAGCCGCGACATAGACATAATTATAACCCGCAATAGCTACAAAGCGATTAAAAAAGAGCTTGTGGAACTGATAGACAACAGCGGGTGGAAAATTGCGACCTACCTGCACAGCGACCGCCTCATAAGCTACGTGTGCGCAAAGAACAGCGAGGAGAGCACCGAGATTGTGCAATGGGACTTCTTCTTCGACACATCGGTGTGGGGAATAGAGCTTATGAGCGCACAGGATTTTCTGCGCCACCGCGCCTTCAACGGCTACCTGTACCACATTGGTACCGATGGACAATTCCTCGACAAATACCTCTACAACCGCGCAGTGGGCAGCCAATACCCCGAAAAGTACCGCGCCACACGCGAAGCTGCCGAGCACTCCCCCATTGTCACCGAAAAGATTTTAGCCATTTTTGGCTATAAAGATACGAAAGAGTGCGACAAAGCAAGCGGCAGCAAGCTCATAATGCGTGCACTTTGGGCAAACATAAAGAAAAGGCCGCTTGCACTCCTGTGCAGCATAATCTATTTTCTTTACACCTTTATTGGTAACTACATCTGCTCGCGCACTGGGTTCAGCGTAGGATTTACCGGCCCCGACGGCAGTGGAAAAACCACCGTTATTGAGATGCTGCTCGGAAGGATTGCCCCGGTGTTTGGCACAGCACACAAATACTACCATTTTCGCCCCATGCTCTTTGGCAACTTGGGCGAGGTTGCACACTCGGCAGGTATAAAAAAGGAGGTTGACCGCGACTACAGCAAGCCTCATCGTGGTGGCAAAACCGGCAAATTAAATTCCATTGCACGCCTTGCCTACTACTCCATCGACTACATACTGGGGTATTTCACAAAAGTAAAAAGCGTAACCCGCATCACCCGCGTGGTTATTTTCGACCGCTACTACACCGACATTATTTGCGACAGCCGCCGCTCGCGCATCTACCTTTGCCCCAGGTTCCTCTATTGGTGGGGAAGGCTGTTCATTCCCTCACTGAATTATAATATTCTACTCACCGCAAGCAGCGAAACAATTCTTGCCCGCAAGCGTGAGCTCGACGAGGAGGGCATACGCACCATTAACCAGAAAATTGACTACCTGTGTGGCAAAAAAGGCTACCGCAAGGTGCTTAACGAAGCTGCACCGCAGGCTGCCGTGAGCGAAATACTCAATTATATTTTTGAGGAGCAGCACAAGAAGAACTTAAGAAGATTAAGATAAGGAATTATGAGCACAGCACAAAACAGATTACATTGGATAGATACATCCAAGGCAATTTGCATAATGTGCGTATACTTTGCACATTGTGTTTTCTTTACGACAAACGACCCTGTTCTAAAAAAGATTGTTGCTCCATTTTATGTAAATACGTTCTTTTTTGTTAGCGGCTACCTTCTATATAAGAAATACTTACAACCGGTTTTAATAAATAATTTTTCTTTTGGAACATACTGGAGTTGTATAAAGATAAGTATATACCGCATTGTCATTCCTTCTATAATATTTTCATCTATAATATTTATACCTAAAACGTTCTTTCACAGCCAGAGTGTTGACTACAAAATGTTTATATTAAACACACTTGGCGGATGTGGTTTTTGGTTTACAGCAGCACTGGCGGTTGCGCAGACAACAATTTTTACACTATTTTTAACTAAAAGAAGAAACATTTTCTTTTACCTTGTCATAACGGCTGGCATATTTCTTGCAATACAACTGCTAAGCGATTTCACTCCAAAACCAGCACACAATTATTTCCCGTGGTATTGGCGAACAGGCCTCATATATATGTTCATTATAACTTTAGGCGGGTTGTATTATGTATATGAAAACAAAATAAACCGCTTTTTAGACAAAGGCGGGATAATACTAGCGATAATCATAAGCACATTAGTCTATATTCATTTTTACAGTGGGAAAGATATTGCATTTATAGGGTTAAGTGGCCGCTGTAGTTTTTTGGGGTTAAGTGGAGCTATTTCAACGACTCTTCTATTGATTTATATAGTCAAACATTGCAACAATTATAAGATTACAGATTTTATAGGAAAGAACTCTATAATCTTCTATTTTCTGTCCGGCGCAGTACCTACTATTGTTTCCACAATACTAAAGAGAGTGGTCGAAGGGAACATATTACTTATTACAACCATTACCGCATCTATAATTATTAGTTACATCGTAACCTTGATTATTAATCGTTACATACCTTTCTTAACAGACATTCGTTTGCTAAAAAAGCAGTCCAATTAAAATTATACTATTACAATCAAAATGGCACAAACACAAAGAATAGATTTCATAGACCTTGCAAAGGGAATATGTATTTTTCTGGTGGTAATTGGGCATTGTGGTGCACCAATAGATATTCCAGGCTATGAAATCGTGAGAATGCCTTTGTATTTCATCTTGTCGGGGTTGTTCTTCAAGACATACGGAGGAATTAAACAACTAACAATTAAGAAGATAAACAAAATATTGATTCCTTTTTTGTTTTTCTATTTATTGAGCAACGTCGCATTTTATGCAATAAAATACACAGCACCGCAATACTTGATAACATCGGCACGCGGAATTCTAGACATTTTCGATAATCGACAGTTCTTCAATGGCCCCATTTGGTTCCTTCTGTGCCTTTTTTGGTGTAATATATACTTTTGTATAATTGCGACTTGCTTTAATAGGGAGAGCACCCGCATCGGTATTATTGCTCTACTCGGCTTTCTCGGATGGTATTTAGGTGATAAAAACATTTTCGTTCCACTATTCCTTGATGTTGCAATGACAGCAATGCCTTTTTTCGCACTTGGATATTATTTGAAAAAAAGCAATATATTGTACCCTAATAAATGGGACAAATATAACCTATTGATTGCACTCTTCTTTTGGGGAATATCGTTTATACTCACAGCTACAACTCATTACAGGCTATCGCTGCACTATAATGGCCTAAACGGAATAAGCACGTATTTTATAGCAATATCATCGGTACTCTCTATTTTGTTTATTTGCAAAAGTATTAAAAGGTTGCCATTCTTTTCCTACATAGGCAAATACTCTATTATACTTTTGTGCGTACACCATTTGATATATCGTCCCGTAAAAGTATTATTACACTCCACCGGAATGGAGATTATTGACAACGGATATATGGTAGCGGCCGTTACCCTGTTACTTTCCACACTATGCATTCCATTATGTATTAAATACATTCCTTGGTTTGTTGCACAAAAAGATTTAATAAAAGAAACAACAAAATAACCACACATAAATTACTATGCAATATCGCAGAACCCCAACGATATTGTAATAACGGTCGACGATGACCTTTTCTACCGCACAACACTTGTAGAAAAGCATTTAGAAGCGCACCGCAAGTATCCCAAAGCAATTATTGCCAACTAGGTAAAAGAGATTCTACCCACAACACCGCTCTACAAAGAGTGGCCCGACGGGAAAGAGGCAAAACTATCGAACCACTTTCTACTTTTGGGAGTAAGTAGCGTACTCTACCCTCCCCACGCTCTATACAAAGATGCGTTCCTTGTAAAAGAGATTACAGAACTATGCCTCACAGCCGACGATGTGTGGTTGTCGTGTATGGCGTTGCTGCAAAAGACACCCATCTATTTCACAAACAACGAATACAACCACCTGCCAATAACAATTAGAAATAATGAAACTCTTATTTCTATTAATTACGAACGCAACCAGATGTGTGTAGACAACCTTAATCGTTATTACAAAGAAAAAATTGGCATACAACCATTTATCGATCTACCATAAACACGTATGACATGAATATCAACACCAAGAGAACAAGAGGAATAAATGCCAGAGTTATTGCTTTTTACCTACCTCAGTACCACCCCACGGAGACCAACAATAAATTTTACGGAGAGGGGTTTACAGAATGGACTAATGTAGGAAAAGCCAAGCCTCTTTTTAGAGGACATTACCAGCCAAAAGTTCCAACAGATTTAGGATATTACGATTTGCGATACCCCGAAATCAAACAACAACAAGCCAATATGGCACAGGAAGCTGGCATAGAGGGTTTCTGTTATTATCACTACTGGTTCGGTAACGGGAAACAGGAATTAGAAACGCCCTTCAAACAAATTATAGAAAGCGGCAAGCCCGATTTTCCTTTCTGCTTATGCTGGGCCAACCAGTCGTGGTATGCAAAATTCTGGAACCACGAAAACAAGCAGGATAAACTGATTGTCCAACAACTATACGATAACGAAGAAGGTATAGAAAAACATTTTTATTCACTACTCGATGCTTTCAAAGACAAACGCTATATAAAAGTAGACGGTAAATTATTGTTTATGATATACCGCCCGCTTGAATATCCCGATATAACATTCTTTATGAAGAAATGGCAAGAACTGGCACGAATGAATAATCTATCTGGATTTTATTTCACAGGACAAGCCACCAATGATAAACAAGCAAAAAGAATGGTGGGAATGGGGCTCGATGGTGTTAACATTGTACGAAAGGACGATTTTCTTCTTTTGTTCAAATACAATAACCCCTTTACAAAATTCATAAACAAGGTAAAGAGATTCTTCGGAGCAGCACCCTATCACTACGATTATAAGAAGATATACCATACATTCATTCAACCTGACGGAATAGAAAAAGAAGAGAATATATTCCCTACACTCATTCCCAACTGGGACCACTCACCACGAAGCGGCAAGCGCGGTGTTATATTCGACAACTCAACACCTGAGAATTTCGGTTTTCACTTGGACGAGTGCATTAATGTTGTAAAGAGCAAAAAAGAAGAGAACAGAATTGTTTTTCTTAAGTCGTGGAACGAATGGGGTGAGGGAAACTATGTAGAACCTTGCCTGAAATATGGTAAAGGGTACATTAACACTTTAAAAGAAAAGCTCCTTGAAAAGAACTAGTAGATTATATGACAAACGCCAAGCATAAGATATTCGTTTCGGCATACGCTTGCAAGCCGGGGCTGGGCAGCGTGTTACAAAAACTCACAAAAAGCATGTAATACCAACAAACAATTCACGTAAATGTTGCCAGTAACAATTGCATCCCACTAATAGAAAGCACAAAGCAAAACAATGAGCGAGACTATAATTACGACTGAAAATAAAAAACATTATACCGAAATATCCGTTGCAAAGGGTCTATTAATAACCCTTATGGTTATAGGACATTCAGGAGCTCCTAGCCATTTAGTGGAATTCCTATACCTTGTACGTATGCCTTGTTTTTTCTTTATTTCGGGATTTTTATTCAAAGAAAAGTATCTTTTTGGAGTAACACAATTTATAGGACGCAAAATAAAAGGACTCTATTTCCCATTTATCAAGTGGTCTTTAATATTCCTTTTGCTACACAATTTATTTTTCTGGCTGAATATATACAAAACGCAGTACAATCTCGACGATTTCAAACGACAGATCTTCAAAATTTTCACCCTCACCGGAAGTGAACAACTATTGGGTGGTTTCTGGTTCTTGAAAGAACTTCTTTACGCCTCAATTATTGCTTTTCTGTCAATGAAACTCATAACCTCATTAAAAAGAAAATTGAACAAAGGTACGTTGGTTTTATTATCATTATTGTTTGTTATTCTTGGGTACGTTGCAAGTATTGCCCCATTCAAAATACCGACTATTGGTAGTAAAACACTTTTGGCTACCGCATACTTTATTGCAGGGTATGCGTTCAAAAAAATGAATATAAACGCACAAAACCCGCTATTGATTGGAATTGCCGGTTACATTGCAACCATTGTAACATCGCTCTTTTTCAAGGCAAATATGGATGTAAAAGGCCTTGCAATATTTGGTTATTTTACAATCTCTATTATCGCCTCTGTTTCAACAATTTACATTTCCAAAATATGGGGGGAGAGAACGGGCATTATGGATTATATCGGAAAAAACACGTTGAACATACTCACTTTCCATTTTATATCGTTCAAGGTTGTTAGTTTTCTAATAATTCTAATAAATGGATTGCCTCTTGGAAAACTGTCTGCATTCCCCGTTATTCCCAATGATAGTAACTTTTTGTGGATAGCATATACTTTCGCTGGAGTTACGTTACCATTAATAATTGGAGAAATTATAAATAAAACAGGAACAAAGATAAATTCAATAAGACTAAATGACCCCTCAAAAGCATAAGATTTTCGTTTCGGCCTACGCTTGCGAGCCCGGGCTGGGCAGCGAGATTGGTGTGGGCTGGCACTGGGTGCTCGAAATGTCGCGTTACTTTGAGCTGTGGGTGCTCACCCGCGAGAGCAACCGCCCCACCATTGAGCCGTGGATAGCCCAGCACCCCGAATTCAACGGGATTCATTTTCTCTATTTCGACCTCCCGCGGTGGGCGCGATTCTGGAAGAAGGGGCTGCGAGGGGTGCGCACATACTACAACCTGTGGCAGGTGTTCACCAACAGCATTGTAAAGCGCACAATGCGCGAAAATGGGATAGAGATTTTCCACCACCTTACATATGGCAATATGCTGTGGAAGGTGAGTTCACACGGGCAGCGGCAATTCTTCGTTTGGGGGCCGGTGGGCGGGTTGGAAACAATTCCTGCCGAATATAGCAAGCACTACAGCCGCAAGGCGCGCATAATAGAGTGGGTTCGCCGCACTGCCATTAAACTGCTGCCGCTTAATATGGGATTTGCCAGCCGTTGCAAGCGCGCCGATATTATTTTGTGCAAGACCGAGATTACCCGCAACCTAATCCCTGCGAAATACCGCCACAAAGCCGTTCTATTAACCGATGTTGCCGTGGAGAAGTTCCATTGCGCCGCCGCAAGCGAGAGCAAGGCGGGCGACTGCGTGGAATTTATAACCGTGGGAAGGCTCGACGCGTGGCGAGGGTTCGACCTCGCAATAGAGAGTTTTGCAAAAGCTGCACAAAGCAACCCGCACATACACCTCACCATTGTGGGCAAGGGTGGCGACAAAGAGCGTCTGCAGGCGATTGCCCGCGAACTGGGCGTTAGCGAGAAAATAACCTTCGCCGGCGAGGTGGAGATGAGCGAATATTATCGCCTGCTCGCAGCTGCCGACGTTGTACTCAACGCCTCGCTTAAAGAGGGCGCCGTTACCGTGTCGTTCGACACAATGGCTATGGGCAAGCCCCTTGTGTGCATAGACACTACAGGCTACACACGTTACTTTTCGGCCGACACAGCAGTTATTATACCCCGCACCACCCGCGAGCAGGTGATTGAACAGATGAGCGCCGCCATCACCCGCCTGTGCGACGAAAATGAGCGCAGAGCCATAGGCGAAAAGGCTAAAAAAGCCGGCGAGAAGTTTAGTTGGCAGGCACGTGGCGAGGAGTACCGCGATTTGTTGGTGGAAAAGTTCAAAAAACAATAACCGGGAAAGGATAGAAAAAAACGAAGAGCTCCGCCACTCGCCTGCGAGGGGAGTGAAAAAACCAGGAATATTAATGTTGCACAAAATAATTACCACAAACGAAGGAGAGCGTTTCTGCCACTTTTCCAACCCCGACGGAAAGGCGTGGATTGTGCCCGTGAAGAATATGCGGGTGGCACTCAATCTATACCAACCGAGCGGCATAAAAGGCAAGTTGTTGAAAGCACTGCTGCCCCTGCTTCACCTGATGGCACCGGTGAAAAAAGCAATAAACGGCAAGGAGGTGCGCTGCGCCCTGCAAAATGAGCTGCACAGCAAGTTGTGCGACATTTTCGGCTGCGAGGATATTGAATATTCAATATTCTGCGGCACACCCAGCGTGCACCAGAAAACAACCATTCAGCTGAGCCGCGGGAAAGAAATTCTGGGCTACTGCAAGGCCACCGACAACGCCGACATTATGGCATTGTTCAAGAAAGAGAGCGACACGCTTGCCCACCTGCACAAGCAAGGGGTTGAGGATATTCCCCGGCCACTCTTTTGCGGCACATTGAGCAACGGCCTGCACATTTTTGTGCAGTCGACAAAAAAAAGCACCCGCTCGCTTGTTGTGCACCGGTGGGGCGCACTGCAAGAAGAATTCCTTGCCACGTTGTACAAAAAGACGGTGACGAAAACACCTTTCGACGACAGCGACTACTGCCGCTCGCTGCTCGCCTTGCAGGAACACATTGCCTGGTTACCCTGCAGCGTAGACCGCGGGAAGATTGCCGGAATTACAGCCGGCGAGCTTGCAAGGAACAGCGGCAAGGATGTGGAATATTCGGCCTTTCACGGCGACTTTACCCCGTGGAATATGTTTGTGGAAAGCGGAGGGCTCTTTGTCTTCGATTTTGAGTATGCAGCCCTCACCTACCCGCCCGGGCTCGACCGCTACCACTTTGAGATGCAGACTGCAATATATGAAAAGCACCTCGATGCCAATGGCATAATTGCCCTGCTGCAGCAATGCGGCTGGTGCGACAAAGAGAGCCTGCGCTGCTACCTGCTCGACATTATATCGCGCTTCACAATGCGCGAAAAAGGGCCCGTGCAAGGCGCTGCGGCACAGCCCATTGAATTGTGGTGTTATTTACTGATGAATGCGGCGCTGTAATAAAACAGAATAAAGCACAACAAAAATTCCTTTCCGCTACGCGTTAAAACCATAATATTAAAGATCCGCCACCCGCGTGCGAGGGAAGCGGCTTATATACCAATAAAAATGAAAATAGTCTGTTTTCACCTGTTCAACGACTACAGCGGCAGCCCCAAGGTGCTGAGGAACACCTTGTGCAGCCTGCTGGGCAAAGGAGCGGAAATTGAGCTTATAACATCAAGAGGAGGAGTGCTCGACACTATCCCCGCGGGCAAGAAGCTGAAGCGCCGCTGCTATAGTTACAAGTTCAGTAATAACGCAATGGTAACCACATTGCGCTACACGCTTGTGCAGCTGTACACGTTTTTTATGGCCCTCGGCTACATGCGCGACAAGAACGCCGTGTTCTACATAAACACAATACTGCCGGCAGGTCCGGCCATTGCCGGGTGGCTTATGGGCAAGAAGGTGATATACCACTACCACGAAAATGCCACGGTGAAAAGCGGTTTCTACCGCCTGCTGGCGCGTATAATGCAAAAGACCGCAACGCGCATAATATGCGTGAGCGACTACCAGCGGTCGTTTCTCACAAGGCGTAGTGGCGTGTGCGTAATTCCCAACGCAGTGGAAAAGGATTTTGTAAAAAGGCTGCGCCCCGCCCCACAAGAGGCTTTTGAGCGCAAAAAGGTGCTTATGCTCGGCTCGTTGAAGGGCTACAAGGGCACAAACGAATTTATCACGCTCGCCCGCGAACTGCCGCAATTCAATTTCGAACTAGTGTTGAACGACGAACAGAAGAATGTCGATGCCTTTTGCGCACAGCAAGGGACCGGCAGCATAAAGAACCTCGCGGTACACCCCAGACAAGAGGATGTCGCCCCCTTCTACAACAACGCATCGCTGGTGCTCAACCTCTCGAACAAGGAACTTTTTGTGGAAACATTCGGCCTCACCGCCCTCGAAGCAATGAGCGCAGGGCTTCCCGTGATTGTACCCACAGTAGGAGGTATTGCCGAAATGGTGGAAGATGGGGTAAATGGTTTTAAGATTGATGTACAGAATTTGACAAAAATTAAAAATTGCATAGAAAGCACCTTGCTCAACCAAGATTTATATTTATCTTTGTGCAATGGTGCATTGGAACGTGCAAACAAGTACAGTGCAGAAAAAAGCGCAGAACGCATACTTGAGGAGATAACACAAAACGGCACGAATTAATGAAGAAAGTTGCGATAATAGGCACGCAAGGAGTCCCCGCAAAATATGGTGGGTTCGAAACGCTTGTCGATAATATCATAGGCCTGGCCAATGATATTAAATATACCGTATATTGCAGCCGCAAGGATATGCCGCAAGAACTCAAAGAGCACAAGGGCGCTACGCTTAAATATATCTCATTGAGAGCCAACGGCGCGCAGAGTATTCCCTATGACATTGTTGCTATGATTCGCGCAATGTACAAGAACGACACACTGCTCATCCTTGGAGTTTCGGGCTGCCTTTTCCTCCCCTTCGTGCGCCTGCTGAGCCGCACAAGAATAATTGTGAACATCGATGGCCTTGAACACCGCCGCGACAAATGGACAAGGCACGTACGCAAGTTCCTGTTGCTGTCCGAGGTTTTTGCCGTTAAATTTGCCCACACCATAATAGCCGACAACAAAGGTATAGCCGACTATGTAAAGTGGAAATACAAAAAGGATGCCACTCTCATTGCTTATGGCGGCGACCATGTGCTCAATGAAGTGCCCGCAGCCGAGCAGGAGGAGATTCTGCGGGGATATGGGCTTGAGAAGAACAACTACCTTGTTTCGGTGTGCCGCATTGAGCCCGAAAACAATTGCCACATTACACTCGAAGCAGCTGCAAAGAGCGGCAAAAAACTTGTGTTCATTGGCAACTGGGATAGAAACGACTACAGCCGCAAGCTCAAGGAACAATACAGCGGCAACGAAAATATTCTGCTGCTCAGCAGCATTTACGACCTCAAAATCCTTTACACATTGCGCAACAACGCCCTTTACTACATTCACGGGCACAGCGCCGGAGGCACAAACCCCTCACTTGTTGAAGCAATGTTCTTCGGCCGCCCCATTCTGGCCTACGATGTTGTGTATAACCGCGAAACAACCCACGGCAAGGCCTACTATTTCAAATGCAGCGAGGATTTGCAGGCACTCATTGAACAGGACGGGCTCAACGGCGAGGTTCTGCGCGAGACCGCACAGGAACATTATCTTTGGAAGAATATTGCAAAGGAGTACGAAGAGCTCTATTAAACCCCATCGCACGGTTACACTGCACCCCCAAAAAAAAGCGAAGCGGGGAGTGCAACAACGGATAACAAGAGATTAAGATGACAAACACTTTCCGTTCGGCAATGCTGTCGGGCATAGCAGTTGCCATTGCAGGGTGGGGATACCTTGCGTCGCCCGACATTGTGGGAGCCGTGCTCTTCTCGTTCGGCCTCCTGACAGTTGTAAATTACAAACTTAAACTTTATACCGGCACAGCCGGCTTTATTCCCTTGCGCAGCGAAGACGGGCGCTCGCTATGGTTGCGTGCCATAGGCGAATTGCTTTTCATACTCCTCGCCAACATTACAGGCTGTTTGTTAGTGTCGCTGCTCACACGCCTGTCGCCTATTGAACTTGGCGCGTCGGCACAGAGAATATTGGAATCGCGCCTTGCAGTGGGCCCGTTACGCGCCGGCCTGCTCGCCATTGGCTGTGGTTTCATTATGACAACGGTTGTGACATTTGCACGCGAGGGCAAACCCCTGGCACTGCTGTTCGGCGTACCGCTCTTCATTAACTGCGGTTTCCCGCACTGCCTTGCCGACGCTTTCTATTACATGACGGCACCCCTCGCCTACACATGGGCCCACATTGCCGACATTGCAGCGCTTTACCCTTGCCTGGTGGCCGGCAATTTCATAGGTTGCAACCTCTATCGCTTTATAGCACCAAAGAATTAAAAACATAACAAGAGATATAAACGATGCAGGCAGCCCGCGGGCTGCCTGCATCGTTGTATAATAGATTATTATCCTTTACGCTCAAGTTCATTGAGCTCCTCCATCTTCTTTGTAGCGAGGAACTCATAAATTCCGCACAAGTGCTCACGCACGCGGCCGTGACCGAATTCATAGACCTTTGTTACAAGACCGTCGAGAAAATCACGGTCGTGACTGACACAGATGAGCGTGCCGTCGAAGTCCTGCAGGGCCTGTTTGAGAATATCCTTTGTCTTGAGGTCGAGGTGGTTGGTGGGCTCGTCGAGAATGAGAAGGTTCACAGGCTCAAGGAGAAGTTTCATAAGCGCAAGGCGTGTGCGTTCGCCTCCCGACAGCACTTTCACCTTTTTTGAGCTTGCCTCGCCACCGAACATAAACGCGCCCAGGAGGTCGCGTATCTTGTTGCGTATTTCGCCCTTTGCAACATCGTCAATTGTCTGGAATACAGTAAGATTCTCGTCGAGCAGCGACGCCTGGTTCTGCGCAAAATAACCTATCTGCACATTGTGCCCCAGTTGCAACGAGCCCTCGTGCTCGAGCTCCTTCATAATGCACTTCACAAGGGTCGATTTTCCCTCGCCGTTACGCCCGACAAAGGCCACTTTGTTGCCGCGCTCAATGGTGAGGTTCACTCCGCCGAAGATGCGCTTTTCGTCGAAAGCCTTGCCCACGCCGTCCATTATCACGGGGTACTGCCCCGAACGGGGCGAGGGGGGGAATTTGAGCCTCAACGCCGATGTATCCTCCTCGTCCACCTCAATTATTTCCAGCTTTTCGAGCATCTTCACACGGCTCTGCACCTGCAAGGTTTTTGAGTATGTACCCTTGAAACGCTCAATGAAATCCTTTGTCTCTTGAATCATCTTCTGCTGCTCCTCCCACTGCTTCATCTGCTGCTGGCGACGTTCGGCGCGCAGCACGAGGTACTGCGAGTAGTTCACCTTGTAGTCATAAATGCGGCCCATTGTAACCTCGATGGTGCGGGTGGTAATGTTGTCGACAAACTTACGGTCGTGGCTTATAACAACCACCGCCTTTCCATTACTGATGAGGAACTCCTCGAGCCACCCGATAGACTCAATGTCGAGGTGGTTGGTGGGCTCGTCGAGCAGCAACACGTCGGGGTTACGTAAAAGCATCTTAGCCAGCTCTATTCGCATACGCCAGCCACCCGAGAACTCACTTGTCTGGCGACCAAAATCCTTGCGTTCGAAGCCCAGGCCGAGGAGGGTCTTTTCGACATCCTCCTCAAAGTGGGTCATATCAATTGCATAGAACTTCTCGCTCTTTGTGGCAACCTCTTCGATGAGAGCCATATATTCGTCGCTCTCATAGTCGGTGCGGGTGGCAAGCTGGTTATTGAGCTCGTCTATTTCGGCCTCCATCTTGTAGAGGTGGCTGAACGCCTGCGACGCCTCCTCGAACACTGTGCGGCCATCCTCGGTCATCAGATGCTGGGGAAGATAGGCAATAACAGTCTCCTTGGGAGCCGACACCGACCCGCGTGTGGCCTGACGGACACCCGCAAGAATCTTCAACAAGGTACTTTTTCCCGCACCGTTTTTGCCCATAAGCGCAATGCGGTCCTTGTCGTTAATAACAAAAGAAACATCACTGAAAAGTGTGGTGCCGCCAAACTCCACGGCAAGACCATCGACCGATACCATATAATTAAAAGACAATTGGTTACTAAAATACAAAGAACAGGCGCTACCTGTTTCGGGACGCGAAGATACAAAAAACCGGGCACACTAAAAAATTATCGGTTCGAGAATGCCATTCAGGCCGGCAGCCCGCCCTGGGCAGGGGCACCCCGGTGCGTGCGTTTTATTTATATGTAATTATGCTGTATTTTTGTATTTTTGTATTTTTGTATTTATATTTGCAAATATTTTATTAGAAAATATAATTAATTTATAAATATTTATGAAACATTTTTTGACAGCAACGCTTGTTGCACTGATGATGGCTCTATTGCCAGAGACTGTGGAGGCAAAGGTAACCCACTTGTTGCCGAAGCCACACGTTGTTAACGAGACAAAGGGCACACCTTTTGCGCTCAACCGCCCTGTAACCATCGTTGATGCCACAGGCTGCGAGCTTTTGCGCGAGTTTTTCACAACCAACGGTTGCGACATTGTCGACGATGGTGGTGCAGCTGTAAATGTGCAGCTGGTAAACAGCATCGACGGTGCATACGACTATGAGCTCGATGGGTTCGACAATGAGGCCTACACAATTACCGTCACAGGCGATGCAATAAACATCACAGCTGTAAAGCCCATTGGCGTTATTCGCGCAGCACAGACACTCGCGCAACTCGCCGAGGGTTACGAAAAAGGCGCAGAGGCCATTGAGGCAGTGGAGATAAAAGACTGGGCAGCGTTCAAGCTGCGCGGTTATATGCACGACGTTGGCCGCTCGTTCATTAGTGTCGACGAGTTGAAAAAACACATAGAACTACTCTCGCGTTTCAAGGTAAACTGCTTCCACTGGCACTTTACCGAGAACCAAGCTTGGAGATTGGAGATTGAAGGTTACCCACAACTCACTGCCGACACGTCGATGACACGCTTCGCCGGCAAATACTACACACAAGCACAGTGCCGCGAGGTTGCCGCCGTTGCAAAAAAACACGGTGTGATAATAATCCCCGAAATTGATATGCCCGGACACAGCGCTGCATTCAAACGCGCTATGGGCTATTCGATGCAGACCGACGAAGGCGTGAAAGTGTTGCAGACAGTGCTCACACAGGTAGCTGCAATATTCCCCGACGCGCCCTACATTCACATTGGTGCCGACGAGGAAACAATTACCTACCCCAACTTCTTGAAAATAATGACCGACACCATCCACAATTTGAACAGAAAGGCTGTTGTGTGGAACCCCATTGCCGGAGTTGACGTGGGCAGCACCGAGGCCGAGATGACACAAATGTGGAGCAGCAGCGGCCGTAAAATTGCGGGAAAAGCCAATATAGACTGCCGATACAATTATACCAACCACTTTGATGTTTTTGCCGACGTTGTAGGTATCTACCGCAGCAACATCTACTATGTTGAGAAGGGCAACAGCGAGGTTGCCGGCACAATTTCGGCCTATTGGAACGACCGTAAGACACCCACCGAAACAGACATTATAAAGCAGAATAATATGTATGCCAACGTAATTGCAAGTGCCGAACGCGCTTGGATTGGCGGTGGCAAGCAATATATTGAGGTTGGCGGCACAATGCTGCCCAACAGCGGCGAGGAGTTCGACGAGTTTGCCGACTGGGAACGCCGTTTCCTCTTTCACAAAGCCAATTCGTTGAAGAACGAGCCCATCCCCTATGTGAAGCAGACCAATGTGCGCTGGCGCATCACCGACGCGTTCCCCAACGGTGGCAACGCATCGGCAGTGTTCCCGCCCGAAGAGGAGGGATTGAGCACAAGCACCGCCCTTATGGACGAAAGCTTTACTCACAACGGCACCACATACTACACAGGTATGGCCACAGGCGCCGGTATCTACTTGCGCCACACCTGGGGCAACAACATTATGCCCACATACTACGGCAGCACCAACCACAGCAACGCCACAGCTTATGCCTGGACATTTGTATACAGCCCCACGGCACAAACTGTGGGTGCGCAGATAGAGTTCCAGAACTATGGCCGCAGCGAGAAGGACAAAGCACCCGACAACGGCAACTGGGACCGCAAAGGGTCGAACATTTGGATAAATGGCGAGCGCGTGAACCCGCCAACGTGGGCTAACGCCGGCAAAAGCATCGACAACGAGGCCGACCTCTTGAACGAGAATTTCACCGCCCGCGAGCCCATAACCGTGAACCTGAAAGAGGGCTGGAACAAAGTGTTTATAAAGCTACCTTATGTGAATGCCAACGGGGTGCGCCTCAACAAATGGATGTTCACCTGTGTCTTCACCGACCCCACAGGTAAAAACGCAGTAGAAAACCTCATCTACTCGCCCAACCAATGTATGGACGACGCAACCGAGCAGGTAGCAGCCAAAATAAGCGAGATGAAACGCGACCGCGGCGCATACATAGGCACAGCCGTAGGCTTGTGGCCTGCGAGCGCAGCAACAGCCATCGACGCAAAAATTGCCGAGGTTGAGGCAAGCTACTCCACCACAATGACCGCCGAGCAGCGCGCAGCACAGGTAGCCGAGCTCACAACAGCGTGGGCAAGCTTCACAGCATCGCTCACCAACGACAATATGAACAAGCCCGTGAGCGGTAACTACTACAAGATGTACACCCCTCTGCGCGGTAACCGCTACTCAACAGGCAACGGAGCCGATGCAGCCATAACCGGCCCCACAGAGGCAAATACAAAAGCATCGATGTGGAAATTCGAGGCACGCACCGACGGCTCGTACAACATAATAAACCTTGCCGACGGAACATACATTTCACCTGCAAGCAACAACAACACTGCGCTGAAGACCGTTACCGACACCCCCTCGGCCGGTTGGACAATAAAAAAAGCAGAGACAACAGGAAACGTAATTGTGGTTAGCGGCTCTGCACAGTTCAACCAGCAGAAGGACGGGAATTTTCACCTCCTCAACTGGGGCAGCGGCACAAACACCACCGACGAAGGCTGCCAGTATAGCCTCATCGATGTTACAGAGAGTATTCCACCGCAGCCTTTTGTAAAAATAGAGGGCACAGGCTCGCAAAGCTACCCCTATGCCATTGATGCGACACTCGCAGCAAAGGTTTTTACAAAAGATAACATAACCATAGCAGTAGACGTAACAATGCCCGCATCGCTTGCCAACAACACACGTTACGCAATCGTTTGTGCAGCCGACCCTACGCAAGCTGCTACCGGAGCCACTAAAACAAATTCTCCTTATATTGCTTACGGACTCAACGGAAGCAACCCCGCCTACCTTGCCTCGTCTAACGGCGGCGACAAGTTCACATATAGAGATTTTTCGGTAGCAGCATCGACCAACTACAAACTGGTGTACGTTATTGACAAAACAAACCAACAACTCAATATTTACGTTAACGGCGAGCTTAAATCAACTGCACAATACCCCAACAGTGGTTATGAGCTGCAGTCGTTCAGCAATTTTGCAAGCAATGCAAATGCAAAAATATATGTCGGCGCAGGTGTCGTGAATAGCACAACCAGCTGGGATGCTTTTGCCGGGCAGGTGCGCTCGGTGCAGTTTTTCGACGAAGTGCTCACTGCCGAGAAAATTTCACAACTCGAATACCCTATCAGTAGCGAAGATATTCTACTCAACGAGGCTGCAACAGCAAACAGCAGCTTGAACGTGTTCGGCTTGCAGCGTTTCTACGGCCTTGTGCAGAATGCCGGTACAGGCATTGCCGGCGACGGACAGTTCATCTGCAACTACCCAGCATCTACAAGCCAGGAGAGCGGCAACGCATATGCCAACCTCATCGACGGCAAATACGCAACATTCTTTCATAGCGGTTACAGTGGCACAATAGGCACAGGCAGCCACTATCTGCAAGCAAATCTAAACAAAGGGGTGAAGAAATTTCGTTTCTATTTTAAGAAACGCGAACAGAACAACAATAACCGCCCCACAAAAATCACCATCGAGGGCTCGAACGACAACAGCACCTGGAACGGGATTAAGGTCATAAGCAGCGGGTTCCCCACCGATGCAAGCGTGCTCGACTATTTCAGCGAGGCTATCACCACCGAAACAGCATATAAATATATCCGTTTCACAATAAACAACACCAACGGCGGCACCGTGTTCTACACATTCTCGGAATTCTACATTTTGCCCGACAATGCAAAGGTTGCCGAGACATTCGACGCCGTGCGCGCCTATCGTGCAGGAGCCACGGTGGAGACTGCCACCGCGCTCAACAGTGTTTATGCATGGAACAAGGGCCTTTCGGAGGGCTCGCCCATTGCAGGAGCCGAACATTACATTTATGCCGACACCTACAAGGACGGAGCGTTCCTCAACCGCTTTCTTTACAACAACGGGGGCAGCCTTGCGCTCAACACACAGCTGTCTAAAGGCAACAACAGCTACATTTGGACCGCAGCCGTGGAGGAAGACGGCAAATACAACTTCAAGAACAAAGCAGGCAAGTACCTCGCCCACAAGGGTATGAGCGACAACAAGCACAACTTTACCGTTGCAGCAAGCACACGCCACGCGGGTGTTACCCTGCACACACAGGGCAGCAACTATTTTGTGATAAAGAATGCCGACGGCGGCTTCGACCAGTCGTCTACCACATACGACCAGACAAGCACAAACTACTGCACCGACTTTGTTTTTGTTCCCGTTGATGCCTACACCGGCAACACACTCACCATTGTGAGCAACGTTGCAGGCGCCGCTGCCACTTACAGCTGGAACGGCGTGGAGTTCACAGGCAATGCAATGTTCAACAGCGACGAAGAGGTTACTACACCCGCTCTTGCAGTAGTATCGCACAACAGCACTTATAAATTCGACGGCTTCTACAGCGACGCAGCATATACACAACCCATTGGCGAGCTTGCCGAACTGAACGCCGACAAGACAATATATGCAAAATTCTCACTCGATATTTTCTCGGCTGTTTACGGCGACAAGATGGTGCGCGTGAGAATGTATAACGACAAGAACTACACAGCGGGCGTTGCAAGCAGCAGCAACGGTGCAGCCGGAACAACACAGACCGCAAGCCTCGACAGCGAGAAAGAGGTGTGGTACTTTGTGGGCGCGGCCGACGGCTTCAAACTGCAAAACAAGGCTGCGGGTGAGAACTACGCGCTGAACGTTGCAAATACAAGCGAGGCCACAGCTGCGACACTCGTGGCGGCAGCAAACGCTACCACCTGGAAAATAGTTGAAAAGGACGGTGGTTACGCAATTGTTCCCAGCGGCAACACCGGAATGACACTTAACGCATACGGTGGCAAAGGCTACAACATCAAGCTCTATGGCGCGGGCGACACCGGTGGCTGGTGGAATTTCGAGGTTCTTGGGCAGCTCACAATGAATTTCACCGTCGAGGGCACACAACCCTTGCCCACAAACACCCGTGTGGCCGAGGTTGAATACAGCTACGACGGCACAGCTGCAAACGCAATAATAAAGGACGGCGAGGCAAGCAAGGTGTTCTACTTGCCCGTGGGTGCCAAATTTACCCTCTCGCAGCCCTGGTTGTACCACGGTTACCTGCACAACGGTTTCTTCAACGGCGACGCAGCAGAGGCTACCACATTCACTAACTATCCCCTGCCTGCCGACGGCCTTACAATAAACGCAAAATACACCGTTGACACCGACAATAAATACCAATATCTCTACTGGTACCGCAACGAGGCTACCAATGCCCCCTATCGTATACCCGCATTAACCGTTACAAAGAGCGGCAAGGTTATTGCAATAAGCGACTACCGCACCTGTGGCGACGACATCGGTATGGGCGAGGTTGATATTATGTTCCGCCGCAGCACTGAAAGCTACAACGACTGGGACGGCATAAGCTGGACCGATGAGGATTTTGTAGCCAATGGACAGGGTGGTAACACAAATGTGTTCAACGTGGGATTCGGCGATGCAGCGGTTGTTTCGGACCGCGAGAGCAACAAGACTCTTGTGATGGCTGTTGCAGGAAAGCAGCGCTTCAACTGGGCATCGTCGACCAGCCATAACAGCATGGCACGCATTGTAACGGTTGACGACGGCGACACTTGGGAGATAAGCGATGTAACAAACGATTTTATGATAGAGGACGATGCTCTCTTCCCCACCGCATACAGTATGTTCTTCACATCGGGAAGAATTTTGCAGTCGAGCTACAAGAAAGAGGGTGCCGATTATTATCGCCTTTACAGCGCAATTGTTCTTAACGACAACGGCGACGGCAGCTACCCCAACTATGTTCTCTATTCGGACAATTTTGGTGAGAGCTGGAACATTCTGGGCGGCACCGAAAATGGTATGTGCTGCTCGGCCGGTAACGAGACAAAGGTTGAAGAGCTCCCCAACGGCGACATTATGGTGAGTGTGCGCCGAGGCGGCGGCCGTTACTTCAACGTATTCAGCTTCACCGACAAGGCTGCCGGCGAGGGCTCTTGGGACAATGTTGCCAACAGTAATTTTGGAGCAAGCGACTGCAACGGCGAACTGTTGCGCATAGGCAACGTGCTATTGCAATCGATTCCCAAGCGCGGTTACCAGGGCAAGGACCGCAGCAACGTAGCAATATATTATAAGGTGGTTGATGACAGCGACTACACCGCTGCCGAAATTGCAACAGGCTGGCAGGAACTTCACCAGGTATCCTACATAGGCTCGGCCTACTCTACAATGGCACTCCTGCCCGACGGCAAACTTGCCTTCCTCTACGAGGAGGACCCCGACAATGGTACTTTTGCCTACAATATTGTATATGTTCCCCTCGATTTAAGAGAGATTATGCCCGCCGAGGTTTATGCCGCTGCGTTCCCCACTCCTGCAACCGGAAAATTCTACCGTTTCAAAGGAAAAGCTTCGGGTAAATATATGAACGCTGCCAACCCTTATAACACAACATCGGGACAAATGTCAATGATTGCCGAGGGAACAACAGCCACAACAATTTTCTACCTGACAGAGGCCAGCAAAATGCTCAGTTACAGCGAAGGTACTTACACCAACGGCACACGTTGCATTGGAGGAGTGGGCGCTGCAAACGGACAGACAATATCTTTCCTCGACGGCGAAGATGGTTACTGGACCCTTTACAGTAATTACAGCGGCGAGGCAAAATATGTATATGACAACAGCAACAGAGTCGACCGCAATACAACATACGCACCCAAATACTGCGACTGGGAAGTTATTGAGGTGAAAGAGCTCCCCGTATCCATAGGCACTGTGGGATATTCAACCCTCTACGCTCCCGTGGCACTGGAAATTCCCGCCGGGGTTACAGCCTACACAGCTGTGCGCAATGGAGAATATATAGACCTCACAGCCATCGAAGGTGGTGTAATTCCGCCCTCAACAGCGGTGGTATTGAAAGGAGCAGAGGGCACACATAATTTTGCAATCACTGACAGCGACGATATAAACAGCGATAATATTCTCAACGGCACATTTGAAAAAGTTGCCACAAGCAGCATTGAAAACCCCTATACATTGCAAACCGACGGAACTGCCACCAATGGCATTATTCTGCGCAAGTATAATGGCAGCTATATTAATGGTTTCAAAATGTATGTGAGCATGAACGAAACACTCGAGAGCCTCGATTTTCGCTTACCAGGTTTCACCGGCATCGAAAAGGTTGAGACAACAAAGAGCAACGCTGCGATATACGACCTTTTCGGTCGTCCCGTTGCAAAGCCCGTCAAAGGCGTTTATGTGATAGATGGTAAAAAGGTAATATTTTAATTGAATATTGATTATGAAGAAATATATTTCCCCCGCTGCGGAGGTTGCAAAAGTTGAATGTACCACCACAATTGCTACGGGCAGCGTGAAGATAAAAATTGACACAACAAGCCAGGCAGGTGACGAACAGTTGCAGAACAGACAACAAGGCGACTGGGGTAACCTCTGGCGCAAATAATAAAAAATGAAGTGAACCCCGAGGTTCACTTCATTTTTTATTATTCGACAGCGCACGCAGCAATTAGTCGCGGGGAGCAGCGACGCAGTTGATGCACCGCGGGTTGCGAAAAGCGGGGGCTGTCAAATAATCACAAAAAACGCAAAGCGCACGCAGCAATTAGTCGCGGGGAGCAGCGACGCAGTTGATGCACCGCGGGTTGCGAAAAGCGGGGGCTGTCAAATAATCACAAAAATTGCAAAGCGCACGCAGCAATTAGTCGCGGGAGCAGCGACGCAGTTGATGCACCGCGGGTTGCGAAAAGCGGGGGCTGTCAAATAATCACAAAAAACGCAAAGCGCACGCAGCAATTAGTCGCGGGGAGCAGCAACGCAGTTGATGCACCGCGGGTTGCGAAAAGCGGGAGCTGTCAAATAATCACAAAAATTGCAAAGCGCACGCAGCAATTAGTCGCGGGGAGCAGCAACGCAATAAAAAACAATTTTTGCTTTGCATTTGAAAAAGCTAATCACTATCTTCGCAGTAGCAGGAAAAACAAAAGACTATGCTCAAAAAAATAACATCACCCATAGCTGTGGCCGCGCTACTGCTCGCAGCGGGAGCAACGGCAATACCCACAGCCATCGGCATGGGAGCAACCGACAGCACCGCGGGAAACGACTTTTTGTTACAGGCAACGGGGTTCTTCACTCTTGGAGCCGTTGCTACAGTGTTTCTGTATATATTCAAAATCTGGCGGTGGAAACACTTTGCACAGATTTCCGTTCCAGGCCGTTGGTGGCTGCTGCTCATTCTTAACAGCGCAACCGCCGCACTCATCCCCGGCGCGTGGGGCCATTTGAGACTTATTGCCACCCTCTACCCCGAGCTTCTCAACAGCGAGACTATGGGCTTTGCTTTCCTGGGCGCAGTGAGCCTCACACTTTTTGCATTCATAATAACAAATTTACTGTTCTTTGCCGCGCAGCCCCACACATTGCTGCCCGCAAAAATGGCCTTGCGTTACAGCGACTCATCGAAAGAGCTTAACGCGTGGCGCGTGGTGCTTGCTCCGATGCTTTTTGCCGACCTTGTATTCCTTTCGATATGCGTGAACACAGGCGCCGTAACAGGCATTATCGCAGCAGTGGTATATGCCTATGTGCTTTTCGCCCTGCACGCAGGAAAAATTGCGTGGAAAGAGGAGCGCAAGAACAAGGAGATAAAATAATCGCATTTATTATGAAAAAAATCGCATTTATCGTTGCATTTGCTTTTGCTGTGCTGCCCGCATTTTCGCAGGAAGAAAAGGCAGTACAAGCCTTTTTGGAAAGCATTTACAACAAGGTGGCCGATGCAAGGAACAACAATGGCGATTACGAGACACTTGTGGAGAAGCATTGCTCGCGCAAAATCCGCCTATATTATGGCGAGGCACGCCGATGGGAGGAGAAAGCATGCGAATGTATGCTACACTCCGGTAGCGGCGCATATGACCTTTTCATCGGCAGCCAGGACTATTTCGACAGCATAAAGTTCGGCATAAGCGATGTTAAGAAAGCAGCCGATAACAACCTGTACACAGCCACCGTGGCGGCACATTTCCATTGCGAGGCATACGAGGTAAAGGAGTGGGAAACGCAACGCACCGTTTTTGTAATAAACGAAGGTGGCGAGTGGCGCATTGCCGATTTTCAATCACCGAACGAGACAAGCGACCTTAATTTTATGATTGAGGAACTGCCACGTTACATTGAGGCTCAAATAACAAGCGACAGCGCAATGATAGCAACCCGCCTGAAAACAATTTATAAGGAGGTGGCCCGCATTGCACACAGCGCCCACCCGAACACCGCTGCATTGAACGATAAATACCTGTCACAGCAATTAAAAAAGCTAAGCAGCGAAATAAGCTATTGGGAAGAGAAACTGGGCGAAATGATTATAGGCAAGGATTGCTGGATTCGCACGCAGGACTGGGATAGTATAGAGTATAGCATATCCAACGTAAAAATCACAAGCCCCTCGAAAGCCACAGCCGATGTAACCGCGACATACATAATGCGCACACAGGCAGGCGGGCAAAAAAGCAGAGGCAAAACACAGCTGAACCTTGTTTACGAAAACGGCGATTGGTTTATAGACGACTTTACCGATTACTACGACAACAACGCACTATACAAATGGAGCGACAGCGACGAGTACAAGCAAGGGATATTGGAAACCGTGAAATCGCTCGACGGATATACAGACCATTTGATTGAAAACGAACAATAAAAAACAATAATTATGTACGACATTGCAATCATAGGCGGTGGCCCGGCCGGATATGTGGCAGCCGAAAATGCGGGAGCAAAAGGGTTAAAGACCATTCTTTTCGAAAAAAAGGAACTGGGCGGCGTGTGCCTCAACGAGGGGTGCATACCCACAAAAACCCTGCTTTACAGCGCAAAGATGTATGAGCACGCGCAGGGCGGCAAAAAGTATGGAGTAACGGCCGAAAATGTCTTATTCGACTACAAGAAGATTGCCGACCGCAAGACAAAGGTTGTGCGCAAGCTGGTAGCCGGCATAAAGATGAAGATGGAGCTCAACAATGTGGAAGTCGTGCGCGGCAACGCTTTTATTGAAAGTGGCAACGAAAAGTGCATAAAAATCACTTGCGGCGAACAGAGCTACGAGACTGCACGCCTGCTCATCTGCACCGGCAGTGAGGCTTTTGTACCCCCAATTCCCGGTATCGACAGTAACGGGGCTGTACTCACCAACCGCGAGATTCTTGCACTCACCACAGCGCCCGAAAGCCTTGTGGTAATTGGCGGCGGAGTGATTGGTATGGAATTTGCAAGTTTCTACAACAGCCTGGGCATCCCCGTAACGGTAATTGAGATGCTGCCCGAAATTCTTGGGGGTATGGACAAGGAGATTTCCGAAATGTTGCGCGGCATATATGCAAAAAGAGGCGTGAAATTCTGCCTCGGCTGCAAGGTAACTGCAATAGAGGGCAACACCGTACACTACACCGACAGCGAGGGCAACGCACTCACCGCAGAGGGCGACAAAATACTTGTGAGCGTGGGACGCAGAGCCGTGACAAAAGGCTTTGGCCTGGAAAACATTGCAGTGGAGGCCGACCGTGGGATAAAGGTAAACGGGCATATGCAGACAACAATGCCTAATGTTTATGCTGCGGGCGATGTTACAGGTTTTTCGCTGCTCGCACACACCGCAAGCCGCGAGGCGGAGGTTGCTGTGAATCACATTCTTGGCAAAGAGGACAGGATGGAGTATAATGCAATTCCCGGCATTGTGTACACAAACCCCGAAGTGAGCAGCGTGGGAATGAGCGAGGAGCAGGCTGCCGCAGCAGGCATAGAGTACCGCATAAGCAAACTGCCTATGACCTATTCGGGCCGCTTTGTTGCCGAAAACGAGGGACAAATGGGACTTTGCAAAATTCTTACCGACAAGGAGGAGAAGATTATAGGCGTGCACATGCTGGGCAACCCGTCGGGCGAGTTCATTTGCGCCGCTTGCGTGGCAATAACCAACGGCCTCACAGTGGAGAGCCTGCGCCGCACGGTGTTCCCTCACCCCACGGTGAGCGAGATTATTAAAGAGGGACTCTTCGGGCTCGGCGTATAACCGGCAAAGGCTTTTCAACAAATTTTATAAAAAAAGTGCCTAACAAAGGGGTAAATATTAGGTTTCTTCAATAAAAAGCCGTTCCTTTGTCGAACATTTGAAAGAATAATATAATTATGAAAGAGATGAGGGTAAAACCCGCCAGCGGTAAGCTGGGTGTAATGTGCGTGGGCCTTGGAGCCGTAACCACAACAACCATTATTGGAGCATTGATGTCGCGCAAAGGCCTTTCGCGCCCCACAGGCTCGTTTGCCTGCGAGGGAATTATGCGCCTTGGACGCGGAAAAGAGAAAATATACAAAGAAGTTAAAGATATTCTGCCCATTGCAACGCTCGACGACATTGTCTTCGGCGCTTGGGATTTGTACGAGGACGATGCATACGACGCAGCCATAAAGGCCGGCGTACTGAAGCTGCAGGACATTGAGCCTGTAAAGGATGAGCTGAAGGCTATCCGCCCCTATAAGGCGCTCTTCGACAAGAGCTACGCAACAAACATCGACGGCCCCAACGTGAAAAGCGGTGGCGGCCGTTGGGAACTCACCGAGCAATTGCGCGAGGACATACGCAGTTTCAAGGAGGAGAACAACTGCGACCGAGTGGTTGTAATATGGATAGCAAGCACCGAAAAATATATTCCCCGCGACGAACAGGTACACGGCAGCCTTGAAGCCTTTGAGGCAGCAATGAAGGCCGACGACACAGCCCGCATAGCACCCAGTATGTGCTACGCTTATGCGGCAATGCGCGAGGGTTGCCCCTTTGTGATGGGCGCGCCCAACCTCTGCATCGATATTCCCGCAATGTGGGAGCTTGCCGAGGAGACTAAAACCCCTATCACAGGAAAAGATTTCAAGAGCGGGCAGACAATGATGAAGACCGTGCTTGCACCCGCATTCTTCACCCGTCAGCTGGGCGTTACAGGCTGGTTCTCGACCAATATTCTGGGCAACCGCGACGGCGTAGTGCTCGACAACCCCGAGAATTTCGAGACAAAGCGCCGCAGCAAGACATCGGCTCTCGACAGCATCCTCGACAGCGACGTCTACCCCGACCTATATTCCGACATTTACCACAAGGTGAGAATAAACTACTACCCTCCCCGTGGCGACGAGAAAGAGAGCTGGGACAACATTGACATTTTCGGTTGGATGGGCTACCCTATGACAATAAAGGTAAATTTCCTCTGCCGCGACTCCATTCTTGCAGCACCCCTTGTGCTCGACCTCATTCTCTTCAGCGACATTGCGCTGCGCGCAGGCGAGTACGGCATACAGGAGTTTATGTCGTTCTATTGCAAGGCACCGATGCACAAGGATGGCGAGAGACCGGTGCACGACCTTTTCAAGCAGTTTGCAATGCTCAAGAACAAGATAAGAGAGCTTGCAGGCTACGAAGCCGACCAGGAACTCGACTAAAAACCCACAAAAAATATGCAACAAGCCGGCTTGTTGCATATTTTTTACTGTTTTATTGCTCTTTATTGCAAAAAACAGCTATTTTATTATGCATAATTGTGTAAATATACTACTTTTGCACCTCGCAAGAATAAATATACAATTATGAAAGTAAAAAACTCACGTCTCGACGCAATTCGCCTCATACTATCGACACAGGAGATAGGTAGCCAGGAGGAGTTGCTCGCCGAGCTTGCAAAAGAAGGATTCAAGCTCACACAGGCCACCCTCTCGCGCGACCTGCACCAGCTGCGCGTGGTAAAGAGCGTGGGCGTAAAAGGGCGTTACCGATATATTCTCACCCGTCCGCACCAGTACCGCCACGAAGGTACAAGCGGCGAAATGCGCCCAGTAACCCCCGCACAGGAGGCAAACGGATTTTTATCGATTAAATTTTCGGGCAATATAGCTGTGATACACACAAAACCCAGCTATGCAAGCACCCTTGCCTACCACATAGACAATTATGAATTCCCCGAAATAATAGGCACCATTGCCGGCGACGACACTGTGATGATGATTATTGCCGAAGAGGCTACACGCGGCGCCGTATTGAGAGCATTAAGAACAATAATACCTAACATCTGATATAGAAAATGGAAAACAAGGAATACGATGATGGCATTGACGTGATCATTGCAAACGCATCGCACGAAAAATACGTTGACGAGATACTCGACACCATAAGAGCTGCTGCAAAGGTACGCGGTACAGGAATTGCAGAGCGCACACACGAGTATGTTGCACAGAAGATGAAAGAGGGCAAGGCCATTATAGCCCTCAGCGGAGAGGAGTTTGCCGGTTTCTGCTACATTGAGAGCTGGGGCAACAAGCACTATGTTGCCAACTCGGGACTCATTGTTGTTGACAAGTTCCGCCGCCACGGCCTTGCAAAGCGCATTAAAAAGACTGCGTTCAAGCTATCGCGCACGCTGTGGCCCGAGGCTAAGCTCTTTGGACTCACCAGCGGCGGTGCGGTAATGAAGATAAACACCGAGCTTGGTTACGTACCCGTTCCCTTTTCGGAACTCACCGATGACGAGGCCTTCTGGAAAGGTTGCGAGGGTTGCATAAACCACGATGTGCTCGAACGCACAGGCCGCCGTTACTGCATCTGCACAGCAATGCTCTACGACCCTGAAAAACACGAAAAGAAATAACATTTACCAACGAATTTATACATTATATTATATGGAGAAGAAAAAAGTAGTTGTCGCATTCAGCGGCGGACTCGACACATCTTTCACAGTTATGTACCTTGCCAAAGAGAAAGGGTACGAGGTTTACGCAGCCTGTGCCAACACAGGAGGATTCAGCCCCGAACAGCTTAAGCAGAACGAGGAGAACGCCTACAAGCTTGGCGCAACAAAATATGTAACACTCGATGTTACACAGGAGTATTACGAGAAGAGCCTCAAATATATGATTTACGGTAACGTGCTGCGCAACGGTACATACCCCATTTCGGTATCTTCGGAGAGAATTTTCCAGGCGCTTGCAATTGCACGTTACGCCAACGAGATTGGCGCCGATGCCATTGCCCACGGCTCTACCGGCGCCGGTAACGACCAGATACGTTTCGATATGACATTCCTTGTGTGCGCTCCCGGTGTGGAAATTATCACACTCACACGCGACATGACACTCACACGTGAGTATGAGATCAATTACCTCAACGAGCACGGCTTCAGCGCCGACTTTACAAAGCTCAAATATTCATACAACGTGGGTATCTGGGGAACTAGCATCTGCGGCGGCGAGATTCTCGACTCCACACAGGGCCTGCCCGAGACCGCTTACCTTAAACAGGTTTCAAAAGAGGGCGAGGAGGAGCTGCGCCTCACATTCGAGGAGGGCAAGCTCAAAGCCGTTAACGGCGAGAGAATAGAAGACCCCATTGCGGCTATTCAAAAGGTGGAGGAGATTGGCGCTGCATACGGCATTGGCCGCGATATGCACGTCGGCGACACAATCATCGGCATCAAGGGCCGCGTAGGCTTTGAGGCAGCTGCCCCCATGCTCATTATTGCCGCACACCGTTTCCTCGAGAAATATACATTGAGCAAGTGGCAGCAATACTGGAAGGACCAGGTTGCCAACTGGTATGGTATGTTCCTGCACGAAAGCCAGTATCTTGAGCCCGTTATGCGCGACATTGAGGCTATGCTCGAGAGTTCACAGCGCAACGTATCGGGAACCGCTATCCTCAAGCTCATGCCCAAACACTTTGAAACTGTGGGCGTAGATTCGGCCAACGACCTTGTAAAGAACAAGCTCGGCGAGTATGGCGAGGTACAGAAAGGCTGGACTGCCGAGGACGCGAAGGGCTTCATAAAGGTAACATCTACCCCCTTGCGCGCATATTACGCAGCACACCCCGACGAGAAAATCTAACCAGAATCCCTAAAAAAACATCACACAATAATGATAAAAGTTGGAATTATCGGTGGTGCCGGATACACAGCGGGCGAGCTTATACGCCTGCTGCTCGGCCACCCCGAAGTTGAGATAAAATTCATACACAGCAGCAGCAACGCCGGCAACCGCATCACCGATGTTCACGCAGGCTTGCTTGGAGAGACCGACCTTCTCTTCACCGACAAGATGCCCTTTGAGGAGATTGACCTCCTCTATTTCTGCACCGCCCACGGCGACACACGCAAGTTCCTTGAGAGCACACAATTGCCCGACGAGTTGAAGGTGATTGACCTCTCGATGGACTACCGTTTGAAGTCGAGCGAGCACGATTTTATTTACGGCCTCCCCGAGCTTAACCGCCGCGCCACCTGCAAGAGCCGTTACGTTGCGAACCCCGGTTGCTTCGCGACCTGTATTGAGCTCGGCCTCCTGCCTTTGGCAAAGGAGCACCTGCTCAAAGGCGACATTTCGGTGAACGCAATCACCGGCAGCACAGGAGCCGGCGTGAAACCTTCGGCTACCACACATTACAGCTGGCGTAACAACAACATAAGCATCTACAAGCCCTTCACACACCAGCACCTGCCCGAAATTCTGCAGAGCGTGAAACAGCTGCAGCCCGACTTTGACGGCGAGATTGACTTTATCCCCTATCGTGGCGACTTCCCCCGTGGAATTTTCACTACAATAGTGGTAAAATGCGACCTCGACATTGAGACCGTGTACAAGCTCTACGAGAGCTACTACGAGCGCGACTCGTTCACACACATTGTGAACAAGCCCATCGACCTAAAACAGGTTGTAAACACCAACAAGTGCCTCATCCACATTGAAAAGCACGGTGGCAAGCTGCTCATAACATCAATAATAGACAACCTGTTGAAAGGCGCCAGCGGACAGGCCGTTCACAACATGAACCTCCTCTTCGGCCTCGAAGAGACTGTGGGCCTGCGTCTTAAACCCTCGGCATTCTAAAAAGAAGGAGAATAAAATTATGAAATTGTACGATGTATATCCGCTTTTCAATGTAAACATTGTGAAAGGCGAAGGGTGCAAGGTGTGGGACGAAAACGGCACCGAGTACCTCGACCTCTACGGCGGACACGCTGTAATATCGATAGGACACGCTCACCCCAAATATGTAGACTACATAAGCCGCCAGGTGGCAACGCTGGGCTTCTACTCGAACTCGGTAATAAACACCCTGCAGCAGAAAGCAGCCGAGAAACTGGGCGAGGTAAGCGGTTACGAGGATTACACACTCTTCTTCATAAACTCGGGAGCCGAGGCCAACGAGAATGCGCTCAAGCTGTCGTCGTTCAAGAACGGCCGCACACGTGTAATCGCATTCAACAAGGCTTTCCACGGCCGCACATCGCTTGCTGTGGAGGTTACCGATAACCCCAAGATAATTGCCCCCATCAACAGCAACGGACATACCACGTACCTGCCCCTCGGCGACATTGAGGCAGTGCGTGCCGAGCTTGCAAAAGGCGACGTTACAGCTGTTATCATTGAGGGCATACAGGGCGTAGGCGGTATTAGAACACCCGAGGCACAATTCCTGCAGGAGCTGCAAAAGGAGTGTAACGCCACAGGCACAACACTTATCCTCGACGAGATTCAGAGCGGTTGCTGCCGCAGCGGAAAATTCTTCGCACACCAGTGGGCCGGAATTCGCCCCGACATTATAACACAGGCAAAGGGAATCGGCAACGGTTTCCCCGTGGGTTGTGTGCTCATAAGCCCCAAATTCGAGGCTGTTTACGGCGAGCTTGGCACCACATTCGGTGGAAACCACCTTGCTTGCGCTGCAGTGCAGGCGGTGCTTGAGACCATTGAGGAGGAGAATATTATGGAGAACGTGAACAAGGTGGGCAACTACCTCATGGAGGAGTTGCGCAAGATGCCACGCATTAAAGAGGTTCGCGGCCGCGGCCTTATGATTGGTATGGAGTTCGACGAGCCCATCAAGGATATTCGTACCAAGCTATTGTTCGAGGAACACGTGTTCACTGGCGTGAGCGGCACAAACGTAATACGCTTGCTACCCCCTCTCACACTCACAATGGAGCAGGCGGCCGACTTTATTGAGCGTTTCAAGAGAGTGCTTGCGTGATAGATTAAATGCAATAAAAAGCAAAAGGCTACCGAATGGTTGCCTTTTGCTTTTTATTATTGTACCCTGATCCACTGCATCGGATCAAGTTTCGTCTTCTCATTACGCAACTGGAAGAGCAGGCGTGTGTGACCGTCGGCGTCGGTGGCAACAGTGCCTATTGTGTCGCCGGCCTTTACAGCGTCACCCTCTTTCACCGCAATATCACCGAGACGGCAATATACCGTTATATACTTTCCGTGACGCACAAGAACAAACGCAAATTGTCCCTGACGAATAACAGAGGTTACCTTTCCGTCGAACACACAGCGGGCCTTTGCGCCACGCTCGCCGCCAAAGGTAACGCCACCATAGTCTATCTGCACACTACCCTTGCCTGCAACACCTTTCTGGGGACCAAAGGTTCCCACAATGTGATAAGGGCCGCTGATGGGAACAGGCAGCTTGCCCTTGTTCTGCAGGAACGAGCCGCTCATTTTCCGCACGCCCTCGTCCTCTTTTGCTGCGGGCTTTGCAGCAGGTTTCTTGCCTTTCTGCGGTTGCTTTTCGGCCTTTTTCTTTGCTGCCTCGCGCTCACGGGCCTTTTGTGCCTCAATCTCGCGGTCAATGGCGCGGTCAATTTCGGCATTGAGTTTCTGCAATTGTGCGCGCTGGGCTTTCAGTTCCTTTTCAACCTTGCCCGCATCGCGGCGCAGCTCTTTCACAAGCGTGCGTTGCTGCTCCTCGAGCTCCTGCATCGACTTGCGCTGTTGTTGCTGGTCGGCAAGAGAGCTGTTCTTTATTTGCAATGTGCTGTCGAGCACGGCCTTGCGCTCCTGCAGCTCGTTTATTGCAACGCCAAGCTCCTCGCCCTTCTTTTTATAGGCACGCATATAGTCGCCTGCGTATCTGTAACGGCGCACCATTGAGTTGAAATCGTCGGCCGATATTATGAACAGCAACTTTGTGCGGAAGCTTCCATAATTACGGGCACGGCGCAGGGCTGCAGCATATTCATCTTTAGAGACTGCCACATTGTGTTCCTTTTCGGCAACATCCTTGTTGAGGGTGGTTATTTCCCTATTGAGTGCCGCAACCTCTTTTGTGAGCAACGCAATGAGTTCCTTGCGCTCTTTTATGCGGGCTGTGAGAATGTCGAGGTTCTTTAATTTTGCGTTTATGTTCTGTTTCGACGAAAGGAGAATATTCTCTTTCTGGGCTATTTGTTTTTGCAGAGTGCCCACACGGCGGCGCATCTCCTTAATCTCGTTTGTCTGCGCTTGCGACGCAAGGGCAAATGAGAGCAGCAACAGCAGCAGATAGTATTTTATACGCATTTCGGATGTGTGGTATTTGTGTTATATTCCAAGGGATTTTATAATGTCGCCCACGTTCTTCTTTTTGTAGGACGACGAAGGTTTTGTTGGAGAGAAGGAGGCGTCGGTGCGCATCTGGCTCAGCTCAAAGAGCAGCGTTGCCTTTACCGCCGTGCTGTTGAGTGAAAGGAGTATGCGGGCGGGGAGCTGTGGGCCGTCGGCCGACTGATAATTGCTGTATATTGCCGTGAACTCGGTTCCGTACTTGTGGCGACCGCTGCTTTTCAACAGAAGCCCTGTTGAGGGAGAGAGCGAGTAGGAGTAGGATATATCATTATCGTCGAACGAGAGCTCAATCTCTTCGGCACTGCTGCTTACTTTAATATCGGAAAGGCTTTTTCCTGCAGGCAAATATATTTTGCCAAGGAAGAGCGACTCGAGCATAGGGTAGGAAATTCCGGCATTTGTAAGCAGTGGTATGGTTGCATAATCTACAGTGGAGTACTCCTTGGCCACGCGGTTTATGAATGTTGCGGTTGTGGGAGTAAACTCCAGGCGGGCAATCTCGAAGATGCTGAGGGGCGATATTACCAGCTGGACTCCGCTGTTCTCCTGCACCTTCAACGTTCCCGACGAGCTGAAGTTCTTGCCAGCGGCATCGAGCGTGAAGCGTGCTTTTGCCGACAGGGCATCGGTGACACCCTCAATGGCCGGCATACTTTTTATGAGTTCGACCTGAGTGGCTGTTACGTCGGTTGCATCGCCCGCAACCTTACTGCTTTTACAGCCTGAAACAAGAATGGCTGCAAACAACAGCACGAGTATACTACTTTTTCTTATCATTGGATATATAGCGTTTCTTTTTTATTTTACGTTTTAGAATCTTTGAATCATCGCCCTTTTCGAGCGCCTTTTCCCAACATTCAAGGGCCTTTTCAATATTACCGTTACGGGCATATATGTCGCCACAATGGTGATACTCCACCGCACTGTGGTCTACCTGAGCCTGCAACAGCTTTTCGGCGTACTCGAGCGCTTCGCTGTAACGCCCCTGCAGAAAGAGTATCCAGGCGTATGTGTCTATGTATATTACCTCATCGGGCTCGGCGAGCAGGGTGCGATGGCTCATTTCGAGCGCCTTATCGAGCGAACGGTTCTCAAGCGCAAGATAGTAGGCGTAATTGTTGAGCACGGCCGTGTTGCCCGAGTTATATACAAGAGCGCTGTCGTAGGCGCATATCGCATCGTCGACACGACCGGCTTTGTAGTATGTGTCGCCCAAGAGCGAGTAGATGTCGGAAATCTCTTCGGCACCGGCCTCTTCGCCGCACTTTTCAATGCCTATGAGATAGGCCTTTATTGCTTCTTCCTTGCGCCCGAGCTTATAATAGGAAATTCCTTTGTAATAGTAGAGCACGAGGAGAGGTGCGTGATATTGCAGTATCGCATCGCAATGCTCTATTGTCTCGGCATAAGCATTGCGCTCTAACGCATATTCCAAAAGCGCGACAAGGGCATTTTTGTTGTCGGGCTCGTAAAGGAGGATTTTTTCAACAAGCGGGCGGACTTTCTCCTCGGGCAGGGAGCGGTGACGCAAATAGCCATTGACACCGGCTTTTGCAACCTGAAAAGCAGCTTCGTTGTCGAGCATTTCGCTCAAGAGAGCGAGAATTTGGGACTCTTCGCCACGCTCCTCCTTGAAATTCATATAGTTGGCAAGCGTCTCTTTGCGTACATTGTCGCAATCGCGTGTGCTGCGCAGAATGCGTTCACAGCAATCGATGTAAAGGCTGTCGTTACCCACCTCGCGGTAATACCCGCTCAGTGCATATAGAGAATAGGTGTTACCAGAGTCCTTTTGCAGTGCATCACGATGAATGAAAATCGCCTGTTCCTTGTCGCCGAAAATCTTGTATGTTTCGGCAAGCAGCGAGACAAGGGATGCATCGTCGGGGCTGTCGGCCACCAGTTTCTGCGCAATCCCTATTGCCGCATCCTTGTCGCCCATCACGGTGTAGATGCGGTATTTATGCATATAGATAAGTTCCGAAGAGCCTTCCACCGCCTCGTACTTGTCGAGCGCTTCTATGGCTTTCTTATACTCGCCCTGCTCGGAATAATTCGCGGCAAGGAGCACATAGACATCGCTTTTGTCGGGGAAGGTGCGGGCAATTTCCTCGTAGGCCTGCAACGCTTCATCGGCACGGCCCATATCTTCGAGCAGCTGCACCAGCGACACGTGGAACTGATAGTTGCCGGGGTTAAGGGAGACAATCTCCTTGAGCACAGCAAGCGCCCTATCCTTTTGCCCTATATACTCGTAAATATTGGCAAGTTCAAAGAGTATTGTAGAGGACGAGGGTTGCAGCCTGTGGCAATATTCAAAAATATCGTATGCGGCGTCGTACTTTTCCTGCTCGGCAAGGGAGAGAGCGTGGAGATAGAAATAATCGACAGCACGTTCCTGCCCGGTTGAGTCGGGGGCATTATACATTGCACGCACCGTCAACGACGACACGGCAAGAGACAGCAGCAACAGCAACGCTCGCATAGCAGTACCTTTTTACACGCCGGTGTGGCCGAAACCGCCGGCACCGCGCTCTGTTTCGTCGAGAACCTGAACCTCGCTCCACTCTACCTGTTCGTGACGCGCAATGACCATTTGCGCAATGCGCTCACCATCGGTTATTGTAAACGGTTCGTTCGAAAGGTTCACAAGAATTACACACACCTCGCCACGATAGTCGGCGTCGATGGTTCCGGGGGAGTTGAGCACTGTGATGCCTTTTTTAATTGCAAGGCCGCTGCGGGGGCGCACCTGCGCCTCGTAGCCCGCGGGGAGAGCCATAAAAAGGCCTGTGGGCACAAGTGTGCGGCCAAGAGGCTGCAGTTCTATGGGCGCGTCAATGTTGGCGCGCAGGTCCATTCCTGCCGAGAGGTCCGTTGCATACGCAGGAAGAGCGTGTTTCGATTTGTTTATTATTTGTACTTTCATAACAGACTGTATTAAATGAAAAACTCCGAGGTTACAGATTTGTTCTCGGAGCTTTCGATAACTGGGTTAATTGTTGTTTGCGCAATAGAAAACTTTGTTTGCTCCGGATGTGAGCTTTATGGCATCGGGGTTCTCGCGGGCAAACGACTCGATGTATCGCATTCTCTTGTCGTCGGTAAGCTCGTCAACCGCAATAAGGAGGCCTGTCTCCTCTACATTACCGAAGCCCTCGTTCACCGCTGTTCCAAAGATTTTCATAGTGGGTGAAAGCCCCATATATGCGTTTACCATAGGTGGGATGCTAAGGCCGAATTTGTGAACCTCCTGTTTGAGGATGCGATAGTCTTCCTTAAAACACTCCTTGCAGAAGAGCGCCTGTAACTCCTCCTCGGGTGTTTCAATGAGAAGCGGGGTTACGGGGGTTACGAGATTATCGGGGTCGGGGAAGTGTTTTTTAAGGAAGAAAAGTATCATATCACGTGCCTTTGTGAGATACGAGGGATACATTGTAACCTTACCGAAAAGGTATTTCACACCGGGGATTACCACTGTGAGCGCGCCTAGGCCGTCCCAAAGGTTATCGAGCGCAAAAATGCTCTTCGAGCCCATCTTCGACGACTGGTACTCCAACGCCACAAAGGCACGGCCAAGCTCCACTGTGTGGGGGAGAACCTCTTTGAGGAACTTGTCGGAGAACTTGAACATTCCGTGGGCTGTTGCAATTTCGGGCTCGCCGTTCCCGTTCATACGCACATCGCCGCCATAGATGTAGCGGTAACCGCCTATGATATCGTCACATTCGGGGTTCCACACAATGAGTTGCTTGTAGGGGTTCTCCATTGTGTCGAATTCGTCAATGTCAACGGCCTTGCCTGTACCACCGCCCGCTGCGCGGAACGCAATTTCGCGCAAACGGCCAATCTCGCGCATAACATTGGGCGAGTCGAACGCTGTCACTATATAAATTTCGTTGTTACTGCGATGCGTAAAACGCAGACGCTTGTCCTCGGTCAGTTCGGCCTTCAAAAGTTCCTTGGGAACCGGAGCTATAATCTCTTCCATATTCTTGTTTTGCGGTTACAACTTATACACCTCTTCCTTGACATACTGCGCCCACTCTATGGGCTTGCGGCTGTTGTCGAATGTTTGCCAGGGGATGGGCTTGCCTATTGTCACCTTAAATGTTTTATTCTTGTTCTTGAACATCTCGTCACTCAAATAGAGCATTGCAATGTTGAATTTGAGCCCGAGCATTTTGTTTATGTTGGCAAGGCGATAGAAAAAGTCGGAGTTCTGCCCCTCGAAATGTATGGGCACAACATCGCGCTGTGTCTGCACGCTCTTGGTGATAAAGGTCTTTTTCCACTCGAGGTCGCATATCACGCCTTTTGTGCGACGCGAGCATATTCCCGCGGGGAACATTACAATGTGGTTGTCGCTCTCGAAAGCGGCATTTACCTGCTGGGGGAAATTGCGTGCCTGCTTGCCTGTTTTGTTTATGGGTATCCAGAAGGAGGAGATGTTGGGGATATTCATCAAGAGGTCGTTCACAAGGAGCTTTATGCGGCCTTCGTACTTGCGGCCGAGGATGTAGGCAAGCCCCAAGCCGTCCTGCGCACCGAGCGGGTGATTGCTCACAAAAGTGTAGCGGCCGTCGGTGGGGAGGTTCTCGAGCCCTTCAATATCGAACGAGTTGTTGAAATATTCCATAAACGCGCCAATAAATTCAAGGTCGCGTTTTTCGTGATGAAGACGCATAAAGTGGTTCATCTCGTCCTGATGAACAATCTTCTTAAGATAGTTTACAAGGAAACGTGGCACGTAGCGCGCCTTTTTACCGGCTTTTGCAGCCAGTATGGCTTCAATATCTATTTGCAATATATCGTTCATCTCCCTTATACCCCATTTTATTTATTATATTGCAAAAATAAATTATATTTTTTATAAATCAAAATAAATATAATATTCAATATAAAGTAAAAGGCGTGCACTTTTGGGTGCACGCCTTTTGCTTATTTATGGTTTGTTATTACTCGTTGTCGTCATCCGAGAAATCGAGGATAGCTTTCTTGCCTGCCTGTACACGGTCGTAGTCCTCTTTCGAGCCTACGATTATGCGGCCGAACTCGCGCTGACCTGTTCCGGCGGGGATGAGGTGACCGCAAATTACGTTCTCCTTCATACCCAAGAGATAGTCGCTCTTCATGTTGATTGCAGCCTCGTTGAGTACCTTTGTAGTCTCCTGGAACGACGCAGCCGACATAAAGCTCTGTGTCTGCAATGCGGCACGTGTGATACCCTGGAGAATCTGTGTTGAGGTAGCGGGCTGTGCGTCACGTGATACAATGGGCTTGAGGTCGCGGCGCTTGAGCATACTGTTCTCATCGCGGAGCTTGCGGGCTGTGATAATCTGACCGGGCTTCAGGTTCTCTGAATCACCTGCGTCAACTACCACCTTCTTGCCCCAGATGCGGTCGTTCTCCTCCTGGAACTGGAGTTTGTCAACAATCTGCAACTCAAGGAAGCGTGTGTCACCGGGCTCGTTGATCTGTACCTTACGCATCATCTGGCGAACAATAATCTCAAAGTGCTTGTCGTTAATCTTCACACCCTGTGAACGGTAAACGTCCTGTGCCTCGTTAACGATGTACTCCTGAACTGCGGTTGAACCCTTGATTGCAAGAATATCGGAGGGAGTGATAGCACCGTCGGACAGAGGTGTTCCGGCACGTACAAAGTCGCCATCCTGAACAAGAATCTGTTTTGAGAGAGCTACAAGATATTTCTTCACGTCGCCCACCTTTGAGGTTACGACAATCTCGCGGTTACCACGTTTAACCTTACCCATTGATACCTCACCGTCGATCTCCGATACAACTGCGGGGTTAGAGGGGTTACGAGCCTCAAAGAGCTCGGTTACACGAGGAAGACCACCGGTGATGTCACCTGCGCCACCGAATACACGGGGGATTTTCACAAGCACGTCACCCGCCTTCAATACCTGGTTGTTGTCAACTACAACGTGACCACCCACGGGGAGGTTGTATGTGTGCAGTGTAACACCATTCTCGTCCTTGATGTGAACGGTAGGTATCATATTCTTGTCGCGTGACTCGATAATCACAATTTCGTGCAAGCCTGTACTCTCGTCGGTCTCTACCTTGTAAGTGATTGTATCGACAACCGACTCGAACTCAACCTTACCTGCCATTTCAGTTACGATTACGGCGTTGAAGGGGTCCCAAGTAGCGATAACCTTACCGGGCTCAACAATGTCGCCCTCGGCTGCATAGAGTTTAGAACCGTAGGGGATGTTGTGTACCGAAAGTACGATGCCTGTGTTTACATCGACAAAGCGTACCTCGCTCAAACGGCTTACTACTATCTTAACGGGTGAACCGTCGTTGTCGAGAGCGTCAACTGTGCGCAACTCCTCGAAGCTCAAACGCGATGCGTGCTTAGCCTTGATGGTTGCATCGGCAGCAACGTTACCCGCGGTACCTCCGGCGTGGAATGTACGAAGTGTAAGCTGTGTACCGGGCTCACCGATAGACTGTGCTGCGATAACTCCGACAGCTTCGCCCTTCTCAACCATGCGGCTGGTGGCGAGGTTGCGGCCGTAACATTTTGCACAGACACCCTGTTTAGACTCACAGGTGAGCACAGAACGTATCTCAACGCTTTCGATGGGCGATTTTTCAATCTCGTCGGCAATAGCCTCGGTGATGAGCTCGCCTGCACCAACAAGCACTTTTCCTGTTGTGGGGTCGATAACGTCGTGTACCGACACGCGGCCCAAGATGCGCTCGCTGAGCTTTGCAATAACCTCGTCGCCGTTCTTCAACGCTGTACATACAAGACCGCGCAATGTACCGCAATCCTCCTCGTTGATGATGACGTCGTGCGAAACGTCAACAAGACGACGTGTGAGGTAACCGGCATCGGCTGTCTTCAACGCGGTATCGGCAAGACCCTTACGGGCACCGTGAGAAGAGATAAAGTACTCGAGCACCGACAATCCCTCCTTAAAGTTCGAAAGAATGGGGTTCTCGATAATCTGTGCACCTTCTGAACTGGCTTTCTGGGGTTTAGCCATAAGACCACGCATACCCGAGAGCTGACGGATCTGGTCCTTAGAACCACGGGCACCTGAGTCGAGCATCATATATACTGAGTTGAAGCCCTGGTCGTCGGTTGAAATTGTCTTCATCAACACATCGGCAAGGTCGCTGTTAACGTGTGTCCACTCGTCGACAACCTTGTTGTAACGCTCCTTGTCGGTGATAAGACCGAGGTTATACTCTGCGAGAATCTCCTCAACCTTTTCGTTACCCTTGCGTACAAGCTCGGCTTTCTCCTCGGGGATGATAACATCGTCGAGGTTGAACGAAAGACCGCCCTTGAAGGCCATGTAGTATCCGAGGTTCTTGATACCATCGAGGAACTCGGCCGAGCGGGCAACACCCACGCGCTTGATTACCTCGGTGATGATGTCGCGGAGCGACTTTTTAGATATAATGGTATTTATGTAGCCCATTTCGCGGGGAACAACCTGGTTGACGATGATACGGCCAACCGATGTCTCGCGGATGACTTTTATATACTCGCCATTCTCGTCGCGGTCCTCTACCTTCACCTTAACGGGAGCGTGAATATCTACGCGGCCCTGGTTGTAGGCAATGAGTGCCTCTTCGGGACCGTAGAATGTCATGCCCGAACCTTTTGCACCTTCGCGCAGTTTTGTGATGTAGTACAAACCGAGTACCATATCCTGCGAGGGCACTGTGATGGGGGCACCGTTAGAGGGGTTGAGGATGTTGTGCGACTGGAGCATAAGCATCTGCGCCTCAAGGATAGCCTCGTTGCTCAAAGGCAAGTGAACGGCCATCTGGTCACCGTCGAAGTCGGCGTTGAACGCGGTACAAGCCAGCGGGTGGAGCTGAATTGCCTTACCCTCGATCATTTTGGGCTGGAAGGCCTGGATACCGAGACGGTGAAGTGTCGGCGCACGGTTGAGGAGCACGGGGTGTCCTTTCATTACGTGCTCAAGGATATCCCAGATCTTGGGGTCGCGACGGTCTACAAACTTTTTAGCCGACTTAACGGTCTTCACGATACCGCGCTCGATGAGCTTGCGGATGATGAAGGGTTTGTAGAGCTCGGCTGCCATGAGCTTGGGAATACCGCACTCACCCATCTTGAGCTCGGGACCTACGACGATTACCGAACGTGCTGAATAGTCGACACGTTTACCGAGGAGGTTCTGACGAAAACGTCCCTGCTTACCTTTAAGGCTGTCTGAAAGTGACTTCAAGGGGCGGTTGGCATCCGATTTCAATGCGCTTGCCTTGCGTGAGTTGTCGAAGAGTGAATCGACAGCCTCCTGCAACATACGTTTTTCGTTACGGAGAATCACCTCGGGAGCTTTAATCTCGATGAGCTTCTTCAAACGATTGTTACGGATGATTACGCGACGATAGAGGTCGTTGAGGTCGGATGTTGCGAAACGGCCACCATCGAGGGGTACCAAAGGACGCAATTCGGGGGGAATTACGGGGATTACGGTCATAATCATCCACTCGGGGCGGTTGTTGCCGTTAGACGCTGCCATTGACGAGCGGAACGACTCAACTACCTGCAGACGCTTCAAAGCCTCGTTCTTGCGCTGCTGCGACATATCGGTGTTGGCGCGGTTACGCAACTCATAAGAGAGAGAATCGAGGTCGATGCGTGCCAGAAGTTCCTGAATGGCCTCGGCACCCATCTTTGCGATGAACTTGTTGGGGTCGCTGTCGTCAAGGTACTCATTACCCTCGGGCAGGTTGTCCATTATGTTCAAGTATTCATCCTCGGTGAGAAGCTGGTAAGCGTCTACGCCGTCGAGCACATTCTCTTTTCCGGGAATATCCTGACGCTCCTCGTCGGCCTTGCGGGCCATTACACCGGGCTGAATTACGATATATTTCTCGTAGTAGATTACTGCATCGAGCATCTTGGTGGGCAGGCCCAACAGATAACCAATCTTGTTGGGGAGTGAGCGGAAGTACCAGATGTGAGCTACGGGCACAACCAGCTGGATGTGTCCCATACGCTCGCGACGTACTTTCTTCTCGGTAACCATAACACCGCAACGGTCACAAACGATGCCTTTGTAGCGAATGCGTTTGTACTTACCGCAGTGGCACTCATAGTCCTTTACCGGGCCAAAGATACGCTCACAGAACAATCCGTCACGCTCGGGCTTATAGGTACGATAGTTGATGGTTTCGGGTTTCAACACCTCGCCGCACGAATTACCCAATATCTCCTGCGGTGAAGCAAGACCGATGGTAATCTTCGAAAAATTTGTTTTTGTCTTTGATTCTTTTCTAAAAGCCATAGTTGTATATTGACAAACGTGATGGAATTAATTATTCAAATGATATACTCAATCCTAAACCGCGCAACTCGTGGAGCAATACGTTCAACGACTCGGGCAGAGAAGGTGTGGGCATTGCATCGCCCTTCACAATTGCCTCGTATGCCTTTGAGCGTCCGGCCACGTCGTCGGACTTGATTGTAAGAATCTCCTGAAGAATGTGCGCTGCACCGAATGCCTCGAGCGCCCAAACCTCCATCTCTCCGAAACGCTGACCTCCGAACTGTGCTTTACCACCAAGAGGCTGCTGGGTAATGAGTGAGTAGGGACCGATTGAACGGGCGTGCATCTTGTCCTCAACCATGTGACCGAGTTTGAGCATGTAGCTGACACCCACGGTTGCTGGCTGGTCGAACTGCTCACCTGTACCACCGTCGTAGAGGTAGGTCTTACCAAAGCGGGGAAGACCGGCCTTGTCGGTCCAGGTGCAGAGGTCGTCGAGTTTCGCACCGTCGAAGATGGGAGTAGCGAACTTGACGCCAAGCTCCTTACCTGCACGGCCGAGAACGGTCTCGAAGATCTGTCCGATGTTCATACGAGAGGGCACACCCAGAGGGTTAAGGATGATATCAACCGGTGTACCGTCGGCCAAGAAGGGCATATCCTCCTGACGTACAACGCGTGAGACGATACCCTTGTTACCATGGCGACCGGCCATCTTATCACCTACACCAATCTTACGTTTCTTGGCAACGTATACCTTTGCCATCTTCATTGTGCCCGAGGGAAGTTCGTCACCGATGGTGAGGGCAAATTTCTCGCGTTTAACCTCTGCATCGAGCTGTTTGTACTTGTGCAGATAGTTTATGATGAGGGCACGGATGAGGTCGTTGGTGTGGGCATCGGCTGTCCACTTGCTCAACTGGATTGAGTCGTATTCGAGGGCCTCGAGCTCGCTCTTGACGAACTTCGCACCCTTGGCAATTACCTCGGTACCCATAAAGTCTTTCACGCCTTGTGATACGCGACCGTCGATGAGTGTGAGGAGTTTGTTCACAAGAATATCCTTGAGAGCTCCCACCTTCTGCATAAACTCGTCGTCGATCTTGGGCAATTTAGCCTTGTCGGCCAATTTTGCCGAGCGTGTCTTTTCGGCTTTCTGGAAAAGACGACGGCCGATAACGACACCCTGCAATGAGGGAGATGCCTTGAGCGACACGTCTTTAACATCGCCGGCCTTGTCGCCGAAGATAGCGCGCAAGAGTTTCTCCTCGGGTGTGGGATCTGACTCGCCTTTGGGGGTGATCTTACCAATGATAATATCACCGGGTTTCACATAGGCACCCACACGGATGATACCGTTCTTGTCGAGGTCTTTTGTAGCATCCTCGTTAACGTTGGGAATGTCGTATGTGAACTCCTCCATACCACGTTTGGTCTCGCGAACCTCCAAAGAGAGCTCGTCGACGTGAACCGATGTGAGGACATCCTCGCGAACCACGCGCTCGTTGAGCACGATAGCATCCTCGTAGTTATAACCCTTCCACGGCATATATGCTACAAGGAGGTTCTTACCGAGCGCAAGCTCTCCGGCCTGTGTCGAGTAACCCTCGGTGAGAATGTCGCCGGCCTTAACCTTCTGACCCTTGTCGCAGATGGGACGGAGGTCGATGGTCATATTCTGGTTGGTACGGCGGAATTTGGGTATAATGTACTCCTTAGAAGCGGGCTCGAAGCTTACGAACTCCTCTTCGTCGGTACGGTCGTACTTGATTACAATTCTCGATGCATCAACGAACTCAATAACACCGTCGCCCTCGGCAACAATCTGTGTACGTGAATCCTCAACAAGCTGGCGCTCGATACCGGTACCTACGATAGGTGCCTCGGTGGTGAGCAAGGGCACAGCCTGGCGCATCATGTTAGAACCCATCAACGCACGGTTGGCATCGTCGTGCTCCAAGAAGGGGATGAGCGATGCTGCAATAGATGCAATCTGCTGGGGCGACACGTCCATAAGCTCCACTCTTTCGGGAGCTACAACAGGATAGTCGGCATCCTGACGGGTTTTTACCTTTTTCAATATGAAGTTGCCGTTCTCGTCGAGGGGTGCGTTACCCTGAGCGATAATCTTGCCCTCTTCCTCTTCGGCTGTATAGTATACAACGTTGTTGTTGTCGATATCCACCTTGCAGTCTGCTGCTTTTCTATAAGGTGTAACAATAAAGCCGAGCTCGTTTATCTTTGCATAGATACAGAGCGACGAAATAAGACCGATGTTGGGACCCTCGGGAGTCTCAATGGGGCAAAGACGGCCATAGTGTGTGTAGTGAACGTCACGAACCTCGAAACCTGCACGCTCACGCGAAAGTCCACCGGGACCGAGAGCCGAAAGACGGCGTTTGTGAGTAATCTCGGCAAGGGGGTTGGTCTGGTCCATGAACTGCGACAGGGCGTTGGTACCGAAGAAGGTGTTTATCACAGCCGACACAGTCTTTGCGTTGATGAGGTCGGTGGGAGTAAATACCTCGTTGTCGCGCACGTTCATACGCTCACGGATTGTGCGCGCCATACGTGCCAAACCAATTGCAAACTGGTTCGAGAGCTGCTCGCCCACTGTGCGTACACGACGGTTGCTCAAGTGGTCGATATCATCGACAACGGCTTTAGAGTTTACAAGCCCTATCAAATATTTAATAATCTCAATAATGTCCTCTTTAGTGAGCACTCTCACCGACATATCGGTAGAGAGGCCGAGCTTGCGGTTGATGCGGTAACGGCCCACTTCGCCAAGGTCATAACGCTTCTCCGAGAAGAAGAGATTGTTGATAACCTCGCGAGCGCTTGCGTCATCGGCAGGCTCTGCATTACGCAACTGACGGAAGATGTACTTAACGGCATCGAGTTCCGTGTTGCAGGCATCCTTTTCGAGTGTGTTGAAGATGAGTGAATAGTCGAGTGACTCGCCTGCCTCGCTCTCCTTGTGGAGAAGAATAGAATCTACTTCGCTGTCGAGAATGCGATCAACGAGATCCTGGTCGAGGATGGCACCACGCTCTACTACCACGTCGGTACGCTCGATAGATACAACTTCGCCTGTATCGGGATCAACAAAGTCCTCTTGCTTTGTCTTCACCACGCGACCGGCCATCTTGCGGCCGATAGCTTTCTTCAGGCTTGTCTTTGTTACTTTGAAGTCCTCGGCAAGGTCGAAAATCTCGAAGATATCCTTGTCCGACTCAAAGCCGATAGCACGCAACAATGTTGTTACGGGCAACTTTTTCTTACGGTCGATGTAAGCATACATCACATTGTTGATGTCTGTTGCAAACTCTATCCAAGAACCCTTGAAGGGGATTATACGAGCCGAATAGAGAGGTGTTCCGTTAGCGTGAACACTCTGACCGAAGAATACACCGGGTGAACGGTGCAACTGTGATACCACAACGCGCTCGGCACCGTTGATAATGAATGTACCCTGCTTGGTCATATAGGGGATGGGACCAAGGAACACATCTTGAATCACCATATCGAAATCCTCGTGTTCGGGATCGGTACAGTAAAGTTTCAACTTTGCTTTAAGGGGAACGCTATAAGTGAGACCACGCTCCAGACACTCTGCTATAGAGTAACGGGGAGGGTCGATATAGTAGTCGAGAAACTCCAACACAAAGTTATTCCTCGTATCGGTAATGGGGAAGTTTTCGGCAAATACTTTGTAAAGGCCGTCATTCACTCGTTTTTCGGGAGGAGTATCCAATTGGAGGAAATCTTCGAATGATTTCAATTGTACTTCCAAAAAGTCCGGGCAAGGCATGGGATCTTTTATAGAAGCAAAGTTAATTCTTTGATTATCAGTTTTTAGCGACATTGTGGAAGAATGTTTTATAACTTACTTTTTTTTTACGCACAAAAGGTTAAGAACCCTTTTAGCGGGGTTCTTAACCATATATACCCTTGTGCAGGGCGGGATTTCTTACTTAAGCTCGATCTCGGCACCAGACTCCTCGATAGTCTTCTTCAAAGACTCAGCCTCTGCCTTAGCCATACCCTCTTTCAATGTGCTGGGAGCAGCATCTACGAGGTCTTTAGCCTCTTTCAAACCAAGACCACAAGCCTCTTTAACAGCCTTAACAACTGCGAGCTTGTTAGCGCCTACGCTCTTCAATACTACATCGAACTCAGTCTTCTCCTCAGCAGCAGCGCCAGCGGCACCAGCAGCGGGAGCAGCAACAGCAACAGCTGCAGCAGCGGGTTCGATACCATATTCTTCTTTAAGGATTGTTGCAAGTTCGTTAACGTCTTTTACTGTAAGGTTAACCAATTCTTCTGCAAGAGCTTTCAAATCTGCCATTTTCGTATAAATTTAAATTGTTTTTACTAGTTAAATGATAATTATTCTCTTTCACCGAGTGTCTTAAGAACTCCGTGGATGGTGTTACCACCTGATTGTAGAGCTGAAACAACGTTCTTGATCGGAGACTGCAACAATGCAACAACCTCGGCGATAAGTTCGTTCTTACTCTTAATGTTGATAAGAGTTTCGAGCTGGTCAGCACCAACATAGAAGCTCTCCTCAGCGTAGGCACCCTTCAAAGCAGGAACTTCTGCCTTACCTGCAACGTCCTTGATAAGTTTAGCGGGGACGTTGGCAGTGTTGCAAAGCAACAGAGCGGTAGTACCTTTCAAACAGGGATAGAGGGGTGAGAAATCAATCTCAGCAGCCTCGAAAGCTTTGTAAAGAAGTGTGTTCTTTACAACAACCATCTTAACATCCTGCTTGAAACATTTTGCACGCATAGCATTGGTAGCAGCAGAGTTCATCGCTGTAACGTCTACCAAATAGAAATGTGCATATTCCTTTATGACCTCACCAAGAGAGGCGATTACGTTTACTTTATCTTCCTTCTTCATAGTTCAATCATAATTAGTCGATAGATTTAGGGTCGATTCTAAGACCTTTACTCATCGTTGTAGACAGGAATACACTCTTAACGTATGTACCTTTCGCAGTCGAGGGTTTCAACTTGATGATTGTAGCCATAAACTCCTTAACGTTGGCCATGATAGCCTCGGGAGAGAATGAAGCCTTACCGATAGAAGCGTGTACGATACCCGCCTTGTCTACCTTGAAGTCAATCTTACCTTGTTTAACCTCTTTTACTGCCTTAGGTATATCCATAGTAACGGTGCCACTCTTGGGGTTAGGCATCAATCCGCGAGGACCGAGCACACGACCGAGAGCACCCAATTTACCCATTATGGACGGCATTGTAATAATAATGTCGATATCCGTCCAACCACCTTTGATCTTCTCGATATATTCGTCAAGACCAACATAGTCGGCGCCAGCCGCTTTAGCAGCTTCTTCCACATCGGGCGTACACAAGCAAAGAACGCGAACCTCTTTTCCGGTACCGCTGGGGAGAGAAACAACGCCTCTCACCATCTGGTTAGCCTTACGAGGATCTACGCCAAGGCGTACGTCGATATCCACTGATGCGTCGAATTTTGTAAAGGTAATTTCCTTCAACAATTCAACAGCCTCTGTAAGTGAATAGGACTTAGCTGTGTCAATTTTTTCGGCTGCCAACTTTTGATTTTTTGTCAGTTTACCCATTCTAGTCTAAATTTTAATTGTTTCCAGGAAAAGTTCCACTTACACTGATACCCATACTTCTTGCTGTTCCGGCAACCATCTTCATAGCAGCCTCAACAGTAAAGCAGTTCAAGTCAGCCATTTTCTCTTTTGCAATTGCCTCAACCTGTTCCCATGTAACTGTGGCAACTTTCTTACGGTTGGGCTCTGCAGAACCACTCTTGATCTTCGCAATCTCAAGCAACTGGATTGCTACAGGAGGAGTCTTTACGATAAAATCGAATGACTTATCTGCGTAGTAAGTAATGATAACAGGCAAAACTTTTCCGGCCTTATCCTGGGTTCTGGCATTAAACGCCTTGCAGAATTCCATAATGTTTACACCCTTTGAACCAAGTGCAGGTCCTACGGGAGGTGATGGATTTGCTGCGCCACCTTTAATCTGTAACTTGATAAGTCCAGCAATTTCTTTTGCCATTGTAAAAAAATCTATAAAATTAACAACATTTTAGAGCGATGTGTGGAAGCCGCATCACTCTTTATCTACTTGCATATAACCTAAATCAACAGGAGTACTTCTACCGAATATCTTGACAACAACCTTCAAGCGTTTTCTTTCGGTGTTTATCTCCTCGATAGTACCATTGAGACCGGAGAAGGGACCTGAATTCACCTTTACAACCTCGCCAAGAGCAAATTCCAAAGCATTCTCCTCGGGAACCTCTTGCAGTTCATCAACAGTACCTAAAATTCTATTAATTTCCGATTGACGGATGGGAGTGGGTTTCTCCATTCCTCCCAAGAAGCCCAATACATTGGGTGTGTTGCGCAACAGGAATGCGATCTCGCCAACCAGATTAGCCTCAACCAACACATAGCCGGGCAGATAGCTCTTCTCCTTCACAACGCGCTTGCCGTTACGTACCTGAACCACCTTTTCAGTGGGTATAAGCACCTGAGATACAAAATCGGTAAGGCCACGAAGTTTTATATCTGCTTCGATATACTCTTTAACCTTCGACTCTTTACCGCTAACGGCACGCAATACATACCATTTCTTATCGCCTTCAGCCATCTATGTAAAAATTAGTTGGGATATACAAACTCCATTACAAACTGGAAAACCTGGTCCATAGCAAAAACGACCAAAGCAATCAGCAACGAAGCTTCCAAAACAAGGATAGCTTGGCTCGTCAGCTGTTTGCGGGTGGGCCAAGTTGTTTTATGCACGAGTTCATTGTAAGACAACTTACAATAATTAACAAATCTAGTCAGCATAATTATTTATTTTATGGCACGGGAAGAGAGGCTCGAACTCCCGACACCTGGTTTTGGAGACCAGTGCTCTACCAACTGAGCTATTCCCGTAAATATCGGCTCCCCAAGGTCGGGGAGCCGACACCTATATTAAAGTTTATCTAATTATTCGATAACCTTTGTAATCTGACCGGCACCTACTGTGCGACCACCCTCACGGATAGCGAAAGTCAGACCCTCGTTCAATGCTACGGGATAGATGAGCTTAACTGTGATTGACAAGCTATCACCGGGCATTACCATCTCAACGTCTGCGGGGAGAGAGATCTCACCTGTACAGTCCATTGTACGGAGGTAGAACTGAGGACGATATTTGTTGCGGAATGATGTGTGACGACCACCCTCTTCTTTCTTCAAGATATAAACTGAAGCCTCGAAAGTAGAGTAAGGTTTAATCTGACCGGGGTGGCAGAGAACCATACCACGTTTGATCTCGTTCTTGTCTACACCACGGAGCAACAAACCTACGTTGTCACCAGCCTCACCAAGATCAAGAAGCTTGCGGAACATCCCCACGCCTGTTACAACAGTCTTCTTCTCCTCGCCAAGACCAAGGATCTCAACCTCATCACCTACCTTAACAACACCAGTCTCGATACGGCCAGTAGCAACAGTACCACGACCTGTGATTGAGAATACGTCCTCAACGGGCATCAAGAAAGGTTTGTCGATATCACGGGGAGGAAGGGGAATCCATGTATCGCAAGCAGCCATAAGCTCCATAATCTTATCCTCCCACTCAGCAACGCCATTCAAAGCACCGAGAGCAGAACCGCGGATGATAGGAGTGTTGTCGCCGTCGAACTCATAGAATGAAAGAAGCTCGCGCATCTCCATCTCAACAAGCTCAAGCATCTCTGCATCGTCAACAACGTCGCACTTGTTCAAGAATACAACCAAGCGGGGAACGTTTACCTGACGAGCGAGAAGGATGTGCTCGCGTGTCTGGGGCATAGGACCGTCAGTAGCAGCACAAACGATGATAGCACCGTCCATCTGAGCAGCACCGGTAACCATGTTCTTAACGTAGTCGGCGTGACCCGGACAGTCTACGTGTGCATAGTGACGGTTCTCAGTCTGATACTCAACGTGAGCAGTATTGATAGTAATACCACGCTCTTTCTCCTCGGGAGCGTTATCGATCTGGTCGAATGATTTCAACTCAGAAAGACCTTTCTTTGCCAATACTGTTGTGATAGCAGCAGTCAAAGTAGTCTTACCGTGGTCAACGTGACCGATTGTTCCAATGTTTACGTGAGGTTTGGAACGTTCAAATTTTTCTTTTGCCATAGTTTTAAGCTTTAATTATAACAATATATTTACCAATATTTGTAACATTCATCTTGACCTATTAAGACAAGAAAGCTCTTCTCCAGAGCTGTTACCGAGACTTGAACTCGGGACCTCTTCCTTACCAAGGAAGTGCTCTACCACTGAGCTATAACAGCGTTGAAAAAGAGCGGAAGACGGGGCTCAAACCCGCGACCCCCAGCTTGGAAGGCTAGTGCTCTATCGACTGAGCTACTTCCGCAATACGTTTACACAAAGATTTTGCAAACAAACAAGACAGTATTTCTTAAAATAACCATCGTAGCCGGTTTGCATTATCCTTTTTCAACACGTTGTGGGCAAAGATGGATTCGAACCACCGAAGTCGAAAGACAGCAGATTTACAGTCTGCCCCATTTGGCCACTCTGGAATTTGCCCTTGCCATTATTTCAGGAAACGCATTTGCGACAACGTTCAACTTTCACAAGCGTTGTTTGAGCCTCTTGTCGGATTCGAACCAACGACCCCGAGATTACAAATCACGTGCTCTGGCCAACTGAGCTAAAGAGGCGTGTACATTCGCAGTGCTGTTACCGTCGTAAAGCGAGTGCAAATGTACGGCTTTTTTTTTAATCACAAAACTTTTTCCAAGTTTTTTTTGCTTACTACTTAATTTTTTCGCGTTTTTTCTCTATTTGAGCCTTAATTGCATCGATTGCAGCAAGCAAAGCATCCTCAAAAGTATCGGAAACTTTCGCGGCAAACATTTCTCCAAAACCCGAAGAAAGATTCAGAGCCACCTCCTTATTCATTGCAGTTTCGGGCTTGATGAGTTTCATTGTAACTTCGAGAGAGGTTGCCCCGTCACAAAGTTTCTCTATTTTTGCCACTTTCTTTTCAACATACTCCAACAACTGTGCCGATGCATCGAAATGAACTGATTGAATTCTTGTCTCCATAATAAATCCTCCTTATTATTTAATTATTACCGGCCCGGGGATGAGCCTTATCATAAAAACGTTTTAATTCCTCAAAGGTTAAATGGGTATAGATCTCGGTTGTCGCAAGCCGCTTGTGCCCCAGCAGCTCCTTGACCGCCATAAGCTCGGCATCATTATTGAGCATAGCCGTTGCAAAACTATGGCGCAATGTGTGAGGGCTTCTTTTTTTAATACTCGTAACCTCTCCCAGGCGCTTGCTCACAATCCTATACACCTGAGACGGGCTCACACGACCACCCCGCGACGAAAGAAAGAGCGCCTGTTCGCTACCATCGGCCACTTTTGCGCGCTCGGCAAGATAATTTTCAAATTCGCTGCGCAAGCCTTGGGCGAACGGGATTATCCTTTCCTTGTTACGTTTGCCGAGCACCTTCACCTGAGAAGCCGATAAATCAACATCGGCAACATTCAGCCCGACAAGCTCCGACAGACGCATACCCGTTTCGTAGAAACAGACAACAATCATACGGTCGCGACAGACTTCATAACCCTCGCCAAAGGAGAGTTCGTCGATAAGACGATCGAGTTCTTCCTCTTTTATAAACACCGGCAACACCTTGCGGCGCTTGGGAGCATCCACCGCCGCAGCGGGGCTTTCATCCACAACACCCTCGGCTCTCATATAGGAATAAAAAGAGCGCAACGAGCTCAATTTCCTGCAAACCGAGCTTGCCGCACTACCCTCCTCCACAAGACCGGCCACCCAAGAGCGCAAAAGATCGCAATCGGCAGTTTCAACCGAGAGAGAAGCATCAACACCCTGCAAGAAAGCCTCGAAAGCGCGAAGATCGCCCGCATACGCTCTGAGTGTATGCGCCGAGTACTTTCTCTCGTTCCTCAAATAGCCTATGAAAGAGTCTATAAACATATTCGTTGCCGCAAGAATAACTCTTACGGCAACGAATATATATCGGATTAATTAAAAAAACAAGAAAAGGTTCAAGTTTTTATTCCTCGTTAGCACGAAGTTTCTGAACGTAGATAGCGTGCTCCATCTTCAATCTCTTGAGAACTGAAGGCTTGTCAAACTGCTGACGAGCGCGCAACTCTTTTACTACACCGGTTTTCTCGAATTTTCTTTTGAATTTTTTGAGAGCTCTTTCAATGTTCTCGCCCTCTTTAACAGGTACTACAATCATTTCCTATTTATTTATTTAGTTTATATTATTATCCACTGAACAAAATGTGGCGCAAAATTAGACACATTTTCTTAATTGGCAAAACTTTTACAGCAATTTTTGACAAAAAAGGGCGAATATGAGGAAAAACCGTGCCCCGGGAGACAAAAAAACGCAGGCGGCCAGGCCGCCTGCGCAAAGTATATTCGCTGAGCAAATATTAGAGGTTGGGGTTGAGAGTCTTCCACTCCTCAACAGCGGGGATGATGCCGAGTGCGATAATCTCCTCACGCATCTTGCCCAAGTGCTCAACAGAAGACTGCAATGCTGCCATCTCCTCTGCTGTACCCTCGGGAGCAACATAGTGAACACCGTCGGCGTCGATAATTGTGGGCATAGCCATCATCACGTTCTTGTAGCCGAGCTCCTCGCTGTTAACGTAGCAACCAGCGGGCAATGTGTAAGGCTCGCCACCCATTGCAGCCTCAATCATCTTGATAGCGCAATAAGAGGGGCTCTGGAACGATGAACGGCCACGGAGCTTAATGATGTTTGAACCGCCCTGGATAGTGTTGTGCTTGATTTCAGCCCAACGCTCCTCAGACAAGCCCATTTCGGCCAAAGGTTTGCCATCGATCTTCACCTGCGATGCGAATACCGCCATCTGCTCGCCGTGACCACCGTAAGTTTTTGCACCTGTAACCTTGTCCTGCTGAACACCGAACTCCTTGGCAAGAGCCTGCTGCAAACGGGTAGAATCGAGAGCTGCAAGAGAGGTCAACTGGTTGGGTTTCAAACCTGAGTGGATGAGAGCTGTGAGAGCAGTTACGTCGGCAGGGTTGAAGATTACAACCACGTGCTTGACATCGGGGCAATATTTCTTGATAAAGTCACCGAACTCAGCAGCAATCATACAGTTACCCTTCAACAAGTCCTCACGTGTCATACCCTCCTTACGGGGAGCACCACCCGATGAAACAATGTATTTAGCACCTGTGAAAGCTACCTCGGGGTCGGTTGTCCAAGTGATATTTGCACCGGGGAAACCACAATGAGCCATCTCGTCGGCAACACCGTGTACACCGGGCTCAAATATATCATACAAGCAGATGTTGGGTGTCAAACCGAGCATCAACGCGCTCTGTACCATATTTGAACCGATCATACCACCGGCACCAACGATTGTCAATTTTTCATTAGTCAAATACTGCATAATCCTTTAATTTAGTTATTAATTATTGTGTAATTCTTTATTTTCATTGTTATCGCTCTTGCGAAGATAATATTTTTATTTCAAACACCACATTTTTGCAGCGGTTTAATAAAAAATATATTCTACAACCCCAAAGCAGCAAATATTTTAGCCGAGGCTCCCGAATTGTGCGACACATAATAACCTGCCGCGTCGCCCACTCTCTTCACCTCAACAGCATCGTTGTCGAAAATTTTCATACGTTTTTCGAAATCGGCAGCCGAAGTTATTTCAATTCCACCGCCACAAGCCTTAAGGCACTGCGCCTCCTGGAACTTTCTATTGTTGGGGCCGAAGAACACGGGAATTCCGAACACCGCCGCCTCGAGCACATTATGTATGCCCACTCCGAAGCCGCCTCCCACATAAGCCACATTGCCATAGCGGTAGATTGAGGAGAGAAGACCGAAGCAATCGATTATAAGACATTTTGCCGAACGCACCTCCTCCATTGTGGCCTGCGTGTAGCGCACGCAATAGCCCTGCACCTGCTGCTCTATGGCTTTTATTCTATCTTCGGTAACCTCGTGCGACGCTATTATGAGCTTCCAGCCGGGGTTCGCATTGAAAAAAGGCATATAGACCGCCTCGTCGGCACCCCAAGAGCTGCCGGCGATAAAAATACGCTTGCCATCCTCTATAAAAGCCTCGAGCAAGGGGAGCTGGCGCGCCTGCTCCGATATTTTTGCAACACGGTCGAAACGTGTATCGCCCGCAACGGTAACGTTGGTAACGCCAATTCCCGCCAAAAGTTCACGAGACTCCTCATTCTGCACAAACAGATGGGTGAAGCAACGCAGCGCCTTGCGGTAGAACCCGCCCCAAAAGCGGAAGAAAACCTGCTCGCGACGGAATATTGCCGATATTATATATGTGGGCACTGCGCGTTTCTTCAACGCCGACAGATAGTTGAGCCAATATTCGTATTTTATGAAAAATACCATTTTGGGCTGCACTATAGAGAGGAAGCGCTTCACATTGCGGGGAGTGTCGAAAGGCAGATAGCACACAACGTCGGCCTGCTGGTAGTTACGCGCCGAACGGTAACCCGACGGCGAGAAGAACGTAAGCACCACCCTATATTCGGGGTGCTCGGCACGCAGTTTCTCTATCATAGGACGCCCCTGCTCAAATTCACCGAGCGACGACGCGTGGAACCACACATAGCTTGTTCCCTCCTGAATTTTCTCTTTCAGAGAGGAGAAAATTTCCTTGTGTCCCTCAATCATCTGTTTGGCCTTTCTATGACCAAAGAGCGCTGCCAGCTTTACAACCGCGGCATATAAATATATTACAAGTGTATACATTTTATCTTACCCCAAAATTTCAATAGCCTTGCGCAAACGCGACAAAGTCTCTTCCTTACCAATCAAGCCCGAGATATCGAACATCTGAGGGCCCTTACCCTCGCCTACGAGCGCCAAGCGGAAGGCATTCATAATTTCGCCCATTCCGTAGCCCTTAGCCTCTATCCATAGGTGAACAGCCTGATCCTGATTTTCGATTGAAAAATCGTCGAGGCTCTCGAGCAGAGCGGCAAGCTCGCCCATCTTGGCTGCCGAATCCTCTTTCCAGCGTTTTTTCACAGTCTTTTCATCGTAGCTTGTGGGGGCAATGAAATAGAAGTTGCAGGCTTCCCAAAGCTCGTGAACAAAGTTCACACGGCCCTTCATAAGAGATACAATCTTTGTGAGAAGTTCCATTGACACCGTTACGCCGTGCGACTGAACCACAGGCATAAATATTGCGGCAATCTCCTCGTCGCTCTTTTTAAGGATATATTCGTGGTTGAACCACACCATTTTTTTATAGTCGAAACGTGCGCCGGCCTTGCTGCATTTCGAAAGGTCGAATTTCTGCACAAGCTCCTCGAGTGACATAAGCTCTACATCGTCGCCGGGGTTCCAGCCAAGCAGGGCAAGGAAATTTATCACAGCCTCGGGGAGATAGTCGCTCTCGCGGAAACCCGAAGAGACTGCACCGCTTTTGGGGTCGTGCCACTCGAGGGGGAACACGGGGAAGCCCAAACGGTCACCGTCGCGTTTGCTGAGCTTGCCGTTACCCTCGGGCTTCAACAGCAGAGAGAGGTGAGCAAAGCGGGGCATTGTATCCTCCCAACCGAATGCGCGGTAAAGAAGCACGTGAAGGGGCGCCGAAGGCAACCACTCCTCGCCACGGATAACGTGAGAGATTTCCATCAAATGGTCGTCGACGATGTTAGCCAAGTGATATGTGGGCAATTCGTCGGCCGACTTATAGAGCACTTTATCGTCGAGGATTGACGAGTCGATAACAACATCGCCACGTATAATATCGTTTACAACAACTTTCTCGCCAGGTTCAACCTTGAAACGGACAACATACTGGTGGCCGCTCTCTATGAGAGCCTGAACCTCCTCGGCAGGAAGAGCAAGGGAGTTGCGCATTGAACCACGGGTGGCGGCGTCGTACTGGAAATTGTCAATTTCGGCACGCTTTGCCTCGAGTTCCTCGGGGGTATCGAATGCAATATAGGCCTTGCCTGCTGCGAGCAACTGCTCTACATATTTCTTGTAGATATCGCGACGCTCCGACTGACGATAGGGGCCGTAATTGCCACCGAATGAAACACCTTCGTCGAACTTTATGCCCAACCAACGGAACGACTCAATGATATACTCCTCGGCTCCGGGTACAAAACGGTTAGAGTCGGTATCCTCTATGCGAAAAACGAACTCTCCGCCATTCTGTTTGGCAAAAAGATAGTTATATAATGCTGTTCTCACGCCACCAATGTGCAAGGGGCCTGTGGGACTGGGTGCGAAACGCACTCTCACTTTTCTTTCATTCATATCTTAATTCTTTTATGCAACAACCGGCGCCACGCATTATACTCACAGGCACTTGTTATCGCAATTTACAACGCCGCAAAATTACTACAAGTTACGTTGACAACAAAATAAAATCCCTCATTTTTGGAAAATCGCGTTCACGCGCAAACAAGAATGGGCAAGCAGGCTTTGTTTTTTGTTATTTTTTCGTACTTTTGCTGTTAGACGGCTGAATTTTATAACAAACAAGCAACACCCTGTTATATGAAAGAGAGTATAAAGAAGATTCTCGGCAAAAGAATAAGACTGGTTACACAAATAACAATTTCCATTTGCTGCATAGGTGCAGTGGCTTTTTTTATGCCCCGCAACAACGTGTTCACATACACATACAGCGAAGAGGCACCCTGGAATTACGGACAGATTATCGCTCCGTTCAATTTCCCCATTTACAAGAGCAACGCACAGCTTGCAGAGGAGCGCGACAGCATTGCAGCGCACTTTGAGCCATACTTCGCAAAGGACTCGGCCGTTGTTGTAAACTCCCTGCGCAGGATGAAGAACCGCTTCTACAACACTCCGGTGGAGGGCGTTCCCTATGAATCGTTCATAAAATACTACAACTCTCTCATACGCCTCTACAACCAAGGAATAATTTCGGGAAGCGACGAGGCAAGGCTTGCCGAGAGCAAGGCCGAAAGGATAAATATCGTAAGCGACAACAAGTCGTCACTGGTACCCAAGAGGCAGTTCATAACCACGGCAAAAGCCTACAAGAGACTGCTCACAGCCGACACAATCCCCCAGAGCATAATTGCAAACTATCGTTTCGAAGAGTTTATAAGGCCGAATATTGTATTCGACTCGCTAAAGACAATGCAGCTGATGCAGGAGGAGTTCGACGCGCTCCCCACAAGCAACGGCATTGTGCAAAACGGGCAGAAGATTGTGAGCCGAGGAGATATTGTCGACGCACGCACCTATCAGATTCTAAAATCGTATCAATACGAGATTGAAAAGAGACAGGACCAAAGCTACAAAACAACCACAATGCTCATAGGGCAGATACTCTTCACCATCATTGCCTTTGCCCTGCTGCTCGCCTACATATACATTTATGCCGATGACATAAAGAACAATAACAACAAGTTCATACTGGTCATTGCATCGGCAACACTGTTCCCCATCCTCGTGGGGCTTATGATGGAGGCGCGTTTCGGCAACGTATTCCTGTTGCCGTTCGCACTCACCCCAATGATGCTATGCCTTTTCACGAGCACACGCACAGCGTTTGTAACGCACAGCATCGGCATTCTGCTATGTTCAATAATGCTCAACTCTCCATACGAGTTTGTACTCCTGCAGACGATGGCGGGTTACGCCACAATACTTTCAATGAAAGAGCTTTCGTCGCGCTCGCAAATGTTCCGCTGTTCATTAATTGTGCTGGCGACCTACTCGCTTACATTCCTCTGCTACGAACTTATTGTGGAGAACGACATTACAAAAATAAACCTTGCGATGTTTGTATATTTTGTCATAAGCTCGGTGCTTGTTCTTTTTGCCTACCCGCTTATGTTCATTATAGAAAAAACATTGGGTTTTGTATCGAACATCACATTCATTGAACTGTCGAACCTCAACCACCCGCTCCTGCGCAAGCTGTCGCAAGAGGCTCCAGGCACGTTCCACCACTCTATGCAGGTGGGCAATCTGGCCGCAGAGGCTGCAAGCGCAATAGGAGCCAACAGCCTCGAGGTGCGCACCGGAGCACTGTATCACGACATCGGCAAGACATCCAACCCAATCTATTTCACCGAGAACCAGAGCGGCGGAATAAGCCCCCACGAAGGCCTGTCGCTGCAGGAAAGCGCCCAGACAATCATAAAGCACGTTACCGACGGCCTCTCAATTGCCGAAAGCCATCACCTGCCGCGCAAGATACGCGAGTACATTACAACACACCACGGCACAACAAAGACCGGCTATTTCTTCATTGAGTACAAGAACCTGCAACCCGGCCAAGAGCTCGACAGCGCACCCTTCACCTACCCCGGCCCCAAGCCCCACACAAGCGAACAGGCCATTCTTATGATGGCAGACAGCGTGGAAGCTGCATCGCGCAGCATAAAGGAGTACACCGAGGAGAACATAAACAACAAGGTGGACGAGGTTATCAACGGCAAAATTGCAGCCGGAGAGCTTGAATTGTGCCCGCTCACATTCAACGACATCCACACCATTAAGGAGGTATTCAAAAAGCGTCTGAAAGCAATATACCACACGCGCATAAGCTACCCCAAGGAAAAGAAATAAGAACAGCTACATACATTATAATATGTACGCGCACGCGCACGCAACCAAAAGCATACTTTATGGCAAATGACAAGAACCCCGCGCAATGCGCACGGGAAGCCTCAAAGCTCGATAAAATAACGCTTCACAGCATACTATCGCGGCTCACCATTGAACGCATAGAGGAGAAGGCCGAAAGGATAGCCGCGCTGCACGAAAGCTGCGACAAGATGTGGGACAACACCCTCTTCAAGCTACTTGCACGCAGTTTCGGGTTTGGCATTCAGGGTGCGCAGTTCGAGGAGTGGGCATCGCTGCTCTCAATGCAGGCCGCAGGCAAGCACCGCGACAACATAGAGCAAGTTGAAGCAATATTTTTCGGCCAGGCAGGCCTGCTCGAAGAGGAGAGCATACCCGAATATTACCGCGCCGAAGCACTTGCAAGCGAAAAATACCGCACTCTCGCCCGCGAATACAAATTCCTGAAAAGCAAATTCCACCTGCAGCAGATGGACCACCGCAGCTGGAACGGACGAGGCACGCCCCACCTGCGCATAGCACGTCTTGCAGCCCTTTATCACAAAGAAAGGACAAGCATTGCATCCATCGCCGATTGCAACACGGCAAGCGAACTGCGCGAGAAGCTGCAGATTCAGCCCGAGTGGTACTGGCAGCATCACACACAATTCGGCAGCACCACAACAGTGGGCGCGGGCGACATAAGCCGCCAACAGCTCGATGTGCTCATTATAAACACCATTGTGCCCATTCTCTACAGCTACGGCAAGCACCGCCACGACATCAACCTCTGCAACAAGGCCGAAGATTACCTGCACCTAATCGACAGCGAGAACAACAGCATCACCCGCCGCTGGACACAGGAGGGAGTGCTCCTTACCTGCGCAGCCGACTCACAGGCCATAATACAGCTCAACAACAGCTACTGCAACAAACACCGTTGCGAGGCCTGCCCCATAGCCTGCCACTTGCAGTAACACTACTTTATAATCAAAAAAAGAGGCTGGGTCAAAAGTAATTTTGGCTCAGTCTCTTTTTTTGGAGTAATTTCCCGTTTTTACCTTCAGCTTCGAATAAATATCATTTTTGTACGCATAAATCCTTTATGCAGCCCGACAACATTCTAAATATGCTCCAA
>JAZTWX010000011.1:0-77111 GCA_045636125.1 Bacteroidaceae bacterium
GGCAAGCCACGAAGCGACCGAAGAATGTCGCTTGCGACTTGTGAGCAAAGCAAGTGGCGACCGGCAAGACGACAGCCCGGGTTTTTTGCTTCGCGAAACTCGGGCTGCACTCGGCATTGCACAAACAAGTTTCTCCTCTGCTCTCATTTGCACGAGTTTTGAGTACTTTTTTACAAAAAAGTACAATCAGACATTACCATTAAAGCAAGAAAAGCTCACGGGGCACCGAGGAATTAAAGCACACGTTTATAAAAGACTCAATGCTTATCGTTAAAATATGAAGGCAAATTCGTAAAAAGCATAATTGGGGTACCAGCTATATTTTTACCCCTCAACTTTTGGGGTTGATCCAACATAGGCCCAGGAGTGCCGAGCCTATGTTTCGCATCGCTGCAGCCAGAGCCGCACGCGATTATTTCTCAAAAGATGATTTTTCGGGGAAAAGCCCATCGAGGAAAGCAGCCATTCGACGGCAATCGTCATCGGTCGCACGCTCGTCGTCGTTCACGCAAAGCATAAGAGGGTTGTATTTTCTCATTATGGCTTTATAATCTTTTGCCGACACAGGAACGGTACGCGAGTCGCTGGCAAATCGACCGGCGAAAAAGGCCTTTACCGAAGGCCAAAAGCCACCTGTTCTGTTGTAACGCCCCACTTTACGCAACACACCACTGTTTGTTGCCACCATAAAATACCCCACCACACTGCGGTGGATGTCGCTGTCGCGGCGAAAACGGTTGTACACCGTGGAGTTCCACATTTCGCCCAAGCCTTCAAGGCATTGTCTATAGGAGCTTTTGCAGTATGCATCGAAATTATGATGGGGAGCATAAGGCACCAGCACACCGTGGGCACTCTGCACAATATCCTGCATACGGACAAGCATTCTCCTGTATATATCCTTGCGCATAGCCTTTTTGCGGTCGAGCATACGGCCCGACAGGCGCACTATGGGGCGGCCATCTTCACAGAAAAAGTCGCCCACACTAACGGGCGCGGTGAATACAGTGTCATCATTACCTATAATAAAATGCTCGCCAAGCCCGGGAATTTTATGCAAAACAGCCTCAATTGCCGTGCTGTTGAACACAGGCAGCGCCTCGGCAGGAAAAATCAGCGAGTGGTCAATTATCTGTATTTTAGGATTTTCCACATTCAGCCACTCGGGGCGCTGATTGTCGGTAACGATAAATATCCTATTTATCCACGGGGCATATTTTTCCACCGAACGGAGCGAATATTTCAGTTCGTCGTTACTGCGGAAGCGGGCCTCGCTCAAGGCTGCAGCCGAAGCCACACCATTATATCGCCCCCTTTTCTCACGCCAAGCAGCATCGTTGCCATCGACCCACAAATAGACCAGGTCTACGGGGAAGTTGCAATGGTCACCAGTGTTTTTCATATTCTTTATTATTTTGTGGTCCAGAAACAAACAGGCAGCACGTCAAAGAGACGCAACACCCGTCGCGTGCCCTTCTCTTTTATCTTCCACAAGCACACGCCATAGAGAGTAAAATGGCGCACTGTCAAATTGCGATACTTCTCTTTCAACGGAAGATTGTTTTTAGCGAAATACTCCACCATAGCCTTGTGCGCTGCATATTTTTGCGCCTGCTTGGCAGGTGTCTGTCGGCTGTTCACTGTTGAAGATGGGTTGAGCACATAACGATAAGAAACGCCGGGCACCGTAACCATTGTTCCACTCTCGCACAATGCACGCATCACAAACTCGACATCCTCGTACTGCACGTTTTCGGCAAAGCGCAAGGCCAGCCTTTCGAGCATCGAACGGCGATAAAGTTTATTGTAAACATAAAAATCGGGCGGGCACTTGCACAAAGCAAGTTTTTCGGCAGGCGCAGACACCACCTGCTCGGCTGCGAACGATATTACATTCCTGTTGGCGGGCAATTTCTCTTTCAGAATTCCGCACACGGCAATATCGGCATTATGGCGGCAAGCCGCAGAGTAAAGTTTCTCGAAATAGTCGGCGGGAACATAGTCGTCGCTGTCGACCATTCCCACATATTCACCCCTTGCCACATTGAGTGCTGTGTTGCGCGCCTTTCCCTGCCGGCCGTTCGCCTGAGAAATAACAACAAATCTTTCGTCGCGCTGCGCCCAGCTTTTCAACAGGGCAAGAGAGGAGTCGGTTGAGCCGTCGTCGACACACACAATCTCAATTTCGCGCAATGTCTGAGCGGTAACACTCTCCAGGCAACGCGGCAACAGCTCTTGCGTGTTATACACGGGAATAATTATACTGACCTTCGGCTCCATATCCTATTTATATAACATATAACACAGTTGAAAGAGGCGCAAGCGACGCAGCCAATTCCAACGGTACAACTGCAAAGTTATAAAAAAAAGCATAGTTATTCCACTTTAGCCGCTTTTTTATACATTTTTACAGCAACACGCTGCAAACAAAAGCCGGGAGCGTTGTGTTGTACAAGCAAATAACCCCAAAAAGCAAGAGAATATGAAAAGTTACAGATGCAAAGTGTGCAAGTGGATTTATGACCCACAGAAAGGCGACCCACGCAACGGGATAGCCCCCGGGACACCGTTTGAGAAATTACCCGACAGTTGGAAATGCCCTGTATGCAAGGCGGGGAAAGAACATTTTGAGGTGTGTGCCGGATAGAGCGCACACCTTTGCATTTTTAACGTTTTGCGACAATTTCGTCGTACACCTCACCATATTTTTTCACCATCTGTTCAAGAGTGAATTTTTCCTCGTACATATTGCGGGCATTCTTCGAGAAACGGGCAGTAAGATTCTCGTCCTTCAACAGGGTGTCTATCTTTTCGGCAAACTCCTCGGCAACATTGTTCACAAGATAGCCGTTCACGCCGTCGGCAACAAGTTCCGACACGCCACCCACGTTCGACGCTACCACCGGCTTGCCGTGGCTCAAAGCCTCAATAATCACCACCGGAAGGCCCTCGTAATTGCTGGGCAAGACAAAAACATCGGCAATTGAATTGTACATTGCAGCGTTTGTAATGTTACCCATAAAAAAGAGATTCTCCTGCGAATGTTCAATGGCCTCCCTGTTGCCTATCCACACAAACGCATACTGGGGCAAGAGCTTAGCCGTCTGCATAAAAAGGTTCAGTTCCTTTTGCGGTGACACGCGCGCAATGCAAAGCACCACTTTCTTGAATTTCGGCGGGATATCGAACGTAAGGTCCTGCGAAGGTTTCATAAAAGGCGCACCGTTGTAAATTGTGAGCACGTTGTTTGTAATGCCCTCGCCCTTAAGGTTCACTTTGTCGTACTCGCTCACCGCAACAATCTTTTTGCAGGCTTTCTGCAAGAGACGCTCCACCCTCAAGAAGGGGCGGAAAGCAGTGCGAACCGAGTCGAAGCCGTGCACGGTGTACACTATTTTGCGGGTGGGGAAAGCTATGCGGCCCAACGCTCCCGCCTTCGACGAGTGCAGGTGCACAACATCGGGCTTATATTTAATACATAAACGCCAAAAATCGAACAAGGCCAGCAAGTCGTTCAGTGGCGACACCCTGCGTTTCAAGAACGGGCAATTCACTATCTTCACCCTCTCGTCGAACATACCATACATTGCGCCATCGCCCTCACCCGAGGCCACAATTACCTCGTGCTCCTTTACAAAAGAATTCGCCAAATGGGCGACAACCACCTGTGCACCACCCAATTCGTTTTGTGTTATTATTTGCAATATACGCATATTGTGGATATTCGTTTCTTTTCTTCGCAAACGCAAATATATAAGTATTTTTCCTATAAAATGTAAAAAAACGAGATTTTATTGCTCTAAAAACGGTTCGCAAAGATGGTGAGCACCACGGCAATCCTTGTCCACCACTCAACCGATGTAAGTTCGGGGAGAAACGCCGCGCGGCATTTCATTGCAAATGAGCTGCGATAGGCCGCCACACACTCCAGTATATCACGATTGCGCCGGGGCATATCATAGGCATAGCAGCGTAACAATTCCTGGCAGGTCTTCAGGCGCACAGCCTCCTTGCCCGCAAGGAAAGATTTGAAACGCCTCTTTATGGTAGCAGAAGGGGAGGCATTGTAACCCACCACATTGCCACCATGCTGGCGATAATACATTGTGGGCTCGGCATCGAAAAGAAGGAGACCATCGACAGCCATACACACCATATAGAGCCACATATCGTGCATATATAAATAAGAGGGCTTTTCGCGCTTTACAAGCTGCAACAACTTATTGTTGAACACCATTGTGCAACCGGCAGCGGGGTTACGCAAAAGACTCTCGCCAAAGGTGAACAGCCTGCGCGGAACGCTGTCGCCTATAACATTGAGATCGCCATCGGTCAACCGCTGGGCCGAAAAATAGAGCACCTCACGCCCCTCACCCTCCTTGCACGCTGAAATTTTTTCCACTGCACGTTGCAATTTATGGGAGAACCACACGTCGTCCTGGTCGCAGAAAGCATAATAATCGGCAGCCGGGGCATTATACAACAAATCCATAAAACTCCACGCCGAACCAAGATTTTCGCCCGTGTACCAACGGAGGTTCATCTTTGCACGCCACTTTTCGAGAATCGCACAAGTTGAATCGGACGAGCCATCGTCGCGCACAAGCAACTCAACCTCCACGCCCTCCTGCGAGGAGAGCGACTCGAGCTGCTGCTCGATATAGCGCCCGCCATTATATGTCGACATTAAAACCGCTACTTTCACCATACTATTACACATTTTTTTCACACACTACACCATAATGGTCTTGTTGTAGAAAAGACTTATAAACAACAACACTGCCGCAAGAAGCATCACCACAACACGGCCGAGCCACGCAGGCTTCACCGTGTAGAAAAGCAATGGGAAGAGCACCACCTCCACAATGCCCAGGAACTCGTTTATGCGCATCGACACCACCGGAACACTGTGGAATATCACAAAGGCAGCAATAGAGAGCACCTCCACCTTTAACAGAATATTCACATATTTATTATAACTCTCTATAAGTTCCCGTTTCCAGAATATGAAATAGAGAATCACAATCTTCACCAGGAGCACGAGATTGTAGACATTAATCTCGCTCCACACATCATCGCCATAGTCCTGCAACGCCTGGTAGGCCTCGAGTTTCTCCTCGAAATAAGGGATAGGGACTGCCATAAACACATTCACGTTGGCAAGGTACATAAGATAGGCTGCAGGGATTATGGCCATATAGAGCCAGCGCCTCCACTTTGTCGAAAGGTCGTCGTTTATGAGGAGGAAGAAGAAAAGGATGACCGATGTATAGTGGAACAACGTTGCCAAAATGGCACAAATCACATACTTGCGTTTGTTGCGTTCCTGCAGATGGTGCAAGGCCAAAAGGAAAAAACCGGCCGACACTCCCACGCGTATCTGGTTCATACCGTGCAGAAGATAGAAACTCGAAAGATACACCAGCAGCGAGAGGAACCACAGCGAAGTGAGACGCCTTATGGCATAAAGATGCAAAAAGACACCAATGAACGCGTATATCACAAACACAAAGACCACGTTGTCGAACAACATCTCCACAATCGAAGAGATGAGGACAAACGTAACCTCGGTATCTATTGCAAAACTCTCATAATACATTCCCACGTAGTTCATATAGTCGTGGTCCACATCGTCGGGGCGGAAGCCTGCCAACAAAGCCAGCACAAGCCCCATCACAAGGAAAGCGCCTGTACGTGCGGAATTTGTGAGACGTTCCTCAATAGAAGAGACACCACACAAAAGAATGAATATTGAGACAAGGATTAAAAACACACTATTGAGGGTCTAAAACTTTAATAACCTTTGCAGGAACACCCGCAGCAACCGAATAGGGAGGAATATCCTTTGTTACCACAGCATTAGCACCTATAACACTGTGAGCACCAATTGTAACACCCGGCATAATGGCACAATTCTCGCCTACGGTAACGCAATCCTCGAGTACAACCTTTCCCCTCGAGTACAAAGAACGGTGACGGGGAGGCAACTGCAGGTTCTCGTAAGTCATTTCACCGTGCAGGTGGTCGGTAATATATGTGCGCTGTGCAATTGTCACATAATTACCAATGCGCACCTCGTCAATAGCACCAATATGGCAGAAGGGGTTGATTACCGCATTGTCGCCTATTGTGATTCTGGGAGAAAACTTCTGGCCGCACCACTCATCTGTAGCCTCAATTCTGCAATCCTTGCCCAATATCACATTTTCGCCAAGCTCTATATATTTTCCACCAAGTATTCTCAACGGAGCGCCGAACAATATCAAATTCTTAGCCCCCTTGAAACGGTGGGACATGAAAGCAGCACGGAACGTCCACCAAAGGGTTGAAAGTTTTTCACAAACCTTTGCCGGAAACAACAAAGCAAAAGGCCAAAGCAAAATGCTGAATATCTTAAAAAATATTACTCTCATTTCAAATGGATTTTATTATATATGAATTTTCTCTCGCCCGCTGTCAAGCCCACGCACATAACCGCAAGCACAACAAGGCACAAAGTAACAAATACTACAATAACAGTTGCCCAAAAGCCACTGCCCGCCAACCGGCAAACCACATACGACGGAATAACGGCACACGTCGTAACTTTGAGCAAAGGCTTTACAACCTCCTTTAAGAACTGTGATATTGAAAAGCCGAACAGGCGACGGCAGAAAAACATCCTCACCACCTGTGCAGCTACTACAACCGCAAGCTGGGCCACAAACGCCATTGCCGGGCGGCCGGTAAAATGAAGCAACACCCACGCCAACGGCAACGCGCATATCAACGTGCAACCAATGAATATGTGATAATACTTTATCTTTCCTGTCGCCGAAACGGCAATCATCATAGGGTTGGCCACAGCCTCAACAAGTGTAACACACAACAACAGACGAGTGAACGCCACAGCGTGGGCAGGCACGTTCTTCAACCACAGTTCAAGGATTGTGGGGGTTTCGAGCATCAACGGCAAGGCTATGAGCAAGAGCAGATAGAAAGAGAAGCGCGAGGAGCGCAACACAAGCACATTCATTCCCTGCGTGTCGCCCATAGCATATCTTTTTGTTATCTGCGGGTTAATGGCTGTCTGGAAACTCGCGGTAAAGGCAATCACCGCCGTCTGCACCTGAAAGGCCGCGCCCCTTGCTGCATTCAGCACAGCTCCACCAAAGAAGTTGAGCAGCAGGTTGAGTCCCTGTGTGTTGCAGGCCAATGCAAAATTGCCGAAAGTGCTCCACCCTGCAAAACCCAGCATCTCCTTGTAGAGTTTATTGCTGTTGTTGCACACCACCTTTGCACTCTTGAAATTGAGCCTGCAATAGAGGAAATATATTATGCGCACCACAATTGTTTCGGCAAGGAGCAGAAACGCATAATTCGCAAGTTTGTCGCCACCCACATAAGGGAGCGATAGCACCAGCAGCAGTTTAAGCAACACATCGGCAATTGTTATTGCAGCAAAAGCGGTCATCTTCTCATACGCAACAATCATTGCATTGTATGGCACGGTTATAATTGTGAGCACTGCCGACAGGAGCGTACAATGGAAAACCACCAACGCAGCCTGGAAACGGGAGGGCGGGATAATCATATAATTTTCGACATACCACAGACCGGCTGTTTCGCCCAACACCAGTATTACTATTGCCAGGAATATGTGTATGAAAAGGCTCACCGAACAGACGCTCTTGAGATAGGCATCGTCGCCTTTACCAATTGCAAATGTAATGAAACGCTGCGTACAGTTAATCATTGAGTTATTGAGGAAGGTGAGCATTGCAACCGACGCTCCCACAACATCGAAGAGGCCATAATCCACCACCCCCAGCTCGTTCATAAGCACACGGGAGGTGTACAGATAGACCAGCATCTGGAATATCATACGAAAATACAGCACAACTGTATTTTTCGCTACTCTCTCATTATCTGCAGCAACAGCCATTATTTCTTGTCCTGCTCTTTAAGAAAGTCCTTCATATATACATACAACGATGCTGCAGCCAAGCTGAGAACGGCCATTGCAATAACAATAATCATTCTCTTGGGTGCCGACGGCTTCAAGGGTACCGAAGCACAGGAAAGCACCGCAAAGGCGGGAGTATTTTCCTGCAAACGAGCCTGTGTGAGCTGCAGTTGCTGCGATGCTTGCGAGTAGAGTGTTTGTGCCAGCGCAACCTCATTTTCGAGACGCTGACGCTTTATTACAAACGACTGCAATTGGGCGTTCACATGCTTGTCACAAAAGTCGGCATACTCCTGCTGCTTTCTTATATACTCGTCGCGGGTATCGGCCGCGAGTTTTTCGCAATATTCAAGGTCGTTGCGTGTCTTGCAGGTACGATAGTCGATGATGTGCTCCTGAAGCTTATCCTTGAGCCTGTCCACAACTATTGTGGCTATAAGAGGGTCCTGTGCCGTGTAGCTCAAGCTGATTACGCCTGTTTTCTTGTCAACAACACTGTTTATTTTATTTTTTATTGCCTCGCACACATCGTCTTCCTCTTTTGTGAGCCACATAGGCATCTCATTCTCCCCATCTCCGTCGATGGCAATTTTTTGCAGGCTTTTCTTGGGCAACATTCTTTTTACCCACACAACAGGATACATCCACCACGCCTTGTCCTGCAATTTCAACTGGTAATAATAGAGCGTAGTGTCAATTTTGTGGTCGGCCGAAACGACACGACAATCGAACATATCAACAAGGAACTGTTTCGACTCAATGAGCTCGGGGTAAATTTCGGGATAGATAGCATCCTCCTGCGCAAAGCCTAATCCTCCACCCATCAAGCTCGACAAAGAGCCCATAACACCCATTGCCGCAGAGTTCATACCACCCTCGGGAGCAAGTGTCACCTTTGCTGTGTATGAACGCGGCACACTCAACACATACACAATTGTGCAAGCACACACAATAGCGCACACCTTGAACAGGAACTTGCGCTTGCTCCACAAGAGCATCGCTATTTTTTGAAAATCTATAGGTTCGGGCTTTTTAGCTTCCATATTATCTTTGTCTATAATATTTTATTAACGTATAATTTCGCTTTTTATTATTAATAGCAGCCGGTTAAAACTGCAAGAATGAACTTTATGTGCAGCACGCGGGAGCGGGTTGCAATTTCCTTGCATCTCACAAGCGCCCACCTGGTTGCCAGATTCTTTTTATAACCCACAACCTTCTCGAGCAGCAAGCTATTCCCGTGCGGCAACACATCCTTGTACAAACGATAGAACTCGCACAGGTTCCTGTAACGTTCACCGTCGTTGCGTGCCAGCAGAAGACCGGCGCGCCTTTTTATCTTGCGCCACAAGCCATCCTTTGCACCCACCACATTATTCCCGTGCTGGCGGTAATAGATGAACGAACGAGGGTCGGCATAAACAAAGCCACCCATAAAGATACAGGCCTTGTACACCCAATCGTCGTGCATAAGCAAGGTTGCAGGGCTGCGCTGCGCAACAAAATCCTTTAGGCGCCTGTTAAAAACCATTGTACAGCCCGTTGCCGGGTTGGTTACAACAGCTTCGCCCGGGGTAAGCAGGTGGTTTATATTCATTTCGCCGTATACATTGAGACCGACATCGGTCAATGTCAGCGAGCTCATATACAATGCATACTCGCCTGCGTGGGGCTCCAGTTTTTCAACAGCAGCGGCAAGTTTTTCGGGCAACCAATAGTCGTCCTGGTCGCAAAAGGCATAAAAATCGGCATCAGGCGCATTGCACAGCAAATTCATAAAGCTGAGTGCCGAACGCAAATTCTTGCCACTGTACCACGAAAGCACACCACTCGCCTGCCATTTATCGAGAATAGCGGTGGTTGAGTCGGTGGAGCCGTCATCGCGCACAAGAATAGAAACCTCTACCCCCTTTTGCGCAACAATGGAGCGAATCTGCTCATCGAGGAATTTCTCCCCGTTGTAAGTAGACATCAGAACCTGCACCCTTCTCATATGCTGTTATTTTTTTTATGACGTACAAAAACCTTCTTCTTTATAGAAGATATAATACCCTTTACACACGCCTTCTCGTAACTTGTCATACACACAAAGTAGCCTACAGTTGCCATTGTGGCACAATTGAGCAACACGGTCACGGCCAGGCGCGCCGTTCTTGTTTGTGAGACAAGGAACACCCTGTCGCCCACAACATCGGCTATATAGAACGAGAGCAATGCAACCGCGACACAAGGCAGCAGAAGCTCAAACAGATATTGCAGCACGGGCATATCGGCATTTACGCGCGCTATCAACACACGGGCCACAAGGCATACAATCTCTTCGGCAATAATGCAATATACTATATAAGTGACAGGGTAGCCGAGGTGAAAGAATATGTACCCCGCAAGGAGAGGCATAAGATGCATAAAACCCACTATCAGCTGCTGCATTTTTATGCGACCGCAACTTTCGAGACCAATCTGCTGCCCCATAGAGAGCTGGTTGATGAGGGTTACAAGCAAGAAACACTTGCAGAACTCAATGGTTCCTTCGGGCACTTTCACCAGCCACAAATCGAGTATCATAGGCAGGTTCACATATATGGGAATAACCACTACGCAAAGCAGAAGGAACGTGAATTTTGATGCCATAAAAGCAAATTTCACCATATGCTCGTGACGCCCCGAAGCCTCGTTCTTCACAATAAGAGGGCGCAAAGGGCGCAACGAAGAGTTGGCGAAGAACAGTAGAAAGCCGTTCAGTTGCTGCGACAGACCGTAGGCCGCATTTGTCACAAGGCCGAAAAAGCGGTTCAGCAACACCGCTACACCCTGGTATTTTGCAAGCGAGCAGGCAGCTCCAATGAGGTTCCAGCCCGCAAATTTCACCATACGTGACAAATAGCCTCTATCCACTATTCTGTGCCATTTGAACGTAGCCTCGTCGTAGTGTTTTATACAGAACCCCCTTTTCTTATAGAAAGTGACAAAGCTTGACAGCATCACCAACGCTGCGTAAACAATAAGTTTATTCTCCTCAACAAACATTATTGCAACCGAGGCAAGCAACTTTATCACCGAATCGAGAATGTTTATTGCAGCAATGGCAACAATATCCTCGCGAGCATTCATAAGCCCGTCGTATGGCACCGAAAGGATGGTGAACACCGCGCCGGCAACAACAAAGAAGAGCACGACAACAACATCGGTATGTAAATTGGCGGGAATATCGAGCCAGAATTCCACGGCACACCACCCGAGCGTCAAAAGCAAGAAGGCCGACAGCACCGCAATGCTTATGTGCGTTATCACATTGTTGTAGAACGCCTCGTTTATCTTGCTCTGCTCATTCTCACCGATGGCATAGGACATAAAACGTTGCGTGGCAACCGACATTGCGACATTCACAAAAGAGAACATTGCGACCATATTGGCCACCAGCACATACGCGCCATACTCCACGCTGCCAAGTGCCAAAAGCACAAGCCTCGTAACAAGCAACGTAACGAATATGGAAACAACCATATTCACATACAGCGCCATACTGTTAAGAACTACCCTATTCGCCGTTCTCATAATAGTCTACACCAAAAGATGACATTTTTTCCTGCAACAACGCCTTTTCGGGCAGTGACATTGAATCAACCCCCAGCGTCTTCACATCCTTGAAGACCGTTGCGTACAACGCATCGACCTCCTCGACGGGCAGCCTGTCGGCCGGAGCATAGAGCATCGATTCGTGTTTAAGGAGCTGTTCTTTTGTAAAGCGGGCAGCAATGACCTTTGCAGGCGAGCCGGCAACTACAGCATAAGGCGGAACGGGCTTTGTTACAATGGTGCCGGCAGCAACCACCGCTCCCCGGCCCACACGGCTACGGGACAAGAGCACACTGTTTGCACCCACCCAGGCATCCTCCTCAACCACCACGGTAGCCTTGACATCGTTTATGTGCAGATTGCTGAAGAACTGCGGGAGACCCACCGTGGGCGTGTGCTCACTGGCAATAATAGTGCACCCTGCACCAATTGCCGAGTATTTTTTTACAACAAACTTTCCGCCTGCGCTTATAACCCTCACGCCCGGTTGCAGGCGCGTATAATCGTCGAGTTCCACCAATGAAGGGTCGAGGTAGAGCGGGCCGAACAACTGTGTGTGCTTTCCGCACTTTGCATAATATTTTCTTTTTGTGTTCTTTATGTTTACTATGTAGGGCGAGCGCCAGCGCACCCAAGCAACATCGGAAAACAGTTTCTTAATAAATTCCTTTATCATAAGTCCCCTATATTATACAAAAGCATTAAAGCTTTTTACCATCTCACAAAGTAATAGTTACCATAATCGCTCTCCAAATGCAGAGCCTTGTCGTTGAGCCCACGCACCTTGAATTTCATTATGCCATCGAATATGAAATATTTTTCCAGAGCCTCCATACTGCAAATCCCTTCGATGCCCGGGTGCTCATAAAAGTCGTTCATTGTTATTACACCACCTTTATGCTCGAATTTTGCCATATAGAGCTGTGGAGCAGCTTCGGGGTAATACTCCCCCAGGAGCACCAAATGTCGCTGGAAACTATAGTATATGCCTTCGGGGGTGCATACAGAGCCATTTTCGCCCTGCAGTTCCACCTTCTGCAGCTTCCACATTCCGTCGAGCTCGCCATTTTCAAAAGCCTTGTCGCAAGAGAAAAACGCGAACATCAACGACAATGCAATAAATATATAAGCATTTTTCATCATCAGCAACTTTTTACTTGAAAATACCTGTTTTTATGAAAGAAAACATAACTCCCACATTATCGCCCAACCAATCACTCTTGTCGCAAGCCACCGAAATGGTTGCCGCCCAAGAGGATGCACGCGGTGCATACCCGGCATCAACAACCACCGATGTCGAATATTTCTTCTCGTTGAACGGGTTGTAGTACGTGCCCCAATTTTCGCTATATGTATACATTAACCTGTATACAATTGCGCCGTCGCGGCCGAAAGCACCGTTCACCGCTGCGTGATGGGCTATGAGCCTGTTACCAGCAAAGCCCAGATTACCGTTCCTGTTGTAAACGGGCGAAAATACAAGCGGGTTACCCATTCCCATTCCAAAATTGTGCCAGCCGGCATATATCGCGTGGTTGTAGTAGTTATCCTGCCCGTCCATCTGCTCGGTGTAGAAGGGACCCGGGTCGTTGTAGCCCGCACCACTCTGGTCGTATGTCGAGAGATATTCATACGTTACGTTTGATACAAATGGCAGAAAATCGCTCTTGTTGCACACATTCACGCCCAACAACATATCGCGCCACGGGTAGTATATTATATTACGGTTGCCGAAGCTGTCGGCCTGATATTCAAAGAAGAAGAGCTGCGAGAAATCTTCAAAAAGATGTTGCATATAGAATGTGACATCGGCAGGCTTTGCGTGCAGGGTAAGGGCCACGTTCCAATTGCCCACCTGGTTACCCGAAATGTTCGACTGCTCGGTGTCGGGGGTATCGGAGCTACCGCCAAGAGGGATGAAAGCCTTCAAGTATTCGGCAAAGCCTTTGGGCATTGAAACAACCTTTCCCTTGCCGTGGCGGTAAGTGTCGCCACCGAACTGCGAATACATTTCCAGCCCACCCTCAAAGGTGACAGGGAACTTTTCGGGCTTGCCCACTTTTATGAACATTGCCTTGCTGTGATAGAGCACATTTTTTGTATAATGCGTGTGGGGGTTCCCCTTTGAAAAATCCTCCTGGAAATTATGGTCCAGGAAAAGACCGTAAGCTATGTGACCGCGGGCACTCAACCACCCGTTTGTTCCATACACAGGAATATATCCAGGAACCTCCAGCCTCACTTGAGGCACAGGACGGCTGTTTCCGCTGTACACAAGCCCTCCGCTGCCAAGCATCTCAAAGGGCGAGGCATAGAAGAGCGGGAGAGTGTTACGTTGCAGGCTGTCGGCCGCATATATTCTTTTCCGCGAAGTTTCGCCGCAACGCTCCTTCTGCCCCACCGACAAGGCTATCTTACGCCACTCCAGCCGGGCATACAGCTGTTGCAATGATATTTTGTCATATATGTCATACCCCGCCAGCACATCGGCCGCACACTCATATTTTACTTTGTTCCCAAGCAAGGTTCCCTGCGCCGCAAGCCCCATTCGCGTGTAACCGTTGGCACTTTCCACAGAAGAGACACCTTGCCTGTCGGCTGTGAGCCAGAAAGGTGCATAATCGCCCTTTGCGGCAATTGAGTTCAATGCCACATAATAGCCCACCGAGCTCTCCTGGGCAAAAAGCCCCAAGAACGCGACAAGCGGCAATATTATAGCGAGTATATATCTTTTATTCATAACAGGCAATTTAATTTTCGTGGGCAGGTTCCACACAATTACGCTCCACAAAGCTGTAGACAGTGAGAACCACCAACATTCCGGTTGAAGACAAGAGCAATGGGTTTGTACCCGCAATAACAAGGTATATTATGAACGAGATTGCCACCGCAATTGCCTCGTCGTTTTTGTTGAAAAAACGAAGCATCACAAAAAGAGGGCGCACCAGCACATAAAGAATGGGCAGGCAGAGAATGCCGTAATTACGCACCATCTCAATATAGGTCCATTCGGTCTTGAGAGTCATCTGGTGGAAACCGTCTGTGAAGAAATATGTTCCTGGGCCCTGCCCTGTGAACAGGAAAAGAGGATTTTCCGAAAACAGCACCTTGTACGACTCCAGGTGACCATATTTCACAAGGTTCGACGGCTCGCCCGTTTCGGCCAGCAATTTCACAAGCACCACCAACAGCCCAATGGCCGTTACTGCACAAAGCGGGTACACGATATACCTCAAATAGCGGCGGTTGCGCATAAATATAAGGCACAGGCAACCACACAGCACACAAGGCAGCAACATAGAACTGCGCGTTCCGCTAATTGCAAGCATATTCACCAACGCCGCAACAAGCAAAATATCCAACAGCTTTTTCTTCCCCTTTTTCATTAGCGAGAAGAGGGCGACACCCAGCACAATCATAAACGCCGCGGTCGACTTATAGTACATAGAGAACATACTCACTCCCAAAAACACTCGGCGCGACATCATTATTGTGTGGTCGTGAGCCTTCATAAAGTTATATATATGCCCCTCGGTATACGGGAAGAAGGCTATAACCCAAAAGAGAGTGATTGCTATGAGCGCTGTCGCCAGCATAGGGATTTTCGACAATGCTATTATGTCGTAATGTCGCACCCACGGCAGGAAACAGAGAATCATAAACGATGTTACGCACGCCTTCAGCTCGTCGTAATCTACAACCGCCTGCCTCATCTGGGCAAACAGCCACGCCACAAGCACTGCAATAATGGGAATAAAGGAGTAAAGAAGCTTGCCCCAGTCGGCCTTCAGAAAAAGGAGGTTGAAAGCCATAAAAAGTGCAAAAACAGGGATTTTAAGGTGCAGGATGGTATTTGTAGGGTCGGCTACGAATAATAATATCAGTAGCATACACAAACAATTTCCCACACGCTGAACCGCACTTTGCCCCTTCATTACCTTTTCATTAGGCTGCTTAACAGTAATTTAAGAGTTGCAAGGAAGAAGCCGGCAAAAAGAGCCACCAGTACAATGAGGTTGCTTTTTGGCGACACCGGCGCACCGGGAACCGTAGCAGCCTCAACAATTGAGTACACGGGAGCCGCTTCAAGCATTTTCACTCTTGCGCTCTGCGCCTGTGTCATCATTTGCATATATGCAGCGTAGGCAAGCTCCTGCTCACCCTTCAAGAACGAGCACTGCAATTCATATACCGGCGATTTTGTGTTTTTACCATCGGCAACATAAGATGCGTACCTTTGCTGCGCCGCCATATAATTCCCGCGCAAGCTGTCGGCAAGCTGCGAAATTGCATTATAGTCGACCGATGTCTTTTTGGTGCGGTAATCAACGATATAATCGTTCAGATACTCCACAAGCGAGTCGGCAACAACCTTGCACACAGGGGGATACTGGTCGTGAACTGTTACAAGGATTACACCTTTTATTTTGTCCACCGTGCAGATTACGTTGTTTCTGATATCGGCATTCGCTGCACCGTCGGGCACAGTGGTGATATTGGCAGTAGAGCCCTTGAACCACTTTGCGGGATAGCTCCACCACGCTGTTTTTGTATTTTTCACAAGATGGGTGGCATATGTAATTGAGGAGCCGTCTATGGGAGACTCCACTTTCACACCGCCCAGGCGTGTGAGGAACTTGTTCGACGAAACTATCATCGGGTACATATCAACCGAGTATGCATCCTTGGCAAGATAGCTTAGGTTGATGCCTGCCATTCCCGCCATACTCATTAGAGCCGAATTTACTCCCGTGGGGTACGATTCGGGCACAAGCACCATGGTTGTAGAATAGTTTTTGGGTATGCTGAATGAGATTATCAATGCAACAACCAATGCCACACTGCAATACACAATGTATGTAACGCGCTTCGCCCACATAAAAAGCAGACCTTTCTTAAGAAGCGTAAGGTCGTCGCGAAGCTCGGCCATTCTCGACTTGTTTTCCATTTTAGCCTTGTATTTTTACGCAGGGATGATTAATTCTTCAACATATTTATAATGGCAACAATCATTGTTGCGATAGATGCCGTAGATGTTCCTATGGCAGCAACCTCGGTAGCCGAAAGTTTGTTGCCCACTCCCTTGCGGGGCACTATAATTTCGCAACCGGGCTCAACCACTTTTTTCGAGCGGCGCGACACGTTCACCACATTTCCGTTCATATATACAATGTATACACCTTTTTTGCGGGCACTTATGCTGTAGCCTCCGGCGTGTTTAATGTAGTATTTAACGTTTTTACCCTTTTCGTAACTCAATGTAAGCGGGTGGTTCACCTCGCCGCTCACTCTTATGGTTGAAACATATTCGGGCACTTTCAGAACATCACCGTCGCGCAACACAATATCGCTCACCGAACCGGGGTTCTCCATTGCATCCTTCAGATTAATGGCTACGGAGTAAGTTTCACCAAGGTCCAGCTTTAGCATCATAAGCGAGTCGAGCACCTGTATATCAATGTCTTTTGCATTGTCGCGCAGGTTCTCCTCGAGCATCTGAATCTGTGCTGTCTTCATTGCCGACTCACGCATTTTACGCTCCTCGGGAGTCATTTTACGGTAGAGACAAGCTCCGTTAACGTACGCAGTGCTTGTGAAACCACCGGCCGACTTTACAAGGTCGCTCAAGCGATAGTTGGTATTGGGGATAGCGTAACCACCGGAGAAGTTCACACAACCATCGACCGTTACAATCTGTTTTTTTGAATAAGAGGGGTTCTTTCTCACGAACACCTCGTCGAAGGGCTGCAATATGAAAGCATTGTCGCCACTCAATTCAAAGCCATCTTTAACCGATATTGAAAAGACCTGCGCCATTGTTTCGCTGTTCTCCACGGCAAATGAGTCGATAACGGCGCGGTAGACATCTATCTTCATTACCGATGCTGCACGGGTGAAGCCACCGGCCTGCAGAATGAGGTCTTTAACCGACACGTTGTCGGAATATTTATAGTTACCGGGGAAATTAATCTCTCCCTTAATGGTGAGTGTTCTTTCTTCGGCAGTCTTGAAGTCGACAGGAACGTAGAGAAGGTCGTTGTTCTTTAGTTTCACATCGGGCGCTGTTCCCGCAATCACTCCTTTTATATCAACCGCCTCGGTCTCTATTGTATTGTCAAAGTTGCGGTGCTGTAATATTGCGCGCTCCATAAAAGCACCCTCGGTGAGGCCGCCTGCAGCCTTCACAAGCTCACCCACTGTGGTTATTTTCTTGCCAAGCTCATACCGGCCGGGGTAGAAGACAGCTCCGGCAATCTCAATCATATTCGAGAAACGGGTGAGCATTGCATCCACCTTTACAGCATCGCCGTCCTTCATTTCAAACGACGCAGCCTCCTGCTTGTCCACGGTGTGCATTGAATACTCGCGGCCGCTCTTGCGTACAATATTTATATTATCGGTGTAAGCATCGCCGGCAAAGCCTCCTGCATAAGATATAACAGTGAGCATTGTTTCGCCGGGAATTATTTCGTAACGCATAGGGCGTTTCACCTTACCCTGAAGATCGACCACCCCTTTATATGCTCCCACGCTTATTACATCATCGTCCTGCAGGCGTATGTTCGTGTCGGTCTTTCCGTTGAGAATATAGTCGTATACGTCGATGGTTGCCACCTTTTTCCCGTTACGGAACACTGCAATGTCGCGCAACGTGCCTATGGGCGAAATTCCACCCGCAGCATACAGCGCATTGAAAGCCGTAGAGAGAGCGCTCAAAGTGTAGGTTCCCGGGGTAACAACCTCGCCCATAACCTGCACCTGAATGGAACGTATCTTTCCTATAGTTACGCTTATTTTTGAACCCGAATATACATTATTCAACTGGTTGCCAAGATACTTGCTTGCATCGTCGAGTGTCTTCCCGGCAAGGAATATGGGGCCCACACCATCTATTACAATATAACCCTCGGCCGAAATATATTCGTCGATAGTTACCTGCGATGCACCCCAAATATCAATTATAACCTGGTCGCCCGCACCCAATTTATAGGTAGCAGGGAGGGGGATATTAGCCGCAGGCTCGAATGTCAACATCTCATTGGTAAAAATATCGTGACCGAATATTTTCAGAGAATCGGCAATCTCCTCTTCCTCCTCCTCATATTCCTCTACAGCATATTCTTCGGTTTTTTCACCACTATTGAAATAGTCGTACAACGGCTCGTTTTTCGACGATTTCCTTTTCGCCTGCTTGCTTTTTACTTTGGTGCTCGACTGCGACACGGGATAATCGCCACTCTTGGGAGTGTAACGCACACGTTTTGAAGCCTGCGCATCGTCATCGTCAATTGCACCTACACCGCTTTTCTTGTCGGCTTTTGCTTTTAGGCTAATGCCTATTTTCTTTATCTGCTCAACCGACACGCCTTTCTTCAACAGTTTCTTTGTAATTTCCATTTCCGACACACCATTCTGGTGTTCTGCCATAATGAAATTCACAACCTGTTCGTCTGTCATACTCTGTGCCGCAACCAACTGGGCACAAAGCACAAAAGCGAGGAAGAATACTATTTTTTTCATATTAGAATTTCTTTCCGTTAACAATTGAAGCCACTGTTATGAATACTATTTTCAGGTCGAGCAGCAAAGAACGATTCTGCAAATAGTCGAGGTCCATTTCAAGGCGAGTGAGCATCTTCTCCATTGTATCGGTGTAACCATTGTAAACAGTTGCACGCGATGTGAGGCCTGGACGCATAAGATAAATGTATTCGTAGTTCGCGTTCTCCTTCATAATTTTGTCAATGAAGAACTTACGTTCGGGGCGAGGGCCCACAAAAGACATATCACCCACAAGCACGTTCCACAACTGTGGAAGCTCGTCGAGGTGATGTTCACGCAAGAATTTACCGAAAGGAGTAAGGCGGTCGTCGTTTTTCTGCGCAAGCTGAGGCTCGCCGTTACTTTCCGAATCGACAACCATTGTACGGTATTTCAAAATATTGAAAGGCTTACCTTTGTAGCCTATTCTCTCCTGCCTGAATATTACAGGACCACCACCCTGGATGCGCATAATCAAATAGATTATCACAAAAACAGGTATGAGAAACAAAATACCGAGAAACGAGAAAACTATATCGAAAGAACGCTTCAAAAAACGTTCAAAAGCATTCATTCCGTCACTTATAACCATAATTGCCCCAATAAATTATTTATTCTTATGAATATATAACTGCAATTATTCCCTTTTATTGCGTGGGAAAAGAAAAATAATTGAGTCCTTTTGTAAAAAAACGTGCAAATTTAACAAAAGTTATTGCGACAAGCAAGCATTTCAACGAATTAGATACTTTCAATTACGGCACCGGGATAGTAATGTTGCAAAATTTTCACATAATCGCAGCCATTCTCACCCATCACTGCAGCGCCAATCTGGCACAGCCCCACTCCGTGTCCCCAGCCTGCACCTTTGAGGCAGAAACCTTTTTCGCTCCTGTCGACAACAAAAGCCGAGCTATAGAGGTGAGAAGGCGAGAGCCACCGGCGAATTTCAAGTTCCTTACCCACCACTCTTGTGCCCTTGCTGCCTACAATGCGCAGTTTCACTATGCGCCCCGACGCTCCACGTTCCACGGGCACAAGCTCCTGAATTTCACCAAAATCGATGCCCGAGCGGGCAGCCACAAGGCGCGAAAGTTCCTCGCGTGAGTATTCCACCTTCCAACGGTAAAAATCGTTCGTTTCGCGGTCATACGAGTTGAGTACCTGCGCAAGCACTCGGGCGGGCACAGACGAGCAAAAAGCATCGGGGGCGCTTTCTATCCACTCACGCGCACCGCTCTCTGTTGTAAGGTCGGGCAATTGCACAGCGTTCTCGCAGTCGCGGAAAGCCTCAAGATAAGGATAATCGACATCTTCCCAACAGGCCGAAAAGCGCTCGGTGGCACCGCCGCAGCACTTGCTGAAGCGTGCATCGCACACCTCGCCATCGTATTTAAGCACAAGTCCCTCGGTTGCCTTTACCGCAGCCGCCACATTGGGGTTTATCGCTCGCGTGAGCCCCTGATAACGCTGGCAATGGTCGTCGGCACAAAGGTCGAAGAGCGTGTGATCCTCGCGCGCATACCAACGAATTGTTTCACAGGGAGTTTCGTAGCCAAGAGTGTCTTCTGTAACACGCTCCTTGCGCAACAATTGGGCATAGAGCCAACTGCGCGAAATAACAGTGTGCGCCTTCAAGAATTCGGGCGAGCTTGCCGCCGACATTTCCGACGATATTACACTCACCAGATAATCTTCGATGAAAAGGCGGTTTATTGCACGCACGCGCCCATCTTCCACAATAAAAAGCAGCTCGCCTTTGAATGTCTGGTCCTCCTTGCGCTCCCAGTGGAAATTGAGCCCTATCACAACATCGCGCAACACAAAGCGGCAATCCTCATCGGCGGGGGTGAACAGAAGAGTGCTGTAGCTGCCGCCTGCATAAAAAAGCTTACCACCGCGGGCAGTAACGGTGTGAGTTCCCTCCACGGCTGCTCCATTACAGGAAAAACCGCCTATAAAATCCACAGTTATTTCGGGTGCGAGCAAAATGCCTATATCGACTTTTTTCATTGCAACGCAGCTATTTTTTCACAAATATCGGCAGCCTCATCCTCACTCACGCCCACCTCCTGCAAAATGGCAAGAGCCTCATCGGCGGTTATCTTTTCAAAATCCTCGCCACGCGGAGTTATCACAAGGCCTGCAACGTCGAGCGTTCCCGGGCTCACTAGGCGCTGCGCCTCACCCGCGGCAAAATAACACGCGGGGCGATGCTTTGCGCGCGGAATTACTATTGTAATATAGCCCTCGGCTGCGGTATAATACACAATCACATTCATTGGCGGCTCCTCGTCGCCATAGGCGGGCAACGCTGCCACCACGCGGTCCATAAGTTCCACCGAGCTGCTCACCTCCTTGGCAACCACCATAAAGAGCGGCACCACATAACCTGTAACGCTGAACACGCCACCCGACGGCTGCATATAGACGGGCTGCATAGTGTCGGCAACAGCACTGCTCCACTGCTCGCCAAGCAAAGGAATATCACTCACGCGCGCAGCCTGCAAATGGGCGTGGTCGGGAGCCGACGCACCACACTTTGCACCATTGTAGAAAAGCGCTGTCCCCTGCCACTCTTTTGCAAGATGCAACGCATCGACATACATTGTAGCAAGGCGTTGAGGCAGGTGCTCCTTCAGCGGGATAGTAAGATGGAAAGGTAATATGGGATAAGGGTTTACAAGCACCGTCAACGAACCGAGAGCCTCCATCGGCACCTGCTGTGCAGGGCGGTTCTTTTCGCAAAGGAAACAGGGGCGGGAGCCAACCGATACGCTGTCGACACGGGCACCGGTCGACACTATTCGTGCGGGGTTATATTGCAGGGTTATCCCGTTCCCCAGCTCACGTGTACGCACACCCTCAAGCGCCTTGTAACGGCCGGCCGCTTCGGGCCACGCAGCCAACTGCTCAGCGAAGAACGCATCAACCTGCGCTGCCGATGGAATGGACATTTTTTGCACAAGTTCGCAACGTGCCATAAGCTCGGCGGTGCGCAAAGAATCCTTGTAAGTATTGTGGGCGTTAACCTTTTCGTGGGAGAGTGCAGCGTCGGAGTTTCCGCCCCAGCGTCGGCACAGGTAGAGCACATCGTATATACGCCCTATGCGGTAGTTGCGCGAAATCTGTAACCCCACGGCATAATCTTCGCCGTAACTAACATTGGGGAAACCCACCGAGCGTATAACGGGAGTGTAGAACGCACGCGGCGCACCCAATCCATTGATGCGCAACGCGTTGTTGCGGCCATTCTCTTCACTCCACTCACGGTGGTCAATCACACCGGGAGGCAGAGTATTCAGCTCAAAATCACAAATTCGGTACGAGCCTATGAGCATAGCACACTGCTGCTTGTAGAACTCGTCGACAATGTGCTGCAGAGTATTTTCGGAGCTGTAGAGATCGTCGCTGTCGAGCTGCACGGCGAAACGGCCGCACAAAGGGCTGTTCACCGCCTCGTTCCAGCAGCCGCCAATTCCAAGGTCGGTGCGCGTGGGAATTATATGCACCACACGGCTGTCGCCGAAACCATCAATAATTTCCGATGTTCCGTCGGTCGAGTGGTTGTCCACAACAATTATATTAAACGGGAAAGTGGTCTTTTGAGTGAGCACCGAGCCTATCGCATCGGCAATTGTGGATGCACGGTTAAGCACCGGAATAACCACCGACGCCTCAACGGCAAAATCACCCTCACACAGGTCTATAGGCGTATATTTGCACGCAGGCAGGCAACCACCTATCATTTTAAGGTGAGCCGTACACACACGCTCCATCTCCACCTGAACCTCGCGCTGGGCAGGGTTCACATAATCGAACTGTTTTTCGCCACTCTTGCGGTTGTCCCTTTCGGGCTCGGTGTACAAATAGTCGCAATAATGATACACAGCACCCTTGCGGCTCAAGGCAAGGCGCAACTGATAAAGACCGGCATATTTATATTCTTCAAGCAGTTCGGCCATACACTCTTTGAGGGCGCTTGTCCTGAAAAGCAGCAACGAACCAAAGTCAAAGTCGTTGCGCAGGCTCCCCGACGCGTATTCTATAGTTGGTGCATCGGTCACCACACCATCGACGCTCTTGCGGTAGTGCGCATAGGCCATCGTCGCACCGGCCGGCACTGAATCGACAAGAGCCCACACCTTTTCAACATCAACATCAAGACCGGACTTTGCACAAAAGAGCACATAGTCGGCCGTTGCACGAGCGGCAACATTCTTAAAAAAAGCTGTTGACACAAGCGAATCGGTTTGCAGCAAAAAAACCTTGTCGTGCAAGGGAGCATCAACGGCACCGGCACTTAACAGGTATAAACCTTTCACTCGCGAGTCAGCCGCACAACGCTCGACAAGCGAAGCGCCAAGCGCATCGGCCTCAAAAGGTAAAAAAAGTTCTATTTCGGGCTTTTTCATTATATTGGCGAAATTAAAAATTTTATCACTTGAATTCCATAAAACAAAAATAGAATGTTTTTCTAAAATTCAGAATAATTTATTGCGAAAATAGCAAAAAACAGATTCAATGTCATTAAAAAAGTTACTAAAAAAGAGAAAGTTCGGCCTGGCCGAACTTTCTCCGTCTTAAACACACAACCGCATTTTGCGGTCCGGATATTGTCTAAATTACTTTTTCTTCATTGTAAACATTCCAAAAACCTTTGAATACATCTCCTTTATATTAGCGAAAATATTACCATAAGTAGGACAAAGGACTCTGTCAATATCTTCGGCCAAACGGTCATATTCGGGTTCACCGGCTCTAAGCTTCACAAGAGTCTCTATTTTGCCAAGGTCATCGCCATACCCCTTCTCAATAGCATATTTTACAATTTTATTAAGTTCGTTCGAATCTTTTGTATAGTTAAAGCTTGATATAATCGTATCAATATCCTTTTCCGATGGTTTCGGACCATTATTGTCTTTCAAACCCAACGAGAAGAAGCCCGACTCCGATTCGCGACAAGCGGTCAATTTCCTATAAGCATCAAACGTTCCGGTATCGGCCAATTCCTGAAGTTTCTCTATAGCCCCAGACTTTGCCTCAAGGTCTATTGCATACTTTTTGGTACGTTCCTGCTCTTTTACAATATCAAGTTCAGCCTTGGCTTTCACCTCCTCGGCCTTCATATTATAATAAGCCTGGTCGCTTACTGCACTTGCCTCTTTCTTTCGAGCTTCTGCAAGCGCCTCATTTCCTTTACGAAGTTCCTTGGCAGCATCCTTGGAAACGTGAGTGTGATTGTGATTGTGATTTTCGGTTTTAAAAAGTCCCATATTACATTAAATTTAAATAATTGAAAACTGCGGCAAAAATAACCAGATTTAATTTTACCCCCCTATTTTTAGTTAACGTTTGTTAAATCTAAGGAATTTAGAAGCTGTTTGAATTTATATCCTTGAAATTTTTATAGAACTTTTTTAGATTGTTTTTTCATTTTTTTAAGGCGCATAGCGGGCTATGCAACTACGAAAAGGGAAAAACAGGCAAAAAAGGGCATAAAAAGACAAGCACTTCTTGCAGACAATGTAAATAATATTTTTGAAAGAAATTCAAACAGTTTCTAATCTAATATCGTTTGTGACTCAACACATTTGAGACACACTGTAAATGCAGTTTTACAACAAACATTGCACAAGACTCCCCGGCAACCGAATTTCAAAAGCCTAATTATCTAAAAAAAGCTCTTTACCGCAACGTAACAGCAACAAAAGCACAAGGATTTTCAATTTGGGATGTATAAATATTAAATATTCAATATTATTTATTGGTTAAGAAAGAAAAAACCACTTTTTTGCATTATCTTCGCAGAAATATAAAGGTTACACGCCAACCGCAAAAACAAAGAAAAAGAATGGAGGCTAAGAAAGGGAAACTTTTAGGAATGACGCTCGACACGCTTAAAGAAGCTGTAAAGGAGGCCGGGATGCCCGCCTTCACTGCCAAGCAGATAGCCGACTGGGTGTACAAGAAACGCGTACGCACCATTGACGAAATGTCGAATATATCGATAAAAAACAGGGAGAAGCTTGCGCAGATGTTCGAGATTGGCTACAGCGCTCCTGCCGATGCAGCACGTTCAATCGACGGCACAATAAAATACCTGTATAAGGTAGAGAACGAACATTATGTCGAAGCTGTCTACATCCCCGACGGCGAACGCGCTACCCTGTGCGTGTCGTGTCAGGTGGGCTGCAAGATGAACTGCCTTTTCTGTATGACAGGCAAGCAGAAATACACAGCAAGCCTCAGTGCCAACGAAATTCTTAACCAGATATTCGCCCTGCCCGAACACGACAAGCTCACGAACATAGTGTTTATGGGAATGGGCGAGCCCTGCGACAACCTCGACAACATATTAAAGACCATTGAGGTTCTCACAGCCGACTATGGCCTCGGGTGGAGCCCCCACCGAATAACAGTTTCGTCGGTGGGAGTGCGCAAGGGGCTCAAAAGACTGCTCGATGCCGGTGACTACCACATTGCAATAAGCCTTCACCACCCGCTGCCCGCTGCCCGCGCCGAAATTATGCCGGCAGAGCGCGGATACTCTATCACCGAAATTGTGGAGCTGCTCAAGGAGTACGACTTCAGCCACCAGCGCCGCCTCACGTTCGAATACATTGTGTTCAAGGGGGTGAACGAGACACTCTCCCACGCCCGCAAGCTGCTGCAGCTGCTCGCCGGGCTCGACTGTCGCATAAACCTCATACGCTACCACGCAATCCCCGGCGTTCCCCTGGATGGAGTCGACGAGGAGGGTATGATACAGCTGCGCGACTATCTCACGAAGAACGGCCTCTTCACCACCATAAGAGCATCGCGCGGCGAGGACATTTTTGCCGCCTGCGGAATGTTGTCGACACTTAAAAAATCGCAAGAAGAATATAACTAAAATAATAGATTATGAAAAAACTGTTCATTATCATTGCAACCGCAATAATTACCGCCGCCTGTGGCGACGGAAACACATCGTTGCTAATGCCCGCATCGAGCGGCCTCCCCTACGAGGTTCTTGTAGTGTGCGACGAAAATGTATGGCAGGCACCCGCCGGCCGCGCACTCTTCGACGTGCTCGACACCGATGTTCCCGCCCTTCCCCAGTCGGAGCGTTCATTCAGAATATCGCACACCGCCCCTACAGCGTTCAGCCGCCTGCTCAAATCGTTCCGTAACGTAATTGAGGTGAAGATAGACCGCACACAGTACACACAGACAAAGTTCAAGTACTCAAAAGACAAATTTGCGCAGCCGCAAATAATACTCACCATACAGTCTCCCAGCGCGACCGACCTCGAGGAGTATGTAAAGAAGAACGCTCAGGTCATTATAGACTTCCTCACATCGGCCGAAATGAACCGCGAGCTTGCCGACCTCAAGAAAAAGCACAGCGCACAGTTCATGGACTCTATAAAGAGCAAGTTCGGCTGCGAAATGTATATTCCCCGCAACATACGCGGCATAAAGAGCGGCAAGGATTTCTTGTGGGCGTCGGACATTTCGAACCACAACAGCAGCATACAGAACTTTGTGGTGTACAGCTACCCCTACACCAGCGTAGACAATTTCTCGCGCGAGAACTACATTCAGAAGCGCGACTCAATAATGAAGATAAACATCCCCGGCAACCGCCCCGACCGTTATATGGCAACCGACACAATGTTTGTAGACCTTTTCGACACCGAGTACCGCCAGCGCTATATGCAGGTGGCAAAAGGGTTGTGGCAGATGGAGAACGATATGATGGGTGGCCCGTTCGTGTCGCATCAGGTGGTGGACGAAAAGAACGGCCGCATTATTGTGGCGGAGGCATTTATTTATGCACCCAACAAGAAGAAGGGCGACCTAATGCGCAAGCTCGAAGCGGCACTCTTCTCGCTTAAACTGCCCGCCGACAAGGAGATTGAAAACAGCATACATATACCCGAGGTTGTTGTTGACACCGAAAACAATTAAAAATAAAAGAGATATGAGCGAAAAACGCAAAATTCGCGTTGGTATAACACAAGGAGATATCAACGGCATAGGATACGAGATAATTTTCAAGACATTCTCCACCCCCGAGATGTTCGAAATATGCACCCCCATAGTATACGGTTCACCCAAGGCTGCAGCCTACCACCGCAAGGCCCTTGAAATGGAAACAGGCTACAACGCTGTGGAGAACCTCAACGATATTATGGACGGCAAGCTCAATATCATAAACTGCAACAGCGACGAACTGCGCATAGAGCTTGGCAACACCACAAAAGAGGCAGGGCTTGCAGCTTTTGAAGCACTCGAGAGAGCCGTCAGGGACTACAAGGAGGGCAAAATCGATGTTCTTGTTACAGCACCCATAAACAAAAGCACCATACAGAACGACGATTTTCACTTCCCCGGCCACACCGAATACCTGCAGGAGCGTTGCGGCGGCGACGAAAAATCGCTTATGCTCCTTTGCAGCGGCAGCCTGCGCGTAGCAGTTGCAACATCGCACCTTGCCTTGCGCGATGTTCCTGCAGCCATAACCCCAGAACTCCTGGAGGAGAAACTCACAATTCTCAACCGCAGCCTTGTAGAGGATTTCAACATCGACGCCCCCAAGATTGCAGTGCTCTCGCTCAACCCCCACGCCGGCGACAACGGCCTTTTGGGCAACGAGGAGATTGAGACAATAACACCCACCATAAGAAAGATGAACGACAGTGGCATCTTCTGCTACGGCCCCTTTGCAGCCGACGGCTTTATGGGCAGCGGCAACTACAACCGCTTCGACGCAATCCTGGCAATGTACCACGACCAGGGCCTCGCACCCTTGAAGGCTCTCGGTATGAACGATGGGATAAACTTCACCGCCGGCCTCTCCATTGTGCGCACATCGCCCGCCCACGGCGTTGCCTACGACATTGCAGGCAAGGGCCTTGCCGACGAGAACTCCTTCCGCCAGGCAATTTACGCAGCCATCGACATCTTCCGCAACCGTAAAATGTACAACGAGGCTCGCCGCCGTCCCTTGCAGAAACTCTATTTTGAAAAGCGCGACGACAGCAACCGCTTGAACCTGCAACAGAGCGACAACGACTGATATGAAATTTGCGATAATAGCAGCAGGAGAGGGCTCGCGCCTTGCAAGTGAAGGCATAAAAAGCCCCAAGCCCTTAATTCAACTACAAGGCGTTCCCATCATAGAACGCCTTGTAAAAATTTTTATGCGCAACAATGCAAGCAGCATAAGCATAATAATAAACAAGCAGCAGCCGCAGACACAGGAGCTGCTGCAGAAGCTGCAGGAGCGTTACCCCATAAACCTAGTGATTGAGGACACGCCAAGTTCAATGCACAGCCTGCACGCACTTGCGCCTCACCTGCAGGGCGAAGAGAAATTCTGCCTCACCACGGTGGACACGCTCTTCAAAGAGTATGAATTTGCAAACTACATTGCTCTGCTGCAGAATTTCGAGGGCGACGGCATAATGGCAGTAACCGACTATATCGACGACGAAAAACCACTCTATGTCGACACCGACAGCACCCTGCGCATTACCGCATTCAGCGACAAGCGCAACCCAGGCAACCGCTACATTTCGGGCGGTATATACGGTCTTTCGCCCCGCGCACTGCAAACACTCGCGCACTGCATTGAACAGGGCGAGGCACGTATGCGCAATTTCCAGCGCGCCCTCATTGCCGACGGCTTCAACCTGAAAGCGCACCCCTTTGGGAAGATAATCGACATTGACCACGCCGACGACATTGCGAAGGCCGAAAAATTCCTTGCCGAAGAATGAAGATAGCAACCATTGCCCGCGACGCCGAGCACTCACCGCAAATGCAGACAAACGACGCAGCCATTCTCGCCTGTGTCGAGAGGGAGCTTGCCGCTGCCGGGCACCGGGTTCATAGGATATCACCCGCAGAACTTTCCTGCAACAATTACGACATTGTGGTGCATATGTCTCGCACCCCCGCCACCCTGCAACTGCTTGAGGAGGCCGAAGCACGTGGCTGCACAGTGGTCAACAGCCCGGTCTCCGTGAGAAACTGCTCACGCACGGCGCTGGTAAAGATTCTGCAAGAGAACAATATTCCGCAACCACCGTTCACCACAGGAAACGGTGTGCACCTTGCGCAATACCCCTGCTGGGTAAAAAAGGGCGAGGGCTGGTCAACAGCCAAAGGCGATGTTGCCTTTGCGCCCGACAAAGAGAGCGCAGCCGCGGCTGTGGAAAGAATAAAGAAAGAGCACGCCTGCGACAGCGTTGTGTGCAGCCACATTGCCGGCGACATTATAAAATTCTACGGCGTGGGCAACAGTTTCTTCACCCACTCCTACCCGCAGCCGGGAAAGACAAAATTCAACCTCGAAGCCATCAACGGCACACCGCAGTACCACCCCTTCGACAGCGACACGCTCGCGCACATTGCAGCAAAGGCGGCACGCGCACTGGGGCTTACAATATTCGGCGGCGATGCAATAATAACCGCACAAGGCGAAATTTTCATCATCGACATTAACGATTTTCCAAGCTTTTCGGCCGTGCGCAAAGAGGCCGCTGCACAAATAGCAAAAACAGTAATAAACACAAAACCAAAAAGCGAATGAGAGAGGAAGAGAAAAAGATGTACGAAGCATCAATAAAATCGCACGACACCGAGGAGTTTCTCGATATGTGGTTCTACCGCCCGCTGGGCTTCCGTTGCGCGCTCTTTTTCCGCAACCGCGGCATACACCCCAACGCAATTACTATAGCATCGATATTCCTGGGCATTGCAGCAGGCGTCTGCTTCTACCAAGAGAGCCTGCGCTGGAACATTCTGGGCATTCTGCTGCTCATGTGGGCCAACCTCTACGACAGCACCGACGGACAGCTGGCACGCATCACCGGACAAAAGACCCGCTGGGGACGCATTCTCGACGGCTTTGCCGGCGACTGCTGGTTCTTCTGCATCTATTTTGCGATAGCCGCGCGTGAGACCTTCCGCCCCATCCCCTTTGCCCCGGAACACGAGTGGGGAGCCCTCATATGGATTCTCTGCTCATTCTGCGGTTTCTGGATACACGGCTCGCAATGCCAGCTTGCCGACTACTACCGCAACATCCACCTCTATTTCATACAGGAGAACAATGGCAACGAATTCCACAACTCCATAGCACAACGTGCCGAATATGCAGCCACCCCCTGGAGAGGCAATTTTGTGTGGAAAATATTCCTCACCGCCTATATAGCCTACGTAGAGAACCAGGAGCGTATGTCGCCCGCTTTCCAAAAATTCATAAAGACCGTGCAAGAGCGTTACGGTACGAACATCCCCAAGCAGTTGCGCGATGAATTCCGCCGCGGGAGTCTGCCGCTTATGAAATACACCAACATCCTCACATTCAACTCCCGAGCCATTATGCTCTGTTTTTCAATGCTCATTGGCGAGCTGTGGTGCTACCTCATATTCGAGATTGTGGTGCTTATGGCGTTGTTCATCTATATGCGGTTCCGCCACGAAACACTGTGCAAAAAACTCACAAAGAAAATTCTCGGAGGCTATGAATTCAATTAAAGGCATAATATTCGACTACGGCGGCACCATCGACACCAACGGCATACACTGGGGCGAGGTCATCTGGGAACAATACCTTAAGGCCGGCATCGACATCGACCGCGAGCTCTACCGCGCAGCATACGTTCACGCCGAAAGAGCCCTTGCCGCACAGCGCATAATAATGCCCGACGACACCTTCCGCACCCTGCTCGACAAGAAAATTGCACAGCAATTCGCTTTTCTGCAACAGCAACCCGCAGCACCGCAAACAACAGTGGAACAACAGAAAGAGGTGGCGCGCCTGTGCTACGAAAAGGTCCTTTTAACACTGCGCACCACCTGCGGCATTGTAGAAAAGCTATCACGCAACTATCCCCTGGTGCTTGTAACCAACTTCTACGGCAATATGCCGGTTGTGCTCAAGGAATTCTCGCTCGACAGATTTTTCCCCACAATAATAGAATCGTCGGTAGTGGGGCTGCGCAAGCCCGACCCGCAGCTCTTCGCCCTCGGAGTAGAAGCCATAGGTCTCGCGCCTGAAGAGATTCTTGTTGTGGGCGATTCTTACCGCAAGGACATTCACCCCGCACGTACCCTCGGCTGCAAAGCCGTGTGGCTTAAAAAAGTATGCTGGGCCGACGAGCCTATAATCCCCGGAGCAGAACCCACCGCAATAATAGAGTCGCTCGAAGAGCTACCACCGCTACTCGCCCGCTGACACAAGGCAGCCGAACCAAAAGGCGACATATTCGTTTATAATAGGTAACCAAAAATAAATACCCATGAAACGAATAACCCCAATGCTCACCGCACTGTTGCTCACCCTGCAAAGTGCAACGGCACAAGTATCCCCCAATAACTATTCACTGCAACACAAGGACAGCAGCTGGTACGTCACGCTCCACTACGACATTGAAAAGGTACCATCGAACGCCGGTATGATTGTAGTCACCCACCTGTGCAACGCCGACACTTGCATTAGCTCGGCCGCACAATATTTCCAGGGCAAGAAATACAACAAACGCTATGTAAAAAGGCACGGGCACGCGCCCCACATACACAATGCCGGGAACAACGAATGCACCATTGTATTGCCCGAAGAGTATGCTAGCGACACCATCTGGGGCATAACATACAGCGAGTACAGCGACAAGAACGGGACAACCTTTGCACTCGACACAATGAGCATTGCGCTGCCACCCGCACCCTCGTTCAGTTGCCACAGAGTAGCCGCCGCAAGCACCATTGCCGACCACATTGCCCGCGAACACCCATATGTAAAAAGCATAAGCCACTACACCCCGCTGCAGGACAAAGCCACCAACGCCCCCACCAGGCAGATAGTGCGCTACCGAACCAACAGCGCCCTCCTCAACACCAACTATATGCGCAATGCAAAGACAATCGAAGAGATAATGGCGGTAATAAACAGCATTATGGCCGACAGCACCACCACAGTGGAGGGCGTGCAGATAGTGGGCTACAACTCCCCCGATGCCTACGAAGCGGGCAGCCGCCAGCTGGGCTACCAACGCGCCATTGCCCTGCGCGACCACATACGCAAGCAGCACCACCTGCCACAAAAGGTGTTCGAGGTTGCCGACGGCGGCAGCAACTGGTCGCAGATATATAACGACATTGCAGCCCTTTCACTCCCCCACGGCGACAGCCTCATAACTATGCTCAAGCGCGAGCCCTCCCCCACCAAGCGCGAACTTTTGCTGCGCAAATACGACAACGGACACATTTACAACGAACTCGCACGCGCCTCTTTTGCCAAGCACCGCGCAGCCGCCGTCAACGCCATCTACTACCATAACAAGCCCGACAGCGCAGCAATTGCCGTGAACAACGCAATAAACGAACTGCTTACCAACCCCACCCCCGACTATCACAAGATAGCCCACACACTGCGCAAATACAGAAACGACCCCCGCGTGCTCAACCTGCAGGGAGTGATAGACTACCGTCGGCACCACCGCCACGCAGCCGAAAAAGCCTTCACAAAAGCAGCAGCAATGGGCGACGAGCAGGCCGCAGTTAACCTTATTATAATAAGCAACAACAAATAACCCACTCGGCAAGGAGCTTTTGAACACCAGTTGTACAAAAATTGCACGCAAGCCTTAAAAGAGTGCAAAATTCCACACTTTTTTGCACAAACCATTGGTAAGTGTGCAATTTTTCACTTACCTTTGTACACAATTTCTTAAAAACATAGCACAAAATGAAAAAATTAATCTTCACACTCCTGTGGGCAACAATGCTTGCAATGCCCTCTTTTGCACAAAGTATCAACAAAAACGGCGACGAGATTATTGGTGAATACCTCACCGACCGCGGCGGCAGCAAAAGCAAGGTGCGAGTAACAAAAGAGACCAACGGCACCTATACAGCACAGATTTTCTGGGTTGAGAACCCTCTCGACAAGAACGGCAACAAACGCAAGGACGTCAACAACCCCGACAAGAACCTGCGTAACGTAGACATCGACAAGGTTGTTATTGTAAAAGGCCTGAAATTCGACAAGAGCGAGGGCGAGTGGAACGGCGCAAAGATTTACGACCCCTCAAAAGGTATACGCGTAAATGTGGAAGCCGAGTTTGTCGATGCAAAGAAACTCAAACTTTTTGGTAACATTTGGGGCATAGGCACCACCATCTACTGGACTAAACTGAAATAAGCAGAGGACATAACGTCAGTTCGATATAAAATCGTTCAAATTACGAACCTGTCATCCCGACAGAGCGAAGCGACGAGGGATCTCAAAATATCGAAAAATAAGAGATCTCTCACATACGTTCGAGATGACAAGCACATCAATTTATTGCGAAAATCTTATATCTAATTCACGTTAATATAGTAAGGTTTTGATTTTAGTAATTAAGAAACAGCGTGTTCAAAAATTTTTGAACACGCTGTTTAGGTATATTATGGATAGCTCAAGCTATTCCACTCGCTTAATCACACGGCAGGGATTGCCCACTGCCACGCTGCCCGAAGGAATATCGCGTACCACCACGCTGCCGGCACCAATTGTAACATTGTCGCCAATGGTGACACCCGGCAGCACCTGCACGCCTGCACCTATCCACACGTTGTTGCCCACGGTAATGGGCTTGGCATATTCGAGCCCCTTGTTGCGCTGCTCCACGTTTATGGGGTGTCCTGCAGTGTGGAAACCACAGGAGGGACCTATAAATACGTTGTCGCCAAAGGTTACGGGAGCCGCATCGAGGATTACGAGATTGTGGTTGGCATAAAAATTGCAGCCAAGCGATATATTGTAACCATAGTCGCACCAGAATGAGGGCTCAATGGTATAGCTGCCGTTGTGCGCCCCACTATTTTTGAAAGCAAGGCAGCACGCTCCTCGTAATTATCGTATGGCATTTGATTGTACTGCGCGCACAGCACTTTGCATGCATTGCGTTCGGCAATGAGACCGGCATCGTAGTTGGCATCGTAGAGCTCGCCACGCAGCATTTTTTCCTTTTCCGCGTTCATAATCAATTCACATACACACAAGGGAAATACTCGCAGAAAAGAGCCTTTGCAGCATCGAGCTGCTCGGGGCTGTTCTCCTTCACGCCCTTGAGCTTATATTCCCAGCCAAGAGCATCGTATTTGTGCACGCCCAGTGTGTGATAGGGCAGAATCTCGACACGCTGCACCATTTTGTAACCGCCAAGAGCCGTGCCAAGCGCACGGATATCCTCCTCTATTGCGCTGTACCCCTGAACAAGCACATAACGCAACCAGAAGGGTTTGTTATTCTCCTCCAACCAACGGGCGGTGCGCAGCGTCTGTTCGTTGCTGCGCTCGGTGAGCAGACGATGACGGTCGGGGTTAAATTGTTTAATGTCGAGCAATACAAGGTCGACAAGCGACAAGAGCTCCTCTACATCCTTGTTCCATATACTGCCATTGGTGTCAATGCACACGTGTATGCCCTGCTCCTTCAAACGCTTTACAAGGGGAATGAGCTCGGCAGCCTGCACTGTGGGTTCTCCACCGCTGAATGTAACGCCTCCCTTCTTGCCGAAGAAGGCTCTTTCATTCATTGCCATGCGCATAATCTCCTCTATTGAGGTCTCCTCGCTCTCGCCTTTGAGGTCTATGGTGTCGGGGTTTGCGCAGTAGAGGCAGCGGAAGTTACAGCCTTGCAGGAATATTACCAATCTGAGGCCGGGGCCGTCGAATGTGCCCATCGACTCGTATGAATGTACTCTAATCATTTTTCTTATTCTTCATTAAAAAGCAAAGGCCGACTCACTGCCGGCCTCTGCAATTGTTCTATATGAATTACATACGCTCGTGGAAAGAACGTGAGATAACCTCCAACTGATGCTCGCGGCTCAATTTAATGAAGTTCACAGCGTAACCCGATACACGGATGGTCAATTGGGGATACTTTTCGGGGTGCTCCATAGCGTCCATAAGCATTTCGCGGTTGAGCACGTTCACGTTCAGGTGGTGTGCACCCTTGGTGAAGTATCCGTCCATCATTGTAACAAGGTTCTCAACCTGTGTCTCTGTGTCAACACCCAACGATTTGGGAATAATTGAGAAGGTGTTGCTGATACCGTCCTGCGAGTCGCGGTAGCGGAGCTTTGCAACAGAGCTGAGCGATGCAACGGCACCCTTCTTGTCGCGGCCGTGCATGGGGTTCGCACCGGGAGCGAAGGCAACGCCTTTGGCGCGTCCGTCGGGGGTAGCACCGGTCTTCTTTCCATACATTACGTTCGATGTAATTGTGAGGAGCGACAAGGTAGCCTGTGCGTTCTTGTAGATGGGGCGTTTCTTCAACTCCTCGCTGAAGAAGTACACGAGGTCGACACCCAAGTGGTCTACACGGTCGTCGTCGTTACCGAAGCAGGGGAATTCCTTCTCAATCTCAAAGCCCTCGGTGAGGCCAAGCTCGTTACGTTTTACAGTAACCTTACCATACTTGATAGCCGAGAGTGAGTCGAGCACGATAGAAAGACCTGCAACACCATAAGCAAGGTTTATTGTGGGGTTGGTGTCGATGAGCGCCATCTGCGATTTCTCGTAGTAGTACTTGTCGTGCATATAGTGGATAATGTTCATTGCATCGTTGTAAACGCGTGCAATTTCCATAAGCACCTTCTTGTAGTTCGAAAGAACCTCTTCGTAGTTCAAGAGCTCGCCCGAGAGAACGGGGATATCCTTAACGATGAGTGTACCAGTGTTCTCGCAACGGCCACCGTTTATTGCAAGCAACAGAGCCTTTGCAAAGTTACAGCGTGCGCCGAAGAACTGAATCTGCTTACCGATAGCCTGGTAAGAAACGCAGCAAGCGATACCGTAGTCGTCGCAGTTGCGAACCTCACGCATAAGGGTATCGTTCTCATACTGTATTGAAGATGTATCGATTGACACCTTTGCACAGTACTCTTTGAAACCCTCGGGAAGCTCGGGCGACCAAAGAACGGTCATATTAGGCTCGGGCGAAGGACCGAGGTTGTAGAGTGTCTGCAAGAAACGGAACGATGTCTTTGTAACCTTTGTGCGTCCGTCGTTGAAACGGCCACCGATAGCCTCGGTAATCCAAGTGGGGTCACCGGCAAAGATATCGTTGTACGACTGCATACGCAAGTGGCGCACCATACGCAATTTAATTACGAACTGGTCGATGAGCTCCTGTGCAAATGTCTCGTCGATGTTTCCGTGGTCTAGGTCGTACTGAATGTAGATATCGAGGAAAGTAGAAACGTTACCAAGTGACATTGCGGCACCGTCGAGCTCTTTCACCGATGCGAGGTAGGCCATATACACCCACTGCACAGCCTCTTGTGCTGTTGTTGCGGGACGGCTGAGGTCGAGACCATAGTAGCTACCCATAACCTTCATCTCGCCAAGAGCCTTAATCTGCTCTGCAACCTCTTCGCGCAAACGTATTGTAGCGTCGGTCATAGGGCTTACAAGACCTTTGAGATCCTCTTTCTTGGCCTCGATAAGGCGGTCAACACCATAGAGAGCCAAACGACGGTAGTCACCGATTATACGGCCACGGGCATAGTTGTCGGGCAGACCGGTGAGGAAGCCGAGTGAACGGAATGTACGTATCTCGTCGGTGTAAGCATCGAACACACCGTCGTTGTGGGTCTTGCGGTAGTGATAGAAGATATCCTTTACCTTCTCGTCAACCTCAACACCATTCTCGCGGCAAGCCTTTTCAACCACCTTGATACCACCAAAAGGTTTAATGGCACGTTTCAAAAGTTCGTCGGTCTGCAAACCCACGATGAGCTCATTTTCACGGTCAATGTAACCGGCCTTGTGAGATGTAATTGTAGAAACGGTCTTGTTGTCGAGCGAACGCACGCCATTGTTGGCACGCTCGTCGGCAAGAGCCTCAAGGCACTTGTCCCAAATTTTCTTGGTTCTCTCTGTGGGGCCTACAAGGAACGACGCATCACCCTCATAAGGTGTAATGTTCTCGTGAACAAAATCGGCTACGTTAATTTCCTTGCTCCAACGGCCATCCTTAAACATTTGATTCAATTCCATATTTGTAAAATTAATGATTAAACCTCTTCCCGTTAATAAACTCTTTTCCTGCATTCGGGCACCCGCAGCAAATGCAGGGAGCCACAATTGCCGGCCGGCACAGGAACGAACAAGCAAAATATACATTTTGCTGCAATTGCCGCCCATGCTCACAGCCTATTGCAAAGGTACAAAATTATCTTTTTCACCGCATCATTTTTTTCCACTAAAATGCAGCAGTTTCTCTCTTATTACAAAATTGTAAAAGCCACCCCGATAGCACATTTTCGGCTACACTCGCCGCCAAGTTGCATTTTAGCAAAAAGAAAGCCCGCTGCGCTACACAATGCGCCCGCGCAACCATTTTTGCTTGCAAAAAGATATTTTCGCAAGTTTACAGAATTGTAACGCTCACCCCCTAAAAAGAAACATCACTTATAACCCCGTCTACCGCAACAGCCGGCAAATCGGACGGTGCAGAAAGAGTCCACACCTTCACCCCCTTACCCGCCGCCGACAGCTTCGCGGCAAAAGAACGCGGCAAACAACGCTTGTAAAAATTAAAAGAGGATACGTGGGAATATTTCCCCGGCGAGAACCACCGGAACGACCCATCGAAAATAACAGGCAGCAAAGGCACCTTAAAGAGCACAAGTTTCTCAAGAGGATAAGAGACCTTAAGAGAGTGCAGGCAACGCAGCACCTTGTCATTGAACGACTGCACGCTCACCCACCCCTCGGCACCATTTTCAAGAATATCGACATACAACCGAGACGCCACCATCAACGCCTCCCAGCCACCGCATTTCACATCAATCAACAGGTGGCAACGGCCATTCACAAGCCGCAACACCTCGCCAAGAGTGGGGATGCGCTCACCCGTTGCGCGCCCGCGGTCATCCACAATTTCCAAGCTCTTTATTTCAGCAAGCGTCAAATGCCCCACTTTCCCACGACCATTCGTGCGCCCCGTTACCGAAGAGTCGTGAAAAACCACCAGGTGCCCATCGTCAGTCATCCTCACATCAACCTCCAACGCACGTGCCCCAAGCAAAATACTCCTCTCTATGCACGAAAGGGTATTTTCCACGCCCCACCCTGCACCGCCACGGTGGGCAACAAGCAACGGCGGCTCTTTTGCCTGAACTAAAAGCAACACACACAAAGATATTTCAAGCAAAAATATTTTTTTCATTACTGCACGACAGATATTAATCCCAGAGCACAAACAATCGCCCACAACCGAAAGTTCGGCATAAAAAGCTCACTACAAGCCGCAAAACCGGCAAATAATCCATTAACGCAGAAAAAAATCACTACTTTACTAAAAATATTTTCAAAAATACTTGCGCGGTTCAAAAATTCATTCTACCTTTGCACCCGTTAAACGAAACGACCGCGTTTAATTTACTTAATGGAGAGGTGGCAGAGTGGTCGATTGCACCGGTCTTGAAAACCGACGTACCGAGAGGTACCGGGGGTTCGAATCCCTCTCTCTCCGCAAGAGAAGGAAGCTGAAAGGCTTCCTTTTTTGTATTAGAGGGGATGAGAACACCCGAGTGGGGGTTCGTAATCGACGAAGTCGCTTGCCAAAGCAAGAATCCCTCTCTCTCCGCAAAAGGAAAAAGCAGACAGAAACTCAAATTTATTTGAAGGTTTGTCAGCTTTTTCTTTTTGCAAGGATGCCCGCGGCAGCGCAAGGGATGGACAAAGTCAATCCCTCTCTCTCCGCTGAAAGCAAAATAAAGCAGATTTCTTTATGAAGTCTGCTTTATTTTGTTTGTGTTTTCCCGGAGCTCAAATATTTGAAAATCAATTATAAAACTATTAAAAAAGCAAGAAAAGCAAGCGATGTCCGAGGGTTCGAATCGCTCGGGTACCGAAGAAAAAATTACTATTTTTTGCGACCACTCGAAAAATCATACAAAAAGGTCGCACAACAAGACTCAATGCATTTAATTTCTGCCAGTTACGTGCAATTTTACAATTCATCGCACATCAAAAGAAAAAACAGAAAACACCACCAGGTGATTGCCACCACCTTATCACATAAAAAAAGCAGGCCACGACCTGCTTTTCATTCTATACTATCCCAAAAAGTTTGGAGCGACCCTCTTGCACTGCTTGCGGCAGCGGGCAATGCCACCCCACCGAGCCACAAGGCGCACAAACATTGCGAAATAATCCTTGCTTAAACCAAAATTTCCCCTGCACAGCTGCACAAGACTCTTTTTCACCACAGCCAACAAGCCGTAGGCAACAGCCCTCGGCAACGTATAATTTATGTTCGCACACTCCGAAAGATGGAAAACATACTCGGAACGCAAGAAAGCCGCGTGCGTTACGGCACGATTCTCGCGGTCGTGACAAGCGCGGGCAGCCGGTACATAAGCAACCTGTAAATTGTGAAAGCGCAAGCGGTTTACAAAATCTATATCTTCGCCATAATGGTAGAAGAGCGAGGAAAAACCGCCAACCTTTTTGAGCACAGCGATAGGCACAAGCCAAAAGGCTGCGTTCACAAACGGCACCATTACAAGCTCGGCAACGGGCAACTGCTGCACATTACCTACGCCCGCATAGTGTGCAAAACCAAAATCGAGATTCTCGCCGTCACCAGCAAGGTGAACAGGTGATATTATTCCGCAAGAGGGATTCTTTTCGGCTGCAGCTACAAGCGCGCCCAAAGCCGCGGGCATAACCCAAGCATCTTGGTTCACGAGAAACACCGCATCGTACCCCTCGCGCAGGGCAATATCCATTGCAATATTATTGGCACGGCCGAAGCCCAGGTTCTTGCCGTTCTGCAGCAAGCGCACCCACGGATAGCTGCGCTCGATGAGCTCCACGGTGCGGTCACTCGAGTAGTTGTCCACAACAACCACATCCACCGGATACTCCGACGCCTGCAAGCTGCCCAGGCAGCGCTCCATCCACGGCTCGAAATTATACGAAACAATAATTGCAAGGACTCTCATCGAAGGCGTTTTTTATTCAAAGCTACGCAGGAGAGCAATCTCTTCGGCCCAACGGCTCTCGTCGGGTGTCTCCATTATTATGGGAATATTGTCGAAGCGGCTGTCCTTCATAAAACGCCGGAAAAACTCCACACCCAAAAGCCCGAGGCCTATGCTCTCGTGCCTGTCGACACGCGAGCCAAGGGCCTTTTTAGTGTCGTTGAGGTGAATAGCACTCAAATATTCTGGGCCTATGATTTTGTCGAGAGCACCGAAAGCACCATCGTAATCACCTATAAAATCGTACCCCGCCGAATAGAAATGGCAAGTATCGATGCACACACCCACGCGGCTTTTGTCGTCGACACGGTCAATGATATAACGTATCTCCTCCAAGCGGTTACCCACGTTACTACCCTGCCCCGCAGTGTTTTCAATAACAGCCTTCACGCCCTTTGTCATTGAAAGGGCTAGGTTGATGTTTGCCGCAATGGCGTCGAGGCACTGCTCCACCGATATTTTGTTCAAGTGGCTACCGGGGTGGAAATTAAGCATCGTTAGGCCAAGCTGCTCGCAACGTTTCATTTCGTCGATGAACGCAGCGCGCGACTTCTGCTGGGCCTCCTCATCGGGGTTACCCAAGTTTATGAGATAGCTGTCGTGGGGAAGAATATACTTTGCATCGAAATTGTTTTCGGCACAATTCTTTTTGAAAAGTTCTATACTCTTTTCGCTCAAAGGAGCCGACACCCACTGACGCTGGTTCTTGGTAAAAAGGGCAAAAGCATTTGCCCCTATGGCCGCGGCATTCAATGGAGCATTTTCAACTCCACCGCTTGCCGACACATGTGCACCTATATATTTCATAATTGTTCCTGTTTACGTTTATTGCATGCGAATATATACAAAAAAGAGTAGAGGCGAAAAAGAAATCCAATCTTTCTGCCCCTACTCTTTATTATAGTTACCACTGTGGCCTACGCACAGGGTTAACTCATCATTTTAATCACAGCGTGCGTTACTCCTCGCCGGCAACCCTTTCTTCCACAGGAGCAAAGAATTTGTTACCACCACGCAAAAGGTTACGCACCTCACTAAGAAGCTCGTGCGACTCCTGAATGAGGTTCAGGTAAACAAAGTCCATACGCAAGCTACCATTGCTCTTATGCAGACGCATTGTCTGGGTCTTGCGCAAGTTGGCGAGCGCGTGTTTAAGGTCTTTTGCACGTGAAGATACCTCGTCGGAAGCAGAGTAGTTGCCCGTTGAGATTATGTTGTCGATATCCTTGAGAGTATTGAACACACCGGTGCAATAAGGTGTAAACTCCTCGATATACATTTTGGACAAGGGAGAGAAGCTGTTGTCGGCGTGCTCTTTCATAGGCTCACATATACGTGTGAGGGTGTTGAGCATCTGCTGACAGCTGTTGGTGCACAAGTGATACCAGGTGCTGCGCTCAAATGCCAGCTGCTGGTCGACACGCTGCATACCGCGTGTTTCGGCACGGCGCTCCTTTTTCATGAGAGCCTTCTCCTCAACAATCTTAATGAGCGACGCTTTCAAAGGACGGAGCTCGTCTTTTGCAAAAGAGTCGAACATAAGTTTGTAAGTATCGGCCGAGAAAGAGAGTGTGCGCGAAAGGGTTGCCGAAGCGTGGCTCTGCAATTTATTCCACACCTCGCCGGGATCTTCGGAGCGCAGAATAACCTGCATATCCTCGTCCACCTTCTCGCTGCTCTTTTTCTTGTTATACTGAATGTGGCTGCGTATGAGCAGATAAATTACAAGCGCAATCATCACATACATTGCATACACGCCGCCGAAATTGAGTATCGAGGCAACGCCCGCTGCAAGTATGAAGGCAGCACCGGCTGTAATAAACCAACCGCCCACAACCGATACAACGCCGGTTACACGGTACACAGCACTCTCACGCCCCCAAGCACGGTCGCTGAGCGAAGAACCCATACCGACCATAAATGTAACGTATGTTGTTGAGAGGGGCAATTTAAGCGAAGTACCAAGTGCAATGAGCAAACCTGCAAGCACAAGGTTCACCGACGCGCGCACAAGGTCGAAAGCAACATCCTCGCGCTCTTCGAGCGGAGTGAAACGCGCGTTCACCCACTGTTTCACGCTGGGAGGAGTAACACGCAAAACACCGTCGACCATCTTTGTGGTTGCACGCACAAGGTTACGAGCGATGGGAGAGGTTCCAAAAATATCACCCTCGTCGTTCTGCTGGCTCGACAAGCTGATAGATGTCTGCAACACCTTGCGAGCCTTTTTGCTTGTCCACAAAGCATAAACCATAACAGCACCAGCACCAATGAGGAAATACATAGGAGTCTTTGCCGAAAGGTTGAGCGACGACATCATAAATCCCGCCGCGTCGCCTGCGCCGTTGGCAGTAAAATCCTTGAACGATTCGAAGCCTGCAAGCGTAACACCAATGAAGTTTACAAGGTCGTTACCCGCAAAGGCCATAGCAAGCGAGAATGTTCCCACAAGAACAATAATTTTGAGCACATTCACCTTGAAGAAGTGGAGTATCTGCATAAGGATGGTGAAGAACACAAACGCTGCAAAGAGAATTGAAACGGTGTGAGTGTCGATGAATTCCCTCATTTCGGCCGACACTATTGTGCTGCCCTTCAAGCCCTTGATGAGCATAAAATAGATGATAGAGGTAATTGCCACGCCGCCGTAAATGCCTATTTTGCCACCAAGATTCTTGCGATAATGAAACGTAAATATAACACGTGTAATCCATTGAACAACAAGACCGAACACAAAGGCCACAGCCACCGAAAGGAAGATTGAGAAAATAATTGTAAGAGCCTTTTCGGTGTTGAGCATCTCCATAAAGGGCACATTATGCGCGCTCGAGTTTATGATTGCCGTAATGAAGGCAGCTCCCAAGAGTTCAAACACCATTGAAACGGTGGTAGATGTGGGCAAGCCCAGCGAGTTGAAGAGGTCGAGCAGAAAGACGTCGCTTATTACAACCGCCAGATAGATACACATCACTTGGCTGAAACTGAAATACTCCGGTGCAAAAATTCCGTGGCGCGCAACATCCATCATACCACTGCTGAAAGCGGCACCAATAAACACACCAGCTGCTGCAACAAGCAACACGTGTTTCAGTTTTGCGGCCTTACTGCCCACGGCAGCACTCAAAAAGTTAACGGCGTCGTTGCTCACACCAACCGTAAGGTCGAGAATGGCGAGTGAGAACATAAAGACCACCACTAACAGATAAGCATAATCCATAAGATATATATTTAGTTTGTACTATATCGTTGTCGGTCAACAATAACCGCGAGAAGAAATACCGTTTCACCGGCAGCATCATCCGCGGAAAAAAGCTAAATTACCACAAAAATAGACAAATATTTTATAACTCAAAACAATGAGCGAAAAAAAACGGACAAAAAAAACGAGCGGCAACCACCGCAAAGGATGGCCGCCGCCCACGTTAAACAACATAAATAATTAGAAATTATACCTTGCCGAGAGATTTATGCGATTGGCGTGCGTCTTGTTGTGGCCAAAGTCGGAACGCCAGCCGTGCAAGTACTCCACACCCACCTGCATGTTCTCCGAAGCGTTGCAGAACATATTGGCAACGAGGTATTGACCGCGGCGGAAAGCACCGGGGTTAGCATCGGCGTAACCACCCGCTGTGTGCAAAGTAGTCTGGCTATATGTAGCAGTGGCAAAGAAACGCGAGTTGAAATTGTACTGCACACCCGCATACCAGGCATCGGTGCGCAACATATCCATGCGGTCGTTGTCTTTTGTGGGAACAAGGTCGACGCCCACATTCGAAACATTGTTTATATAAGAACCAATGCCCTTACCCATTGTAAACTGTCCCTTCAGCTGCAACTTGCCTATTGTCGCGAGCATACTCGCCTGCGCGCCCCACGCATACTTGTTATGCTTTGCGCCAGTTACAAGGTTGCGATAAGAGAGGTTGCGCACAACACCCGCCACGCGAATGTGGTTATTCTCGTTCATTGCATATTGCACATACACAGGAATATCGGGCATACGCTGGCTGGTGATATTCAAATACTCGTTGTCGCTACCCGAAGGCTTGGAGGCCTCCAATGCCATTCCCATAGACAAGCCGCTCTCGAACGCATAGTTAAGCCTCAACTGTGTAGTGCGGTAGAACGCCATGCCGCAAGGGCCGCCATAGTCCACTGTCACGGGAGCAGCTGCAAGGTCCATAAAAGTACCCACGGTGTAACCCAAAGTAAGGTAGTTGGTACTCATATACATATTGTGCAGGCGGAAATTGTCGCCGTCGCCGCGCCAGTTACCCGAAGTGTATACATAAAAATCGCCAAGAAGACGGCTAGTGCCCACCAGTTTCAGGAAGATGGTGGAGTTTGTCATGTCCATCTGGAACTGACTGCCCGACACACCGTTGCGGTCTATTGCCGAGGGATAGAAATCGACATTATCGACCGAGCCGTCGAAGTCGTACTCAATTTTTGTCTGCAGATAACCACCTATACCCAAGCCCCACTTGCCTTTCTGGTCGACAAGGACAAAACGGGGAGCCCGAGGGTCGTGATAATAGTTACTCTGCGTAGTCTGGAAAATCTCCACCACATCGGGCGCCTCGTTCACCGTCTCACTTATGCAAATCAAAGAGACAGGCTCGTTATTGGGGCTTACCCACTCCTGCGCAAGAGCCGCTGTTGCAAGCAGACAAGCGCACACACTCATCGCTGTTGCCTTAAAAAATCTTTTCATATTTCTTTTTTATTAAAGTTACAGAAAGAAAAACAAGCGTAAATGGAAAATGTTTACCGGCTGCTACAAACAAGTTACCGGCGTGCTTGCGCGTCTATATAAATAAGGAGCAGAAAGAGCAGCAGAAGTTTTTTTGTGAGCCGTGTAAAAAAAACTGCACATTTTTACCACAAAACATATTTTTTTGATTTTCTTTGTAAATAGAACGTTGATAATAAACGCACAAGCCCTACTATGAAAGAAGAACCCACAAAAGAAAAACCCATTGTAGAACAATTCAAGCACCTCCAGATATCCCCAAAAGACAAATCCTGGGGCCTCGCAGTTTCAACAGTGGGCTACAGGCAATCTACCCCGCATAACAGCACAACAAACCACCACCCCGACGGGTACGAATTTCCCGAGGACGGCCACCGCGTGCTCAACGAATATCAGCTGGTGTACATCACACGCGGAGCGGGTTACTTTGAGAGCGCATCCTGCGCAAAAACAAAAATAGAGGCCGGCACAATGTTTATGCTCTTCCCCGGCGAGTGGCACACCTTCTACCCCGACAGCACAACCGGCTGGGACGACCACTGGGTGGGCTTCAACGGCAGCATAATAGACGAGAAGATAAAAGCAGGCTTTTTCACATTCAAGAACTGCGTGTTCCGCATAGGGGTCGACGAGCACATCATAGACACCTACCATTCAATACTCGACATTGTGACAAGCGAACGCAAAGGCTACCAGCAGATGGCTGCCGGGCTTGTCTTCTCGCTCATAGGGCGGGTATATTACGAGAACCTCAACCACTCTTTCGGCGACAGCTATATGACACGCATCATAAACCAGGCAAAAGCTATAATGAAAGAGGACATTTGCGGCAACCACGCGCTCGAAGACATTGCCGACTCGCTGGGAATAAGCTACTCGCTATTCCGCCGTGAGTTCAAGCGCAGCTGCGGCAACTCTCCCGGGCAATACAGGCAGAAGCTTAAAATAACAAAAGCCAAAGAGCTGCTCTATTCAACCAACAAGAGCATTGCCCAAATAGCCGAAGCGCTGCATTTCGAGAGCGCAGGGCAATTCTCCACATTCTTCCGCAAGCGAGTGGGCGTTCCCCCGTTGGAGTTCCGCAAGCGGGCAACAAGAAAAATTTAAGATACCACATAAATGTAAACACCACAAAACCAAGAATTTATGAAAGCCATAAAATTGATTCTGCTTTTTGCAGCACTGGGAGGACTGTTCGTTTTCCACATCTCGCTCCCCGGCTACCAGGAAAGAATGGGCAAGAAAGAGCCCGCAGAGTATGTCGAGATATTCACTTCGGCATACAAGGCTTACAGCTGGACAAGCCTCACAACAGCTTATGACAAAACCACAGCCTGCGCCGAAGAGCTCTACCGCAAGGAGCTTGCCGAGGGGAAAACCGACAAGGAGTATTCGGGGCTCACCAAAGCAGAATATTTCCTCGACGCCTTCAACAAAGATGATGAGAAATTGAGCGACACCGACCGCCTGGCCCTGTCGTTGCCCCTCATTTTTATAATATTGCTTATTGTTGCCACCATAAAGTCGATAACCTTTGGCCTCAAAGCCATAAAGCGCCTCAATTTCGACAACATTGCAACAGAATTCACTAACAATAAGTAAGGAGGAGGAACAATGGCAAACTACAGAAATACCGAGAAGATAACCTTCTCACAACAGGAAGAAAAACGCTTCCGCCAATTGTTCAACCAATGGGCTGCGTCGGTCGAGGGTTACAACCGCAACAAGCTGGGCGATGAATTGAAAATTGTACAGGTTTACGACACACCACTCTACCGTGCCGACATAAGGACACAGTACGACAGCCGCTGGGTGGATGAGGAATTCACACGCCTGAGAGGGAGAAACACTCCCAGCGAACCGCAGGTAAGGAGGCGCGACGTCAACCTGTGGTCTATGGCCGAAAAGCCCACCAGCTTTACCAACAACAAACACTCACAAAGCATTGCCGGCAGCCACTACTCCACATCGTGCCACACCTGCCACGGCAGCGGCTACGTAACTTGCAGCAGATGCGGTGGCAAGGGAAAGGTTACTGTCGCTATCAAGACCAAGCGCGATTGCACAAATTGCAACGGAAGAGGCTACACATATGTAACAAAATACCAAGAAGTAAAAGAGGTAGAATACTTCAATGGACAATCGAAATGGGTCTATAAGAAAAAACCATATCAGGAAAAAGAGAGTTGCTACTATTGCAATGGGAAGGGATACACCTTAGAAACCAGCTACACCCAAGAGAACTGCGAGAACTGCGGCGCAACCGGCAAGGTCACGTGCAGCACCTGTGGCGGCGAGAGAAAGATTGTAAAATACCTGGAATTTAACCAGACCCTCTATACAAGAGATATTTACGACTACCGTTTCCCCTCTATAATTGCGCGGGAAGAGGCAAGCAAGATAATCCGCCTCTTCAACAGCAGCACACCGTGGAAACTGGTAGAGAATTTCAGGGTGGAAAAGGAGAATTTTGAAACTGCCGGGCTCAAGGAGCGCCCCTTCATAGGAGCAATGCTCTGGAACCTTGCACAGAGCGTCAAACGCCCCAACAGCAGCGCAGAAGCCATATGTTTCAACAATGTGTGGACATACGAGTGCGAAGCAAAAACCGTCACATACGAGGTTGACGGCAAAAGTTACACCTGCGTTCTCATGGGCGACGAGTGGAAGCTCTGCGCCGTGACATCACCCATTTCGGACAAACTGAACGACCTGAAAGAGGAGGTTAACAATTATTGCAGCAAGCGACAATACGGCAAAGCCTGGGCAATACTGCGCAAGGTGTGCAAATACCCGCAGGCCGGTTCAAACGAAGCATATATGCAGGAGCAGCTCGAGGAGCGTATGTCTATGACAACAAAATTGGGCGCGAACATTGCTATTGCCATCTGCGCAATGCTTGTCACCCCCATAATATATCAATTGTACGACGTATTCGACTTTTATGCCGTGTGGAGCAAGTGGTTGATGAAAGAGCTGACAATGACAAACGGCCTTACAACTACCATCTCCATTTTTATGATACTATGGCTCAGTATGAAGGCGAAAAAGTCGGTAATGCCCAAATACACCGTGCAGGTAGCCTCGTCGGCAATGCGTTTCACACTGGGATTCATCATCGGTATATGCCATTTCATTATGTACACCGCAATTATTCTGCTGTGCGCATACACCGGCATACTGCAATTGATAAGCTGCGCGGTATTCTTCACCATTGCAGCAGCAATATTTATAGTATTAATGATTATAGCTTTCTTCCAAATGCTCTTTTAGCCCACTAAGAAGCTGCGCCGAATATTAATATTATTAAAACAAGCGCCTAAAAAGACAAATGGTGTTAAAATCGCACAAAAAGCGACGGCACCATTTGTTTTTTTAATACAAAAGCCCCAATTTGCAGCCCAAACAAAAAAAACGCATATTATGAAACAGATAAAAACCTTTGCGCTCATAGCACTTCTGCTTGCGGCGCCTGCAGCAATAGCCGCACAGAACAACGAACAGCCCTCCATTACACAAACAGCAAAAGCGCAGCGCGATGTAACGCCCGATGAGCTGTTTCTCTCCATAACAATAAACGAGAAGGACAACAAAGGAAAAACCACGGTCGAGGAGCAGCAGAAAAAGATGATAGACGTTCTCAAAAATGCCGGGGTTGATGTTGAAAAGAACCTCACGCTCAACTTTATGGGCAGCCAAATAAGCTACACAACCTTCCGCCGCAACGTAAACCCACGCACCACCGCCACCTATATGCTGAAGCTGCACGACGCAGGCACAATGCAAAGCATCATTGCAAAGCTCGAGGCGCAAGGCATTACAAACATACAGCTCACGGGAACAAAATACAGCAAAGCCGAAGAGCTGTGCAACGAGCTCGGTGCCGAAGCTATGAAAAAGGCAAAAGCACAAGCCGCCAACCTTGCTGCCGCAGTGGAGCAAAGCATAGGCCCTGCAGTTGAGATAAGTTCGTGGAATTCAAATAACGGCAGCACACCCATCCTCTACAAGGCCCGCAGCAACACAATGCTATCAGAGGTGAATATTGATGATATTGCAGATGGCGGCCCGCAAATAGAGATAGGGAAAATCACATTCAGCGTAAATGTAACAGTAAAGTTCCTGCTGAACGAGAAATAAACAGCATTGACTACAAAATGAGTCGAACTGCACCGGGACACACTGTGTCTAAAGTTCAGAGATGGATTGTTGAAGACACTCAGGAAGCTCCTTAACAGCTAAATCTTCACCAGAAATTTTTATAACCCAACAGCCATAACCTCTGATTATATGTGATATATTTTCTATGTTTATGTAAAGAACCTTAGGGTTGCCGGACGTTCTCTCAACCTTTGCAAATTTTGCCATAGTTTTATAGTTTAAAGATTAATGTGACAAATTTACAAAAAACGCGAGCGATTTGCAATAAGCGTTTGGCATTTCAAAGGGAAAAACGAATCAACCCTCTTATTGGCTATATGCCTTGTTGGGATAATTTGCCATATAAGTGCCTTAACAGGAACTTTTTTTCACTCAAGCTCTATCACCGTGATGCCCGCACCACCAAACTGAACGTGCTCGTCGTGGAAATTGCGCACAAAAGGCACGGTGCTCAAATATTGGCGCACAAGAGTGCGCAGTATGCCATTACCCGTGCCGTGAAGCACGCGCAGAGTGCGCACATTGCACACCACAGCATCGTCTACAAAATAGTTCACAGCCTGCACGGCCTCTTCGCCACGCATTCCGCGGATGTCGATATCCGACTTAAAATTAAGCCTCTTCTGGTGCAGTTGTTCCTGTGTCTCGCTTGTGAGGAACGACACTTTGCGTACCTCCTCCTTGGGGGCTTCCGAGGGGCAAAGACGCTCAATTGCTATAGTCGATTTTATTGCGCCGAAACGCACCACGGCCGAGTTCTTGTTTATCGAAAGTACCTCGCCCACAGCCTGTTGGCCATCGATGCGCACAAACATACCCTTCTCAATTACAGGAGCCTTTTTCACGGGAGCAGAGGCTTCTTTTGCTACCACTGTACCCTTCTCTTTCTTGCCGTTCTTCTTACGCTCCTGGCGAGCAAGAATCTTGGCCATCTCACGGTCGGCCTGCATCTCCAGTTTCTGCTTCGCAAGCGCTTCGAGCTCTTTGCTGAAGTCGCTCAACTCACGGCGCGCCTGGCGTGTCTTCTCCTTTTCGGCCTTCGCCTCCACAATGGTGCGTATAGTGTTCTCTATCTTTGCATTAGCCTCGCGCAAAAGCTTTTCGGCCTCCTCGCGCGCCTCTTTAAGAATCTGCTTGCGGCTCTTCTTAAGTTCATCGGTCGATGTCTGCACGTGGCCGAGCATTTCGTCGAGTTCCTTCTCCTTCTGGTGCACGTTCTTGCGCTTTGTTTCCCAGTAGCGTTTGTCGCGCACAATATCCTGCAGATATTTGTCCGACTGTATGTAGTCGCTGCCAACTATCTGCGAAGCATCCTGAATAACCTCTTCGGGGAGCCCAATCTTACGCGCAATTTCAACAGCAAACGAACTTCCGGGGTTGCCTATCTGCAACTGGAAAAGGGGGCGCATCTCGCCACGGTCGTAAAGCATAGCGCCGTTCACCACTCCGGGGGTGGAGTCGGCAAAATGTTTGAGGTTCTGGTAGTGGGTGGTTATTATTCCGTATGCCCCGCGGTTGTTGAAACGCTTGAGCAGAGCCTCGGCTATTGCAGCTCCAATGAGCGGCTCGGTACCGCTACCAAACTCGTCGATGAGAATGAGCGACGACGAATCGCAGTTCTTGAGCGTGAGCTTCATATTGAGAAGGTGGCTCGAATAGGTACTCAAATCGTCCTCAATGCTCTGCTCATCGCCAATATCAATGAAAAGGCTCTTGAAAATTCCGGCACGGCTACGTTCGTGCAAGGGTATAAGAAGACCACACTGCAACATATATTGCAGGAGGCCGGCAGTCTTCAGGCACACCGACTTTCCACCGGCGTTGGGGCCCGAAATGAGCAGTATGCGACGCTCCCCGTCGAGTTCAATATCGAGCGGCGACATCTTGCGGCCGTGGCGGCGCAGCGAACGCTCGAGCAGCGGGTGACAGGCTGCGCCCCAGTCTATGAACGGGCGGTTTTCCACCACGGGTTTTATTGCATTGAAGCTTATTGCAAGCTCGGCTTTTGCGCGTATGAAATCAATTTCACCCAAAAAATCATAAGAGAGGAGAAGGGCGGGAACATCGGGGCGCAACTGTTCGGAAAAGGCTGTGAGAATGGCAATTACCTCGCGCTTCTCTTCGGCCTCGAGCTCGCGTATGCGGTTGTTGGCCTCAACAACTTCGGCAGGCTCTATAAAAACGGTTTTTCCACTCGCCGACTCGTCGTGTACAATTCCGCCCATCTTGCGTTTGAGGGCAGGGGCAACGGGAATAACCAATCGGCCGTCGCGGAAGGTGGGGGCAGCATCCTTCTCCACAAGACCGTCGGCCTGCGCGCGGCGCAATATTGAGTTAAGCGTGCGCGATATACTGCCCGACGTGCGTACAAGTTCCGAACGTATGTGGGCAAGCGTGGGCGAAGCGCTGTCCTTTACCCCACCGAATTTGTCGATAATGGAATCGATGTCGCGTATTATGCGCGGGAACACCTCCACAGCCCCTGCTCTGCGGCAGAGAGCAGGATAAAGCGGTGCCTCCTCACCGGCGTTGCTGCCGTCGCCCTTGCGGTTGAGCAACGACACTATTTTCCCGATAGTGTCGAGCGAGCGGCGCAGCGCAAAAAGTTCGTCGGCCGCCATATACATCCCCGCGATGCGTATGCGTTGCAACGGCTCGCGCACATCGAAATAAAAATCGGAGGGGAAATTCTGCTCCACCTGCAAAATGCGCACAAGCTCCTCCACCTCGGTAAGACGGGTGGAAATTTCGTTGTAATCGGTCATAAAGACCATATCGTCAACCCTTTCGCGCCCAATGTGGCAAAGGCACTTTTCTTTGAGCATAGAGCGGACAACATCGAATTCTATCTTATTTTCAAAATTCTGGGGATATATCATCACTTTCAAATCTGCCGTAAAAACGGGGCAAAGATAGCTCAAAATATCGTAAAACAGGGCACCGCGAAGAAAACTTTGACACGCACAAAGAAGAAAAGCACCGCGCGCGGGTATAATTATTAATAAATTAGTTTCAAAAGCCACAAAATTTTCATAAATTTGCACATTATTGGTACAATGCCTTAATACGCAAAATAGTTTTACGCAATAAATAACTTATAGCTATGAGATTCAAAAGCAAAAATTTCAAAGCCATCGCTCTGGCAGCAACTATGCTGCTGTCGCAAGGCGGGCAGCTTTACGCTGCGACGCAGGCCGACAAGGCAGAGCAGGCTATCGCCACAGTTGTAAAGGTAAACCCCACAACCGTGGAACTCAGTTTGAGCAACAAGCAGAAAGTTATACTCGACTTTTATGGCGAGAACATTTTCCGCGTGTTCCAGGACAACAAGGGTGGCATCATCCGCGACCCCAAAGCTACCCCCGAGGCTAAAATCCTTGTGGACAACCCCCGCCGCAACGTTGCAAGCGTTTGCGTGAACGAGTGCGAGAAGGGTTACACCATCAGCACATCAAAAATAGAGATAAGCATCTGCAAGAAGAGCGGTCTTATGAAAGTAAAGGACCTCGCAACAGGCGAGACAGTAATTGAAGAGAGCGCGCCCGCAATCTTCAAGAACTCGAAGACAACACTCACACTTAAATCGCACCCCGACGAATTCTACTATGGCGGTGGTGTGCAAAACGGCCGCTTCTCACACAAAGGCAAAAAAATAGACATAGAGAACCAAAGCAGTTGGACCGACGGCGGCGTAGCATCGCCCACTCCATTCTTTTGGTCTACAAAAGGCTATGGTTTCATGTGGCACACATTCAAGAAGGGTATATACGATTTTGCTGCCGCAGAGGAGGGGAAAGTTACTCTGATGCATGAAACCGACTACCTCGATGTATTCTTTATGATAAACAAGTGCGGCATTGCCCTACTCAACGATTTCTACCAACTCACAGGCAACCCGGTTCTCATGCCCAAGTTCGGTTTCTACATGGGGCACCTCAACGCCTACAACCGCGACTATTGGACAGAGAGCAAGGACGGCAACGGCATGCTCTACGAGGACGGCAAGCGCTACAAGGAGAGCCAAACCAACAACGGCGGTGCCAGAGAGTCGCTCAATGGCGAGAATGGTCCTCACCAATTCTCGGCACGCGCGGCCGTTGACCGTTACCTAGACCAGGACATGCCTCTTGGCTGGTTCCTCCCCAACGATGGTTATGCCTGCGGTTACGGACAGAGAGAGACACTCGACGGCAACATACAGAACCTAAAGGAGTTCGGTGAATACACACGCGCAAAAGGTGTAGAGATAGGCCTGTGGACAGAATCGAATTTAATGCCACGCGAAGGTGTGAGCGCACTCCTGCAGCGAGACCTTGTAAAAGAAGTGCGCGATGCCGGTGTACGCGTTCTCAAAACCGACGTTGCATGGGTGGGCCCCGGCTACTCTTTCGGACTCCGTGGTGTGACCGATGCAGCAGGCATCATGACCTATTACGGCAACAATGCACGTCCTTACATAATTTCGTGCGACGGTTGGGCAGGCACACAGCGCTATGCTACAATATGGAGCGGCGACCAGACCGGAGGCGAGTGGGAGTACATACGTTTCCACATACCTACATTCATAGGTTCAGGCCTTTCGGGACAGCCCAATATCACATCTGACGTTGACGGCATCTTCGGCGGCAAGAACGTTCCCGTCTTCGTGCGCGAATACCAGTGGAAAACCTTCACACCCATGATGCTCAACATGGACGGCTGGGGTTCTAACGAGAAGTATCCCCACGCCCTTGGCGAACCCGCAACATCAATCAACCGTACATATATGAAGCTCAAGTCGGAACTAATGCCCTACACATACAGCATAGCACGCGAGGCAGTCGACGGCAAGCCTATGGTACGCGCAATGTTCCTCGAGGACGAGGCAAACGCCTATACTATGGGCACAGCAACACGCTACCAGTACATGTATGGCCCCAGTTTCCTTGTTGCACCTATCTATCAAGAGACAGCAATGGATGCTGACGGCAACGATATACGCAACAACATCTATTTGCCCAAAGGCGACTGGTACGACTGGTACACAGGCGAGAAGTACGAAGGTGGCCGCATTATCAATAACTTCAGCACACCTTTGTGGAAACTCCCCGTATTTGTTAAGGCAGGTGCCATTATACCTATGACCAACCCCAACAACAATGTAAAAGAGATTGACAAGGCGTTGCGCATATACGAAATATACCCCCAAGGCTCAACATCTTTCACTGAGTATGACGACGACGGTGTTACCGAGCTCTACCGCGCAGGCGAGTTCGCAACAACACTCATCGAGCAGAACTGCGACGCCAAGGGCAACGTAATAGTAACAGTGAACCCCACAAAGGGCGGTTTCAACGGCTTTGTTAAGGAGAAGACAACCGTGTTCCGTGTAAACGCAAGCGAGGCTCCCAAGAGCGTTTCGGCTAAGGTGGGCAAGAAGAGCGTGAAACTCGCGAAGGCTGCGTCTATCGAAGAGTTCAACAGCTGCGACAACGTATGGTTCTACGACGCCGCACCCAACCTCAACCGCTTCGCAACAGAGGGCAGCGAGTTCGAGAAAGTAGAGATTATAAAGAACCCCGTCATAATGGTGAAGATTGCAAAGAACGATGTTACCGCAAACGCAACCGTTCTCAACATCAAGGGCTACAAATTCAACATCGGCAGCTCATTGCTTGCAAACGAAGGCGCATTGGAGGCCCCTGCAGCAACCGTTACCGACGAGAATTGCCAGGCATACACACTCACACCCTCTTGGGAGAAAGTTGAGAATGCCGACTACTATGAGATTCAGTTCAACGGCAACACATACAGCACAATCAAGGGCACAAGCCTCTTGTTCGAGGACCTGAAGCCTGTAACCGATTACACATTCGCAGTGCGCGCGGTGAACAAGAGCGGCGCATCGGAGTGGAGCGAGATTAAGGCCACCACAAAGAGCAACCCGCTTGAGTGGGCACTCACAGGCGTTACAGCAACAACCAGCTGCCCCAACCAGGGCGGCCAGGGTACCGACAAACTCTTCGACTACGACGAGAGCAGCAACTGGCACACCAAGTGGAGCACATCGGCTGTTCCCTTCGAGATGGTTATCGACCTCAACGGCCTTTCTACACTCGACAAACTGCACTACCTGTGCCGCGAGGATGGCGGTAACGGAACCATCACAAAGGCTACAATCTGCTACAGCACCAACAAGGAGACCTGGAGCGAGCCTGTAGAGATCAACTGGGCACGCAACGGCGAGATGAAGGTATTCAACTTCGAGGGCAACCCCAACGCACGCTACATCAAGATGAACGTGACAGAGGGTGTAGGCAACTACGGTTCGGGCCGCGAGATGTACATCTTCAAAGTTCCAGGCAGCGAGACCTTCCTCCCCGGCGACATCAACAAGGACAAGAAGGTTGACGAGAACGACCTCACATCGTACCTCAACTACACCGGCTTGCGCAATAGCGACAGCGACTTTGAGTATGTAAGCATTGGCGACATCAACGAGAACGGCCTCATCGACGCATACGATATTTCTGTTGCAGCAACACGCATCGGCGACGGCGTTTACGAGAGAGCCGAGAACACTGCTGCCGGCAAAATCACAATCGCAGCCGACAAGAAGAGCTACAAGGCCGGCGAGGAGGTTGTAATAACAATCAGCGGCGAGGGACTTGCCAATGTAAACGCTTTCGGTCTCTCACTCCCCTACAACCCCGCAGAGTATGAGTATGTAGGCATTGAGACTGTAGGCACAGGCAGCATGAGCAACTACAGCAAGAACCGCTTGCACAGCAACGGCAGCACAGCAGTTTACCCCACATTTGTAAATGAGGGCAACAAGGGCACTGTTAGTGGCGACGGCACACTTGCAAAGGTTACATTCAAGGCCAAGAAAGATGTTAAATTCAACATCAAAGCTACCGACGGCGTAATTGTCGACAAACACCTCAACACCATAAAGTTTTGAGTATTAAAACGAGACGAGCCCTAGGGCTCGTCTCGCTCATAATGACAATATAAACAAATACACTGCGAATTATGGAAAACAAAGAATGGAGCGTGTGTCACGTATCGGGCGATATCACCGCCTGCGACCCCGGGTGTAACAGTTACAGCCATTACCCGAAATCGTATCAACGTGAAGAGCTCAAGGTTGATATGAACCTTTGTAGATATAATGAATACCTACCGACTATAACTGTCACAAAGATTATGCCCGAATATATTGAAGTAACGTGTTCAGGCATAGAGTACAAATTGACAATCGGCGACAAATTCAGAACTCCCAAAAAAGGGTTGAGCTACGCCTATTCCGAAGCAAAAGTATGGCTGGAATAACAATGCCGGCACTCCTTTCTTGAACGCTATTCAGAAACAGCAGAAAGCAAGATGCAAAGAAAACCCCAAGGTTTAGAAAGGACCTTGAGGTTCTCTTTGCTTTGAGGTAACCTTTTTTTTGCACATTGGCACAAATGTGCCTATATTTTTGAACGGAATTAAACCGCTTATAAATATTAATCATTATCTTCGCAAATAATTTCCACACAAGGCGAAAAATGACTTTCCGATACCAGAATTTGAATATAAACATAGAGGTTGCCGGCGAGGGCGAGCCCGTTTTTCTGTTGCACGGCTGGGGTTGCAGCAATGCTGTTTTTGCCCATCTGCAACAGCTTCTCTCACAAGCCTACAAAGTATATAATTTCGACTTTCCCGGCTTTGGAGCATCGGACGAGCCCGACACTGTTTGGGGTACCGAAGAGTACACCCGTATGGTAGAGGAATTCGCAAAGGAACAAGGCATTGAAGCCCCCTCACTTGTGGGACACTCCTTTGGCGGGCGCATAAGCATTATTTTCGCATCGCGCAACAAAGCTACCCGTGTGGTACTTGTGGATGCAGCAGGCATAAAGCCCAAACGACCGTTCAAATACTATTACAAGGTATACACCTTCAAGTTCCTCAAATGGCTGTGCAACACGTTCCTGCCCAAAAAGAAGGCTGCCGCAATTATTGAAAAGCGGCGCAAGGGTGCAGGCTCGGCCGACTACAACAACGCATCGCCCAGAATGCGTGCAATCCTTTCGAAAGTGGTGAACGAAGACCTCACCCCGCTGCTTTGCAAAATTAAAGCCCCCACCCTCCTTTTCTGGGGCAACCTAGACACCGCCACCCCGCTGGACGATGCAAAAAAGATGGAGCGCCTCATCCCCGACGCCGGGCTTGTTATTGCGCACGGAACAGGGCACTTCTCGTTCTTGGAGAACCAAGGGCTTTTTACACAGGTAATGAAAAATTTCTTCAAAATAAAATAACCCCATATGAGCTTATACACAATAGCCACACTTTTTTTGTGCATACTCACCTTTGCGGCAGCAGCGGTGCGCGACATCCATATGTTCCAGCTCAGTTCCTACCGCTACAGCCGTTATTTCCGTTGGCTCGTTCCCGCCAATATATTCGCAAAAAACCGCATATACGCAGCTGTGCTTTGCGCCGCGTTCCTTGTTGCAGGCAAGTTGCAGGCACTTTTTGCGCTCGTAATGTTTACAATCATCACCATTGACATTTTCAAGAGCCGCAAGAAGGAGAAAACCCCGCTTGTGTTCACAAAGAGAGTAAACAGGCTATACACCACCGCAATAATATTGTACACAGCGCTTGCGGCAGCCGTGGCATTTCTTGCAGCGCAACACGCCGGTAACGTGCAAGTGGCGGCAAAACACGCATCGCTCTACCCCGGCATTGCAGCGGCGGCACTGCTCATTTTTTCCGATTTTATAGTTCTCGCGGCAAACTTTGTAAATACCCCCATTGAAAAAGCCATCAACCGCCATTATTACAACGACGCGAAAAAGATTATCGAGAGCAATAAAGGGCTTGTGGTTATTGGCGTTACAGGCAGTTTCGGAAAGACCAGCACAAAAAATTACCTTGCGGCAATACTCGCCGAAAAGTACAACGTGCTTGTAACCCCCGGAAATTTCAACACCCTGCTGGGCGTAATACGCACCATACGCGAGCAGCTGCGCCCCTATCACAATGTCTTTATTGTGGAGATGGGAGCTAAACAAAAGAACGACATCAAAGAGATTTGCGACCTTGTACACCCCACAATAGGTATTGTAACAGCAGTGGGCAAAATGCACCTCGAGACATTCAAGAGCGTTGAGAATATACAGGACACAAAGTTCGAGCTTATTAACTCCCTGCCCGCTAACGGAATAGGTATCATAAACACCGATTCGCCCTATATAAAGAACTTCGACCGCATAACAAGCAGCTGCAACATTATAAAATATGGAACCGACAGCGACGCTTCGCTGCGCGCGACAGATATTCAATACAGCGCCTCGGGAGTAACGTTCAACCTTGCGGGCGAGCAATACAGCAGCCGCCTCCTGGGAGCAGGCAACCTGCTCAACATTTTAGCGGCAATTGCCGTTGCCGACAAGTTGCAGGTGCCCGTGCAGAAACAGAAAAATGCCATTGCGCGCCTGCAGCCCGTGGAGCACCGCCTCTCTATGCGCAATTCGGGTGGAGTAACCGTGCTCGACGATGCCTATAATTCCAACCCGCAAGGAGCAAAGATAGCGCTCGAGACACTCAAGAATTTCACCGTGAAAGAGGGCTGCAAACGCATAATAATAACCCCGGGATTTGTGGAGATGGGAGCAAGCCAGGCCGAGGCCAACCGCGAGCTGGGCCGCAACATTGCACGTTGCGCCGACTACGCCATTGTGGTGAACGCAACCAACCGCGACGCTATAAGAAGCGGAATTGAAGAGGAGCATATGCCTGCCGACAAATACTTTATTGCCGACAACCTCAACCACGCGCACGCCCACCTTGCAACAATACTTAAAGCCGGCGATGTTGTACTCTACGAGAACGACCTCCCCGACAATTTCAAATAAAAGAGCACCCATACAGCAAAAAATAATATAAAAACCATACACGACAATGAAAATCAATGTAGGAGTAGTTTTTGGCGGACGTTCCGTTGAAAATGAGATTTCTGTTATCACAGCCAATCAGGCAATGGCGGGAATGGACAAGGAAAAGTACGACATTACCCCCATTTACATTACAAAAAGCGGAAAATGGTACACAGGCAAGGCATTGCTCGATGTGTCGAACTACCGCGACACAAAAAAGCTGCTCGCAATGTGCGAGGAGGTGTATATGCGCCCCATATACGGCGACACCAACCTCTACCGCAGCAATAAAGGGCTCTTCCAGAAGAGCGTCGTTACAAAGCTCGACGTTATTTTGCCCGCACTGCACGGCACCAACTGCGAGGACGGCACCTTCCAGGGAGTAATGGAATTTTCGGGCATCCCCTACACCGGTTGCAACACCCTTGCATCGGCCAACGGTATGGACAAAATCACAATGAAAATGATTCTCAAGGAGTGCGGAATACCCGTGATAGACTACTGCTGGTTCAGCGACAAGGAGTGGAGCGACAAGCAGCAGAGCACTATTGCCGCCGTTGAGGAGAAACTGGGCTACCCTGTGATTGTAAAACCCGCCAACAGCGGTTCCAGCGTAGGTATACGCGCTGCACACAACCGCGAGGAGTTCATCGAGGCTGTCGACTATGCTATCACCTTCACCAGCCGTGTAATCATTGAAAAATACGTACAAAAGCTGAAAGAGGTGAACTGCGCGGTGCTTGGCAACTATTACGAGTGCGAACCCTCGGTGTGCGAGGTTCCCGTGCGCAGCGGCGAAATTCTTTCGTACCAGGACAAATATATGAACGGCGGCGGCAAGCAAAGCCAGGGAATGCAGTCGACAGTGAGAGAAATTCCCGCCAACCTGCCCCAGGAGACAACCGAGTTCATCCAAAAGGCAGCCTGCGACACTTTCCGCGCATTGTCGTGCGATGGTGTTGCCCGCATCGACTTTATCATAGACGAGGCTACCGGCGAGATTTTTGTAAACGAGATTAACACAATCCCCGGCTCGCTCTCGTTCTACCTGTGGGAGTACAGCGGCTACAACTTCGGCACGCTTGTTGACAAGCTCATCGACATTGCCTTCCGCCGCAAGCAGGACGCAAGTTTCAAGGCTGTGAACTACGGCGAGAACATTTTTGCAACAAAAGCAGCAGGCGGCGCAAAGATGGGTAGCAAAATGGGCGGCAAGTTTGGTAAATAAGTTTTACACAATAGGAAAACATTGCGGTGCAATTTGCGAACAGAGCATATTGCACCGCTGTTCATTTACTTTGGTATGAGCAACGAAATAAATATTTTCAGCAGCGAGAGTAACGGCACAATGGAGCTCCCGTTGTCGGGTGAGCGCGTGGCAGCAGGCTTTCCATCGCCCGCCGAGGACTACGCCACGCAGGGGCTCGACCTCAACAAGGAGGTTGTGAAGAACCCCGCATCCACATTTTATGCCCGCGTGAGCGGCCTTTCGATGATTGACGAGGGGATAAACGACGGCGACCTCCTTGTTATTGACAAAAGCATTGAGCCATACAACGGTTGCCTTGCCGTGTGTTACGTCGACGGGGAGTTCACCCTCAAACGTTTCAAGCGCGAGGGCGACCACGCTCTGCTCGTGCCCGCAAACAAGGATTTCAAGCCCATAAAAATAACCGCCGAGAACAACTTTCTCATTTGGGGCGTTGTAACCCACTTAATAAAGAAAATGTAAATGTACGGGCTGTGCGACTGCAATAATTTTTTCGTGTCGTGCGAGCGAGTGTTCAACCCCTCGCTCAATGGGCGTCCCGTCGTTGTTTTGAGCAACAACGACGGCTGCGTCGTCTCACGCAGCAACGAAGCAAAGGCCATTGGCATAAAAATGGGGCAACCGCTCTATCAAATAAAGCCATTGGTCGAAAAGTTCGACGTTGCTGTGCTGTCGAGCAACTATCACCTTTACGGAGATATGTCGAAAAGAGTGATGGCAACCCTGCGGCAGTATGCACCCGCAATTGAGGTCTACTCCATAGACGAGGCCTTTCTATTACTCGACGGTTACCCCATAGAAAAACTCAAGCAGGAGGGCGAGGAACTTGCACGCATAGTGCGTCGCAACACAGGGATACCCGTGAGCATAGGAATATCGCACACAAAAACCCTTGCGAAGATTGCCAGCAAATTGTGCAAGAAATACCCCAAGCTCAACAGCGCCTGCCTCATGCACCGCCCCGAGGATATTGAAAAAGTGCTGTCGAAATTCCCAATCGAGGATGTATGGGGCATAGGCCGCCGTTACTCGAAGGCTTTGAAAGATAAAGGAATAGCAACCGCAGCACAGTTCTGCGCGATGGGCGAGGCTGCCGTAAAGGCACGTATGGGAATTACCGGAGTGAGAACCCTGCGCGAGCTCCGTGGCACCCCCTGCATAGAATTCAGCCACCACGCGGCCGACAAACAGTCGATAACCGTGTCGCGCTCCTTTTCCAAAGAGCTTTACTCCATTGAGGAGCTACACGAAACAATTTCCACATTCGCAGCCATTGCAAGCGAAAAACTGCGCGGGCAAAAATCGGTGGCACAGGAGCTGCAGGTATTCATTTTCACCAACCGCCACCGCGACGACCAGCCACAGCACCACGAAAGCCGCCTGCTGCAATTCACCACCCCCACCGACAGCACACTCGAAATAACAAGCGCCGCAACAGCGCTGTTGCAACAACTCTTCCGCAAGGGATACGGCTACAAGAAAAGCGGCGTGCGCCTGAGCCGCATTACACCCGCAACCGCCGTGCAGGGTGCGCTTTTCGACACAATAGACCGCCCAAAGCACAAAATGCTCATGGAGGCAATAGACAAAATAAACATCTCCCAGGGGCGCGGCAGTGTGAGAATTGTGTCGCAAGGCAGCATTACCGACCACACCAACCGCGAGTATCTATCGCCGCAATACACCACCTGCTGGGACGATATTATAGTGGTAAAAATATAATATTACCCTAACGCGCAACATTTTAACCTAAATTAAGCTATTTTATTGGCTATAAATTATTATATTTGACAAATATAAACAACGCAAACACGGTTGAATATAATTAAAAACCTTATAACCACTATGATTTACAACATCAAACGCACTCTGCTGCTTGCCGTCGTGGCAATAATTGCCACCGTGAGCAGCTTTGCGCAGGCACAATTCGAGAAAGGAAAATTGTACCACATCTTCGCGCAAGGAAAGAAACAGAACATTGTCTACGAAAAGAAAGGCAACGCAGTGGGAACCACCGACTACGAGGAGCGCAACGCCGCCCAATACTGGAAGATTTCGGAGCTTTCGGGCAGCTGGCGCATCATTAACCCCGTGACCGACCACGCAATGCGCGCCGCAGGCGAGCGTGTGGAGCTTGGCGAGAACAACGGTTCCGACGAGGCTCAATTGTGGAAGTTCGAGGACGGCCTCCTTATCCCCACAAACAACCCCAGCGTAGCCGCAATGAAGGCAAAGGACGGCAGCATTGTGCTCATAGCAAAAGAGAAGGCAGCCAACAACCCTGCCGCAAAATTCACTATCACCGAATCGGACTTTGCCGGCTTCGACGACAACCTCACCTACCGCATACGCTCGGCTGCCGACGAGAGCCTCTTGCTCGGTAACGGCGACTCGGGCGAGAACAACGCACGCATTGTTGCCGAAAAAGAGGATGCCGAGAACCGCGGACAATACTGGAGCATAAAGACTATCGACCTCTTCACCTTTGCTGTGGAGAACGCTTTCTACGGCCAGAACTTCGACGACGGCGGTGGCAACCCCTCGATAGACTACCTCTTGCAGTGGCCCGCCGTTGCAGGAATATGGAACAACGCAAAATTCACATTCGAGCCCGTCAAAGGACAGAAAGGCAAGTTCCAGATTATCTCAAAAGGCAAGAGCGACAAGATGTACACCCTTGAGAACGGCCGTATGAAGCTCGTTAAAGCCGACGCAAGCGACAAGAATTCGTGGTTCACATTCGAGCAGGTTGAAAAACCCAAAATAGAGTCGCCCTACTGGGAGGACGAAACCATTTTCGCCGAGAACAAGGAGCAAGGCACAGCAACATATATGCCCTACGAGAGCGAGGCAGCGATGCTTGCCGACGCAACATACTACGCAACCCCCTGGAGCGAGCCTGTGAACAACCGCTACCAGAGCCTCAACGGAACATGGAAATTCCATTTCGTTCCCGAGCCCTCGCAGCGCCCCCTCGATTTCTTCAAGGAGGGTTACGACACAAATTCGTGGGACGAGATACCCGTTCCCTCAAACTGGGAGATGCACGGATACGACCGCCCCATCTACAACAACGTAGAGTACCCCCACTCAAACACTCCTCCCTTCATCAAGGCACGCCCCGGCTACAACGACGGCGGCAAGAACTACGGTATTAACCCCGTGGGCTCTTATGTACGCACATTCGAGGTTCCCGAAAACTGGGACGGCCGCCGCACATTCATCCACTTCGGCGGAATCTACTCTGCTGCCTTTGTATGGCTCAACGGCGAGTATGTAGGCTACACACAGGGCTCGAACAACGTTGCCGAGTTCGACATCACAAAATTCCTCAAAAAAGGCGAGAACAAACTCGCCGTGCAGGTATTCCGTTGGTGCGACGGTTCGTACCTCGAGTGCCAGGATATGTTCCGTATGAGCGGTATCTTCCGCGACGTGTACCTCTATAACGTTCCCAAGGCTGCAGTGCGCGACCACTACATCACAAGCACTCTCGACTCTGAGCGCAAGAACGCGACACTTAAAGTGGACCTCACAATCGACAACCGCGACTTCTGCCCCGAGGGCAAACAGATTAAAGTATCGCTCTACGACACAAACGACAAGCTCGTTGCAAGCGAGACAATACAGCAGGCGATGAAGGCAAAGATTGCAGCGCCCACAGTATCGGCAACACTCGAGGTGGCAGACATTGCATTATGGAGCGCCGAAAAGCCCAACCTCTACACTGTACGCATTGTGCAGATGGACGAGAACGGCAACGAAGAGATGGCATTTTCCACAAAACACGGTTTCCGCGACATTGTAATTGAGAATTCACTCGTCTACATCAACGGCGAGCGAGTATTCTTCAAGGGTGTAAACCGCCACGACACACACCCCCTCTACGGCCGTGCCGTTACAACAGAGTCTATGTTGCAGGATGTTCTCCTGATGAAACAGAACAACATAAACACCATACGTACAAGCCACTACCCCAACCCCGCACGTATGTATGCAATGTTCGACTACTACGGACTCTACTGCTGCGACGAGGCCGACCTCGAGGACCACGCCAACCAGAGCATTTCGGACCGCGAGTCGTGGATTCCCGCCTTTGTCGACCGCATCGACCGTATGGTGTTGCGCGACCGCAACCACGCAAGCGTTGTAATGTGGAGCTTGGGTAACGAGGCCGGCAACGGTAACAACTTCGGCCCCTGCTACGATGCCTGCTACAAGCTCGACACCCGCCCCGTACACTACGAGGGCACACGCAGCAACGGCTCTTACGGTGGCGGGCGCTTCTCCGACTTCTATTCAAAGATGTACCCCGGACAGGCGTGGATGAAACAGAACACCAACAACCTCGACAAGCCTATGTTCATTTGCGAGTATGCCCACGCAATGGGTAACGCTATTGGTAACTTGCGCGAGTATTGGGAGCACATCGAGAATTCAAATTCTTGCATCGGCGGTTGCATCTGGGACTGGGTGGACCAGGCAATCTACGAGCCCCGCGAAATTAAGGAGGGTATATACCGCCTGCACACAGGCTACGACTTCCCCGGCCCCCATCAGGGCAACTTCTGCAGCAACGGTGTAGTGTCGCCCACACGTCAGGAGAGCGCAAAGCTCAAAGAGGTTAAGGGAGCACACCAGTTCATCAAATTCTCATTGGAGAGCGTAAACAAGAAAAAGAACCTTGCAACCATAAAACTCAAAAACACCTACAATTTCACGAACCTCAACGAGTTCGACCTTGTTTGGGAAATTGTAAGAAACGGCAAGGTTGTGAGCGACAAAATGATGAGATTGCCCGCAGCCACAAACGGCGAAGAGGTTACACTCACAATAAAACTGCCCAAGGCTGCACTCGAAAAAGCCGACAAGAAAGGCATTGAGACACTGCTCAACCTGAATGTGGTTTACCACGAAGCACAAAATTTTGCAAAAGCCGGCCACGAGGTTGCACAAGCACAATACACCCTTGCAAGCCGTGCTCCGCTTGCCGCAATTACCCCCAAGGGAGAGTTCCTTGCACAGACAGCAGCCCTCCACGAGGTAAAAATTGGTAACGGAAACATTGCAGTAACATTCGACGCCGAAACAGGCCGCCTCACCAACCTTGCGTTCAACGGCAAGGAGGTTCTTGCCGAGGGCGAAGGCTTCCTCTTCGACAACCACCGCTGGATTGAGAACGACCGTTACCACAACACTGCCAACGGCCTGCAGCCCAACGGCACCTGCACAGTGGAGAACATCGACGGCAACACCGTTGTAAAAACCACCCGCAAAGGCTCGCTCTGCGACACCGAGATAAACTACACCATCTATCCGCAAGGTATTATGGATGTCGATGCCAAGTTCATCCCCCACACAACCGAGTTGCGCCGTGCAGGCCTCGTTTGCGGCATCGACTCTACACTCAAGAACGTAGAATACTATGCCTACGGGCCCTGGGAGAACAGCAACGACCGCATAGACGGCGTGCAGATTGGCCGCTACAAGACAACCGTGGCACAAATGCCCGAGAATTATGTGAAGCCCCAGAGCACAGGTAACCGCGAAGGCCTGCGTGAGCTCATCCTCACCAACGACGAGGGCGAGGGTATAAAGATTGAGACCGAGGGCAAGGTTAACTTCTCGGCACTTCAGTTCACCGATAAGGACCTTATGGATGCACAGCATATGTGGGAGCTCACTCCCCGCCCCTACACAGTGCTTCACCTCGACGCCTTTATGCGCGGCGTAGGTAACGCATCGTGCGGACACGACGTAGGCACAATGCCCATCTACTGCGTGCCCAACCAACCTATGAGCTACAAACTGCGTATCAGTGCAGTAAAATAAAACAAAGAGAGTGGTTAAAGAGCAAGCTTCAAAGCCGGCTTTTTAACCACTCCCTGCAAAACAGGATGGCCATTCGTGTCATCCTCTTTTCTTCTAATATAAGCCACAATGAAAAAAATTCTCATAGCCATCGTAGCGCTCTGCGCAACCCTTGCTACCACCGCACAGACAAGCAACGACGAAGCGGCTCAAAGAGCCTTGCAGGTGGGGCACACAATGCAACAGGAGCGCGTTTACCTACATTTCGACAACAGCGCATACTACCTGGGCGAAACAATATGGTTCAAAGCCTACGTAAGTTACGGCACAAACGACCGCCCGTCGACACCCAGCAAGGTGCTTTATGTGGAGCTTGTTGCACCCGAAGGCTACATTGTGGAGACCAAGAAATACAAAATCGACGACAACGGCTGCTGCACGGGAGAGTTCGAATTAAAGCCCCTTATGCTTTCGGGCTACTACGAGATAAGGGCCTACACCCGCTATATGCTCAACTGGGGCAAGGAGGCTGTTTTCAGCCGTGTATTCCCCATTTTCGACAAGGTTAACGGCAACAACTGGGACTTCAAGAATATGCTCGACCGCAAACGCGGCTTCAACTACCACGGCCAGTGGATAAGCGCCGAAGAGACAACAGCCGAGCTTAAATTCTACCCCGAAGGCGGCCACCTTGTTGCAGGCTTGCAAAGCACCGTGGCATACGAGCTGAAAGACTGCAACGGCGAGCCCCATAAAGCCACAATCACCATTATGGCGGGCGACAGCAGGTTGCTCACAACAACCCCCATACACTATGGCAAGGGCACCTTTGTACTCACCCCGCAGAAGGGTGTAAAATATAGCGCCACGGTAACGCTCGAAAACAAAAAAGGAAAAGAGGAAAAACACACCTTTGAACTACCCGAAATTGAAGAGGAGGGAGTAACCCTTGCCGTGCAGGAGAGCGAAGAGGAGATAACCTTCTCGGTGGCAAGCAATATAAGCGAGAGCGAGGAGAACGCCTTCGGCATTCTCTACCGCGGGGCAATAGGCTACTACAAGAAGATTGCGGCCGGCGAGAAAAACAAACAGTTCACAATAAAGAAGAACGAGCTGCCCGAGGGCGTGAACAAAGCAATTGTCTTTTGCGGCACCACCCCCCTTGCCGAGCGTTGTTTCTTTGTGGAGCACGACACGCTGCAAAAGAACGACCGCAGCACTGTAAAGCTCACCGTCAAGGGCAACGACGAGCCTCTGAACCAACTTTCACTCGCTCCCCACGAAAAAATCACACTCAACATTTCGCGCGACGACGGACAGCCCATCCCCTCAACCGCCAACCTCTCGCTTGCGGTGAGCGACGCGGCAGGCAACGTTGTTACATCGTGGGGACACAATATGTACAGCTACCTTCTCCTCGGTTCCGAGCTCAAAGGCTACATCCCCGACGCCGCACAATATTTCGACGCCGACAACAAGGAGCGCAAAGAGCAGCTAAATCTTCTTATGCTCACCAACGGCTGGACCGCATACGACTGGAAACAGCTCACAAGCAAGAAACTCGACAAACTGCAACCCATAGAACGCGGCATAACACTTAAAGGAAGTTTCTTCCGCAAGAACCAGAGCACATTCAAACTGGGCAAGGGAAAAGAGGTCACCCTCATCCCGCAAAAGAACAACCTCACCCGTTTCGACATTGCCTACGACAGCACCGCAATCTCAACCACCTCTTTCCGCACCGACAGTGTGGGAGAATTCATCATTGAGACAAACGACTTCTACGGCAAGAGAATTGCAGCCCTCTCGCCCGAAACTACTCTAAAGGAGAACAACAACATACAGTATGCCTTTGCTCTCGACCGTTACTTCTCGCCCACCTTCCGCCTCTACCACTACTGGGAGCGCAACACCGGAAGCTCCATTGAGCAGGAAGCGGCCGCCGACAGCCTTGTGCAGCTGAACCCATTCTCGTTCCTTCTCTCGTCGGTGGAGGTTGTGAGCAACAAGAAAAAAGAATACAAGGGGCGCCCGCCCCACAGCGAAATGCGCTTCGACTTTCTCGACGAATGGGAGTATGCACAGGATGTAACTTTCCTTAAAGAATTCAGCACCTACAAGGACAATGTCTACAACGAGGTGCTCGAAATGAACGAAAGACAACGCGAGGAAAAACAGAACATCCAGGAGCTGAACTCCACCGACGAGGTGGGCTTCGACTACCAGAGCGGAGAGTCCGGAATTATAAATATGGGCAACATCCTCGAAGGCAACCAAAAGAAATACATCGGACATATGCGATACGCCCCCCTGGGCGACACCATTACGAAAAGCTCGCCCAATTATGGTGCAAGCAGCGAGTACGCCAACTCACTCACCGCAGCCGACATTGTGACAAGCGCAATAAGACGCCACAATTACAACTGGGCCTACTGGGTTTTTCTTATGGTCGTCAAAGGAGAATACAGCTCAAACACCACCCCTGCACCCGACTATCAGTACCTCGAAGGCAAATGCGACGCCGAAAAGATGATGAATTTCAAAGAATTTGTCATACGCAGCGACGAAAAAACACGCTTGCAGTTCGAGAACACCCATAATTTCTGGACCAGAAAAGCCGACAAACTCGACATGCTCTCTCCGCTTCAAAAATTCTATATGGGTTTCCTCTCGCATCACTATGTATCGAACACCCCGGGTGTCGACGGGTTCCCGCAATTGCACAATTTCTTTACGGAGATAACTGCTGGAATTGAAATAGGAATATGTTATCCCAAGAACCCCAACTACGTAGCCTGCCTCATACCATATAACGAGAACGACGAACGCACAGGCATAATCCCCGACCTTGCCAATAGCGTAGGCACCACCCGCTACACATCAATTCAGGGATACAGCCAAAGCAAGCAGTTCTACTCGCCCGACTACAGCAAGAGCAAGCCATCGGCCGACAAGAAAGACCACCGCCGCACACTCCTGTGGCAGCCGCAACTGCGCCCCAACGGCGACGGCAGCATAGACATTGAGCTATACAACAGCAGCGGTTGCGACGCAATAAACGTTGACATTGCCGGCCGCGACGGGCAGACCTTCTACAGCACGCTCCCCACAACCATCACCCGCATAAACAGCGTTGCCACCGCAACAAAAGCCGCGCAAGCAGCAGCTGCCGGCAGCGAGGATAACGACGAGCTGTACATAAACAAAAAGATGGATGCCGCGCTCGAAAAAGCCTGTGCCCGCGAACACGAAAAGGCGCTCATCTATTATAACCAGAAAAGATACAAGAACGCAATAACCATTTGGGCCGAACTTGCAAAATACAAATACACACCCGCCCTCACAAGTATTGCGCAGTGCTACAAAAACGGCACAGGCCTCAAAAGAAACCCGGAGCAAACAAAGGTATTCTTTGAGGAGGCTGCAAAGGCCGGTTGCCGCGAAAGCCAATACGAGCTATACCTTCTTTACAAAAGCGGCGAGGGCTGCACACCCGACACAACCCTTGCAGCAACGTGGCTCCGCCGTGCGACACTGCAAAAAGAGCCGCGTGCTATGGTAACGACCGCCCGCAACGAACTTGCAACAAGCAGCAACGAGGGCAAAGAACGTGCAGGGCAGTTGCTTGCCGAGGCTGCAAACAGCGGCAACGCCGAAGCGCTTTACGAGCTTGCAAGGCTCATTGAAGAGCACCCTGCAATGCAAAGCGGCGAGCAGGATACCACCCACTATATGCGCAGCGCAGCCGAAAAGGGGCACCGCGAGGCACAAAAGCATATGATGCTGCACGAAGAGCAGGCACAGAACTACACCGAGGCCTACCGATGGGCAAAAGAGCTCTCGATGGCCGGCTTCCACGAAGGCACGAAACGAATGGCCGACTATTATTACAACGGTCAAGGAGTAAAGCGCAACAAGAAGCTCGCAAAGGACCTTTACGGCAACGCTGCCGCAGCCGGCAACAAAGAGGCCGAAGAGATACTTAAAAATATGTAGACACTATGCTATAATTAAGATAATTTATATAGTTTTGCAAAATGTAAGAAAAGAGCCTTTCCACGGGCTCTTTTCACAATTACAAAAACTAATTTACTACAACTATGATAACATTTCTTTTGTGCCTTGCGGCACTCATAACCGCATACTTCACATACGGCCGATACCTTGAAAAAGTATGCGAAATTGATGGAGCAAACCCCGTGCCCTCAAAAACACACTACGACGGAGTAGACTATATGCCCCTGCCCCGCTGGAAAATCTTCCTCATCCAGTTGCTCAACATTGCAGGCCTCGGCCCCATTTTCGGCGCGCTGCTTGGCGCAGCATACGGCCCCGTGGCCTTTTTGTGGATTACACTGGGCGGTATTTTTATGGGCGCAATGCACGACTTTGTAGCAGGAGTAATCTCGCTCAAGAATGCCGGCCTCAGCCTCCCCGAAATAATAGGCAAATATATGGGCAATGGGATGAAAAAGTTTATGCGCATTGCAGCGGTGCTGCTTATGGTGCTTGTGGGCGCGGTGTTTATGAGCCAGCCGGCCGAGCTCATTGCAGCCAACGTTCCCTGTTCTGCGCTCGAAATTCCGCTCAGCGGTAATATGAGCCTCGAGGTTTTTGTGATGCTCATAATAATCCTTATTTACTACATTCTTGCAACCATCCTGCCCATCGACAAGATTATAGGCCGCTTCTACCCCATCTTCGGTATTGCGCTGCTTGTTATGGCATTGGGCATTCTGTTCGTTATTTTCACACAGAGCAGCCGTTACATAATCCCCGAATTCACATCGTTCGAGAACTGCATTGCCGACGCGCACAAGTTCCCCATTGTGCCAATGCTCTTCACCACCATTGCCTGCGGAGCAATTTCCGGCTTCCACGCAACACAGTCGCCCATGATGGCCCGTTGTATGACCAATGAGAAGCAGAGCCGCTCCATTTTCTATGGTGCTATGATTGCCGAGAGCATCATTGCGCTCATATGGGCAGCCATTGCTATGGCCTTCTGGAACGGAGTCGACGGCCTCAACGCTGCAATTGCGCAGTACGGCGGCAGCGCGGCAAGGCTTGTGAACATTATATCGGCAGAGACACTGGGCAGTGTGATGGCAGTGTTTGTGGTTATGGGAGTTATTGCCTGCGCAGTAACATCGGGCGACACAGCTTTCCGTTCGGCAAGGCTCATTGTTGCCGATATGTTGAACATACCGCAAGGCAGCCTCTCGAAGCGCATTCTTGTTTCCGTCCCCCTGTTCATCATAGGGTTGCTCATAATATTTGCGCTCCCCTTCCAAACAATATGGAGCTATTTTGCGTGGATGAACCAAACACTCTCGTGCATCACCCTGTGGTGCATAACAGTGTACCTTGCAAAGCATAAAAAGCCCGTAGCCATAGGCCTTGTGCCCGCCATTATAATGACATATGTATGCGCGTCGTACATCTTCATTTCACCAATGATGTTCGGCATGGAGAACCGCACAGCAGCCTATATTTGGGGCGGCGTTGTCACCGCAGCAATTCTTGCAGCAGGAATAATAAAGATGTGTGCCGACAGAAAGAACGACGGCTGTTAAACAAACATAATTACAGGTAAAAACTTTGCCGCAAAGAGCTTTTTTATTTTCTTTGCGAAAATGAGCAACAAGAAATGAACAATACCGTGCACATAAAACCACTGCGTTGCGCGCCCATCGAAACGGTGCGCGTGGGCATTGTAGGCTTAGGCGTGCGTGCAAAGCGTGCCGTTATGCGTATGATGCACATCGAAGGTTGCGAAATTGCAGCAATATGCGACCTTGTACCGGCAAATATCGAAGAGGCCAAAAGCATAATTGCGCAACACGGCGGCAAAGAGCCCGCCTGTTTCGGGAACACCGACGGCTGGGAGCACCTGTGCGAGATGCAGGGAATTGACCTTGTATATATATGTACCGACTGGGCCAGCCACGCGAACATTGCCATCTACGCAATGCAGTGCGGCAAGCACGTTGCCACCGAGGTTCCCGCAGCCACCACAATAGAGGACTGCTGGCGCATTGTTGATACCGCCGAAAAGGAGCAGCGCCATTTTATAATGCTAGAGAACTGTTGCTACGACGAGTTTGAGCTATGCGTGCTCAATATGGCACAGAAAGGCCTTTTGGGCGAGATAATACACGCCGAAGGCTCATACCTCCACGACCTGCGCGAGCGTATCTCCACAAACGACGGTGGCGGACGCAAATGGAGCAACTGGCAGGTGGAATTTATGAACAGCCACAAAGGCAACCCCTACCCCACACACGGCCTCGGCCCCATAGCCCTTGCAATGGGCATTAACCGCGGCGACAGAATGAAGAGCATTGTATCGTGTTCGTCAAAGGAGCTGTCCGACGGCACACTGCAAGGCAACATGAACAGCTCCATAATAACCACCGAAAAGGGCAAGACCATACTTGTGCAGCACTGCATAACCCTGCCGCGCCCCTATAGCCGTTCGTTCCTTGTGAGCGGCACCGATGGCTTTGCACAAAAATACCCCGTACCCCACTTTGCCTTCTCGCCTGCTAGCGACACTGCCATTATGGGCGACGAGTGCCAGAAACTCATCGAAGAACACCGCCACCCCTTTGTTGAACAATACAAGGAACGCGGCGAGGAGCTTTGTGGCCGCCGCTGGATAGACTATGCAATGGATTGCCGCCTCATTCACTGCCTGCGCAACGGGCTCCCGCTCGATATGAGCGTGTACGACGCTGTTCTCTGGAGCTGCCTTGTTGAACTTACCGACATTTCGGCACGCAACGGCGGCGTGCCTGTTGAAATCCCCGACTTTACACGCGGTGGGTGGGAAAAAGAGAATAACGACCTTTTTGCATAAACATATAAATAGGATGGCTTTTCATTCAAGCCATCCTATTTCTTTTATTGAGAGTGAATAAAAAGAAAAGTTCTGCGCTATGCTTTTCTTACTTTCCCATCCTCTATCACCACCCTCTCCTCGTCGCAAAGCTCGCGCAGCACCACCTGCATACGCGCACGCGACATCCCAAGCGCTTCAATTTCTGCAGGAGAATGCAATGCCCCGTCGGCCAGCAATTCAAGGACACGGGCAGTGTCGCTCACAGCAGCCTCGCTCTTCACCGCCCCTTTATTGCTCACGCACACATCGCACGCCCCGCAAGCGCCGGCTTTTTCCTCGCCAAAATAGGAGAGCAACGTGCAGCTGCGGCACTCCTCCTCACCCGACACATATTTTATTATAGCATTCAGGCGATGGGCAAAAGCATCCCTGCGCTCCTCGTATACCTCGGGGGCAAAATGGAGGTCGCCCGACAGCACACGGTGGCGCGTAAAGGTCACGATGGGACACTTTTTCGACGGAGTATAGGCTATAAGCCTCTTTTGCGAGAGCGACACAAGAATTTCGTACATACGATGGCGCGTGAGCTTTGTAATGCGCGAGAGGAAACGCTCGTCAATGAAAGCATAGTCGGTGAAAAGACCGCTGTAATTGCGCATAATGGCATTCACGAGCAACTCATAGTCGGCAGGCAGCCCCTTGAAACGGTAGAGAGAATCCTTGTCCACAATTATGCGCACACGCGAAGCATACTCCATCTCCTCGACATACTCAATATACCCCATACGGGTGAGTATGCGCAGAGCGCTGTCGGTGGGCAGCGTGGGCAGGTGATATTTCTTGCAAAAATCGTTCAACGCAAATTCAAAAGTGCAGTTAAGGCCGTCGTGCAATGCCATCTGATAGTAGTAGCAGAGATTGTCGTACACATCGGCAACAAACTCCTTCGAGGGGTAATTGTCGCTCAAACGGCGGGCAGCCACCTGCTTGTCTATGCGGCTGAAAAGTGTCACGGCATACGCCTTGTTACCATCGCGCCCCGCTCGCCCCGCCTCCTGGAAATAGGACTCAATGGAGCTTGGGAGGTCGATGTGCACCACAAGGCGCACATCGGGCTTGTCAATTCCCATACCAAAAGCATTTGTCGACACCATTACACGCGAACGACCGCTCTTCCACGCCTCCTCTTTTGCATCCTTGCTTTCGGCCGAGAGGCCCGCGTGGTAATATTCGGCGGTTATTCCCGCTGCGGTGAGCAGCTCACACACCTCGCGCGTTTTTTTGCGGTTGAGCGTGTAGACAATTGCCGACCCTTTTATGCGCGAGAGAATGTGCAGCAGCTCCTGTATCTTGTTTTCGGTGCGGCGCACAACGTACACAAGGTTCTTGCGCTCGAAGCTCATGCTGTAGCAGTTCTCCTGCGCAAAGCCCAGCTGCTGCTGAATATCCTTTACAACTGCCGGCGTTGCGGTAGCCGTGAGCGCAAGCACAGGAACGGCGGGAAAGAGCTCGCGCAGTTCCTTTATGCGGCGGTAGGCGGGGCGGAAATCGTGCCCCCACTGCGAGATGCAGTGAGCCTCGTCAATTGTTATAAGGCGCACAGGCACCTTGCGTATTTTTGTGAGAAAAAGTTCCGATGAAATTCTTTCGGGCGATATATACAGGAATTTGTAGTCGCCGAAGATGCAATTTTCGAGAGCAATTATAACTTCGCAGTTCTTCATTCCCGAATAAATTGCCGTTGCCTTTATACCGCGGCTGCGCAGGTTGGCCACCTGGTCTTTCATAAGAGCTATAAGCGGCGTAACCACAATGCACAGACCCTCGGCTGCAAGCGTGGGCACCTGAAAAGCGATGCTCTTGCCACCACCGGTGGGCATAAGGCCGAGCGTGTCACGCCCGGCCGCAATGCTTTCGATAATTTCGCGTTGTATACCGCGGAAACTGTCGTATCCCCAATATTTTTTCAGGATAGACTCGTAGCTCATCGAGTGGCTTTTGTGTGTATGCTCTCAATTTGCAACTGAACCTCGCCGTGCTTGTAGGTGTTGTCCTCCAGAGTGTAACAGATATCGAACGACTGCTTCGACTTTATATATTTTGCCTGACGGCTCTGCCCGAAGGCAATACCGTTTATAATGGTGTTCGACTTGTTATCGACAAGCTCCAGTTTTATGTGCTCCTGACGGCGGCCCACCACCTTGCTCGTGCCATAGTCGCACACGTTGCGGGTGCAGAAGATAGGCTTTGTATTGTCGGGGCCGTGAGGTGCAAATTTCTTCAGGTCGTTGAAGAACTTGCGGGTTATATGGTGAAAATCAATTTCGGCGTCTATCTCTATTATAGGGTCGGTCTGTTCGGGAAGAATGTTCCCTGCCACATACTCTTCGAAACGCGCAGCAAAGGCTGCTACATTTTCCACCTTCAGCGAAAAACCGGCAGCATAGGTGTGACCGCCGAAATTTTCCAGCAGGTCGCGGCAGTTCTCAATCGCCTTGTAAACGTCGAAGCCGGTAACCGAGCGTGCCGAGCCCGTTGCAATATCTCCCGTGCAGGTTATTACAACCGCAGGGCGGTGATACACCTCGGTCAAACGCGACGCAACAATGCCTATTACACCGCGGTGCCAATCTTCGTTGAAGATTACAATGGCACGGCGTTCGGCAAAGCTTTCGAGACTCTCCACAATTTTGTTTGCCTCCTCGGTCATTGTCTTGTCGAGTTCCTTGCGTGTTTCGTTGAACTCGTTTATCTGCTCGCTCATCATAAGCGCGGTGCGCAGGTTGTTTTCAATGAGCAGGTCCACTGCCACTTTTCCTTGCTGTATGCGCCCCGATGCGTTTATGCGCGGCCCAATCTTGAAGATTATATCATTTATGCCAATCTCCTTTTCGCGTAAGCCGCACACCTGTATAATAGCTTTGAGGCCTGTGCTGGGCGAGTGGTTAATCTGTTTCAATCCGTGGTAGGCAAGGATGCGGTTCTCGCCCATTATGGGTACGAGGTCCGATGCGATGCTCACCGCCACAAGGTCGAGCAACGTGTAAAGCTGTTCGTTGGGAATTCCGTTATCGGCCGCAAACGCCTGCATAAACTTAAAGCCCACACCGCAACCCGAAAGGTGGGGATAGGGATAAGTAGAATCGTTACGTTTGGGGTTGAGGATAGCTACCGCGTCGGGCAGTTGCTCGTCGGGAACGTGGTGGTCACACACAATAAAATCAATACCCAGCGACTTTGCATACGCAATCTCCTCAATTGCCTTTATACCGCAGTCGAGCACAATTATAAGCTTCACGCCGGTTGAAAAAGCATAGTCGACACCCCTTTTCGAGATGCCGTATCCATCCTCGTTACGGTCGGGAATATAATAATCTATATTCGACGAAAACTGCTGCAAGAACTTATACACCAACGCAACCGCCGTTGTACCGTCAACGTCGTAGTCGCCATACACAAGGATGCGCTCCTTGCGCCCGAGCGCACTGTTCAAGCGACGCACGGCAATGTCCATATCCTTCATAAGGAAAGGGTCGTGCAGCCCCGACAGGCGCGGACGGAAGAAATTCTTCGCGTCGGCAACTGTTTTCACACCTCTCTTAATGAGCAAATTGCAAAGAATGGGACTTATGTCCATCTCCGCAGATAGCGCCCTAGCAGCCGCAGTCTCTTCGTATGTCGGAGGTTGATATTTCCATTTTTGGCCCATTATATATTATTTTTTATTTTTCTTCACCAGGGGAAAGAGCTGCTGCAAAAAGCGCCACCCGCCACACATTGCCGCTGCTCCGCGGCACACGCAACACCACAAACAATTCTTGGCGCAAGCTAATTCTTTCCAATTTGTAAAGATACGGAAAAAGAACAATAAAAAAAGATTGATACCGCAAAAAAATCGCAGAATCAATCTTTTTTATAACAAACAAGCTATCAAATGCAATGTTCTGTAACAGCACCCCGGAGCATCACCCGGCAACAGCCCCACCCCGCTTCAAGAAACCACAGAACTCCTTCACACAAAAAAGAGGCTGGGTCAAAAGTAATTTTGGCTCAGTCTCTTTTTTTTGGAGTAATTTCCCGTTTTTACCTTCAGCTTCGAATTAATATCATTTTTGTACGCATAAATCCTTTATGCAGCCCGACAACATTCTAAATATGCTCCAATAGGGAAAACAAAAAGTCTTTGTCTGTTGCTATTTTCCGTTTTTCGGGCAATATACTTCCTTAAATTGTGGGCTATAGCAACAA
>JAZTWX010000012.1:0-33625 GCA_045636125.1 Bacteroidaceae bacterium
CATTGTCTATTAAACTGTGTTTAATTATCGGAGCACCCCTTAAATTACTTGAAGTGTCGAGTGGCAAGCGAGCGTTCGACCGAATGGAGCCGGCCGGAATGAGCAAAGAATGCTCGCGACTATTTTTTCTCGCGTGCCGAGCCTTTTGCTTATTTTTCGTCGCACGAAAAGAAGGGAATAAAACAGCCATTAAAGCAAGAAAAACTCACGGGCCACCGAGGAATTAAAGCACACATTTATAAAAGATTCAATGTTTATCGCTAAAATATGAATGCAAATTTGTAAAAAAATAATTGGGGGCACCTGCTATATTTTTACCCCTTAACTTTTGGAGTTGATCCTAAATTTCTTTTAGATTATTAATTTGTTATATTTGATTAAAATCGAATATAAACTGCACTCGCTGTGAAAAAAGCAGAAATGAATTTCGCGTTTTCTCGCTCGTTTGTTGTTATATTTGAGATAAACCTCCAATATCTATCGAATTCCTGTAAAAAAACACGATATCTTTCGTTTTTTTCGTTCCATGTTACTACATTCGCACATTATCAATCAAAAAAAACACATAAAAAAAATGACACGCTTGTTACTATTCACCCTACTCTCGGTTTTCAGCATTTTTGCACATTGCAAGGAGTACAATGACGGTTACTTTGTTGTCTACCTGATGGAAAGCGACGCAAAGGATGTAAAATATGAAACCGGGATAACCGAGGAGCGCATTAAAACACTAATGAGCAAAGGTCGCCACGTAATTTCTGTTGTTCCCACAAAATTCGGGTTAGTGGCCGTGCACGAAAAGGCAAAAAAGAAGATGGAACAGAAATATGTTCATCTTGAGAATTATTATCTAAAGAAAAGGGCCAAGAAGCTATTCAAAGAGGGATATATCATTGAATATTACAACGAGAAAAACAATGGTGCCATCATTACGAAAAACCCTGCAATAACAAAGCAGAAATATCTGGGACAAGCCGGCAAAAGAAAAATTGCAAGGCAAAACAAAAAGGGTATTTATGTTAAGCTGGGTTGTGGAACTGAATATATAGGACAGAACGATATGAATGGCATATCCTCACAGGAAAGAGTTTTCCACTATTCCCTCAATAATTTTATAAGCGGTTTCAAGGAAATGGCAGCAAAAGGATATATCATTGGAAGCGTGGAAACCTCTTATAATAAATACAGCAACAACACTTATTTCACCGTCCTTTACGACAAGCCCAAGAAACCATACAAGGGCAAACATTACATTGGTATCTTTGAAACAAAAAAGGAGCTCACCAATTTCATAAAAAAATACGCAACAAGCAAATGCACAATAAAAGGAATTTGGGGAGGATGGGAAAAGCGCAACTATGAAGCCGAAAAGGCTCTCTATGAAAACAGCAAAAGCGAAAGCGGCACCGACATTTTGCTTGGACTCGGCAGTTCTTTACTACAGCTTAACAGCGCAATAAAATCGCCCTCATCATCCACATCGTCAAGCATAAGCAGTGTAAGCAGCGCAGTAAGTTCGACAAAATCAAAAGCAAAGGCTTCGACCGGCAAATGCAAGTATTGCGGAGGCTCGGGTAACTGCACTGCAACCACTGCTGCCGGAAGAAAGAATGCGTGCAGCGGCAGCGGCTTGTGTGGCCATTGCAGCGGAACAGGCTGGATTAAAGCCGGTGGTTCCGAAGCACAATGCAAAGCCTGCAACGGTACAAAAAAATGCAAATCGTGTGGCGGCACAGGAAAGTGCAAGCATTGCAAAAAGTAATCAGTAACAACAAGAACACAATATAAGAAGCCCCGGCCAGCTGGCCGGGGCTTCGTGCTATATGTCAGCGTTCAATTACTGAGCAAGCTTGTTGTCAGAACCGAGAACGTTCACAATCTTGTGAATGTACTGTTTCTTCATATTGTCGCGAGCAGGACCGAGGTACTTACGGGGGTCGAACTCAGCGGGGTTTGTTGCAAATACCTCACGGATAGCAGCAGTCATAGCCAAACGGCTGTCGCTGTCGATGTTGATTTTGCAAACTGCGAGAGATGCAGCCTTGCGGAGCTCCTCTTCGGGGATACCGATAGCATCCTTCAAAGCACCACCATACTTGTTGATTGTCTCAACCTCCTCCTGGGGAACTGAAGAAGAACCGTGGAGAACGATGGGGAAACCGGGAAGCTCTTTCATACAGCCTTCGAGAACGTCGAATGCCAAGGGGGGAGGAACAAGAACACCCTTCTCGTTGCGTGTGCACTGCTCGGGTTTGAACTTGTTGGCACCGTGAGAAGTACCGATTGAGATAGCCAAGCTGTCGCAACCAGTCTTTGTAACGAAGTCAACAACCTCCTCGGGACGTGTATATGTGTGGTGCTCGGCAACAACGTCGTCCTCAACACCAGCAAGGATACCAAGCTCGCCCTCTACTGTTACACCATACTGGTGAGCGTACTCAACAACCTGCTTTGTAAGAGCAACGTTCTCCTCGTAGGGGAGGTGTGAACCGTCGATCATTACTGAAGAGAAGCCCATGTCGATGCAGCTCTTGCACAACTCGAAAGAGTTACCGTGGTCGAGGTGAAGAACGATTTCGGGGTTAGCGCAACCAAGCTCTTTTGCATACTCAACAGCACCCTCAGCCATATAACGGAGAAGAGTCTGGTTTGCATACTTGCGCGCACCGCTTGAAACTTGAAGGATAACGGGAGACTTTGTCTCTACTGCAGCCATGATGATAGCCTGCAACTGCTCCATATTATTGAAGTTGAATGCAGGGATTGCATAACCGCCTTTCATTGCCTTTGCGAACATCTCTTTAGTGTTCACAAGACCCAATTCTTTGTAATTTACCATAGTTTTATATACTTAAAAGTAATTAAAAATAATACTCTCAACAAATACCCTTTTACGGTATTCTTTGCAAAATTAGTAAAATCTTTCCTTAATCGAATGCAATATACAAAAAAAATGTGTGCCGCGAGCGAAAAGAATTAAAAAAACTTATTCACCACCCCACCGGCATTGTTTTTTTACAGCAAGAATAGCGAGTATTCCAAGAAAAAGAGTAAATTTGCCTGAAAGTCTTGTTTCAAGGGGATATTAAAGGCAAAAATCACAGCAAAGAATATGTATATTATAGGTATAGCAGGAGGAACAGGTTCGGGAAAGACAACCGTTGTAAAGGAGATTGTCGACTCGTTGCCCGCAGCGTCGGTGGCGGTAATTCCACAGGATTCTTACTACAACGACAGCAGCCACGTTCCCGTGGAAGAACGACAGAGCATAAATTTCGACCACCCCGACGCTTTCGACTGGGATTTACTCGTGGAGCAGATAAAAATGTTGCGCGACGGCAAGGCCATCGACCAGCCCACATATTCATACATCACCTGCACCCGCCAGCCCGAAATTGTGCACGTAGAGCCCAAAGAGGTTATCATAATTGAGGGTATTATGGCGCTTGTAAGCCCCGAACTACGCAACCTTATGGACCTAAAGATTTTTGTCGATGCCGATGCCGACGACCGTCTCATACGCCTTGTACGCCGCGATGTTGTTGAGCGCGGCCGCACCGCCGAAGCAGTAATTTCGCGCTACGAACGTGTGGTAAAGGCTATGCACGAACAATTCATTGAGCCCACAAAGAAATATGCCGACATAATTATTCCGCAAGGCGGACACAACAAACAAGCAATTAAAATGCTGCAGATGTCTGTTGCCGGCTGCATAAAAAAATAATCTATGCGCGCCAAGAACATCTGCCTGCTCACGTTTTTACTGCTCTCCATCGCCGTGCTCATATACGGCGGTGCAATACTTTGTGGGAAAGAGAAGGCGAAGAGGCCTGCAGTGCCACAGAAACGATACATTTCGCCCTACGTGTCCATTTCGCCCTACGACCACCACTTCCGCAACGTGGCCGACAGCCTGGGGTGGGACTGGAAATTCCTTGCCGCAATAGCCTACACCGAGTCGCGTTTCGACAGCACAGCAGTGTCGGAGGTGGGAGCAGGCGGTGTAATGCAGGTGATGCCGTCGACAATGCAACGGCTGGGAATACCCGACTCGCTACACCTCGACACAAGAACAAACATCGAAGCAGCAGGGCGTCTTTTAATGAACCTCAACCACCTTTACCGCCGCATCGAAAATTTCGACGAGCGCACGAATTTCATCCTCGCATCGTACAACGCCGGCTCGGGGCACATTGGTGACGCAATGAACCTTGCCGAAAAGCACGGCTGCCCGCGATATGTATGGGAAAACAACGTGGACAGTTTCCTTGTACTCAAGAGCCTGCCCGAATTCTACACCGACAGCGTGTGCCGCAACGGCTCTTTCAACGACTGGAAACAGACACTCTCCTTTGTGAAAAAAGTGAAACGCACGTGGACAAGATACCGCCACAGACAGGCGCGTTACAGCGATTCTCTGCGTGTGATTATGCAACAGGACACATTGCTAACATTCGACAAGGAGCACTATGCAGGAGGGTGAAAAATACATTTTGAGGCAACAGATAACTTTTGAGCGTTACGACGGAGAGACAATTACAGGGCACGACAAGGAGGGGAACGTTGTAAAATGCACCCTGCCGGCCGAAAAGTGTTACCGCGACCTTCGCGCACTGCTGCAGAGCGGCAGCAAGCTCAACCTCCTCACCTGCACCCGCGACGAGGAGGGCACGCTACACCCCAAAGACATTATCTTCGAGCCCGACTATCTCATTGACATCTCATCACTTGCCCGCTGCGTGCAGCCATACGGCTCGCCAGCGCTCGGTTACATTGTAAACCTCTTCGAGAAGAGCACCGACAGCGCCGCCCGCCTGTTGGGAGAGGCTGCCAATATGTTCCTCGACGATTGCGTGAACGAGCGACCTGGGAAGCCTGCCACATACAGCGAATCGATAAAAAAATTCTTCCGCGAATATCCCCTGCAACTGTCGGTGTGCAACGAGATAAACAACAGTTTTTTCGCCCTCTCGCGCCAGCAATTCGGCAACATACAGATGAAGGTGGGCAACCACGGCATTGAGGGTGAGGGAAGCTACCGGCAGGACCGCGTGTACCTCGAGCCTTCCTTCTTCTGCGAGCCGCTCGGCCTGCAAGGGCGCATCGACCTTTTGCAGAACGACTGCAGCCACCTCATAGAGTTGAAATCGGGAAAAGCCGACGAATTCAACGGCGGGGCAAAAGCCGAGCACCGCATACAGATGTCGCTTTACAAAGAGATGCTCTGCTACTCGCTGCAAATACCCCGCGAAACAATAAGCGCACACCTTTTCTACTCGCGCTACCCCCGTTTCTACCGCCAGGAGTCGAGCCCACGCGAGATAAGCCACACACTTATGCTGCGCAACCGCATTGTGGCCCTGCTGCTGCAAATGGGGCGCGACGGGCTGCGCGAAGCACTGCTCACCACCACAGCCGAAGATTTCAACACCGCAGGCAGCTGCAGCCGCCTGTGGAACGACTATCTGCGCCCACGCATAGAAGAGGTTCTCAACCCCATAAAAAACGCCGACAGCCTGTTGCAGGAATACTTTTTCGGCAACGTAGCCTTTGTAGCACGCGAAATGCTGCTAGCAAAGGTGGGTAACGGCAACAACGAGAGCGGCCGCAGTTTTTCAGACACGTGGAACGCACCGCTTGAGGTGAAAAGGGATAACGGCAACATTCTCACCGACCTGCAGATTCTCTCGTTCGACAACGACGAGGGCATTAGCGAGATTACCCTGTCGGTACCTGCATACTCCGACGATTTTTTCCCCAATTTCCGTGTGGGCGACACAGTGTTCCTCTACCGCCGCGACAACGAAAGCCACAATGCCACCAACCGACAGGTTACGCGCGGAACGCTCACATATATTGCGGGCGACAAGCTCACAATACACCTGCGACACAAGCAGCGCAACAGCAACCTATACCCCCGCACCAGCCTCTACGCAATGGAGCACGACCACCTCGACAGCACCTTCCGTTCGGCTTTCCGCGACCTTTTCGGGTTGCTCACCGCGCCACAGGAACGCATTGACCTTCTGCTGGCACGCCGCACACCGCTCATCGACCGCACTGCAACCCTCAACGGCAGCTACACCAACGAATACATAAACAACATTGTGCTGCAGGCAAAGCAGGCGCAGGAACTTTTTATGCTCGTGGGCCCTCCCGGAACAGGAAAAACATCGCAGGCACTCAAAAGTATGGTACAGGAATTTCACGGCGAAGAAGGGTGCAACATTCTGCTTGCATCGTACACCAACCGCGCCGTAGACGAAATATGCGAGGCGCTCGAAGCTCTCCCCAACAAGCCCGCCTACATACGCATAGGCAGCGAACAGAGCTGCGCCGAACAGCACCGCCACCGCCTGCTGAAAAACTGCATAGCCCACTGCAGCAACCGCGACGAGATAAAAGCCACAATGGAACAGCACCGCATAATAGTGGGCACAATAGCGTCGCTCACCGCGCGCAAGGAGCTTTTCGCACTAAAACAATTCAATGTAGCAATAATAGACGAGGCCACGCAGATACTCGAATCGCAGCTTGCCGGCCTGTGGGCAGCAACCACCCCGCAAGGAGCGCTCGCAATAAAGAAATTCATACTCATAGGCGACCCCAAACAGCTGCCCGCCGTTGTTGCGCAGAACCGCGCCGACACAAAAGCGACAAGCGAGGCGCTGAATAATGCAGGAATAAACGATTATGGAATTTCGCTCTTCGAGCGCCTTTATAAGTGGTACCACCGCCAAGGTGTTGAGGGCGTAACCGCCACACTGCACCGTCAGGGCCGTATGCACCCCGTGATAAACGACTTTTCGAACCGCCATTTCTATGGTGGAATTCTGGAGCCCATCCCACTGCCCCACCAGAGCGAGCAGCTGCACTACCACACACACGACACAGCCGACAGCCGACAGCATACAATTGCCACCAGCCGCACTGCATTCATAGAGACAGGCGAAGAGAGCTGCGGCAACCCCAAAATAAACCGCACCGAGGCACGCGAAATTGCCCTTTTCGTGGATGCATACTACAAGCTGCGCACTGCGTGCGGCCTTGAGTGCAACCCATCGAAAGAGGTGGGAATAATTGTCCCCTTCCGCAGCCAGATAGCGATGGTTACAAAAGAGATTGCCCAAACAGGCACCCCGCTGTGTGAAGGCATTGTAGTGGACACCGTGGAGCGTTTCCAGGGCTCGCAACGCGAAATAATTCTCTTTGGAACAACCATAAACAACCCGTCGCAGCTCGAAATACTTTCGGCACCGGTACCCGACGCCGACGGCACCCCTATCGACCGTAAACTGAACGTTGCACTCACCCGTGCCCGCAGGCAGATGTTCATATTCGGCAACAGCGCAGTGCTCACACAATCGCCCATCTACAAAGCACTCATCGAGGAGCTATAAATTATCTTACACTCTAAGAGTGTAAAAAACAACCCGTGAAATTAATTTCACAAAAGACTTGCACACAAACAAATCTTACAATATCTTTGCGGTGTACTAATCCACTAATACACTATGATACAAATTAAAAATTTAGATTTCTCTTATGGGAGTAAAGAGGTGCTCAAAGGCCTAAACACGCAGTTTGTTGAAGGCAGAATCTACGGTCTACTCGGCCCCAATGGTGCCGGCAAAACAACACTTATGAAACTTATATGCGGCATACTAAGGAGCAAACGCGGCAATGTGGAAACAGGTGGCAACAACCCCGCCAAGCGCAGCCCCGAGACTCTGCAAAGCCTCTTTTACCTGCCCGAGCACCCACAGGCAACCATTAACAAGATAAGCACATTTGTGCGCGAGTATGGGCAATTCTACCCCACTTTCAAATACGAGGAGTTCGAGCAGTTGATGAAGGAGTTGCGCCTCGACTGCAACACAAAGTTCGACAAACTATCGACCGGTGAGTGCAAAAAGGTATTCATTGCCTTTGCCCTTGCACTTAACACCCCTTATCTGCTGCTCGATGAACCAACCAACGGGCTCGATGTGACAAGCAAAAACGAGTTCAGGCAGATTATTTCGCGCTATATGAACGACGAGCGTTGCATCATAATTGCCACACACCAGATAAGAGAGGTTTCCACCCTGCTCGACCACATTGTAATTCTAAAAGAGAAGAACATTGCAACCGATGCCTCAATAGTTGATTTGCAACAGCAATATCGTTGTGGCACAGCAAAGGAGCTGCCTGCCGATGCACTCTACAGCGAGGAGGGCATTAACGGGTATAACTACATTGCACCCAACAGCAACGGCCAAGAGAGCAACATTGACATAGAACTGCTTTTCAATTACATTAACCTGAAGAAATAACAATGAACACACAATTCAGCCTTGCACGTTTTGCCAAGTTGTTTATATACGAGCACAGGAGCAGTAATTTTATACGCTACGCAACACTCTTCATTATCCTTTACAGCATTGTAGTAAATATTATAACGAAATTGACGGTATCTGCGGACATTGACGGAGAATCGCTGTTCTTCCCTGTAATAAAAACCTTTATTATGGGGTACCTTTCAGCAGCCTTTTATTATCCCTTACTGAAAAAGGAGAATAGAGAACTATACGAGATGCAGCCTGCAAGCAACCTCGAAAAATATTTGTCGGTGCTGGCAAACACCGTTGTCGTGGTACCCGCATTTTTTATATTACTAAATCTTGTTCCATTAATTGGGTTATATATAAAATATGGCGGGGAGATACCGGGGCTGGAATTTTACAAGCCCGGCCTGAATGAGTTGTGCGATTATATACAAATAACAAGCATAGTAACCTACCTGTTCTTCTCCTCGATGAGCCGCAGTAAAATGGTCGAAGGCAATATAATCGTAGCAATATATTGGCTAAGCGGCCCACTGCGACGAGAATTTGACGAAACGGGGCACCTCTTAACAAGTTTACTTGTAATTGCAATATTTCAAATTCTCATATATTTAAGAATTAGAAGAATAGGACAATAATGAACAACACAATAGATATGAAACGGCTTGCACGGCTCATAATTTATGAGAACAGGAGCAACGAGTATATTTACAACATTGCTACGGTGTCTTTCGCACTGCTGATAATGGTGTTCGGCTATCGCGCAGCATTTATAGCAATAGGCGAACCATTGGGTATGGGGGCTCTATTCGGCAATGATAACGAAACGGTTCAACTTATTTTAATGCTGTCGCCTTTTATATTTTACGGCACGCTGCCACGCAAGCAAAGAAAAGAGCTGTACCTTTTATTACCCGCAAGCAATGCGGAGAAATACATAGCGATGCTCGTAAATACATTCATAATTGTGCCACTGACAATTACGCTTGCCATAATATGCGTGAACTACATTGCCACAGGGTTTTCCGCCACATATATTGCAAGCCTGCAGGAAACAACAGGGCTGCTCAACCGCATTTTGCTTACGTGGGCCGGCATAAGCGTTGCGACGTTTTTCATAATTATGCTGTGCCGATACAAAGCGTGGATAGCCATAGCAATGATGGTTGTCATTGCTATAATTGAAACAAAGTGCATAGCTATGATATTCGAAACCACAAGCCAAGGTTACCTGAGACCAAGCAGCTTGGCAGAAACATATTTGCTTGCCTCCATTATAAATATTGTAATATTCCAGATACTTATTTACTACAATATAGGCAAGATTAAGGCATAAAGCCCTTGCGACAAACTGCATTTTAACAACAAAGAACCGAAAAAGGATGAACAACACATTAGACATAAAACGCCTTGCACGGCTCATAATATACGAGAACAAGAGCAGCAAATTTCTGCTTTACATCGTAGCTGCTATGCTCATATACACAGTGATATGTATTTTTACAAGGGCTCTCAACAGCGCTGAAACCACTCTCTACAGCAGCATCATAGGAGAGAGCTTTGTCGAGATATTGCTTTGTATTTCACCCATACTTTGCTACTATAAGCTCATAATTGGAAAGGAGAAACGTACACTCTACCCCACCTTGCCTGCAACGAACACCGAAAAGTACCTGTCGATGTTTATAAACACATTGGTGATAGCACCCGCAACAATCATAATACTGGCAACGGTGATAAACCACATAGGTTCGCTCATTTACACAGCCGGCCATTACACAGGCAACGAAATACATTTACAGCCCAATTACCTTTTATACGTGCTTGTGAATTGGTCGTGGATAAGCTGCACAACGTTTCTGCTGCTTGTATTCGTGATGTTCAGAAACCTGAAAGGCCTTGCCATTGCATTGGCCATACCCGCAGCCGACATTGCCCTTGCCGCCACTTTGATAGGTACGGTAGATGGCGAACATATATCACCCACCACAATGGCACTGTTTATGAACATAATATCGATTACAAACCTCATTGTTCTTCAAGCACTCATATACCTAATGATAAAACGCATAAAAGCATAACAGAATGGAATTCAGTGAACATAAACCAATATACCTGCAAACAGCCGATATGATGCGGGAACGCATTATGTGCCACACTTGGGAGGAGGAAGCACGCATACCATCGGTGCGCGAGCTTGGTGCCACACTTGGGGTGAACCCCAATACCATTGTGCGCACATACCAGTTGCTGGAGGCCGAGGATATAATATACAACAAACGCGGCCTCGGCTACTTTGTGAAAGAGGGCGCACGCGAGAGAATAAAAGCGGCTCAGAAGCGCGAATTTCTTGAAAACGAGCTGCCTCAGTTCAAGGCAAAAGCCGAGCTTTTGGGAATTACCAAAGAGGAACTGTTGCAGTTGCTGTAACAGACATAACAACGATTTTTACAATGAAAAAGTTTTTAACCAAACTACTTTGGGGGTTCGTAATTGCAATACTCATACTTATAGTATCGTTTCTTTTTGCTATAAGGGAGGTATTCCACAGTGCATTCGGCCCCGACAACGACGACTTTGGCAAAAGGCACCAAATCCCTGCCGGGCTTGTATATAACCAACCTATGGAACTGCGCGATTCGGTGCTTGCGGCACCTGCTGACAGCCTTGCCACTGACAGCTATCTGCAAATATATAATGGTTTTCAAGGAGGCATATATCTCTATGATTTCCACTACCCTTCGCTGCCTGCCGGCGAAATCTATCTTAAGTGCTACGAGGTAACGGAGAACATTCCACTCTCCATGAAGCGCATATTGGAAAAAAGCAGGATTGAAATTGCCGCTACCGATTCTTTTTGCAAATTGGTAAACAAGCAGGAATTCACCATTTACGAAGGAGTGTGGGGCGACTATTATGCAGCCCGCATAGAGGTGTGGCACAAAGATGCCACGACAAAAAAGAAGAGAAAACTTGTTGAAAAGGTTTACCGTGTAGAGGGGTGGGAAAGGTAGTATGAAGATGACTAAAAAGTGTATTTGGTTCCCCAAATTTGGCTTCACTCGCAGTAAAACATTAAAGTAAACTTTATGTTTCGCTCGTTTGCACAAATTTTTTGCGTTACGCTTGCCTTCAAAATCCTCATTTACGCTTAGTAAACTGCGGTTTTTCAGGCTGCGCAAGCCTTAAACTACATCTTTTTATTCATCTCCCTGCAAAATGAGGTTGCTAAAAAATACTTTTTAGTCAGCCTCTAATACTTAATCTTAAAATAATCGAGCAACGCCTTGTAATTGTCCTGTGCAGTAAGGCAAGTGTCCAGCAGAAAACCCCGCACCCTGCTCCACTCGCACAGGCCGCGATAGTAGAACATCTTCAGTTCATCGGTGATGATAAAAGGTACAAAGCCACAGACAAGGCACTCTTTGAACATCACAAGCCGCCCAACACGCCCATTACCATCCTGGAATGGGTGTATCGCCTCAAAACGTTGATGCAGGTCTATTATATCCTCTATTGTTTTTTGCTTTATACCATTATACTCTTTAAGCAGTGCCTTCATCTCGCGGCCGACATCAGCGGGAGAAACAGTTTCGTTACCTCCCACCTCGTTGGGCAGACGCTTGTATTCCCCCACGGCAAACCAATCCTTGTAGCTGTCTGTTGTGCCCTGTTTCAATACCGCGTGCAACTCCTTGATAAAATGCTCTGTAAGTTTTTCTTCTGCACGGTCTATAACAAGGTCTATGCAACGAAAATGGTTAGTGGTTTCAATAATATCATCAACGCGAAGAGACTCACCCTCAACGCCAATGGTATTTGTTTCGAAAATGAATCTTGTCTGTTCGTGCGTGAGGCGGCTACCCTCAATATGGTTGGAATTATACGTTAAATCGATTTGCGTGCGATGATAGATACCACCCTTCAACCTTGCCTCTTTCTCCCTGCGCAGAACCAGCAACAAAGGCATTGCCTTGCGGCGTTTATTCTTGCGCGCCGGCAACTGCGCATCACAAGGAATGCCCCACGTTTTACCAATGAGCCTTGCACCCTCAATCTTGCCCACTGCGCAATAATTGCGCACCGTTCTCTCATGCACATCGTGTTTCTTTGCAAACTCCGCAACCGAAATATACTCCATAGAAAAATCCGTTTATCGGCAAGTTATACCCACCGGTTTCATTGCAAATATAGCATTTCTTGCCGATATCGGCAAGAAATGCAGTAAAATTAACATATAACACAAAAAAGGATTTCCTTCGCGCGAATGAAATCCTTTTTCCTGTGTTATAAAGTATATATCACTTACTCAACATCTCGTGCATTGAAGCAGCTGCGTTGCGGCCGTCCGCTTCACAGAACGCCTGGAAAGGTATATTTATCGGTCGCTTTCAGGCAATTTCCTACAGCACCACCTTCCTTCCGTTTATAATATAGATGTTGCCCTTAACAGGAGTGGTTACAGGGTTGCCCTTGAGGTCGAAGATGTATTGTTGGGAGGGAGAGGGGGGTATTTCTTCTATCGCGGTGTCTTCGGTTTCCACTATTGTCTTGAAGTCTTTCCAGCCGCTGCTGCTGGCGTAGGTGCTGCGGCTGCCTATGGGGACGGTGAGCGTGCATTTCTTCTTGCTTACATTGAGGAAGGTGTAGCTGTCGACACTCAGCGCGGAGAGTGACTCGCCGGGGAGGTAGCTGGTGAGACTGGTGAGACCGGTGCAGTCGTAGTAGGCGTATTTTCCTATTGTGACTACGGTGTTGGGGATGGTGGCTGTGGTGAGGTTGCTGCATCCGCGGAAGGCGTTTTCGCCTATTGTGGTGAGACCGCGGGGGAGGTCGGCGGTTTCGAGGGTGGTGCAGTTGTAGAAGGTGTTGTTTTTAATTTCGGTTATTGTACTGGGGAGTACTAGTGAGGTGAGGGGTTCGTCGTTTACATAGAGTTCTTGTGCGTAGAAGAGGGGGTTGGAGTATGGGTTGGTAAAGTTTATGCTGCACCAGGCTTCGAGGCTGGGGCTGTGCACGGAGGTGAGTTTGCTGCATTTGTTGAAGGCGTACTCTTCTATTGTGGTGGTGTGGCCTTGGAGGGTTACTGTCTTTAGGCCGGTGCAGCTTTCGAAGGCTTTGGTGCCGATGGTGGTGACGGCAGCGGGGATGGTGATGGTGGTGATTTTGGTATTGCTCTTGAAGGCTTCGTCGGCTATGGCGTATGTGCTGCCTTGGTAGTTGGTGGGGAGGGTGAGGTTGGTGCTGCTGCCTATGTAATAGCTGAGTGTGGGGGTGCCGTCGATGGTTGTGAAGACGTAATCGCCTTCGATGCTGCCGCCGGGGACGTTGAAGAGGGTGCTGGCGTAGTAGGCTACGTAGCCGTGGCTCTTGGAGCTTTTGGTGAGTTTGATGTTGGAGAAGTTGTATACGCTCTTCAGGTTGGTGCAGCCGCGGAAGGCGTCGCTGCCTATTGAGGTGACGCTCGCGGGGAGGGTGATGTTTGCTAGTTTGCTGCAATCTCTGAACGCCCCGTTCCCTATGCTTGTTACACTAGTGGGAATTGTTACGTTTGAGAAATTACTACAACCATAGAACGCGTAGTTTCCTATGCTTGTTACGCAGGTGGGAACAACAAGGGTTGTAACACTCTCTCCGTTCAAACAGAGGTTATGAGCATAATACAAAGGATTGGAATCATAATCCTCAAATTCTATATTACACCACGCGACAAGGTCGCTTATGCGAACCTCTTTAAGGCCTGTGCAACCAGAAAACGCGTCGTCACCTATGCTTGTTACACCATTGCCGATATTTGCGCTTGTGAGGCCGCTGCAACTAGAGAATACATTTTCGCCAATTACATAATTTTCACCCTTGTAGCTGTCGGGAAGAATTACTTCGCCACCATTGCCCAAATATGCAGCCAATGTATTTACACCATCAATTACTCCAAATACAAAATCGCTCTCAATGGAACCCTTGGGCAGATTCATTACTTTTTCGGCATAATAGGCCACATAGCCATAATTGGTAGAGCCCTTGGTAAAGGTTAAATTAGAACAATTTATTACCTTCTTAAGGGCGCTGCAATTATAGAACGCGCTGCTTCCGATGCTTGTTACGCCATTGCCAATTGTTACGCTCTTGAGACCGGTACAACCATTGAAAGCATCCCTACCGATGCTTGTTACGTTGTTGGGGATTGTTATATTAGTAATAGCGGTATTATCCTTAAAAACATTTGCACCGATAGCGTAATTTTTACCATTACAATTATCGGGGAGTGTTACTGCGCCACCATTGCCCAAATATGCAACCAGTGTATTTGTACCATCAAATACAAAATCGCCATCAACGAAGCCGTTGGGTGCATTTATTACTTTGTCTGCATAATAAGCTACATAGCCATAGTCGCTGTAGCCTTTTGAAAAAGTTAAATTAGAACAATTTATTACCACTTTAAGGCCGCTGCAACCACGGAAAGCGTGTTGTCCTATGCTTGTTACACTGTTAGGAATAGTTACGCAGGTAAGGCCTGTGCAACCATAGAACGCAGCTACCTCAATGCTTGTAACGCTGTTGGGAATGAGAATGCTTGTAAGGCCTGTGCAACTATAGAACGCAGATCCTTCAATGCTTGTAACGCTGTTGGGGATGACAATGTTTGTAAGGCCTGTGCAACTATGGAACGCTCCATTCTTGATGCTCTTTACACCGCTACCTATTGTAACGCTTGTGAGGCCAGTGCAACCATTGAAAGCATTCCAACCGATGCTTGTAACGCTATTGGGGATTGTTACGCTGGTAAGACCTGTACAACCATAAAACGCTCTGTCCCCTATGCTTATAACGCTGTCGCCGATTGTTACACTGGCGAGGTAGATGCAATTCTCGAACGCAGATCCTTCAATGCTTGTTACGCTGTTGGGGATTGTTACAAAGTAGATTTCGCAATTATAGAACGCGCGGCCTCCTATACTTGTTACGCTGTAGTTCGTTCCATTATAAGTTACAGACGAAGGAATCGAAACTATGTAACGGTATGGATTATACGAATTACCATCATAGGTAACCTCCACGGTTTTTGCAATTTTGTCGGTAATGTTGAAATAGATACCACCGCTTGCAAAATCGTGGGCAGTGGCCACAGTGCTACACAGCAACAGCAACGCAGTGAACAAACTTATCTTGTAAAAATTTTTCATAGATATTTTGTTAATCGTTTTTTACAATTTATTAAAAGAGAAGCATTGAGGGCCTCGCACAAACATAACCAATGCTCGATGGGAATATTATTTCTTCTATTATAAGAGAATTTACAAAGCCCTTCCCGGCTTCCAAATATCCCTTTTTATCGCTTCTCCAAGATAGAGCAATAATTGTGAAATATAAGATATAAACCCCGAAAGCGTACCTTCGGGGTTTATTATACAATGTAGCAGGTTCTTTTACTTGCTCAACATCTCGTGCATTGAGGCAGCAGCGTTGCGGCCGTCGCCCATTGCAAGAATTACTGTTGCACCACCGCGCACAATGTCGCCACCGGCATAGATGAAGGGGATAGACGACTGCATCTTCTCGTTCACGGCAATAGTGTTCTTGCGGCCAAGCTCCAGGCCCTCAACCGAAGTGGGTACAAGGGGGTTGGGAGAAACGCCCACCGAAACAACAGCCATATCGATGTCGATGGTCTCGATAGCTCCCTCGATGGGCACGGGCGAACGACGTCCCGACGCATCGGGCTCGCCAAGCTCCATCTTCTGCAAAACAATCTGTTTCACACAACCTTTTTCGTCGGCAATGTACTCAATGGGGTTGTGGAGAGTGAGGAACTCAACGCCCTCCTCTTTTGCGTGCTTAACCTCCTCGAGACGTGCGGGCATTTCGGCCTCTGAACGACGGTAGATAATCATTGCACGCTCGGCACCAAGACGCAAAGCAGTACGCACCGAGTCCATAGCGGTGTTACCACCACCAACAACGGCTACTCGCTTACCAATGTGCATAGGAGTATCGCTTTCGGGGTTCGACGCGTCCATAAGGTTCACGCGTGTGAGATACTCGTTAGACGAGAGGATGTTTATAGAGTTCTCGCCGGGGATGTTCATAAAGTTGGGAAGGCCGGCACCCGATGCCACAAAGACACCCTGATAGCCATCTTCCTGCAACTGTGCAATGGAGATTGTTTTACCAATAACGCAGTCTTTTACGAACTCCACACCCATAGCCTTCAATGTATCAATCTCAACATCTACAATTGCGTTGGGCAAACGGAATTCGGGGATACCATATTTAAGCACACCGCCAATTTCGTGCAATGCCTCGAACACAGTTACGCTGTAACCGAGCTTTGCCATATCACCGGCAAACGAAAGACCGGCGGGGCCCGAACCAACAACTGCAACTTTTTTGCCGTTCGAGGGGGCTACTGCGGGCACCGACTGCTCGCCGCTCTCGCGTGCATAGTCGGCAGCGAAGCGCTCCAATGCTCCAATTGCAACAGCCTTGTGACCCATCTTCAAGTGGATACACTTGCTCTCGCACTGTTTCTCCTGGGGACACACACGGCCGCAGACAGCGGGAAGTGAGCTTGTCATTTTGAGCACCTGAGCGGCCTTGCCGAACTCTCCGCGCTCAATATTCTTAATGAACGAAGGTATTTTAATGCTTACGGGGCAACCCTCCATACAAGCGGGGTTGGGGCAATCCAAGCAGCGCTGTGCCTCAATCATTGCCATCTCTTTTGTGAGACCGGTGTTAACCTCCTCGCGCAATTTTGTAGCACGGTAAGAGGGCTCGAGCTCGGGCATTTCGCAACGCTCAATTGCGGTGCGCTCTTTAGGTTTCATCTTGTTGCGCAGGGCCACACGCCACTCGGCATCGCGGCTTGTGAGGTCGCACACCTCGCCTGCGGGCTCGCCTGTAGCCTCGCATTTGTCGAGTTTGTGAATCTCCTCGGCCTCTTCACGGCGGAAACTGCCCAAACGCTGCATCATTCCATCGAAATCAACCTGATGGCCGTCGAATTCGGGACCGTCTACACAAACGAATTTTGTCTTTCCACCAACGGTCACGCGACACGCACCGCACATACCTGTTCCGTCGACCATAATTGTGTTGAGCGAAACGACTGTGGGAATTTCATACTGCTTTGTGAGTTTGCACACGAATTTCATCATAATGGCAGGGCCAATTGCCACACAGTGGTCAACCTTCTCGCGCTTGATGACACGCTCAATACCCTCGGTAACAAGACCTTTGTCGCCGTATGAGCCATCATCGGTCATAATGATAACCTCGTCCGACACCTCACGTACCTCCTTTTCGAGGATGATAAGGTCTTTTGAACGGCCGGCAAGCACCGAGATAACGCGATTACCTGCCTTTTTGAGAGCTGCAGCAATGGGAAGCATAGGTGCAACACCCACTCCACCACCGGCACATACAACGGTACCGAAATTCTCAATGTGTGTGGCCTGACCGAGAGGACCCACCACGTCGGTTATATAATCGCCCTCGTTAAGGTCGCACAAACGGGATGAGCTAAGGCCCACCTTCTGTATCACGAGAGTGATGATTCCTTTTTCAACGTCGGCGTGAGCAATTGTGAGGGGGATGCGCTCGCCCTTTTCACCCACGCGGATGATTACAAAATTACCGGCTCTGTATGCCTTTGCAATGAGCGGAGCCTCTACACGCAGACGGAACACCTTTTCCGAGAACTGCTCTTTTGAAACTATTTTGTACATAATCGATAGTTTTTTGTCGTTGATATTTTCACACTTATCAGTCGATGATGTCGAAGCCGCAGTAAGGAACAAGCACCTTGGGAATTCTTATACCCTCGGGAGTTTGGTTGTTCTCGAGCAGAGCGGCAACTATACGGGGAAGCGCAAGCGCCGAACCGTTGAGTGTGTGGCAAAGCTCGGTCTTTTTGTCGGCTGTGCGGTAGCGGCATTTCAGGCGGTTGGCCTGATAGTTGTCGAAGTTCGATACAGAGCTAACCTCCAACCAGCGTTTCTGCGCCTCGGAATATACCTCAAAGTCGAAGCAGAGAGCAGCAGTAAAGCTCATATCACCGCCGCAAAGACGCAGTATGCGGTAAGGGAGCTCCAGTTTCTGCAACAAACCTTCAACGTGCTCAAGCATCTCCTTGTGCGACTCCTTGCTGTGTTCGGGAGTGTCTATGCGCACAATCTCAATTTTAGAGAACTCGTGCAGACGGTTAAGACCGCGAACATCCTTGCCATAAGAACCCGCCTCGCGACGGAAGCACTGTGTGTAAGCGCAGTTTTTTATGGGCAACGACTTTTCGTCGAGTATAACATCGCGATAGATGTTTGTAACGGGAACCTCGGCTGTGGGGATGAGGTAAAGGTCGTCGAGGTTGCAGTGGTACATCTGTCCCTCTTTGTCGGGCAACTGTCCTGTACCGAATCCCGATGCGGCGTTAACCACTGTGGGAGGCATAATCTCAATGTAACCGGCCTTGCGAGCCTCGTCGAGGAAGAAGTTTATGAGCGCACGCTGCAACTGCGCACCCTTTCCCTTGTAAACGGGGAAACCGGCGCCTGTGATTTTCACGCCAAGGTCGAAATCGATGATATCATATTTTTTTGCAAGTTCCCAGTGAGGAAGAGCATTTTCGGGGAGCGGAGTCTCCATACCGCCGGTCTTTTCAACCACGTTGTCCTCGGCTGTAGTACCCTCGGGTACCTCGTCGTAGGGAAGGTTGGGGATTGTGAAGAGAAGCGCCTGAACATCGGCAGCAGCAGTGTCCATCTTCTCCTGCAACACCTTTGCACTCTCCTTGAGAGCGGCAACCTCGGCTTTCACCTTTTCGGCCTCTTCTACGTTCTTCTCCTTCATCAACTGGCCAATCTTTGCAGCCAGCTGCTTGTTCTGTGCAAGCACATTGTCAAGTTCTGTCTGTGCGGCACGGCGAGCCTTGTCGTGCTCCAACACCTTTTCGATGGTCTCTTGTGCATTCTTGAAATGCTTTTTTTCCAAGCCCTTGATAACCTTTTCGGTCTCCTGTGAAATAACTTTAAGTGTAAGCATATTGTTTTTGTTTTCTAATATTCTCTCATTGAAATGCCCGCCTCAACCCGACAGGCACATTAACTCACAAAGGTAACTATTATTTTAATCTTTTAACAGCCTTACGGCGAAAAAACTACGCCAAAAGAAGAAAAATGGACAAAAAAAAATGGAGACAACCTAAGTTGTCTCCATTTTATAGCAGGATAATTTCCTCAAATTAGTTTTTCTCGGCGATAGGAGCAACAGAAACATAGCTCTTGTCGTTCTTACCACGTTTGAAAGTTACAACGCCGTCAATCAAAGCGTAGAGAGTGTGATCGCTACCCATACCGATGTTTGCACCGGGATAGTGAACTGTACCACGCTGACGAACAATGATATTACCGGCTTTGCATACTTGGCCACCCCAGATTTTTACACCCAGTCTCTGGCTTGCTGACTCGCGTCCGTTCTTTGAACTACCAACACCTTTCTTATGTGCCATAATACTTCTTTTTTAATGATTAACCGATAATCTCTTTAACAACTAACTCTGTGAACTGCTGACGGTGACCGTTCAATTTGCGGTAACCTTTGCGACGACGCTTGTGGAATACCAACACTTTGTCGCCCTTAACCAAAGTGGGGTCGATAACACGTGTAGTAACGATGTTCTGACCATCCTTTGATTTGCGAGTCTGTTTCATCTCGCGAACGTTGCCAATATAGCAAACCACTTTTGCGCCCTCAACGGTGGGAGCACCCACTGTTACAGCACCTTCATTATCCAACAACAACACGCGATCGAACTCTACGGTTGTGTCATTCTGAGCACCCTTGATGTGGTGCACGTACAGCTTCTTACCGGCCTCTGCCTTGAACTGCTGTCCGTTAATCTCAACAATTGCGTACATTAAATTATAGCTTTTATTGTGATTTCCGTGAGGTGTGCGCTCTTCGTGAGCCCATCTTCTTCAACCCCTGCGGACTAAAATCGGCTGCAAAGATAATAACTATTTTTCACAAGGAGAAACTTTTACGCAACTTTTTCGCGCTCACACACATAAAAAAGGTGCAATTATTCCCCACCGGGAACAAGGCGTCAAAGTTAAAGACTCGACAAATAACGCTCGGCCTCCATTGCCGCACGGCAACCGCTCGCCGCAGCATTTATCGCCTGACGATAGTGAGGGTCGGCAACGTCACCGGCAACAAACACACCGGGAACAAGGGTTTTAACACCGCTTGCATCGGCGGGAACAAAATAGCCGGTTTCGTCGGTCTTCAAATATTTCTTGAAAATATCGCTGTTGGGCTTGTGACCGATGGCAAGGAAAAAGCCGTCAATTGGAAGGTCGTAATGCTTTTCATCGGGCTCGCCTTTGCGCTTCACAAGATGAACACCCTCTACCCCATCTTCGCCATAAAGGCCTTCGGTGTTATGCTCAAAGAGCACCTCGATTTTAGGATTGAGCAGCACGCGGTCCTGCATAGCCTTTGAAGCACGCAGGAAAGGCTTGCGCACAATAAGATACACCTTTGCAGCAAGCGAAGCAAGGTAATGAGCCTCCTCGCAAGCAGTGTCGCCACCGCCCACCACGGCAACCACCTTTTTACGGTAGAAGAAACCGTCGCAGGTAGCACAGGCACTCACGCCCATTCCCTGGTATTTGATTTCGTCGGAAAGACCAAGATATTTTGCAGCCGCACCTGTGGCAATAATAACAGTATCGGCTGCAATTGTCGTGCCATCGTCAATTGTAACAGTATAGGGCAACGACTCGAAATCGACCGCTGTAACACTACCCGAGCGTACCCCGGCGCCAACATTCACAGCCTGCTTGCGCATATTGTCCATAAGTTCGGGGCCGGTAATTCCAAGCGGGAAGCCGGGAAAATTCTCAATCACAGTAGTCTGTGTGAGCTGTCCACCGGGCTGAATACCCTCGTAGAGCACGGGCGAGAGATTCGCACGCGCTGCATATATTGCCGCAGTGTAACCTGCAGGGCCGGAGCCGATTATCAAACATTTTCTCTTTTCCATATATTCCTTATTATATTTTTATATTATCTCATATCAATAACCTCGGCCGTGGGAAAATCCTCTAACGGACAACGGTATACGCGGTTCTCGAACATACAGCGGGGCTTGTAGCTGCTCACTGCAATATCCACCCACCCCTGCGAGCCCATATACACACGCAACGAGCCGGGGCGCAAAGTTTCGCCGTTCAACCCTATTACAACCTTCTCTATTGAGAATTGTTCGCCGGCAGAAGAAAGAAGAGTCACCATAAAATTCCCCTTCTCGCGCTCGAGCGATGCATCGTAACCGTTTTTATGAAGATTCATAAGAAAAACCGGGTTGTATATCTGCGACTCGTCCGACGATGCATCGGAAATATAAATTTCATCGTTGGAAGCCATATAAACCCATTGGGTAACGCCGTCGCACCACATTTTCAATTGAGTGAGCAGCAACGCATAACTGCCACCATTGAGTTTTATGCTGCCGTTGTCGGAAAACTGTTTGTTTCCATCGCTGTCGCACACCGTGTAGTCGAAAAGCATCTGCACGGGAGCCTCTTTTTCAATCTTTGCAACAGCCTCGTCAAGCAACTGCACTGCGCTGCGTTCCTGTGCCACCGCAAAGGTTGCAACAAACAGGAACAGGGCTAAAAATATCTTTTTCATAAATGTATTTTCTATTGTAACAACTGTTTCAAGCGGAATTCAAGGTCGGCCTCATCGGCGCAAAGAACCTGACGCGGCTTGCTACCCTCCTGCTCACCAACAATACCGGTCTGGCACAACTGGTCCATTATGCGGCCCGCTCGGTTAAAGCCCACGTTGAACTTGCGCTGTATGAGCGAGGTCGAACCCTGTTGCTGGAGAACTACCGTGCGGGCAGCCTCGGCAAAAAGCGGGTCGAGTTTGTCCGATGTAAGTTCACCGCGCACGCCCGAGCCTCCACCGTCGCCAACAACCTCGTCGGGTTCGGGCAATATGTAGGCTGTGGGATAACCCTGCTGTTTTGCAATGTGGGCACACACACGCTCCACCTCTTTTGTCTCCACAAGAGCACACTGCACACGCACAGGGTCGTTACCCGCAAGGAAGAGCATATCGCCGCGACCTTGCAACTGGTTGGCCCCCTGGCGGTCGAGAATCGTGCGCGAGTCGATAACCGAAATCACGCGGAAAGCCATACGGGCGGGGAAGTTCGCCTTAATTGTACCCGTGATAATATTCGTTGTGGGGCGCTGTGTGGCAATAATCATATGAATGCCCACCGCACGTGCCTTTTGCGCAATGCGGGCAATGGGTTGCTCCACCTCGCGGCCGGCGGTCATCATAAGGTCGCCATACTCATCGATAATAACCACAATATAAGGCATAAAGCGGTGACCTTTGGTGGGGAGAAGTTCCTTGTTAAGGTACTTTTCGTTATACTCCTTGACCGAACGCACCGACGCCATCTGCAACAGCTTATAACGGTTGTCCATTTCAACGCATAGCGACTTGAGCGTGCGCACCACCTTGTTCACGTCGGTTATAATCGGTTCATCCTCGTCGCCGAGCTTGGCGAGGAAGTGTTTTTCGAGCACATTATAGAGGCTGAGCTCCACCATCTTGGGGTCAACCATCACAAATTTGAGGTACGCAGGATGCATCTTATAGAGCAACGATGTGATTATAGCGTTCAATCCCACCGATTTTCCCATACCTGTTGCACCTGCGACAAGGAGGTGAGGCATTTTCGCCATATCAACCATAAACACATCGTTCGAGATTGTCTTTCCAAGAGCAAGTGGCAGCGCCATATCGGTCTCCTTGTACTTGCGACTGTTGAGCAGCGACGCCATAGGAACAATCTGCTTGTTGGCGTTGGGCACCTCAATACCCACAGTACCCTTTCCGGGAATGGGGGCGATAATACGTATACACAACGCCGAAAGGCTCATTGCAATATCGTCCTCAAGATTCTTTATCTTGGAAATACGTATACCGGGTGCGGGAGTAATTTCGTAGAGCGTAATTGTGGGGCCCACAGTAGCCTTTATCGAGCTGATTTTAATTTCAAAATTACGCAACACCTCAACAATCTTTTCCTTGTTGGCATTCTGCTCGTTCATATCAACAGGCTGTGTAGTCTGCTCATATTTGTCGAGAAGATCCACTGTTGGCGGTTTGTAATAGCTCAATTCGTCGCGAGGATTGATGGGGCGCAACATTTTACCGCCCAGGTCATCATCTTCGGCCTCTTCAACCTCCATTTTAATATCGCCGTCAGTAGTTGCACCGCAAGCACGCGAAAGGGCATCGAACTGCGCAGCAACATCATCGGCAGCCTCTTCGGCCGCAGGCAAAGACTCTTTTTCCTCCTCGGCAGCAGCCTCTTCAACAGGTTCCTCTGCAGATTCCTCCACAGGCTCTTCGCCGGCAGGCTGCTCATCTTCGGGGTCGGGCTCATATTCAATAGAAAGAGGCATTTCATCATCGGCAGCCTCTTCGCTATCGCCGGCCGCAACCTCTGCGGCAGGCTCAGCCACAGCGGGCTCAACCTCGCCTCCAGGTTCATCTTCCACCTTTGCAGGAATAAAGCTCAGCGAGAATATCTTCTGCAACCACACGAGCGTTTCGCGGGTGAGATAGGTCATAAAAGCTATGAGCGTGAGCGCAAGCACAAGCACAAGGCCCACCACGCCAATCTTGTCGCCCAGCCACGCGGCAACATTCTCACCGTGCGCGCCACCGGGCGACATAAAGCTGCCTGAGAACAAGCTACCAAGAACAAACGCAAAGAACACCGAGCCCCAAACAATACCGAAGACAGTGGCAATGAACCACTTCAAAAGGTCGGGGCGACGTATATTCATCAGGCGCAGCATTATAACCACAAGCAAAGGCACAACAAGCACCGACGACCAGCCAAAACAGCCGTTTACAAGAAAATCTGCCACAAAAGCGCCACCCTTGCCCGACGCGTTATCGGCAACCTCGCCCGCAATATCGCCACCGGCAGCCGCAGCATCCACAAGGCTCTGGTCGGCACCGCCCGACGAGAAGAACGAAAGAAACGAGCTGCACAAGAAGATGGCCAGCGCGCCAAACAGCAGGCCGGTCATAAAAAGCACGTTCGGGTTCTCCAGGAACATTTTTGCTTTTGCGAAGAACGAAGGTTTTTCGTTGCGTATATTGGTTTTCTTTGCCATAAATTTCTATAAAATATAAAAAATAGAGGAAACTTTCGCGAAGATATAAAAAAAATGAATAACACAGCCCCACAGCTCCGCTATTTTTTGTAACTTCGCAGCAAAATGAACCACACACAAAAACAAAACAGAAGTATGGAGGAGAGAGACGATATAGTATTCAGCCGTAACACAGTGGAATTTGTAACGGTAGCGGCCGAGTTCTGCGCCTATCTGGAGCAGGCAAGCGAACACACACGTAAGGAATTTGTAAGCACAATGCTCAAGCTGCTCCCCCTGCTCTACCTTAAAGCACAGATGCTGCCCGACGAGGAGCGCGCCACCGACGAAGAGCTCGAAGATTTTGTATCGGAGGACAGCTACGAGGTTCTGCGCATAAACATCAGCGAGCTGCTCGCCCACCACGACACCTACCTCGATGTTTTTGTGGAAGATATGAAATACAGCGACACCCCGGTGACAAAGAACATATCAGAGGACCTTGCCGACATTTACCAGGACATAAAGAATTTCGTATGCCTTTTCCGCGTAGGCATCAACGAGACAATGCACGATGCGATAATAGAGTGCAACGAGCACTTCCGCCAATACTGGGGGCAGAGGCTCGTGAACACCCTGCGCGCACTGCACGAAATAGCATACAACACACCCGAAGAGGAGGAAGAAGAGAGCGAAGATGACAATTTTTAATGCACATATCGAAAAGAGCGAGATTGCCACAATGCCCACTCTCCTCTACCCCGGGCGCATAATCACCATAGACACCGCCACCGATGTCGACAAGGCGGTAAAAGCCCTCTCGAAAGAAACAATAATAGGCATTGACACCGAAACACGCCCGGCGTTCCGCAAAGGAGTGCGTCACAACGTGTCGCTGCTGCAGTTATCGACAGCCGACACCTGTTTTCTCATCCGCCTTTGCCGCACAGGAATACCCGACTCCCTTGTAGCACTGCTCGAGAACAAGGATATAACAAAAGTGGGCGTGTCGCTGCACGACGATTTTCAGGCCCTTTCCCGCCGACGCAAGTTCAAGGCCGGCGGCTTTTTCGACCTACAGAAATTTGTCAACAAATTCGGCATCGAGGAGATGAGCCTGCAAAAGATATACGCCATAATATTCGGGATGCGCATATCAAAAAGCCAGCAGCTCACAAACTGGGAACAGGACGTGCTCACCGACCGCCAGAAGCAATACGCGGCAACCGATGCCTGGGCGTGCCTGAACATATACAACAAACTCAAACAAGCAGAAAACAGCAATGGATAAAATGGAAAAACGTGTAACACTCAAACGCGGAAAAGAAGAGTCGCTCCGCCGTTTCCACCCCTGGATATTTTCGGGCGCCATACAGCGCACCGATGGCAACCCCGAAGAGGGTGACATTGTAACCGTGTACACAAACAACGGGGAATTCATAGCCCGCGGCCACATTCAGGTTGGCAGCATAGCCGTGCGCGTGCTCACATTCAACGACGAGCCCATAGACCAGGCCTTCTGGAACAACCGCATAGCCACCGCCTACGACCTGCGCTGCCGCACAGGCATTGCCGAGCGCCCCGACAACGACACCTACCGCCTTGTACACGGCGAGGGCGACTGCCTCCCCGGCCTCATTATAGACATTTACGGCGACACAGCAGTTATGCAGGCCCACAGTGTGGGAATGCACGTAAACCGCGACGAGGTTGCCGAAGCACTTAAGCAGACACTGGGCGAGAAGCTCAAGAACATATACTACAAGTCGGAGACCACCCTCCCCTACAAAGCCGACATAAGCAAAGAGAACGGTTACATTATGGGCGGCGAGGGAAGCAACATCTCAACCGAGTATGGCCTTAAGTTCCACATCGACTGGCTGCGCGGACAAAAGACCGGCTTTTTCGTGGACCAGCGCGAGAACCGCTCGTTACTCGAAAAATATGCCAAGGGCCGCAAGCTGCTCAACATGTTCTGCTACACCGGAGGATTCAGCATATACGCTCTGCGCGGCGGAGCCGAGGTTGTGCACTCGGTAGACTGTTCGGCAAAAGCCATTGAGCTCACAAACGCCAATGTCGACATAAATTTCCCCGGCGACACACGCCACGCTGCTTTTGCCGAGGATGCGTTCGACTACCTCGAGCGTATGGGCAACAACTACAACCTCATAATTCTCGACCCGCCCGCTTTTGCAAAGCACCGCGACTCGCTGCGCAACGCCCTCATAGGCTACCGCCGTCTCAACGCTAAAGCGCTCGAGAAGATACAGCCCGGTGGCATACTCTTCACCTTCTCCTGTTCACAGGTGGTGAGCAAAGAGAATTTCCGCACCGCAGTGTTCACCGCAGCAGCCATTGCAAAGCGCAACGTGCGCATTCTGCACCAGCTCACACAGCCTGCCGACCACCCGGTGAACATATATCACCCCGAGGGAGAATACCTCAAGGGCCTTGTGCTGTACGTTGAGTAACGCAAGCTGAAAACAATTTGAATATACAGGCAAAAAAAGAGTGCAAAAATTTTGTCAATTAGCACAATTATACTACCTTTGCACCTCGAAAGCCATTACACACATTTTTTGTTACCAGCAAATTAAAAAATTAAAACTTAGAATAATGAAAAAAGACATTCATCCCGCAGAATATCGTCCCGTAGTATTCAAAGATATGTCAAACGGCGACTGCTTCCTTTCACAGTCAACCTGCAACACAAGAGAGACAATCGAATTCGAGGGCGAGACTTATCCTTTGATCAAACTCGAGATTTCTAACACTTCTCACCCCTTCTACACTGGTAAAGCAAAACTTGTGGATACCGCCGGTCGCGTAGACAAGTTCATGAGCCGTTACGGAAAAATCAAGAAGTAACAAGAAAATACAAAAACATAAAAAGAGTGTGTCCCACGACACACTCTTTTTCTTTGCCCGCCACAACACAAAGCCACAAAATGAATAAAGCACTCAAAGCCTTAATACTTCTGTTCGCAGTAACTTTCACCGCTTGCGACACACTGCTGCCCGACGATGAGCTACACGCGCCGGAAAACACCAACGCAAACACCAATTGCGCCAGCGAAGCGATGCGCATTGAAATCCCCCGCTTAAAGGACGAAGATGTATTCTTCCCGCGCTACACACACGGCAACAGCGGCGACACACTCACCTACTGCGTCGCACACAACAAAGAGCGTCGCCACTCACGCTGGATAGCTTTCCGTTTCGACAAGAGCAACCGCCACATAGGCTGGAAGAGAGACAAATGGAAAAAAGAAGGTGGCGAGCCCTACCGCACCGACCCCGAATTAAACGACAGCGACGTGCTCAACAACAACCTCATCTGGAACAACGGCGTTGAGAGATTCCAACGCGGACACCTTCTCGCATCGCACGACCGCATATACTCAAAGGAAGCCAACAGGCAGACATTCTACTTTTCCAACATATCCCCAATGCGCGCAGAGTTCAACTCGAGCAGCCCGTGGAACAACCTCGAAAGCCACATCAACGCAACAAGCGGAGGCATAGGCCGCAAGCCCGACTTCGCCGACACGCTCTACATTGCAAAAGGCGGAACTATTGAGCCGGGATACTACAAACAGGTGGGCAGCTGCCCCACTGTACCAAACTACTACTTTATGGCACTCCTGAAGGTAAAGAACGGTGCATACTACAGCATCGCCTTTTTGTTGCCACACGAGGGCGGCAGCAGCGGCCACTTTTCGAACTACGCCATCACAGTAGACGAACTCGAAGAGTTCACAGGTATCGACTTCTTCTGCAACCTCAACGACAAGCTCGAAGACGCCGTGGAAAAGCAATACAACAAAACCGCCTGGGGATTATAATAACTAAAAAAAGAGAAAGCACCCGCGCGCCCGGCAAGCAAACGACCCATAACAACTTTCAAGCCAACATTTACAATTTACATAACAAAAAATCGAGCACTTCAAAGTGCTCGATTTTTTTATCATCTATTACTTTTCATCCTCCTCCAACGATGAATTTTCCGCAACTCCTTTATAGTTGTTTCACCCACAATTCCGTCGTCGTAAAGCCCCGAGACTTTTTGAAATAATTTTACAGAGCGCAACAGCTCCTTATCATACAAAACCTCACCCGACGGGGTATAAGGAACATCCTTTTCGTCGAGATAAAGGTTCTTCACCATTATCTCTGCAAGCTTTTTCACATCGGCACCCGAATCGCCGCGCATCAGCACCCTATCGCCCAGATAGTACTTTGTAGCAGTGAATTTCACCGAATCCACCTTTTGACGCGCGGGTTTCACCGGAGTTTTCCTTGCCGAGCTTTTAGGCTGCTGTTTTTTCTTTGTTGTAACCTTTTTAGCACCACGTTTTTTAGGCGCTTCCTTTTTAATTACAGCACTTTCGGCAACCGCCTTCTTGAACACCATCACGGTGTCGCACGGGGCAGAACCCCGCGCCACTGCTGCGGCCGACAGCACAAGGAAGAGCACTAAAAAAGCCAACCTATTTACCATCGAGACACTTTTCGAAGTTCACGGGGATTGGAGTTTCGAAACGGAGCAGCTTACCGTTCACGGGATGACGGAAGCAAAGCATATACGCGTGCAATCCCAAGCGGCGCATAGGGTCGCAATCGCTGCCATATTTATGGTCGCCCACCACAGGGTGACCAAGCTGTGCCATATGCACGCGAATCTGGTTCTTTCTACCGGTCTGCAGCTCACATTCCACAAGCGAATAGCCGCCACCCTCTTGCAGCACTCTATAATTCGTCACCGCAAATTTTCCACCGTTATCCACTGGGCTCGAATGAGTTATAAAGCGTTTATCCTCGGTGAGCCACGACTGTATGCGCCCCTCTTTCTCGTCGAGCGTTCCTTTTACAAGAGCAACGTAACGACGGTCGGTAACGAGGTACTGCCAGCCCTCAATGAGCGACTGCTGAGTCTTTATATCCTTTGCATAAACCATAAGACCCGATGTATCGCGATCGAGGCGGTGGACAAGGTGCGAAGTGTTGCGGCCGCCACCCTTTTCGAGGTAACGGTTAAGCACTGTCTGCACAGTCTCCTGGCGGGTATTGTTGCTCATTGAGAGCAGGCCCGCGCGCTTGTCAATAACCAAGAGGTAAGGATCCTCAAAGACAATGTCGAGGCTGTTGCTATGGAACGACATCTTGTGTTTCGAGCGGTCGAGCTGCACCACCTGGCCGGCTTTAAGTTCGGCAAGCGGGTGGGTGGTTATTATATTGTCGACAAGCACCACACGATTCGTGATGAGAGCCTTTGCCCTGTTGCGGCTTATACCATGCATCTTCTCCATAAGAAAGGCTATAAGCTGTGCATCTTCTGTCACTTTGAAAGTGAGCAGATTCTTCATATTTCTGCGCATAAATCTTTACAAATTTATCTCTTTTCGAGAAGTACAACATTTTCCACGTGATGAGTGTGGGGGAACATATCTACAGGCTGCACCGCAGTCACCTTGTAGGCTGCATCGAGCAATGCAAGGTCGCGCGCCTGCGTAGCGGGATTACAGCTCACATACACTATTCGGCGGGGAGCAGCAAAGAGGATGGTATCGATAACATCGTTATGCATACCGGCACGGGGAGGGTCGGTTATTATCACATCGGGGCGACCGTGAATATCGATAAACTCTTTTGTGAGAATGTCCTTCATATCGCCCGCGAAGAATGTAAGGTTGTTGAAGCCGTTAAGTTCGGCATTCACACGCGCATCGATTATCGCATCCTCGACATATTCAATACCCACAACTTTCTTGGCCTTTGCAGCCACAAAGTTGGCAATTGTTCCGGTACCGGTGTAGAGGTCATAAACAACCTCGTCGCCGGTGAGCGCCGCAAACTCGCGCGCAACCTTATACAAATTGTAGGCCTGCGCACTGTTTGTCTGGTAGAAGGACTTCGGGCCCACCTTAAAACGCAGCCCCTCCATCTCCTCAAATATAACATCGGTGCCTTTGAAGGTGTGAACCTCGAGGTCGCCAAACGTGTCGTTACATTTATTATTTATCACATACAGCAAAGAGGTAACCTCAGGGAAAGCCTCGGCTATGTAGCCAAGAACCTTCTGCACCTGCGCCATTGCCGCATCGTCGGTAACTTTGGCCTGCAACAACAGCATCACCTCCCCGGTGGTCGATGTTCTTATCATAATATTACGCAACACGCCTGCTTGTGTACGGAGGTCGAAGAAAGGAATACCCTCGCTATGGGCAAAATCCCTTATTCCGTTGCGCAAGCGGTTGTTGAGGTCACACATAAGGCCGCACTCCTCAATGTCGAGCACCTTGTCGAAGGCGCCGGGAATGTGGAAACCAAGAGCATCCATGTTATCGTATGTCACCTGCTCGGCAACCTCCTGCCAAGTGAGCCAGCGTTTATTACTGAATGTAAATTCGAGTTTGTTGCGGTAGGCACGTGTGTTTTCCGAGCCCAGGATGGGCATTACCGGCGGGAGCTCCACTTTTCCAATGCGGGTGAGAGCATCGACCACCTGCTGCTGTTTGTATTTAAGCTGGTGCTCGTAGGCCAGGCACTGCCATTTACAGCCACCGCACACACCATAATGTTTGCAGAAGGGAACAACTCTTTCCTGTGAATAAGAGTGGAAATTCACAGCCTCGGCCTCGGCGTAGCTGTGTTTTTTGCGACGCAACTGCAGGTCGACAACATCACCGGGAACAACAAAGGGAACAAAGACCACAAGGTCGTCGACACGCGCAAGTGCCTTGCCCTCGGCAGCTACACCGGTTATCTCAATACGCTCCAAGAGCGGTAATTCTTTCTTTTTTCTTGCCATTTTCGAATATTACATTTTACTCATTCTCGGCAAAAATACATCGAAAATCCCGATTTTTGGTACTTTTGCCCCAATATCTTAAAAAATTAATATTGTACGATGATATTTTTTGCAATATATTTCGAGATACAAACATTTTTGTTATTTTTGCAAATTAGTTAGAGCAACAATATTTAACAGTTGCCCGCAAACACAGAGAGTTAACATTTTTTATTTATCAACAAACAATAAACTCAAAAATTTATGGCAGACAAAAGAGTCTACACCTTTGGCAACGGCCTTGCCGAGGGTAACGCGTCAATGAGAAATTTGTTGGGAGGTAAAGGTGCAAACCTTGCAGAGATGAACCTCATCGGAATTCCCGTTCCTCCCGGATTTACCATTACAACAGAGGTTTGTAACGAATATTACAAACTCGGTAAAGAGCAGGTTATCGAGCTTCTTAAAGAAGAGGTTCAGGCCGCAGTAAAGAACATCGAGAACTTGATGAACTCTACATTCGGCGATCCTTCTAACCCCTTGCTCGTTTCTGTACGTTCAGGTGCTCGTGCATCTATGCCCGGTATGATGGACACCATCCTCAACCTCGGTCTTAACGACATCGTTGTAGAGGGCCTTGCAGCGAAAACAGGTAACCCCAAATTCGCGTGGGACTCTTACCGCCGTTTCGTTCAGATGTACGGCGACGTTGTTCTTGGTATGAAACCCGAGAGCAAAGAGGAGATCGACCCCTTCGAGGCTATCATCGAGGAGGTTAAGGAGAAAGCCGGTGTTGTTCTCGACAAAGACCTCAGCGTTGAGAACCTCAAAGACCTCGTTGCAAAATTCAAGGCTGCTGTAAAAGCACAGACAGGCCAGGACTTCCCCACCGACGCTTACGAGCAGCTCTGGGGCGCAATCTGCGCAGTGTTCAAGTCTTGGAACAACGAGCGTGCTATCCTCTACCGTCGTATGGAGAAAATTCCCGATGAGTGGGGAACAGCCGTTTCAGTACAGGCAATGGTATTCGGTAACATGGGCGACACATCGGCTACCGGTGTATGTTTCTCTCGTGACGCCGCTACAGGTGAGAACCTCTTCAACGGTGAGTACCTTGTTAACGCACAGGGTGAGGACGTTGTGGCAGGTATCCGCACACCCCAGCAGATTACAAAGATAGGTTCACAGCGCTGGGCAGAAATGCAGGGCATTAGCGAGGAGGAGCGCGCAAGCAAATATCCTTCTATGGAAGAGGCTATGCCCGAGATGTACAAAGAGCTCGACGCTATCCAGACACGTTTGGAGGACCACTACAAAGATATGCAGGATATGGAGTTCACCGTACAGGAAGGCAAGCTCTGGTTCTTGCAGACACGTAACGGTAAACGTACAGGTGCTGCGATGGTTAAAATCGCTATGGACCTCTACCGTGCAGGTATCATCGACGACAAGACAGCTCTCAAACGTATGGAGCCCGAGAAACTCAACGAGCTTCTCCACCCCGTATTCAACCCCGAGGCTCTCAAAAAAGCAAAAGTTATTGCCAACGGTCTTCCCGCATCTCCCGGTGCAGCTACAGGTCGCATCGTATTCTTCGCTGACGACGCTGCAAAATGGGTAGAGGATGGCGAGAAAGTTGTACTTGTACGTATCGAGACCTCTCCCGAGGACTTGGCAGGTATGGCAGCAGCCGAGGGTATCCTCACCGCTCGCGGTGGTATGACCTCTCACGCAGCCGTTGTTGCCCGCGGTATGGGTAAATGCTGCGTATCGGGTGCAGGCAACCTTGTAATCGACTACAAGAAACGCACACTCTCTGTTGACGACTTGGTACTCAACGAGGGCGACTATATTTCACTCAACGGTTCAACAGGACAGGTTATCGAGGGTAAGGTTGAGACAAAATCTCCCGAGCTCAGCGGTGACTTCGCCGAGTTGATGGCACTTTGCGACAAATACGCTCGCTTGGGCGTTCGCACAAACGCCGATACTCCCCACGATGCAGAGGTTGCTCGCAGCTTCGGTGCTATCGGTATCGGCCTCTGCCGTACAGAGCATATGTTCTTCGAGGGTGAGAAGATTAAGGCTATGCGCGAGATGATTCTTGCCGAGACAACAAAAGAGCGTCAGGTAGCTCTCGACAAGCTCCTCCCCTACCAGAAGGCCGACTTCGTTGGTATCTTCAAAGCTATGGAAGGCTTGCACGTTACTGTTCGCTTGCTCGATCCCCCTCTCCACGAGTTCGTACCCCACGATGCAAAAGGCCAGCAGATGCTTGCCGAGGCTATGGGCAAGACAGTTGAGGC
>JAZTWX010000013.1:0-28834 GCA_045636125.1 Bacteroidaceae bacterium
GCGAACGAAGCAGTTTCGCGCAGCAAAGCGCCGGCACAGAGATTCACGATTCAAACAAAGCTTTGCGTTCACACGGTCGCTTTGTTTTCGCCGTTGTTGTCTTTACGCGGCAAATTCGGGAACGGAGCAACTCGCTGTGCGTGCACACTGTGCAACGCTGCTCTCCCAACGCTCAAACAAGCTCCGTTCTTTTTCCTCGTTTGCCGCTAACAACAACTCACGCTCATACAGTGCCGTTTTTAGGAGATTACTTCTGCTGTGGTTTTTCATAGCAAGAGTAATTTGTCGCTGAAAGCGAAAGTTCGTACCAGCGAGTGTAACGCAAGCTTGCTTGATATTTCACTGCGAGCGGGGAGTTTATAAAAGATACCCCCAAACAATATTGGCAAGCACCGAATGCCTGCTAATAGCAACATAAAGCAAGAGTGAGTAAAAAGAAAATTCACGCGTTACGTTGGTCCAAAGAAACTCACTTACGCTTATAAACACAAAAAGAGGATAGCACGAACTATCCTCTTTTTATATTGAATTGCCTTGTGGCAAAAATTACTTCTTCAATGCTGCGTCTGCATCGGTCTGTGTAAGCATCTCCTCAGCAAACATATAAGCACCGGTCTTGGGCGACTTAACCATTTTTACAACCTTAACGAATTTCTCCTTGTCGCCTGTCTGGAGGGTTGCAACTGCTTTCTTTGCCATCTCTTATTACTTAATTTCTTTGTGAACTGTTACCTTCTTCAAGTAGGGGTTGTATTTCTTCAACTCCAAACGCTCTGTTGTATTCTTACGATTCTTCGTTGTAATATAACGAGACATTCCGGGAACACCACTGTTCTTCTGCTCTGTGCATTCAAGGATTACCTGAACGCGGTTACCTTTAACCTTTTTAGCCATACTTTTTCCTCCTTTAATTAATCGAGTACTTTAATTTCCTCCCAAGCAACGTGTCCCTTCTTAACAGCGTCTTTAAGAGCTGCATCGAGACCTACTCGGTTAATAATTTTCAACCCCGCTGCACTCACGCGCAACTGAATCCAACAATCTTCTTCTACGTAGAAGAACTTCTTAGTAAACAAGTTCACGTTGAAAAGACGCTTTGTTCTTCTCTTTGAGTGTGACACATTGTTACCCACCATAGCTTTCTTACCGGTGATTTGACAAATTTTAGACATCTCTATATATTTTTTGTTTTACTCTTTTGATACTTACTCAAAACAGAGTGCAAAGATATAGTTTTTGTGATAATCTTGCAAACAAAACGAGAATTATTTTCTATTTTATAATAAAAAGACTACTCTCTGGCAAGCATTTCACTCAACAGAAGCAATACCTCCTGCACTGTTTTTTCAATATTGCGTGCGCGGCCCTCGTCATTCAACTGCAAAAGGCGCGTAACCTCGCAATCGCCCACACGGGCAGCAACCCACACCGTGCCCACCGGTTTTTCGGGTGTTCCACCCGACGGGCCGGCAACCCCCGATGTCGCAACCGAGCAATGAGCCTGCATCACCCTTTGAGCACCCGCAGCCATTTGCTGCACCGTGCTCTCGCTCACAGCGCCGTGCTGTTGCAATGTGAGCTCGCTCACGCCCAGCACAGCAGCTTTAACGCTGTTGCAATAGGCTACCACCGAGCCTTTGAACACCGCCGACGAGCCGGGAACAGCTGTTACCGCAGCGGCCACCGAACCACCCGTGCAGCTTTCGGCTGTAGCAAGGGTGTAACCTTTGCGCGCGAGCTTTCCAACAAGCTCTGCCGCAAGGAGTTGCGGTGTGTTATCATTTTCTTTTGCGCTCATTATATCAGATAGTTGTACGCGAAAAAGCGGGCGCATCCATAGGGCAAAAATCCTTTTCGAGGAATTTGTAGTAGGCCACAATACCAATCATTGCTGCATTGTCGGTTGTAAAGCCGAATTTGGGAATGAATATCTCCCAACCGTAGCGTTTTGCGTATGCCTTGTAGGCCTCGCGCAACGCAGTGTTGGCCGACACGCCGCCCGACAATGCTATACGTTTAATACCCAATGCCTTTGATGCCTTGTAGAGCTTGTCCATAAGCACCGAAACAACGGTTGCCTCGAACGATGCCGCAAGGTCTTCCTTGTGGTTCTCCACGTAATTTTCATCCTCGGCAACGAGCTTGCGCAAGGTGTAGAGGAACGAGGTTTTGAGGCCACTGAAGCTATAGTCGAAGCCTGCAATATGGGGCTTGCTGAACGCGTAGGCTTTGGGGTTGCCGTTACGCGCCAGTTTGTCTATTATGGGGCCGCCTGGGTAACCGAGGCCCATAACTTTGGCGCACTTGTCCATCGCTTCGCCTGCTGCATCATCAATGGTCTGCCCCACAATTTCCATATCCTTGTAGCTGTTGACCTTTACAATCTGCGAGTTTCCTCCGCTCACCATAAGGCAGAGGAAAGGATATTCGGGGCTCTTGTGCTCCTCGCCCTCCTCCTTTATAAAATGGGCCATAATGTGCCCTTGCAGGTGATTGACCTCAATCATTGGTATTTCGAGCGAAGCGGCAAGGCCCTTTGCAAACGACACGCCCACAAGCAGCGAACCCATAAGGCCGGGGCCGCGTGTGAAGGCTATGGCCGAGAGTTTCTCCTTTTCAATGCCCGCACGTTTGAGTGCTGCATCCACCACGGGGACAATATTCTGTTCGTGGGCGCGCGAAGCGAGCTCGGGCACCACACCACCATATTGTTCGTGCACGGCCTGCCCTGCTGTTACGTTCGAGAGCACGACATCGCCACGCATAACCGCAGCCGATGTATCGTCGCACGACGACTCAATAGCCAATATATAAATATCCTCCATAATCTTTTAATAAAAAACAACACGCGAAGATACGAATATTATTTCTTTTTGTCTAACTTTACCCATTGGAAACAAGAGCCGCGCCACAACTTTTTTGAAAAGCGCCGCCCCACGCCACTGTATGCAGATAGAGATATACACAAAAAGCTGTGAATTGCCAACCCTCATTGAGGGCGACATTCACCACTCGGCACAAATGTTCGGGTTGCTCGAAAAGAGCCGCTCGTCGAAGCCCTATATGCTTGTGGCACAGGAAAACGGGCGCGAGCTTGCCCACCTTATTATAATAAAAAGGAGAGGAGTGCGCCTGCTGCCACCGGTTGCGGGCTTCTGGTACACCATATACGGCGAGGGGGTATACAGCGCGGAGTGCAACGGGAGAGAGGAGGTTTTCGCCCTTTTCCTCGAAAAGGTATTCGACATGTTCGGCCTTCACCACAATTACATTGAAATAAAAAATATCGAAGACCCCCGCTTCGCCTACAAACTGTTGAGCGAACACCATTTCGTGCCCATACGCGACTACAGGCTCTACATTTCGCTGCACAGCCGCCACCCTGCCGAAAGGCTCTGCCGCAAGCACCGTTCACACATAAGGAAAGCTACCGGACGCGGCGCAGTGTGCGCACCTGCCACCACCGCAGCCGAAATTGACGAAGGGCTGCGACTGCTGCGCAATTATTACCGCAGCAAGATACACCGCCCGATGGCCGAAACGCGCATAATACGCGGGCTGCTGATAGACGACAGCGGGGAGCTCACCGCCAACGCACGCCTTTTCACTGTGAAGCTTAAGGGGAAAATCATAGGCTGCTCGGTGTGCCTGTATTCGGGCAACCGCGCCCTGCTTGCATACAGTTGCGGGCTGCGCAAGAGCTACCCGTTGTACTACCCCGGGCTGCTTTCGGTGTGGGCTGCAATTGAAGACGCCCACAAACGAGGCTACGCACACATTGAATTTTTAGAGTCGCGCACGCTCACAGGCATACGTTCGGGATACAGGAACCTGCTGCTCAATTTCGGCTGCAAGCAGGTGAGCACCCTGCGTTGGTACCACTTCCGTTGGAATATTTTCAACAAAATTTTGCGCGCAATATACGTTTAAGCACTTTTTCACGTTTTAATAGGGATTGAGAGAGATTACCCAGAGAATGAAAATGCACCACCCCATAAGAACTATAGCCACACTGTTGCTTGTGCTGCTTGCTTTACCGCTCGCCGCGCAAAAGGTAACATTCAAAGGGCGAGTGACCGACGAGGCACACAACCCCATTGAAATTGCCAGCGTGAGCATTATGGGACAACCCGTGGGCACGCTCACCGACCTGCGCGGCTACTACTCGCTTACCTGCAAGAGCAACGACACGGTTACCATTGTTTTTTCAATGATGGGGCACCAGACACGCAAGCGCAGCTTCAATAACCCAGCCGACACAATAACACTCAACATAACCCTGCCCACAATGGGCTACTCGCTCGAAGGTGTTGAGGTCACCGACAACGAAAAGCAGATGGGCGGCACGCAAAAGATTAAAGCCCCCACCCAGCTGCGCCTGCAAGCAAGTGCAAGCGGCAACGCCATAGAGGATATAATATCGACACAGGCAGGCGTGAGCTCGCACAACGAGCTATCGTCGCAGTACAACGTGCGCGGCGGTAATTTCGACGAGAACAGTGTGTACGTTAACGGCGTTGAGGTATACCGTCCGCTGCTCATCCGCGCCGGGCAACAGGAGGGATTGAGCTTCCTCAACCCCGATATGGTTGAAACAATCGCGTTCTCATCGGGAGGGTTCGAAGCCAAATATGGCGACAAAATGTCGTCGGTGCTCGACATCACCTACCGCAAGCCCCGCTCGTTCGAAGCCACAGCGCAGGCGAGTCTCCTGGGCGGCAGCCTTTACGTGGGCACGGGCAACAACCACTACAGTTTCACAAACTCGGTGCGCTACAAGAGCAACGAATATCTGCTGGGCACGCTCGACACAAAAGGCGAATACAACCCCAGTTTCATCGACTACCAGACACACCTCGACTGGCGCATAACACCCACCCTGAGCATAGGCGTCATTGGAAACATTTCGCGCAACAAATACAATTTCACCCCCAGCGACCGCACCACAAGTTTCGGAACGTTGCAGGATGTGAAAGAGTTCAAGGTATATTTCGACGGTTGGGAGAGCGACCTCTTCACCACCCTCTTCGGCTCGGCCGCAATAAACTATATTCCCAACGAGCACAACCAATTGACACTGCAGGCATCGACCTTCCGTACCAACGAGGAGGAGACGTTCGACATTAGCAGCGAATATTGGATAAACGACATAAACACCACCGAGAACCTGGGCGTGGGCCGTTATATGGAGCACGCACGCAACTACCTGGAGGCAAACGTTTCCACCATAGCCCTTTCGGGCAAACATTTTACAAAGGCTCACGAGCTGCGCTGGGGAGCCGAGTGGAAGAGAGAGAAATTCGACGACAACCAACGCGAATGGCAGATGCGCGACTCGGCCGGTTACAATATTCCACAGGGCGGCAACACAATGCGCCCCATATACAACCTGCGCTCAAAGAACAGCCTGAACAGCGACCGACTCTCGTTCTACGTACAGGACACCTACAAGTTCAAAAGCTCGCTTGGAGTTTTTTCATTGAACGCCGGTGCACGTCTTTCGCGCTGGAGCTGGAACGGCGAAACACTCTTTTCGCCCCGCGCCTCGCTTGGCCTCATACCCGAATTCAACAAGAATATCACCTTGCGCATTGCAGCCGGAGTATACTATCAGGCACCCTTCTACAAGGAGTTGCGCGACACGGTAACCACAGGAGGAATAACCACCGTGCAGCTGAACAAAAACATAAAATCGCAACGCTCGCTGCAGGCCGTTGCCGGCTGCGACTACCATTTTGAAATGGCCGGCCGCCCATTCAAATTCACCGCCGAGGGTTACTACAAGAAACTCGACAACCTCATCCCCTACAATGTCGACAACGTGCGCATTGTATACTACGGCGAGAATTGCGCCAGCGGTTACGCCGTGGGACTCGATTTCAAGCTGTTCGGTGAGTTTGTGAAAGGCACCGACTCGTGGATAACATTCTCCATTATGGAGACAAAAGAGCGCATAAACGGCAGCGACTGGTTGCCGCGCCCCACTAACCAGAAATTCAATTTCTCGCTCCACTTTACCGACTATTTCCCCGGCACCGACAAGTGGAAGATGACGCTACGCGCCGTTTACGCCGACGGCCTTCCCTTCGGCCCGCCGCACACCGGTCGTGAGAGCCAGGTGTTCACCGCCCCCGCATACAAGCGCGTGGACATTGGAATGTCGTACCGCTTGCTCAACAACGAGCAGTTTATCTACCGCACAGGCCTGCGCCGTTACCTGAAGAACGTGTGGCTGGGGATAGATGCATTCAACCTCCTGGGAATAAACAACGTGAATTCATACTATTGGGTGAGCGACATAAGCAACAACCAGTATGCAGTGCCCAACTACCTCACAGGGCGACAGCTGAATGCCAAGGTTCTTATAGAGTTATAATCCTGCGTATACAACACATATAAAGGTAGCCTTCAACCGGCTACCTTTTATTTATACATCACCTGCGCAACTGCCCTTACAGCCGCTCATAACAACACGGGAAAGCAAGTAACGTTACACGGCACCGCAACAGAACCGACAGAGGCCTTTTGAGCACTGTTGCTGACGGCCTTTTCAGCAGAACCACCTTATTGCAAAACAAAGAAAACGGCAGCACTTTTTGGGCGCTGCCGTTCTCTATAGATAAATGAAATATATTATTTCAAAGCATCGAGGTTCTGCTCGTTGTAGAGCTGTTTACCCTCGGGTGTGTACATATAATCGATGCGGGCCTTGTAAGCCTTTTCAATTTTGGGGCGCACCATTTTCATTGTACTGTTGATCATTTGGTTCTGCTCGCTGAAAGGCTCTGCAAGAACTGCGAAGCAGCTGGGCAACCACACGCCGGGGAACATACCGTCGAACTCGCCACCCTTCTTGAACATATTGATATCTTCCTTAATGATGTCGAGCGCAGCTTTGCGGCCCTCCTCGGTTGTGAGGTCGAGCTTCTTGGCTGCCAACGCACGCTTGATATTCTCCTTGTTGGGAACGATGAGCGCCGATGTGCAGGGCGACTGGTTGTTGTAGAGCATCACCTGGTCAATGCTTGCACACTTGCTCACAAATGCCTCCTCAATACCCTCGGGGCTGTACTTCTCGCCGTCGTTAGAGATGAGCAAGCTCTTGAAACGACCCTTCACGTAGAGCAAGCCCTCGGATGACATATAACCGAGGTCACCGGTGTAGAGGTATCCGTCGCGCACAGTTTCGGCTGTCGATTCGGGGTTTTTCCAGTAACCGGCCATCACGTTCTCGCCCTTAACGACAATCTCACCCATTTCTCCAACGGGAAGTTCCTTGCCGTCGCTGTCGCATATCTTGAGGTCGATGGGCTCGACAAGCTTACCGCTTGAACCGAAGCGGTAGAGACCGGGGCCGTTTGACGAAATAACGGGAGTAGCCTCGGAAAGACCATAGCCCTGATACATAGGCATACCAACGCCTACATAGAACTTCTGCAACTCTTTGTCGAGCAATGCGCCGCCACCTACGAAGAAGCGCAACTCGCCGCCGAAGTTCGCACGAACCTTAGAGAAGATAATTTTGTCGAAGAACCACACAACGGGTTTAAGCAAATAACGCCAGCCCTTGAAGTCGAGGTTGCTGTCGCCGAAATAAATCTGACGCACCTTCATACCTGTATTGAAGAGTTTTACAGTGAAGTTACCCTTGGCACGGATAGCACCCTCGATATTCTTTTTGAAGGTCTTGGCAAGCGCGGGAACCGACAGGATGAATGTGGGGCGCACCTCTTTGATGTTCGAAGGAATATTCTTGAGTGTCTCCATAGGAGTGCGACCAACCTGAACGGTAGCTGCGGTAGCACCGCGTGACATCATAATGTAGAAGCCCACAACGTGTGCGAAACAGTGGTCGAGAGGCAAAATAATGAGTGTACGCCAAGTCTCGTCGATATCCATAAGAGTGAGCGACTGCTCAACGTTGGCAGTGTAGTTGCGGTGTGTGAGAACAACGCCCTTGGGGTCGGCTGTTGTACCGCTGGTGTATGTGATAGTCGCATAATCGTCGTTCTGCAAAGACTGACCTACAGCAAGGAACTCCTCCATTGTGTGCGATGCAAGGAACTCATCACCCATCTTAAGAACATCGTCGAGAGCAATCTCACCCTCTTCGAGCCCGCCTTTGACCTCACCAAAAACGATTACCTTCTTTACATCCTTTATTTTCTCCTTAATGGCGCGTACCTTTTTCAACTGGTAGTTCGACACAAGAACATACTTTACATCGCCGTGGATAAGACGGAACAAAAGGTCGTTGCTCTCCTCCAGCTTAATTGAAAGGGGCACGTTTACAGCACCTGCGTAGAACATTGCAAGCTCGCCGATAACCCACATATTGCAACCCTCGCTCAAAAGAGCCATATTGTCGCCTTTCTTTACACCAAGAGCCTGATAACCGGCACCCAAGCGGTATACCTGCTCCTTCACCTGTGTGTAGGTAGTGGGTTTAAAACCATCTTTTCCTGTTTTCTCGAGGAGGAAAGTGTTGTTGGGATACAAACGAACCGACTCCTCAAAAAGGTCTACTAATGTTTTTTTCATAATTATTTTGTTTTTGGAAGAGACAAGCTCCCCCTGATTTATTATTGTCATTGACACTGCACGTGTGCAGCCTATTTTCTCTTACTCGCTTGCAAATATATTAAAATATCATAAATACCAAACCCTTCGACCTCTATTTTTTCAAAATACAACACTACATTGCGTATAAAATGAACAACAGAAAGATGTTTATGAACAACGGAGCAAGTTACGCAAATAATTTTGAAAAAGAAAGAAGAGAACAAATTATGAAATTAAAAAGTAAAAAGATTGATAAATACTTTTAATTGTTTATCTTCGCAATGTTAAACTGACTAAAATAGCGAATTATGAAAATATCGAAAATAGAACACTTGGGCATAGCTGTCAAAAGTATAGAAGAGGCACTGCCCTACTATGAGCAGGTGCTCGGGTTCGAATGTTACAACATTGAGACAGTGGAAGACCAAAAAGTGCGCACTGCCTTTTTGAAGGTAGGCGAAACAAAGATTGAACTCCTGGAGGCCACTTCACCCGAAAGCACAATCGCAAAATTCATAGAGAACCGCGGAGAGGGCATTCACCACATTGCATACGCTGTGGAGGATGGTGTTGCCGCCGCCCTTGCCGAGTGCGAGCAAAAAGAGGTGCGCACAATTGACAAAGCGCCGCGCGCCGGTGCCGAGGGGCTGCAGATTGCCTTTCTGCACCCGAAGAGCACAAAAGGCGTGCTCACCGAGCTTTGCGAGAACCCCAATAAATAACTACAAAAACATCATACAGTATGAGCAAGCAATTTGAAAAAATCAAAGAGCTGGTCGCTATGCGCGAAAAGGCGCGCTTGGGCGGCGGAGAAAAAGCAATTGAGAAACAGCACGAGCGTGGGAAATACACCGCCCGCGAGCGCATAGATATGTTGCTCGACAAAGGCAGCTTCGAAGAGATGGATATGTTTGTAACGCACCGCTGTACAAACTTCGGCCAGGAGAAAAAGCAGTTCCTGGGCGACGGTGTTGTAGTGGGTAGCGGAACAATAGAAGGCCGCCTCGTGTATGTATTTGCACAGGATTTCACCGTGACAGGCGGTTCGCTGTCCGAAACTATGGCACAGAAGATATGCAAGGTTATGGATATGGCAATGAAAATGGGCGCGCCCGTCATTGGCATCAACGACAGCGGTGGCGCACGCATTCAGGAGGGTATAAACGCCCTTGCCGGATACGCCGAGATTTTCCAGCGCAACATTATGGCATCGGGTGTAATTCCACAGATTTCGGGAATTTTCGGCCCCTGCGCCGGAGGAGCGGTATACTCCCCCGCCCTCACCGACTTTACAATTATGACCGAGGGAACATCCTATATGTTCCTCACCGGCCCCAAAGTGGTTAAGACCGTGCTGGGCGAGGTGGTTACACAAGAGGAACTCGGTGGCGCCAGCGTACACGCCGGAAAATCGGGTGTCACACACTTTACCGCACAGACCGAGGAAGAGGGCCTTGCACTCATACGTAAACTGCTGAGCTATATTCCGCAGAACAATATGGAGAGCGTGCCCGATGTCCCCTGTACCGACCCCATCGACCGCAAGAGCGACATTCTCAACGAGATTATCCCCGACAACCCCAACCAGGCATACGATATGTACAATGTAATTGGCGAGATTGTGGATAACGGAGAGTTCCTCGAGATTCACCGCGACTATGCGCAGAACATTATTGTGGGCTTTGCACGAATGAACGGAAAGTCGGTGGGCATTGTAGCCAACCAGCCCTGCCGTTACGCCGGCGTGCTCGACTGTAACTCTTCGCGCAAAGGCGCACGTTTCGTACGTTTCTGCGACGCGTTCAACATTCCCATAGTGACACTGGTCGATGTTCCCGGTTTCCTACCCGGCACCGCACAGGAGTACAACGCAGTAATTCTGCACGGAGCGAAGCTCCTTTACGCTTACGGCGAGGCCACAGTGCCCAAAGTAACCGTTACACTGCGCAAGTCCTACGGCGGTTCACACATTGTGATGGCCTGCAAGCAGCTTCGTGCCGACCTCAACTACGCTTGGCCCAGTGCCGAGATTGCAGTAATGGGTGCAGCCGGTGCAGCAGAAGTCCTTTATGCAAAAGAGGCAAAAGAGGCCGAGGACCCCAAAGCCTTCATTGCCGAGAAAGAGGCCGAGTACAACCGCCTTTTCGCCAACCCCTACCAGGCAGCGAAGTACGGTTACATTGACGATGTAATAGAGCCCAGGAACACCCGCTTCCGCGTAATACGCGCACTTGCGCAGTTGCAAGGCAAGCGTCAGGAGCTTCCCAAGAAGAAACACGGCAACATTCCACTATAAAAACCCAAGAGCTATGGAAAAGAAAATCGACAATGCTACAGCAGCCGCAATTTCAATGGCGCTGAGCGACTTTTTAGGAGCCAACATACACGACCGGGAGAGCGGCGTACTCACAATAACCTATGTAAACAAGAACTGGAACAACCTTAACCGATAAACAACATTATGAAAGAGTATAAATACACAATCGACGGTAACCTCTACACAGTTGCAATTGAAGAGGCCGGCGAAACAAGCGCCAAAGTAACAGTAAACGGCGAGACCTACAGCGTTGAGTGGGAAAAGCCCAAAGAGGAGAAACCCGTGGTAAAAGTAAAGCCCGTGGCAGCAAAGCCCGCACCTGCAGCAGCACCTGCAGCAGCACCTGCAGCCGCAGCCGTGAGCGGCAACGCCATAAAGACACCCCTGCCCGGTGTTATCATCGATGTTAAGGTGAGCGTGGGCGACACAGTAAAGAAAGGCGACACCGTTGTTGTGCTCGAGGCAATGAAGATGGAGAACAACATCAACGCCGACCGCGACGGCAAAGTAGTATCCATTGCTGTGAGCAAAGGCGACACAGTTGCCGACGGCGCACCTCTTGTAGTACTTGAATAACTTATATTATTATAACTATGAAGAAAAGCTTTATCGCACTGCTTGTAATGGCCATTATCGCACCCGTGAGCCTTTTTGCAAGCGACAACAATACTAAAAACGAAAAGCCCTTTGTAATCCCCGAACTGCGCGAGTGGAAGGGAGCAACAGGCAGTTTCAACATTACCGACGCCACCCGAATCGTATACAAGAAAGGTGACGCACAAATGGAAAAGACCGCTACACAGTTTGCGGCTGATATTAAAGCAATGTTCGGCAAAGAGATTGCAGTTGTTGCAGGACGGGCAGGCAACGGCGATATTTATCTTGCCACAAAAAAAGACAAAACACTTGGCACCGAGGGATACACCATTGCAACAGGCAAAAAGATAACCCTCACCGCACCCACTGCACAAGGTGTTTTCTGGGGGACACGTACCCTGCTGCAGATTCTCGAGCAGAACAACGGCGAGAGCATCCCCTGCGGTACAATAAAAGACTGGCCCGACTATGAGATGCGTAGCTTTATGCTCGACTGCGGCCGCAAATTCATCCCCATTGAGTTCCTGCACGAGTATGTCGACTTTATGGCATTCTACAAGATGAATACTTTCCACATTCACCTCAACGACAACGCCTTCAAGCAGTATTTCGAGCACAACTGGGACAAGACACCTTCGGGCTTCCGCCTTGAGAGCGACTTCTTCCCCGGCCTTGCATCACGCGACGGACACTACACTAAAGCCGAGTTCATCGAGTTGCAGAAACACGCCGAGAAGATGAATGTTGAGATTATCCCCGAGTTCGACGTGCCCGCACACTCACTCGCGTTCGTACACTACCGCCCCGAGCTCGGCAGCAAGGAGTATGGCCTCGACCACCTCGACCTCTTCAACCCCGCAACATACACATTCGTTGATTCACTTTTTATGGAGTACCTGGGCGGTGACGAGCCCGTGTTCCGCGGTCCCCGTTTCCACGTAGGTACCGACGAGTATTCGAACCGCGACACAGCCGTTGTAGAGAAGTTCCGCTACTTCACCGACCACTGCATACGCGAGGCCGAGAAGTATGGCAAGCAAGCCTGTGTTTGGGGCGCGCTCACACACGCAAAGGGCAACACTCCCGTGAAAGTTGAGAACGTATTGATGTACGAGTGGTACAACGGATACGCCGACCCCAAAGAGATGATTAAGCTCGGTTACGATGTCATCAGCATCCCCGACGGCTGGACATACATTGTTCCCGCTGCAGGTTACTACTACGACTACCTCAACTGCAAGCACCTTTACGAAAACTGGACACCCGCACAGATTGGCGGCGAAAAATTCCCCGAGAAGCACCCGCAGATAAAAGGCGGTTCGTTTGCAGTGTGGAACGACCACGCCGGCAACGGTATCAGCTGCAAGGATATTCACTACCGCGTGTTCCCCGCAATGCAGACAATGGCTGTGAAGATGTGGACAGGCGCCAAGCCTTCTGTTCCCTTTGAGCAATTCGACAAAGCGCGCCTTGCTTTGAGCGACGCTCCCGGTGTTAACATTGCCGGCCGTTTCAGCGGCGAGAAGCGCACCATCATCGAGGCTGCCACAGTTGCGCCCAACAGCGAAAACTCAATTGAGGAGATTGGTTTCGAGTACTCGGTAACATTCGACATAGACGCTGCCAAAGAGAAGAGAGGTACAGTGCTTTTCAGCTCACGCGACACTGAGTTCTACTTGAGCGACCCCGTTTCGGGAATGCTCGGTTTTGCACGCGACGGCTACCTCAACACCTTCAACTACAGTTTCTTCCCCGGCGAAAAGGCAACCGTTACCATCAGCGGCAACCAACAGGAGACTAAATTGTACATCAACGGAAAGCTTGTTGAAACACTAAACAAACAGACTCGCTACCACAACGAGGGCGGCAAGGACAAGATGTATTATGTACGCACGCTTGTATTCCCATTGAAGAAGGCCGGTAATTTCAACAGCAAAATATCGAACCTCAGTGTGACAAACTACTGCAAATAAGCAGCGACACATACAACAAAAACCGCCAGGCTTCAAGTCTGGCGGTTTTTATTTTACGGGTAAAATGTTCTTACAGCAGATTGCTACCTTTGCGAGGGAAGATAACGCGGGGCTTGAAGGTCGCAGCCTCTTCGGGTGACATTATCGCGTAGGCCATAATAATTACCACATCACCGGGACTGAACTTGTGCGCTGCAGCACCGTTCAGACAGATTACACCCGAGCCACGCTCTCCTTTTATAATATAGGTTACTATGCGCTCGCCGTTGTTGTTGTTAACAACGTGTACCATCTCACCCTCCAACAGACCGGTAGCCTCCAACAGAGCTTCGTCTATTGTGATACTGCCCATATAATTAAGGTTGGCCTCGGTAACGGTGGCGCAGTGTATTTTTGCTTTAAGCATCTGTAACATCATAACCTACCTATTTTAATATTTTATATTATCGATAAGACGAATTTTCCCGCAGAAGAGAGCTATGCAGCCAACAGCATAGTCGCTGTCGCTCCACTCACATATCTGCTGCAACGTGTTGCCGTCGACAATCTGGAAATACTCCAATTCGAGCCCGGGAACAGCGTTTATGGCATCCTCGACAAAAGCCTTTGTGGCAGCAAGCGATTTTTCCTTTGCTATATTGAGACTCGCAAAGAGAGTGCGCGATATTGCAAGCGCACGCTCACGCTCCTCGGCAGTGAGTAATGTGTTGCGACTGCTCATTGCAAGGCCATCTGCCTCACGCACAATGGGACAACCGACAATTTCAACATCAATAGCAAGGTCGCGCACCATTTGTCTTATAATGGCAAGCTGCTGGAAATCCTTCTCGCCGAAATAGGCCTTATGGGGCTCCACCGCATAGAAAAGCTTGCTCACAATTTGCGCAACGCCGTTAAAATGGCCGGGGCGGCAAGCACCCTCCATCACAGTGTCGAGCGGAGCAAATGAGAATTCACGTGTGTCGGGTTCGGGGTACATCTCCTCGACCGACGGTGCAAAGGCTATTGCAGCACCCACCTCGTCGAGAAGCGCGCAGTCGGCCTCCAAAGTACGGGGGTAGTTTTTAAGATCATTTTTGTCGTTGAACTGCGTGGGGTTCACAAATATGCTCACAACCACAATGTCGTTTTCGGCAACGGCACGTTCAACCAGCGACGAGTGGCCACGATGCAAAGCACCCATTGTGGGCACAAGAGCAATGCTCTTGCCTGCTGCACGGTAAGCATCAAGCTCGGCACGCAATTCATTTATAGTGTTAATTATTTTCATTTCAGCAACATTTTATAATATTATGCATAGGGCTGAGCAAACGCAAGTTTACTTACAGGTTGCACAGCGAGCGCAAACGCAAGTTTACTTGCAGATTGCACGGCGAGCGCAGCCTGTTTTAGCATTGTTTTTTGCGATTAGCTTTACACACACCTTTTACAATTCTTATTAGTATGCAAAGACAGTGCAAGCGAGCGCAAACGCAAGTTTACTTGCAGGTTACACAGCGAGCGCAGCCTGTTTTCGCATTGTTTTTTGCGATTAAAATCGCAAAAAACAATGCAAAGTAACAAACAAATAACCACATAAAGAAATAAATATTAGAAAAAATATACATTGCACATAAGCAGGAGCTACATTTACAAAATGTTTCAAAAATACGTTAACAATTGTAAATCAAGCCGTTTTTAACAGCAAAAAGGCTTAAAAACGAATATTAATTTGCTACAATGCCGTTTTTTTCGTAACTTTGCAAACCGCCATTTACTACACCTGCGGGAAAGAAACTAAACAAGATGAAGACAAACAAAGTACTATTTATCACTCAGGAAATTACACCGTTCGTACAAGAATCGACAATAGCAAACATAGGTCGCAGCCTGCCGCAAGCTACACAAGAGAGCGGCAAGGATATAAGATTGTTTATGCCCAAATGGGGTACAATCAACATCAGACGCAACCAGTTGCACGAGGTTAAACGCCTCACCGGTATGAATCTTATAATAGACGACACCGACCACCCGCTCATCATTAAAGTAGCATCGTTGCAGGCTGCACATATGCAGGTATATTTCATCGACAACGACGACTATTTCCAGAACCGTCTTATGACAACCGACGAGCAGGGCAACGAATATGCCGACAACGACGAGCGCGCAATATTCTTCTCTCGCGGCGTATTGGAGACTGTAAAAAAACAGCACTGGTGCCCCGAAATAATCCACTGCCACGGCTGGATTTCGGCACTCACACCCCTGTTCATCAAAAGCGCATACAAGGACGAGCCCTCGTTCCGCGAGTCGAAGATAGTCCTTTCGCTCTACGACGACAACTTCCAGGGCACATTCTCAGAGAATTTCTTGCAGAAGGTACTCTACAAGGATATGAGCGCAGAGCTTCTCGACGGGGTACAGACACCCGTCACATATGAGAAACTTGCGAAACTCGCCATACGTTACAGCGACGGCATCATAATAAACGGCGACAACATTTCGCCCGCCCTCATCGAGTATGCACAATCACTCGGCAAGCCCATCCTCCCCAAAACCGACGATGACAAGTATGCCGAAGAGTGCAACAATTTCTACGATACAATCCTTTAAGAAAGAACCGCCCCACGCGGGAGCGGCTGTAGAATGTAAACGGATTAACCCCACCGTATGAAAAAATACCTGAAACTCATATTGTTTGCGGCAACTGCAATACTCACATTCACGCAGTGCGACGAGGACACGGCAAGCATAGGAAGCAGCGTCGTACCCGACAGCGACATTGTTACCATTGCCACCGATACCTTTACAGCCAAAAGCAAATCCATTGACGTCGCAAACTCCATTCTCAACAACTCGGAAACTCTCTACCTTGGACGTTACACCGAGCCCGAGAACAACACCACGTTCGAGGCAAGTTTCGCCACACAGTTCAACAGCGGTTACGGCGCAGCCTTTCCCGAGGAGGGCGTAATAGACAATAAAGCAGCATACACAAACCTGCGCATCTACTACGACAGTTACAAGGGCAATGAGAACAACACAATGAAATGCGCCGTGTACGAGCTCGAAAACACAATGAGCGAGGGAGAGCAATACTACACCGACTTCGACATTGAAGAGTACACCGGCAGCGGCAAAGTGCCCATAGCCACAAAGGTATACAGCGCAAAGGACTATTCGTTGCACGACACAATATCGACCGACGAATACCCTATGAACATTGAAATTGCACTGCCCAACGAAATTGGCAACCGCATAATTGCAGAATACTATGCCAACCCCGACAATTTCAAGAACTCCGAGGTGTTCATAAACAATGTATTCAAAGGCCTCTATGTAAAAAGCACACAAGGCGACGGCACAATACTCAACATCTACCGCGCGAGCCTCGAGGTAGCTTTCAGCCACTACATAACAAGCAGCACAGGCCTCAAGGACTCCATTGAAACACTCGTAACCCCCTTCCATTCGGGCAAAGAGGTCATACAGTTGAACAAGTTCGACAATGGCGACACAAGCGAAATGCTTGCCGAAGAGGACTACACCTATATTAAAACCCCCGCAGGAATATTCACCGAGGTGGAGCTCCCCGTAGACGAGATAATGGACCGCTTCCCCGGCGACACCATCAACTCGGTAAAAATTGAGTTCAGCAGCTTTGGAGCCGACGAAGAGAACGGCTTTAAAGCCCCGCAAGAGGTTATAATGGTGCGCAAGAGCGAGCAGGAGACATTCTTCTCAAAGAACAAGCTGTGCGACGGAAAGACATCGTTCCGCACCACCCTTTCAAACAGCGGAAAGTACACTTTCAGCAACATTGCCAACCTCATTAAAGAGTGTCGCAAAGAGCGTGAGGCCGGCACCAACGACGCCGACTGGAACAAGGTGGTAATTATACCCGTAAGCACATCGAGCGACGTTTACGGCAACGTCACAAGGGTTAGACACTACACCCCAATGAGTTGTGTAAAACTGCGCGGAGGCAAGAACCACGGCATAGATGTTGTGGTGGTTGCCAGCAACTACAAATAACCCGCAGAGACCATTCAGATAAGCCGAATCAGGCTGCACGCAATGTGCAGCCTGATTCGGCTTATATACACACCCTTTACAGCCAAGCAAAGCCATACAGCCCAGACACGGCGTACAACTAACAGGCGAACAACAGACGCACACCAACGCAAGAACACCACGCTGCACTTTGCAGGAAACGCAAAACAAAAGCCTCGGAGCGTGCTCCGAGGCTTTCTATCAAGTGCCACAAGGAATTACTCCTTTACTTTTTTCTCTTTCTTTGCTTTGGGAGCTTTAGGTTCTTTGGGCTCCTTGGGCTCAGCAGCCTCTTTGGCAGCTTTCTTCTCTTTCTTGGCGAGCTTGCTCTTGAGACTCTCAACCTCGGCCTGCAACTGAACAATCTCAACCTCCTGGTTACCGATCATCTGCTGCAATGCGCCCAACTCCTCGTTGTCCATCTCCTCGGGATACTGTGCACGCACGCGAGCCATAAAGTCACCGAGAATATTCATATAGTTGGTGAACGCATCGTAAGGCGACTCATAGATGCAACGCTCTGTGATGATACCGTTCTGCTTTGTGGTCATAAAGCGCAAGTTCTCGGCTGCCTGCAAGTAGTCGAAATCCTGCTTCAGTTTCTTGTCGTCCGACAAAGAGATACGCTCTGCAAGGCTATAGAGCTTGTCGAAAGCCTCACGCTGCAAGCTGTTACCCAACCACGAGCTGGCGTCGCGCTCCTCGTCCATCCAAGAGAGGGGATAAGAAACCTCGAGAGGGCCAACCGATTTGTGCTTGTCGATAATCTCCGAAGGAGTAGAGAACGAAATACCGCGCTCTTTTGCACAAGCGGGAATAGCCTTCAAGAAGTCGAGAATGTGCGATTCAAGAGGCTGCGAAACGCCAAGAGCGTGAAGGTTCATAAAGATATTGATTACCTCGTCTTCCTCGGGCAATTTTGCAATCCAGTCAACGTATGTTTCGGCAAACAAAGGATACTCGCTCCATTTGGGGTTTGAGAAACGCAATGAAATATCGTCAGAGAGCTTATAGTCGCGGAGCAACAGCTTCAAGCTGGGAGCTGTTGAGCAGTTGTAAACAAAGTGGGGGCTTCTCCAAGCGAGAATGTGTTTAGCACCCTCTGAAAGCATACCTTTGAAGCCCATCTGCGCTGCCATCTCACCAATCTCGTCAGAGTAGATGAGACCCGAGTTACGCAACACTTTGGGGTTTTTGCCAAAGAGCTCTTTGATTTTGCGTTTCTGGCGCTGAACCTCCTCCATAAATACATCGCGCGATGCAAGCGAAGAGAGGCCGTGAGAGTAGGGCTCGCAAAGGAACTCGCAGCAGCCTGTCTTGTTAATCTCGTGCAAGAGCTCAATTACCTGGGGAGCATAAAGCTCCAACATCTCCAAGCCCACACCCGATACCGAGAATGCAACCTTGAATGCGCCATCGTTCTCCTTAATCATCTCCAGCATTGTTGTCAATGCGGGGATATATGATTTTTCGGCAATTTCGGTAATTGCACTCTCGTTTGCATAATCGTCATAGTAGTAGTGGTCACTACCTATATCAAAGAAGCGATAGCGCTTCAACTGTCTGATCTGATGAATCTCGAAATAGAAACAAATTGTTTTCATATTATTCGTCTTTTTTTAAATTTACCAACCCATTACTTTTTCATATACCTTACGCAGTTTAAGGGCTACGTTCTCCCAAGTGATCTGGTTCACCTCATTGCGACCCTCAACCTTCAAATACTCATACAACGACTCGTTGTTACATATTGAGTAGATGGCATCGGCCATTGCGTGAATATCCCAATAGTCGGTCTTGATACATTTGTCGAGAATTTCGGCACAACCCGACTGTTTTGAGATAATTGTGGGCACGTCGCACTGCATAGCCTCGAGAGGTGAGATACCGAACGGTTCACTAACCGAAGGCATTATGTACACATCGCTGGCCTTGAGGCACTCGTACACCTGGCGGCCGCGCATAAAGCCGGGGAAGTGGAAACGGTCCGAAATTCCGCGCTGTGCAGCGAGGCGAATCATATCGTTCATCATATCACCGCTACCTGCCATGCAGAAACGGATGTTCTTTGTACGCTTGAGAACCATTGCGGCAGCCTCAACAAAGTACTCGGGACCCTTCTGCATTGTGATACGGCCGAGGAAAGTAACGACCTTCTCACCGGGTATCTTCTTGGGAACAATGTCCAGAATATCCTGTTCAAGAGGAGTTACGGCATTGTGCAAGGTAGAAACCTTGTCGGGGTGCTGATGGTATTTGTGAATAACGGTCTGGCGGGTAAGCTCACTCACACACAGGATGTGGTCGGCGTTATCCATACCGTTCTTCTCAATGGCATATACTGTGGGGTTCACGTTACCACGGCTGCGGTCGAAGTCGGTAGCGTGCACGTGAATCACAAGCTTCTTTCCCGACACCTGCTTGGCGTGGATACCTGCAGGGTATGTGAGCCAGTCGTGTGAGTGAATAATATCGAACTCCTCGGTGCGAGCAACAACGCCTGCAATTATCGAGTAGTTGTTAATCTCTTCGTGAAGATTTTCGGGGTAACCGCCCGCAAACTCCATACAACCGAGATCATTTGTGTTCATATAGCTGAAATCGCCGTAGATGTGCTCACGGTAACGGTAATATTCATCGGGGGTGATAACAGAGCCTACACGTGAATTTACATAATTGTGGTCGACATCCTTCCACACAATGGGCACGGAGTTCATACCAACGATTCTCAAAAAGCTGTTATCTTCGTCGCCATAGGGCTTGGGGATACAGAATTTAATCTCTACATCGCCCTGCTGAACAAAGCCTTTGGTAAGTCCGTAACTTGCTGTACCGAGTCCGCCCGAGATGTGAGGCGGGAACTCCCAACCGAACATTAATACTTTCATATCGTTTATCCCTCCAATTTAGATTCATACTCTTTGAGCAGCTGGCTTGTTCTCAATATCTGTGCCACGTTCATTGCGAATGCCACAGCACCACGTCCCTTGAAGGGCGGGTTACCGTCGAACACCTCGGGGATTGAACCTACACAGTGCTGAACAATTTCGTCCTCGAAGCCTACCATATGGCGCTCTACGAACGATATTCCGCTCAACTTGTAAATTTTCAAATAAGCCTCGTAGTAGAAACCGCCGAGCCAAGGCCACGCTGTACCCTGGTGGTAAGCATAGTCGCGCTGTATCTGCGGGCCCACATAGTTGGGGTTGTAACCGACGCTCTTGGGCGAGAGTGAACGCAGACCGCGGGGAGTGAGAAGCTCACGGGTAACAATATCGAGAACTTTTTTCTTCTGTTTGGAATCGAGGGGCGAATTGTCGAGAGCCACAGCAAAAATCATATTGGGGCGAACGCTCCAGTCGACATAGTCGCCATCGACATAGTCGTAGAGATAGCCGTGCTCGTTGAGGAACACCTCCACGAATGCTGTTTTTGCAAGGGGTATAAGACGTACAAGCGAGTCGAGCACCTGCTGGTTGTGCATAAGCTCGGCCATTTGCTGTATGAACACGAGCGCGTTGTACCACAATGCGTTTATTTCAACAACGTAACCTGTGCGCGGAACAACGGGGCGACCGTTTACCGAAGAGTTCATCCAGGTAACAGCCTTGTCCTTTCCGTTGGTAGCCAAAAGACCATTCTGTGCTACGCGCAGGTTGTTGTGTCTGTTATTGCGTATAAAGTCGAAGATGCGCATTAGAAGGGCGCCGTACTTGTCGCGGCAAGCCTCCATACTGCACTCTTTTGCATACTGCTGAAGCGCCCACACTGCCCACAAAAGGACATCGGGGTGTTCCATCTCGTGAATCTTGCACTCGCTCACGCGGTCGTTAAGGAAATCGTCGATGGCAATGCTCGCTGTGTGCATAACCTTTTCGAACTCCTCGTAGTGTCCCTGCGAGAGAGCAAGACCGGGAAGCGAAACAAAGAGGTCGCGCGCACGGCACTTGAACCAGGGATAACCTGCAAGAATGTAAATGTGCTTGCCCTGAACATTGAAGAACTGGTTGGCAGCACACTGCATACAGTGCATAAAGTTGTCGCGGGGGTCGCGTATCTCTTCTTCGTGCTCGAACGCAGCCTTCATTGTTCTTGTGGTGATGGGTGACACACCGCCCGAGAAGACGATACTCTCGCCAGCCTTCATCTTAACCTCGAAATAACCGGGGACAAAGAGATCCTCGTTGAAGTCGTAACCGCGCTCAAGCTCTTTTACATACTCGATACCACGGTACCAGTCGGGGTTGTAAACAAAGTCGTTCTTCTTGTTCAACTGCATATAGAGGTCGGGATAATCGGCATACATACGCATACTTATACCGTTCTCCACCTCCTTGTAGCTGCGGTCGGCAATAGCATTTTCGTGAGTATATTCACGCACGCTGCGGAACGCCAGGAAGGGACGCAAACGCAATGTTACTGCCGTATTCGCTTTCAAAAGGGTGTAGCGAATAAGAATTCTGTTCTCGTGATGTACAAAGGCTTTCTCTTTTTTAAGCCACACGCCACCTACGTTGTAAATTGTAGTGGGGACACGCTCCCAGGCGAATTCTCGGATGTACTTGTTGCCGCGGGGACTGAAGTTGTCGGCGTTATACTTGTGCAATCCCAAGTTGAATTCTGCACCGTGCAGCACAACTGTTTCATCGAGCGACGATAGCAACACGTGGTTCTCATCGTCGAGCTGAGGGATGGGAACAACCAACAATCCGTGATATTTACGGGTGTTACAGTCGACGATTGTCGAGCAATGATAAGCACCCGAACGGTTTGTCCTCAAAATTTCCTTCTGCAACGACTCTTCCAAGTTCGTCATCAGCGTTTTTTCGAATCGCAAATAACTCATCTCGTATAATTTTTTAATAAATGAATTTACATTTCACCTCCCAAATGTAATGATTATAAAATTCAATTACAAAAAAACCACACTATTTTTTCAAAAAATTATTAAAACCCGCCGGAGCATCAATCACCAAAAAGCGAAACTGTTATTTTACAGCCAATTTTGTAAAACGAGAAGTTGTCGAAAGCTACAAAACCACCCACGTTCACATAGGGCGTTTCAACGCCGTAACCAAGCTCGGTATAGGGGCAAAGTTTCGACATAAAAAGCGCATTGAAAAAGAGCATCTCGTTCTTGAAGATGCGTGCTCCGGGCACAATCTTATTCAGCAGGAGGAAGGGCGAAACATAGGTTGCATTGGCCCTGAAATAGCGGTTGGCCGAGTTGTACCACTCGGCATCGAGCAACTGAAAGACACCCTTCAGCTCATCGTCTTTATCGAGCGGGAGAATATTGTCTTTCAAAAAGGCATAAGAGATAAACGCTACATCCTTGTCGTAGAGATACCCACCCGCACCCACACGAGTAAACAAGAACGAGCTGCCCGCCAGAGCCATCTTGTGCTGCACATCAAGCTCGGCGCGGGTGTACACTCCTGTCGATTTCAAAAAACCCCTGATACCCTGCTCCACATTAAGCGAAAAACGTGGCAGATGAGAACCGAGGTTTACCTTATTGTCGCCGTCGTAATAATGGTACATTCCCGGGTGCCACACAAGCTGCAGCATAGGCGCGAAGTTCTTGTACTTGCGCGGTACGACCTCGCCTTCCACAACCTCCCCCACTGCATCTCCACGCATCGAGCGGTAATAGAAGGTCGCTCCCAAGTGAATGTCGAAACCGTTGAAAAGCTCACGCTGCGCATTCAGGCGCACACGCGTGTCGCGGTAATAATTGAGAGCATTCTCACGGAAAACGACCTGCGAAAAATCGAGCTCTTTGAATTTTTCCACCTCCACCTTTCGGTAGATACTCTTTTCGCGGCTCACACCAAGCGACAAAACACCCTGCTTGCGCAAATTATAGACATAATTGCCTTTTACGCTCCAGTAAAATTCCTTGCGTTTGAAACTGTAACCGAGAACCGGCTTCATATACAGCGGATATTTTCCATTTACGCGGCTTTTCAGGTTCATCGCAAGTTTGTATGTGACACCATCGTCGGAGCTGTAACGCAGGTAAGACGGGTTTACCAAAGGATACATTTTCACGTTACTCTCACCCCAGTTAAGGCTGTGACTGCTGGTCATTCCATCGCCCAGTTCCCACAACCACTTTGTCACCTTGTCGCCCACGCCTTGTGGCTCGCTCTTCGACCGTTTTACAGAAGCGGCAGCTCTTTTTTTCGCCTTCTCTTTTTCGAGGTAAACAAGCGAGTCGGCAGAAGTGAGCGGTGTAGCGCGGTGCAGAGTTGCATAAAGAGTGCTCGGACCTTTATAATTATTGCTCCAATTGGTATTTAGCGAGCCGGTAACATCGAAATGTCTCTTTTTATCGAAGCCCTGCAACTCGTTCGAGAGGGCAAAATAAGAATAGGTTGCAGAGGCCGATATTTTCAACCGGTTATATGCGAATTTGTAGTCGATGAACACGTTTATATCTTTCACGACAAAACGTTCGAGCCCCTCATTACCCATTGTACAGGTTACCACGAAACGGCTCTGTTCGTCCCACCCCTCGAACGATGCTGCACGCACGGCACAGCTGTCGGTAATGAGCACCCACCCTTTATCAATGAGCTTTATATTGTCGAACCGCTGTTCGAATTTTATTTTACAACTGCCGTCGGTTGCAGCATAGAGCGTATCGAGTGCATACCTATAATATTTATAGTTCGCCGGGTGCACTGGCGAGAGATACTGCCCCTTGAAGATTTTCTCTTTCAAAAAATCGGGGCTTACATAATACATCACACGTTCAATTTCGCCACTACCCCGCTTGAACGATGTCAAATGAGCCACACGCCTTATGTCGGGCACAGCGCCCTTTACATAATGCACCTCATAGAAGAATTCCGACAGATAATTCTTCCCCGACGAATCGAAACGTGCAAGCCCGGGAATGAGATTCAGGGCGAGATTACGCTTTTCAACATCGACATACTCCTTTATATATAAGTCGCCAAAAAGTTCGCTCACCGAAAAGTCGCCCGCCAGGAGACGTTCTCCGTACCGTTGCATAAGATTTTTGGCAGCGCCCTCACCGAGGGTGCTGCCAAACAAGGGCACTGCTACCAACGCCCATAAGACTATACACAGCGATACTGCTTTTCTCATTCTTTTTACAGGTACATCAACGCACCGCTGCACGCACGCGCAGCAGAGTGTCGAGAAGTTCTTCCATAAGGTCGAGACGCAACATATTGGCACCGTCGCTCTTTGCTTCGGCGGGGTTTTCGTGTGTCTCTATGAAGATACCGTCGGCTCCTACAGCTATTGCAGCCTTTGCAATTGTGGAAATCATCTGGGGCATACCACCTGTAACGCCCGCAGCCTGGTTGGGCTGCTGCAGGGAGTGGGTGATATCCATCACCACAGGATAGCCGAAAGAGCGCATCTGGGGTATTCCGCGGAAATCGACAACAAGATCCTGATAGCCGAAAGTTGTTCCACGTTCGGTGAGCATCACGCGACCGGCACCACCCTCCGACACAACCTTTTCTGCTGCAAATTTCATTGCCTCGGGCGAGAGGAACTGTCCTTTCTTAATGTTCACTATGCGGCCTGTCTTTGCTGCAGCAACGAGAAGGTCGGTCTGGCGGCAGAGGAACGCGGGAATTTGCAAAATATCGACATACTCGGCAGCCATTTCAGCCTCCTCGGCCGAGTGGACATCGGTAACTACGGGAATATTGAAAGTCTCGCGCACCTTGCGCAACACACGCAGTGCATTCTCGTCACCAATGCCGGTAAACGAGTCGATGCGTGAACGGTTGGCCTTGCGGTACGAACCTTTGAACACATAGGGGATATTGCGGTCGGCTGTCATCGCAACAACCTTTTCGGCAATGCGCATTGCCATATCCTCGCCCTCAATAACACAGGGGCCTGCCAAAAGAAAGAAATTCTCGGTAGATGTGAGTTCTCTTATTGTCATAGCTTCTATTGTTTTGTTTTTGTTGGAATTATCAATTTAATAGCTTCGGGAAGCACGGTCACACGCATAGGAAATGTGGGGGTGAAAATGCGGCCGTCTATACCACAACGCGCACCGTCGACACTCTCTATCTGTATTTCGGTCGTGCGGAACGGCTCCATAAGCTCATAGTTCATTATTTTGCGTTTGTGCACCATTGCAAGGCCCTGTAACATTCCAAAGAACTTGGGCATTCTAATGGCCGACACATCGAGCCAACCGTTATAAGGCACGGCACTGGGCGTCATTCCATAGCCGCGCGAGTTACCCACGCACAGCATCATGAATTTCTTGTTCACGGTCTGGCTGTTGAGCCTGAAACGCATATTGAAATTCTGACGGCAGAAGAGCAGGTAAAAGATACTCCTGAAAGTTGAAAAGAGCCTTGCGAAAATATACCGTTTCTGATTTGCAATTTCAACCACACGCGCAGTGAGACCTATATTGAGCACGTTTAGAAAATATCGTTTCACCTCGCCATCCTCGCCGGCATAAGCGCAGCAACCCACATCGACACTGCGTACCTTATGGGTGATAATGTAGTCGACCGCCTGCTTATAATCCTTTACAGGCATTTTCCAATAGTTTGCATAGTCATTGGCAATACCGTTGGGGATTATGCCAAGCGATATTTTAGAGTAGTTGGGCGAGAGCATTATGCCGTTTATCACATCCTGCAACGCACCGTCGCCGCCAACAACAACAATTGTTTCGTAACCATTGTCGGCAAGCATTTTTGCCTGACGCGACAAGGAGGAGTAATCCTCGGACATTATACAATCGTACTCCACAGAACGCTCCTTCAAATACTCGCGTATCTCTATCCAGCGCTTGTTGGGAGAAAAGGTCCCCAGACGGGGGCAGTATATAAGCCCCCAGCGGTGTCGGTCTATTTTGTTATTCTTAATCATATAATAGCTTTTCTATAATTGAGAGCTGCTCGGTGCGGGGCAACGAAGCATCTATCCAATTAATTCCGGTGCCGCGGCGTTCCATTCCACGGAACCACGTCATTTGCCTTTTAGCAAACTGGTGGATGGCAATCTCGAGCCCTGTGAGCATCTCGTCGCGGCTTATCTTGCCGGTCACATACATTGTGACAAACTTGTATTCGAGACCATAATATATCAGTTGTTCCTCGGTTACACCCTGAGCGAGCAGGCCACGAACCTCCTCCACAAGCCCCTCGTCGACCCTCTGCAACAGACGAGCGGTTATTCGGTTGCGGCGCACCTCACGGTCAACATAAACTCCCACCACAAGGGTGCGTATCGAGGGGAAGGCACGCTCCTCTACACTGCACGTTCTGTAATACTCCTCAATCTCAATTGCACGTATCGCACGCTTTTTGGTGTCGGTGTCGGTATTGTTGTGTAGTATCTTATAACCCGCAAGGATAGCTGTAAGCTCCTCAAGGGTTTTCTCTTCGAGACTCGCACGCAACTGCGGATTTTCGGGAACAGGGATGAGCCTATAGCCGCGCAGCACCGACTCCACATACATCCCGCTGCCACCGCACAGCACGGGCAACACCCCGCGCGAGCGCACATCATCGTAGGCCTGCAGAAAATCGCGCTGGAACTCGAAAAGGTTATACTTTTCACCCGCATCCACAATGTCGACAAGGTGCACAGGCACCTGTACACCGTTGCGCACATATTCGGCAAGGTCCTTTCCTGTGCCAATATCCATCCCCCTGTACACCTGACGGCTGTCGGCGCTCAGCACCTCACCACCGAAAGAGAGAGCTGCATCGACGGCAAGCGCAGTCTTCCCACAGGCAGTGGGGCCCACAATTGCCAGCATATCATATTTTTCACTCATTCCTCTCATCGGCCTTTCAAGTATACATTATATAATATATCTGCGAAGGTAAGCAAGATTGGTGCAATAGCAAAATAAATCAAACACAATTTTCCACGGCACGCCACCCACAAGAGAGGATCATTAAGTTAAAAAAGTTAAAATATCACCACTGGTTTATACTTTTTTAATGAGAAAAAAGTTATAGAAGAAACAACCCTATTAAAATGTACGAAAGTTTATTATGCCTGCCCTACTTTCAGGGAATGAGCAAAGACGACATTACAGCCATACTCGACAAGGTGAAACTGGAGTTCACCACCTATGGCGACAAAGCAACAATCGCGGCCCGCGGCGAGGAGTGCGACAAGTTCATTATACTCACCAAAGGTACCATTACAGCCGAAGCTACCGCAGCCGACCGCAGCTACACAATAACAGAGGAGCACAACGCGCCACTTGCCATTGAGCCCTACTCTATGTTCGGTTACAGCACCACCTACAAACACAGCTACGCCGCCAAAGGCGAGTGCACGGTGCTCACAATAGACAAGAGCTATTTTTTGAGCGAGTTTTCGAAGCAGAGCATCTTTTCACTAAACTTTATGAACATTGTCAGTCGCAAGGTGCAACAGATTGAGACAAGCATTTGGGAGTACACCCCCGCCACTATCGAAGGGTGCATAATAAAATTCGTTGCCCAACGCTGCAACAGCCTGCAAGGGCCTAAGCGCATAGGTATAAAAATGGAACGGCTCGCCGAAATTCTGCGCGAGACACGCCTCAATGTGTCGCGCGCACTCAACAGCCTGCAAGACGAGGGACTGGTGCAACTGGGGCGAAAGGAGATAATGATTCCCCGCCTCGAGGCCCTTATTCCCCGCATAAAATAACAACTTACGGGCCGGAAAATAGCATTTTTTCACAAAAAAGCACCTTTTTTTTTGGTGTAGAACAATAAACGCACTATCTTTGCCCCTGCTTTTCGCAAGAAGAGCAATATTTATAGGTAGGTTCCGTAGCTCAGCTGGATAGAGCAACGCCCTTCTAAGGCGTGGGTCCTGCGTTCGAATCGCAGCGGAATCACAAAAAGAGGAAAAATCGAATGATTTTTCCTCTTTTTGTGATTACATAGTTTGCTCGCTCTCTAGCATATACCTATATAAAAAACAATAACCCTGAAGTATGCTTTTCAGCAGGGACAGCAGGGTCTTACGGCACAAAGATAAAAACAAGTTTGAAATAAACAAAGAGATATTACTACTTTTATTTATTCCATACTCAAAATTAACCTTCTTAGCATTATCTTTGTCATCGTTAAGAACATTAGGAACAGCAATAATGAAATACGAAGAATTAGTATCTATATTATCACAAGCACGAATAGGCAAATATTTTCGTGTTGCAAAAGGTAATAAACAAAGGACTTTGCAACTATATCATCATAACCTTAAGTTAAGCCAACGTTTATTCGGTGTTATTGGAATGTTTGAAATAGCACTGCGAAATGCAATACACAATCACTATTCACAACAATTCAATGACAAAGATTGGATAGTAAACTCAACTGCA